>CAZDVQ010000066.1:0-23950 GCA_964508975.1 uncultured Saprospiraceae bacterium
GCCGAAAAATGCTGAAAAACAAACAAAATAATTAACGCTTAATGGCATTGACCTCACGCGGAGAACCAATTTGCCGACAAAATACTGTTCTGTGTCGAAAAATACCATCTACTCCGCTGTCACATATTATCTTGCAGCCTTATTCCTGTTTCCCTAACCAGGTCAAGCTCAACTTGGCCATTGAAAAGAATCATCATGAAACAACTTTCGTTACTCCTGCTAGGCTTGTTGTTCCTAGCGTTTAAAGGGCCTTCTCTCCAAGAAGAAGCCAGTGTGAACTGGATGCGCTACCCGGCCATATCACCCGATGGTAGCCAGGTGGCCTTTTGCTACAAAGGCAATATCTACACCGTACCCAGCAGCGGTGGTGCTGCCCGCCCACTCACCATTGGCACCGTATACAACTATAAACCTGTTTGGAGCCCCGATGGTAAACAAATTGCCTTCGCTTCCGACCGACACGGCAACTTCGATGTCTTTACCATGCCCGCCGAGGGCGGAACCGCCACTAGGCTCACTTACCACTCTGCCAACGATATACCTCAAGCCTTTAGCCCCGATGGGAAAATGGTGTATTTTATATCTGGCCGCTTGATGAACCCCGAAAATACTCAGTTCCCTTACGGTCGCTTTGTACAACTGTACCAAGTACCAACTACCGGCGAACGCCCCAGCCCCGCTTTACCCATGCCGCTCGAGGAGCTGGCTGTGCACAAAGATGGCCAGCAATGGCTCTACATTGACCTCAAAGGTTACGAGGATACTTGGCGCAAACACCACATGTCTTCTGTTACCCGCGACATCTGGTTATACCGGGCTAAAGATGGTTCTCATACCAAATTGACCAGCTTTGAAGGCGAAGACCGCAACCCGGTTTGGGCTCCTGACGGTAAATCGTTCTATTTCTTGAGCGAACAATCCGGCACCTTCAACATCTGGAAAATGGATCCTGCTAACCCTGCGGGAAAACAACAAGTTAGCCAGCTTAAACGACACCCCGTTCGCTTTTTGTCGGTAGCCAATAACGCCACCTTGTGCTATGGTTTCCATGGTGAAATCTATACACAGAAAGAAGGCGAAAAAGCCCAGAAACTTTCCGTTACCATGCCATTCGACCAACCCGAAATGGTCAATTTCGAGGTGATGACCAGCAATGCCAGTGAGATGGCGCTCTCGCCCGATGGCAAGGAAATCGCTTTTATCGTGCGTGGCGAGGTATTTGTCACCGCGGTGGAAGGTGGTATGACCAAACGCATCACCAATACGCCAGAACAAGAACGCAACGTATCATTTAGCCCCGACGGCAAGAAATTACTCTACGCCGCAGAACGTAAAGGCTCTTGGAACCTGTATGAATCAAGCCTCGCCAACCCTGCGGATAAACTGTTCTACGGGGCCAACTTGATTTCGGAAAAAGCTTTGCTTGAAATCCCTGCCGAAACCTTCCAGCCTGCATACTCGCCCGATGGTAAAGAAGTGGCTTACCTCGAAGAACGCAACACCCTCAAGGTGCTCAACCTTGAAAGTGGTAAAACCCGTACCGTGTTGCCTGGTAACCATAATTACTCTTACTCCGATGGCGACCAACACTACCACTGGTCGCCAGATAGCAAATGGTTCCTCGTAAGCTTTATAGATAAGGCCCGCTGGGTAGATGAAATTGGCCTGGTGAAAGCCGATGGCAGTCAAGCGGTACAAAACCTTAGTCTCAGCGGCTACAGCGAAGACCGCCCTAAATGGGCCATGGATGGCAAAGCTTGTTTGTACCTGAGTGACCGCGAAGGATTCCGCTCACACGGTAGCTGGGGCGCCCAAACCGATGCCTACTTGATGTTCTTTGACCAGCCAGCTTATAAACGCTTTACCCTCAGCAAAGAAGCCTTCGATTTGCTCAAAGAGCAAGAAAAGAAAGAGGATGACAAGAAAGATGATAAAAAAGACGGCGATAAGAAAGAAGGCGATAAGAAAGAAGGTGACAAAAAAGACGAATCAAAACCTGAAGACAAAAAAGAGCCTGTAAAAGACCTCGTCCTTGAGCTCAAAGCCATTCACGACCGTATTGTTCGCCTAACGCTTTCCGCAGCCTTCATCGGTGATTTCGTGCTCAGCCCTGACGGCGAAAAACTTTACTACACCGCTCGCCGTGATAATGGCACCGACCTATGGGAGCTTGAAATCCGTGAAAACAAAGTCAAAACCATTACCAATTTTAAAGGCGGCGTTAGCCAAATGTTGATGGATAGCAAGGGCGAAACCCTTTATATCTTGAGCAATGGTGCTATCAGTCAAGTCAAAACATCGGACGGTAAAATGAAGCCAGTTAGTTTCAAAGCCGAAATGTACTTAGATAAAGCTGGCGAACGCGATTATTTCTTCGAGCATATGTGGCGCCAGGTGGACAAGAAATTCTACCTCGTTGATTTACATGGTGCCGACTGGCAAGGCTTGAAAAAGGACTATGCCATGTTCTTGCCACATATCAACAACAGTCGTGACTTTGCCGAGATGATGTCGGAGTTACTCGGTGAGCTCAACGGCTCACATACAGGTTGCCGCTATTTCCACAGTAATCCAAAAGGCGATCAAACTGCCGCCCTTGGCTTTTTTGAAGACTATAACCATAAAGGCCCTGGTATCAAAATAGCGGAGGTGATGGATAAGTCGCCGCTGCAATATGCTAGCACGCCCATCACGGCAGGTATGATTATCGAAAAAATTGATGGAGAAGTGATTGCCGAGAACCAGAATTATATCCCGATGCTAAACCACAAGGCCGATAAACAAGTCTTGCTAACGGTGTACAATCCGGCCGATAAAACGCGCAAAGACATCAGCGTTGCGGCCATCAGCCTAGGTCAACAATCAGAACTGTTGTACGAGCGTTGGGTAAAATCACGTCGTGCGGAAACCGAGCGCCTGTCGAATGGTCGTTTGGGTTATGTACACGTGCGTGGCATGAACAGCGCGAGCTTCCGCGAGGTTTACTCAGAATTATTGGGTCGCTACAACGATAAGGAAGCAGTCATCGTGGATACCCGTTTTAACGGTGGCGGTTGGCTACACGATGACTTAGCCACCTTGCTCAGCGGTAAGCAATACGTGAAATTGATGCCCCGTGGGCAGCATATCGGCTCGGAGCCGCAATCCAAATGGCAAAAACCATCGGTAGTACTGGCTGGAGAGGGAAATTATTCTGACGCGCACTTTTTCCCAGTGGCTTACAAGGCATTGGGTATAGGGCCAATCGTGGGTATGCCAGTACCTGGTACGACTACTGCCGTGTGGTGGGAAACACAAATTGACCCTAGCTTGGTGTTTGGTATCCCTCAAATCGGCGTGGTCGACATGAAGGGTAACTACCTTGAAAATCAGCAGTTAATGCCTGATTACCAAGTTAAAAATATGCCAGCAGATTTCATGAAAGGCCGAGATGCCCAGCTTGAAAAAGCGGTGGAATTATTGCTGAAATAAGCCCACTTTTGAATTGTATTGCCGTGCCTGAAACTTAGTTGTTTTGGGCACGGCTTTTTATTTGGGGGGCTGCGTGAGCGATGTGGAGCGGTGGTGGCGATAGCCGCCAGACCAAGCCGCCTGGTGACGCGTTTTCAAGACTACGCTCTCCCGTAATACAGGCGGCGCAGGGCCGAGCAACAGCGAGCCGCGCAACGTAGCGACCCGAGGAGCAGTAGAGCCGCCCAGCCTGGGCGGCTCCGCAAACGAGGGGCACGCCCAAATAAATCAAAGTAGTTGAATGGCAACTTGAACCTAATTTGAGGCGGAAAACATTTCTTTTTCAGCCATTTTGACCTGAACAGCCTTGCGCTAAATATCGTACCTGATAAATTGTAATTCAGGAATGCGTTCAAACCCTTTATCGGCGGAAATAAAAGGTAGATTCATATGTATAGAAGTCGCAGCTATTATTGCATCGGGAAGTTTTAGCTTATGCTGTTGCTTAATATTAACCGTGGTAGCCTTAATAGCCTGATTCAGCTCTATAATTATACAACTATTCAATAAATCCTCTATGATAGTACGCTCCTGATCCCTAATGCCAAAGTATCCAAGTAGTTCAAGTTCGGTAATAAAAGAAACATAAACGTCCCTACCATTGAGTAAATCGGCAATGGTAGTGTCTCCGTTCAGTAGGTATAAAGCAATGTTGGTGTCAATTAAAATACTATTCCCACTCATCACGCATTTTCAATTGTAATGTTAATGGGCTTTGTTTTAATTTGAGGGCGCCACAGAGTTTGTGTGCATCAAACCTATTAGGCTTAGGAAGATTTTCCAAAAGCTTAGCCAAGATAACTTTATCGCTGGAAGGTTTGAGAATAACAGTCATGATAATGTTTATATAGTGTAACAGATTTGGCTCATTCCGAGTTCCTGAATTATATTGATGTCAATCTTTCATGTAATTTATTCGGCTGTAGAATGCAATTATAGATATTTTTTTTGGGATCGCCAAATTTATTGTATTTCTAGCGCAAAATAAGCAAATGAGATAGTAGATTTGGTGTAACCTAGGGTTATTAAAGTAGCAAGTTCATGCTAATTTAAACTTAAACTTATAAAACAGCAGCCGTTAAGAAAATCGTAACTATTTTTGGCACAGTCTTACAATCCCCAAGGTAAGATTACCCCTAAAATATCCAAATATGAAACTCAGACCTCTACTACTGCTCGGCCTTTTGGCTTATTTTTCAAACGCTCAAGCCCAACAAAGGGTCATGTTTGAAGACGGGCAAAATGAACTGCTCGTGTACAACTACGCCAATGTACAAGGCATCTCCCAAAACACGGTAAGGGCTATGTTGCGCGACATCAGTCCTGCGGCCTACCAAAACGCAGGTTTTGATTTGCGGTACTACCGTTATGCCCGTTTTACCGAACGTGCCCAGTTTCAATACGAAGCTAAAATCGAATTTACCAACCTGAAAGCTGAAAATGCCCCTAGGTTTAAGCAGTTTAGCATGGATGCTGCCATGTTGCCCGAGCAGATGAACTTCAAGGCTCAGCTCTTGCGCAACGGTACGATAATCTACGAGAAAGAATACAACCAGGTACCTATCCGCGCAGGGCGGACCGATGCCGTGACCTTTGTACACCAGGATTCGACCCTTGGCGCTGGTTTTAGCATTGTGCTGAGCAATATTTATTTTGTATACGGCAACACCAGCCGGAACGCCATCACACAACGCCTCGATTATGTAAACCTATACGAGCGGGCCAATATGGATATTGATGCCATGGGCGCAAACTTGACGGCGATGAATACCACCAACCCTGATCCTGATTTGGTGGCCCCAATGGTACAAACCATTTCGGGCATGGAGCAGCAGTTTGGTATGATTATGAGTGCTGAATTCTGGACTGCGCTTGAGTTGAAACAAGTCAATACTCCTGATCCACTCGGTATCCGCCAGCGTAGCAATGCCTTCGGTAACTTGCTGAATGCCCGCAAAATGGAAGTTAGCAATCTCATGGCCAATATCCATGTGGGCTACTACGAGAAGGCCAGGGTGTTGTTTGATCAACAGAAAAAACAACAGGCCTTCACCGAGCTGCAAAAATCCCTGCGGGCTAAACCTGATTATGCCCCATCAAATTACCTCACGGCAGTCATCGATTTTGAAAACGGCAAGGTAAACGAAGCCGCCGAAAGGGTTAAACTAACCGTAAACCAGTATAATCCAGCTACCGAGTTGGCTAAAAATTGCTACCTTTTGGTAGATGCCATCAACGATGTAAATGCCAGTGAGGCCGATGCACTTTTCGCACAGAAAAAATACGATGAAGCGATTGCAGGTTACGAGGCGGTCATGGCCTACGGCAAGAGCGTTAGGGCTTATAACCTCAACGAGGCGGCTTACCTCGCCGATATTGCAAAAGTACGCAGCGCCGACCTCGCTAGCCGGGCCAATGCTGCCAAAGACGATTACAACCAGAAGAACTATAGCCAAGCCCTCCTTAGGATTGATGATGCCATTGCTTACGCCAATCGCTTCAAAGTAAACAGCGAGTTTGATTTGCCTAAGTTCCGCCGCACCATTTTATCTGATGACTTTTCTGCACGGTTGAGCAACACTGAAACCAGTATCGCTACCCAGAAATGGAACGATGCTCAAAGTCAACTCAATGATGCACAGGTTTTTAGAAATAAGCACAGCGCTGATTTGCCCGATGAAGCCCGCTTGCGTCAAGTTAAAGCTGATCTCTATTCTGGCTGGTACGCGGAGCATGTTTCGCAGGCCCGTAAGGCCTTGTCAATGGCCCGCTTGTCGTATGGCAGCCAGCAGGTAGAGCCCGCGCTTCAAACCATTGAGCAAGCTAACGCTAGGGTAGCTGAAGCCTACATGATTTTACGCGACCACCCAGATTTTATTCGCGATAAAATGGAAATAGCAACCGTCGAAACCGAGCTTGATCTAGAACGCTATAAGTGTTTGTACAACTTGGCAGAACGCGATTTGCAGGCTAAAAATTTGGAACAAGCTTTAGTGTATGCTCAACAAGCAGAACAATTGGTAGCCGCTAAAAAACTCAACGTGTCGTTTGTCGGCAACCCAGTTGAATTGATGAAGCGTGTTCAGTCGGCCCGTTACGCCAAGATGATTCAAGATGGCGATGCTCTTAGCAAAGCTGGAAAAAACAATGATGCCCTCAAGTTGTATGAGCAAGCCAAGGGCCTACAGCGCAATTTTAACCTTACCAGCACGGCCGGTAAAGACCTTGACAGCAAGATAACGGGTACTGCTCGCGAAGAAGTAGTGACTCGGGTCAACGCCCTATTGAGTAGCTCTAATACCAATGCAGTGTTGCGTTCTGGCTTTGCCCAAATTCAAGCTTACGCCAATGAATACCAAGTAGCTGGTAGTCCTGAAGTGTCGGCTGCGCTTCAACGAATAGCTCAACAAGTATGTACCAACGCAAGCGCTTTGTACCAAGCACACATGACTCAGGCCGACTCGTACATTGCAGGCAAAAAATTTATCATGGCCCGCCAACAACTTCAAGCCGCCGCTGATACCCTGCGCAATTACCCTACTTGTGGAATATCTACCGAACGGTACAACGCTGTTGTAGGCATGGTGCAGGCTTGCGCTGCTTATGAGGAAGTTATGGCTGAAGCTCAAAAAGCTGAACAAAGCCGTTTTTGGGCTAAGGCTATTGAAACTTATGCCAGCGCTAAAAAAATGTACGATAACTCGGATCTGTTGAAAGCCAATGTTCCATTATCGCCCACCAA
This sequence comes from uncultured Saprospiraceae bacterium, assembly GCA_964508975.1. Taxonomy (GTDB): domain Bacteria; phylum Bacteroidota; class Bacteroidia; order Chitinophagales; family Saprospiraceae; genus CAZDVQ01. Next base: position 7,253 of record CAZDVQ010000066.1, read on the forward strand.
CGATTTGGCAGCATACCTTAAAGCTTCCAATATCGGTGACTTCCAGCTTGAAGGCGCCCATTACTACGAGGCTTTACAGCAACAAGCTATAGCACTGGATTTGATGCACTCGGCCCTCCGCAAAAATGTAAACGTAAAAGCTACTTACCTTTTGCAAAACAAGTTGGCTGCATTTTATGCCAAACAAGATTACAACAAGGTTATCAAATGGAAAGTAGCGGTGTTGAAATATATGCCAGCTGATTTAACCAAAAGTATGGCTAGCTTTAAAAAGGCTTACAAAAAGGCTTATCGTTAATCAACGTGGCCTACGGTTTAGCCTATTTATGGTGTTGTTTCTTTGGGCGTTGCGCCGCTAGCGCGTCGCCGCTGTCCTGCGGGGTTCGCTATTCGCTCCGTGCTGCGCACCAGCCGCTGCCGCGGCTGCCCTACGGCCAGCTAACGCAGGCTATTTGCGCTGGCTAGCCCAAAAGTATGCTTTAGTATAGTTTTAATCTTTGAAAATCAAAGGTTTACAAAGGTAGTCCATCGCTCACGTTAATTGAGCTAAAAAAAGAAGGGCCTTGGAATTTCCAAGGCCCTTCTTTTTTATTTATTCGCTCAAAATGACCAAGTCAACACGCCTGTTTTGCATGCGTTCAGCCTCGGTCATTTGATGGGCTGTTACTGGTCGGTCAGAGCCATTAGGCACCGTAATCACAAATTCACTAGTGATCCCTATGCTCATCAAGTAATCCTTTACGGCACGGGCACGGCGTAGCGATAGCACCATGTTGTCCTCTTTGTTGCCTTCCTCGCTGGCGTTGCCATAAATTACAATCTGTATGGTTGTGGGGTCAAGCTCAGCAAAAATGTATTCCGAGGCCCTAGTGAGTTTGGCCTTTGAATACTCTGTCAATGTAGATGAACTTTGACCAAAATAGATAGACTCCAAGGTGTCAATATGTTTAAACCTTGGTTCTACTTGCATACTTGCTGGTATATTTGATACCCGCCCTTTAGAGTCTAAAACAAGAGGAACCCCTTTGCTGTCTAGTTTTTCAGCTATGTTCTTATCCTTGTTGTCGGTTTTACCAGGGTCGTTTGTTGGCGGTGGCGTTGTATTGTCCTTTGGCGTAGTTGGTTTTGAGCTGCTTGGATTAGTCTTAATGTCTTTATCAGGCGGAAGGGTTTCGTCTACTCGGGCAGGCTTGTCCGATTTGTTGTCCGATTTGTTGCTGCTGTTGGCCTCATTTAAATCAGGTTTAGCATCGGTTTTAATGCGCTCGTCAGCGCCATTCGTATTTTTTTCGTCCTGTCGACGTTTTTCATCGGCCTCGCGTTGTTCGCGGAGGTCGTTGAGGGCTTCTTTCACCACGTTCAGCTCGCTGGCTTCCTTGCGGGTTCTGACATCGACGATGGAGTCGACTTCAATTTTCATGCGGGTATCCAATTGTAAGAGCATGCGTTCTAGCTCGGCTATGCGTTGCTTGGCGCCACCAAATTGGATGCCCAGTAAAAACTCGTGCGTAGGACCTAGGTCTTGGCGACGGGTTCTGTCCAGAACAGTTTCGTAGGTGTAAGTAAGTGATATGAGTTTAAAGGCAAACACACCAGCTGAAAAATTCAGGCCAGCATTGTAATATTGGTCGTTACCTGTCCTGAAACCTACACCACCCCAAACCATGCCTTTCCAGCGCAAAATAGCGTTGACATCAAATTGAGCGGGCAAGTTTTGTATACCCCGGTACATCACGCCAGGTTCAAGTTCGTAATCTTTTTCGCGGCCTCGGCCCAACTTGATACGCCAGCTAGCTCGGGCATAATAGTGCCGAATCAACCTGAAATAACTGCCTGTGGTTTGCACGCCAGAGGGATCGTCGAGGTAGCGCAGCGAGGAATTAGTCATCTGTGGTATACCGCCACCAATAGACAGGCCTTTGTAGCGGTAATTAATACCCATGGCGAGGTCGAAAGCGGTGGCATTAAGTTCATTACCCGTCAGCATCTGGTCGTTTTGGTCTAGAATATTACCTAGGTCTAAATCAATTCTCTGGTTTAAAAAACCGAGGGTTAGGCCCGCTGAAAGCCGGTGTTCATAGGCTTCGCTCAGCTTGAGGTGGTAAGCATAAGTCATCCCAACCCCAATGCGTTTAATCACGTGGGTCTGGTCGGTAAAAGCAATCAATCCCAAGCCAACCCGTTTTTTGAACAATGGCCCATCTACGGTAATGGTAGAGGTTTTGGGCGAATATGTCATGCCTTTCCATTGCTCTTTGTGGCTGATGAAGAGGTTGGCCAGCGAGTCCATGCCCGCATAAGCAGGGTTATAAAAATAAGGGTTGTACATGTACTGGTTATACACGGGGAGCTGTTGTGCTGTACTAGCACAAAAAGTAAACAAGAGCAGTAGTATTATATATTGTCTGGTCATAGCCGACTGGTTTTCGAATGGGTAAGTGTTTTTTTTGGCGCCCCGGCGCATTAGATAGTTGGTAGTTGGTAGTTGATAGTTGGTAGTTGATGGGAAATAAGTTCAATTTTTTTAAGGCTTAGCTATGAAATTAAGTATAAGTTGTAAAATTAACTCCTAACTCCTAACTCCGTAATTGCGTGAGCTGCTTGGAGGGCGCCGCCGTAGGCGGCGGTGCGTAGCACGGAGCGAGTAGCGAACCCCGGAAAGGAGCGACCCTAGCCAAGCGCAGCGGGGCTAGGGGCACGCCCAAAAAGGAAAAATCAATTGGGTAACTTTTTACCGCAGGATGGTGATTGCGCCTTTGTACTCGCGTATAGGCGTCCGGATGATGTACCAATAACTACCTTCGGGGAGTGGTTTGCCATTGAAAGTACCATCCCAGTTGTTTTGGTAAAAATCGGTTTGGTAGAGTTCGATGCCACGGCGGTCGAATATGCTAATGGTGTAATTTTCAAGGTTTTGTATGTTTCCGATATGCCATGTGTCGTTATATCCATCACCATTTGGCGTCATGATGGTGAATATATCTAGGTCAACACCTTCCCCTTTTCGAGCAGGGATAAATTGCACGTGGAGGGTATCGGTAGAACTACAGAACTGATTGTCGTAACCGGTAACCACGTAGCTCACGAAATCGAGGGTGTCGGCCAGCACGGTTGGGTTAGGAATAGACACCGCGTTGAGGTAGAACGGTGGCGACCATTCGTAAATGAGGCCGCCGTCGGCGTCGAGTTCGAAAGGTGTGCCCACCTCGATTTCCAGGGTATCGTTGGTAAGTGTCGTGATGATCGGGTTGGGTGTCACCGACATGATGGTGGAGTAGATTGGCGAGGCACAAGTACCGCGGAAAGCCTGGACTGTGTAAGTGCCTGACATGTTGACGGTTGCACTATCCACAATAGGGTTGCGGAGGTTAGAGCTGAAACCATTGGGGCCGTTCCAGCTATAGGTTACAAACTCGGATGTATCGGCGAATAGTTGGAAGCTAAAGCCTTCACAAGCGTGTACGGTGCTGCGTACAAAGGTGAGTTCAGGTGGTCCGGCGATGAACACATATTCAGATATGGCTGGAGACGTACAGCCATTCATGCTCATCATGTAGAAGTTATAGTTGCCGAGGTTTACCAAACCAGTGGCGTTGGGGATAACCACAACCGAGTCGGGGTAGATATTGCTTAATGGGTCAGTCCAAGAATACACCACATCGCTAGGAATGTTGGATGCGCTGATGCGGAGGGTGTCGCCATCGCAAAGCGGGCCATTGGTACTGATGGTAACAAGGCTCGTATCGGGCAGCGCATTAACGTTTACGTTAACGAACGCCGTATCTGATGGGCAGGTTCCATCGAAGTAGTAGATACGATAGATACCGTCATCGCTCAAGTTTACTGGGTCGATATCAATCCTGTTGACGAAAGAGCGGATAGAGCCGTTGGGCAAAATCCAGTTGATGACCGTAGAGGGTATGTTGACAGTATTCAGGATGAGGTGTTCTCCTGCACAATAGCTCGTATCGCCGCTGATTTGAGGTTGGGCAGGCCGTGGAATAACGTTAACGAACATGGAGTCTTCGGTTGAAGTACAGCCGTTAAAGTTAATGGCCACGCCGTAGAATCCCGTGTTTGATTGATTAACTGCGGGGATGAAGAAGTTTGGTTGAGCGGTGGTGCTATCGGTCCCATCGGGCAGGAACCAGGTGTAGGTTGCGCCTGAACCTAGGTCGTTGCAAAGCAGGCCGAGGTCGAATCCGTTACAGATTTGGTTATTACCAAAGATACCTGCGCTTGAGATAACTTGATTCACTTGAACGAGAATCGTATCGGATTCAGTACAACCCTCTGCGCTGGTAGCGGCTACGATAAAAATACCGGATAGATTAGCAGAAGCGTAGCTGATGACTGGATTTTCGGTATTGGCAGTGTATCCTGCAGGCCCTGTCCAGGTATAGGTAGCATTGGGGATAGTAGTCCCTGCAAAAAGACGCAGCGTATCGCCTACACAAACGGGCCCGTTCGAGCTTGCATTGTTGATGCCAATTGATGGGCGAGCTTGGACCTGGTAAATGGCTGGCAAGCTTGTACATCCACCATTAGGCGTGGCGGTAAGGTAATAATTTACAGTATCCGTAATCAGGGGGCTAGTAAAGGTGGGGCCTACTTGGAGTAAATTATCATTGAGGTCAAACCACTCGTATGTAAAAGCACCGTTAGGGGCTGCCAGCGTAGTAGAGGTTTGGTAACAAATAACGATAGTGTCGCTCGGTGGAGAAGTAGAAGGCGGCAGTACAATTAGCGAGACGGTAGCCAAGCCAGATAAACAAACGTTGTTGCTTTGGTTTGCGTAGAAAGTATATGTTCCGGCCGATAGGGTATCTGGAATGATGAGGTCGCCATTAGTTGTGTTCGTATCAATCTCGATAATCATATTGTATGCGTTAAACCAAGTGATATCGGCGGCATTAGGTACAAAAACTTGTAATGTAGCAGGTTCGCCTTGACAAACAGAAGCGTTTAACGGAACGGGTACTGTTGGGGGTTGGTTAACCGTGACAGGTACTGGGAGGATATTACTACGGCAGTTCCCGACGGTAGACTGCACGTAGAAGTTACTGTTTTGATACAAGGTTTGTGTATTATAAGAAATGCCAGCACCTAGGACACTCAGGCCGCTAGGGTCGGCATACCAAGTATAATTGCCTGGAGCTACTGCTGCGATGAGGGCTTGAGTACCGGCACAAATTGGGCTAGTCGTAAAGTCGCTGCTATTCAACACAGGGTTTGGCAAGACGGTAATGGTGACCGTATCTGCAGGGCTTTCACAACCAGCATCTAAATTTGTAGCATAGTAAGTTGTACTAGCGGTAAGCGAGAGGACATTGAAGCTGTTACCAGAGGCTAGAAGGTTAGACAAGCTAGCATCGCTATACCAGCGGGTAATGCCAATAGAGTTGGAGTTAAAGAGGCTGATGGCGCTACCGGCACAGATGGTACTGTCTGCTACAACAGGGCTTGTAGGTCGAGCGGTAATTTGAACGGTTGTACTGGTTGGAAGCGAGAGGCAACCATTTAGGCTCAGTTGATGAACATGGTAACTATATAAACCAGCTTGTAGAGTACTGCTAGTTACATAAGTGGACACCACTATTCCGGTATCTGATTGGACGATTTGATTGTTGAAGTCTTCCCATACCAGGATATCGGTGCCGTTGCCTGTAGCAGTTAGCTCTATGGCTTGGCCTTCACAAGCGGTGCCACCTGTTAGGAACGGAGCCGCAGGAAGATTTTCGACGATGACGGGAACAGGGTAAGGATTGCTTAGACAACCGTTGAGGTTTTCGCGAGCATAATAAAGGGTTGTTGCGAATGCAGGGATACTAATTGGGTTGCCAGAACCAACCATTGATAATCCGTTAGGGTCAAGGTACCATGCTATCGAGCCTTGGTTGCCTATGATTCTTAGGTTAGCAAGTTCGCCATTGCATATAGTGTCGCCAATTGCAGTATTTATGCTTGGAGTAGGGTTTATAGTAATGGTAACAGAATCGAAGTTACTAGCACATTGACCATTTTCGAGTCGGAATAAGAAGGTATAATTGCCAGGCGTGTTACTGATGGAGTTTGAAACATTGAAAGAAGAACCATATGATAGTATAGAACCCGCATAATACCAAGCCACTTGGCCTGTTTGGTTGCCAGGATTATTGACTTGGACCGTGGTGGCGCTACCTTGGCAAATCGTTGTATTAGATGGGATAAGTAATGGTTGGGCTAAAGCGGGATTAACGACTATGTTTACATACCTAGGGAGGCTATTACAAAGCGTGAGTGTATCATATTCGTAAATTTCAATGGAGGTACTAGCGGTTAATCCAGCGAGTACCAAGGTATCTGTGCTACTATTGGATGCTGTTTGTACCAATGTATTGTTGATATACCACTGTAAAACGTGATTGGGACTACTAGAGCCAAAAGCGATAATGCTTTCGGTCGAATTGAAGCAAGTATTTACGACATTATTATTTACCTGAGGGGTTGAAATAATATCATCTATGGCAATATTGGAGTAGCTTAAAGAAGTACAGCCAGAGCTTGTGTCCGTTGCAAGAATTTCGACGACGGCGTTATTGAATAATGGACCAACGTTGGTTGTAATTGTATTGGTAGCAATAGGGTTTCCATTCGACGACCAGTTGTAGGTTACACCGAAAGTAGGGTTTGCAACGACAAGGCTAGCTATATTTCCGTTACAAATAGTTGCATTAGGAACTATAGCGGGAGCTGGGGGTGCTGTTACGGAAAGTTGGAGGGTATCTCTAGCACTTCTACACCCATAAGCATCGAGTGCATCCAAGAAATAGCTGTAGGAGCCCGGCAAGGTGGGTGTGGTAGCATAAACCGGACCGGTACCTATAATATTGTTGCTGTTGTTGTACCAGAAAAGTAAGTTGCCGCCGGCATTTCCTTGTAATAGAATGTTTTGTCCGCTACAGCTATTCGTATCTAGTGCTATTGGTGCTGAAGGGCTAGGTCTTGCGAATATAAAGATGGTTGCATCGTTTGAGCAGCCATTGGAATTTGTGATTGTAATAGTGTAAAATCCGCTATTATAGGCGTATAGTGTTCTGTTGGTTTCACCATTTGACCATAGGTAAGTGTTGCCAATTTGTCCAGGAAAGGACACGAGTAGCACACTATCTCCGCTGCAGATGGTTGTTGCGCCTTGGGCTACAATCTGGGCTGGGGGTAGTGGGTCAACACTAACCTGGCGTTGAGTAGTAGTGGAGCATCCATTCGCATTGGTAAAAGTAACTGAGTAGAGCCCTGCCAATGCGTTAGATGCGTTAGGGTAATATATACTGGCACTATTGCCTATAGGATTACCGTTTTTATGCCAGCTATAAAAGCCAGGTGTATTGATAAATAGACTTAAATCATCCCCTTCGCATAGCGTTGTATCTCCGTTGACGGTGATACTGGGGATAGGATTCACGGAAACTATCTGTGTTGCGGTAGCGGTACATCCTTGGCTATTCGTTAAAGTAACTTGGAAAGATTGAGTACTGCTGGGTGATATTGTTGTAGTCTGGGTAGTTGCACCATTGCTCCAAAGGTAACTTGATGCAGTATTTGCAGCGAGTATTGTACTACTTCCCAAGCAGATGCTACTCTGCCCACTTATATTGGCTGTTGGATTGGTGGCTACTGTAATTTGTATAGATCGCGTACTAGAGCACCCTGCGCTATTTGTACCAGTTACGGTGTAAGTTGTATTTTGTGTTGGATTTACGACTTGCGAAGCAGTAGTGTTGCCATTATTCCATGTGTAAGTACTAGCTCCTGAGGCGTTTATTGTCGTACTTTGACCAACACAAATTTGAAGGTTAGGACTAGTCGTTAGGGTAGGATTATTAATGGCAGTTATCGCCATACTAGCGGTGTCTCGGCAACCATTAGCATCGGTTACATATACTTGAAGATTAGTATTGGCGTTGATAGGTAGGTTTATGGTATTTGTAGTTTGACCGGTTGACCAAGAGAAGTTAAAAGGGGCGAGGCCATTGCTAGCTTGTGCTGTATAAACTCTAGACGTGCCAATACAAGCGCTATTTAAACCATTGATTTGAGCTAGAAAGCTGTTTAGGGGGTTTAAAATGATGTTGCCCGAAATCCTGCATCCTCTGCTGTCGGTAATCGTGTAATAATGCGTACCTGCATTTAAGTTATTGTATGTAGGGTTTGCTTGGGTAATACCATTTAGACTGTAAGTGTAAGGTGTTACTCCACCAGTACTAATGAATGTAATACTACCGTCGTTAGCGGTACAAGTTGGATTATCAACGATAAGGGCATTAGCTATTTGTGCGGGTTCATTTACGGACGTATTTAAGCTGATTTGGCAACCAAGTGCATCTTTGACAATGATGGTGTAGTTGCCAGCAATTAAGCTATCAAATACGTTGTTGCTAGTCCAGGAGCTACCATTATTTATGCTGTAACTATAAGGATTGGATCCACCAACCGCAAAGATTTCGATGGCTCCAGTTGTATCGTTGAAGCAATTCAACTCAATAGGGTTAACGTAGGCAAATAGCGCTTGGGGTTCAAGTATGGTAACTGATTGACTTGCGCTACAACCATTTGAATCTATTGCTGTGAAGGTGTAATTGCCTGCATCTAGGCCTGAATATACATTATTAGCACTAGTGGGTTGTTGGTTTATACTGTATAAAACAGTATTGTTCCCACCGGATGAAAACAAGGTAACAACAGCATCTGCTGCATCAAAGCAAGTTATGGGCATGATTTCATAGCCGAGTGAAATGGTGCAAATACATGAATCTGTGATCGTTATTGGGGTTGCGAAACTACAACCGTTTGCTTGGGTTATAGTGATGTTGACCAGTCCAGGACTTAAATTTAAGATTGTATTCCCTGCGACGGTGCCTTGAGTGCTAGTTATGGTATAAGTACTAGATGGGTTTGAATTGTTGATGATTATTGTTCCGTCATTACCAGCACAACTAGTAGGGTTGACTTCGTATACGAAATCAGGAGCTATTGGTTCACTAGCTATACTAGTAGTTGTTGCGGTACAGTTATTTTGGTCAGTAATGGTTAAAGTATATGTTGCTGCACAAATACCACTGATAGTAGCGCTGGTGCTGCCGTTGTTCCATGCATAGCTTAAATTGCCCGTACCTCCAGATGCATAAGCAGCGATTTCTCCATCACAAGCGCCTGGACAACTCGAGGGGATTGTTGTTGTGCTCAGGCTGAGCGGAGTATGCTGGCCCACATTAACAGCAATACTGGCAGAACATCCGTTAGCGTCATTAACTTGAACTATGTATAAGCCGGCACTTAGGCCTGTTAAATCTTGGGTACTTGCTCCATTGGTCCAACTGTAGGTATAATTTCCATTTCCTCCGCTTACAGATAAATTTACAGCACCATCGCTGTAGCCGAAGCAAGACGGTTTAATGATAGTATCGATATTGATAACTAAATCATTTGAAATTAAAATGTTGATGTTGTCGCTTGCGTTGCATCCTGTAAAGATATTAGTTGCAGTAACTGATATAGTAGTATTGTTTAGAACCACCACATTTATACTATCAGTTGAAGCACCGGTACTCCATTGGTAGGCATATTGGGCTTGGTCTAAGAGATTAAAAAGGGTAATTCCTTGGCCGGCACAAATTGATGTATCCGTTCCAAGATTAATGTTTGGATTACTTATTACAACCACAGATACCGAGTCGGAATTTGAGCATCCATTCAAATCGGTAATGCTAACTTGGTATAATTGGGATGCATTAAATATTCTTTGGATACTGGCGTTCGTCTCACCGCCTTGCCAACTGTAGGTGTATTGACCTACTCCTCCAGAGCCAAAGACTTGAAGTTGCGCAGGAGTACCAATACATTGGTAAACTGTATCAATTTGAATGCTTGCAATTAGAGGGGTAGGGGACTGAATGATGATAGAAGCGCTAGAAACACATCCGTTATCGTCAGTAACCGTGACACTGTGGTTCCCAGCATATAAGTTAGACCGAATCTGGTTAGGCGTAATGACACCATCGTTCCAAGATAAACTGAACGGAGCAGTGCCTCCATTTATAGATATAAATACAATGGCATTACTATCTCCATAGCATAGTGGCGCGCTAGCTAATAGAGCGGAAGTAGATATTGGACTTGGGGAGCTTATAAATGTATTAAGGCTTAATTCACAGTTGTTTGCATCCTTAATGATTATAGTGTAGTTTCCTGCGGCTAAACCAGAGAAAATTGGGCTAGACGTCCACGTTATACCATTATTAATACTGTAGCCATATGGGGAAGTCCCTCCTGTAACTGAAGCTTGAATTTGCCCATTATTATTACCAAAGCATTCAATATTGGTCGTGCTAAGATACCCAAAAAGTGCTTGCTTATTTGGAATGTTTATAGTTGATGTGGCGCTACATCCGTTTATGTCAATAGCGGTAAAGCTATAGTTGCCTGGGGATAAATTATTAAAGATAGAGTCCAAGACAGGTGCTTGTTGATTTAAAGCGTACTGATAAGGACTTGTTCCTCCATTGGCGTTTAGCATGACGCTTGCGTCTGACATACCGAAACAAGAAATATCATCAACGCTTAAATTAAGTTGAACATTACAATTGCAACCATTATTAATATTTACAATATCGGTGCGGCTACAGCCATTAAAATCGGTAACTGTTACAGTGACTGATCCAGCTGGTAGGAATTTTACAGTATCCCCAGATAGTGAACCTGCATTAGTAGAAATATAGTATGGAGTACTAAGGTTGCTGGTGTTTACAATGACTAAACCATCATTATTGGAACAGGAAGTATTGATAGATGTATAGCTTACATTCAAATTTGGACCTTGGCTGATGATCCCAAAATTGACAGTACTACAGCCATGCTGGTCATTTACCGTTACAGTAAAAATTCCGGGGCATAGGCCACTTGCCACACTATTATTGGTCCCGTTTGACCATGTGTATGTATGGGTGCCTGAGCCTCCTGTTGAAGTAATGGTAGCAGTGCCATCACATGTATTAAAGCAACTCGTGTTGGATACAGTTATACTACTTTGTAAAGCACTAGGGCTATTGACGGTAACGATTGCTTCATCTCTACATCCATTGGCATCAGTAACTTCAACCAGATATAATCCAGGGTTTAAACCAGATACGTCTTGGGTTGTACTTCCATTGATCCATTGATATGCGTAAGGGGCTGTTCCTCCAGTCACACTGATATCAATGCTACCATTGGATAAACCGAAACAACTTACATGATTAATGCTATTAACCTGAACGGAAAGTGTATTGACGATATTAATTAGGATATTATCAGATGCCGAACACCCATAGGTTAAATCGGTTATAGTAAGGCTATAGAACTGGCTATTTTCAGGGCTAACCGTGATAGTACTTGATGTTTGTCCTGTGCTCCAATTATATTGGACATTATTAGTATTTACCAAGTTGCCTAATGTTCGCTGTTGGCCAGGACATCCACTTATTGCAGGTCCAAGTTCGATAGAGGGAGGGGTAATTACACGGATAAATGACGTGTCATAAACACTGCATTGATTAATGTCAGTTACCCTTAACCAATAATTTTGTGAATTACCTAGTTGTACCAGGGCATTATTTCCGGTAGCCCCGTTCTGCCATTGGAAATTATAAGGGGCTGTTCCTCCGAATGCTTGCCCAAATATATTAGCGGAAGAACCGCTACATTGATTAATCGTATCTTGAATAATATTTGCAAATAGCATTGGAGGTTCAGAAAGCGAGTAGCTATAGTTCATTGAACAATTGTTTGCATCGCTAACCAGTACCGTATAAACACCTGCATCTAAATTAGAACGAATGGGAGAGTTCGTGAAAAATCCATCTGACCAAGAGTAGCTATATGGAGCAGTTCCTCCCCAAGTAACGACTTGAACTGTTCCGTCGTTATCTCCGTGGCAAGTAATTGGGCTGATAATTTGAACACTAGCCTCTAATTGGCTGGGTTCAGAGATGGAAAACAATACAGTATCTAGGCAGCTATTACCATCTGACACAATAACTCGATAGTTGCCTTGGTTTAGGTTATTAACGCTATTGGGGGCACTATAGCTAAAATTGTAAATTGAAGGGACTTTATTCCAAGTATAAGTATATGGAACTGTACCTCCATTTACTACAGCTGTAGCTTGCCCATCGTTATCGCCAAAGCAATTTACGGCTGATATATTTACGAAAACATTCAGCGGGGCGGGCTCGAAAATGTTGTAATTTGATGCCACACTACATCCATTTGCATCAGTCACCGTTACCACGTAGTTTCCGGGCGCTAAATCGTCAATTGAATTACTGCTTTCACCGTTGTTCCATAGATAAACATAAGTGCTGCTAAATGCGCTGTTTACTTGAATGTTTATCGAGCCGTCATCTTGATTGTGGCATGAAATAGGGGTAACCATGCCTTGTAGGCTAAATGGCCCTGTTTGAGATACATTTAAAGTTGTATCAACATTGCATCCCCATGTATTGTTGACCGTTACGCTGTAATTACCTGGACATAAATTATTGATTGAACTTATATTGTTCAAACCTATATTTGACCAATTATAAACTACAGGGCTTTGATTTACACCAATGTGAATAGAGCCGTTACAAGCGTTGAAACAAGCATTTTGTAAATCAACAAAAACAAATGATGGGTCAGGTCTTACTATAATCCGAGCAGTATCGAAATTCCCTGTACAACCATTGATTTCACTAGTTACATAATAAAATAAGGTATCAACAAGGGTCCCTTGGATTTGTATTGTAGATCCAGTATTAATCTGGTTACCAGTCGGCCCATACCAGATATAGCTACCACTCCCGCCATAAGCATTAAGGGTGGTTGACTCTCCTAAGCAGAGGTTCGTTCTATTGGCGACAATTTGTGGCGAATTGACCACAGGGGTATTTATAGTGATTGGAACCCTGGGGCTTTCACACCCTGTAGCAGGGTTAATAAAACTTACGTAAAAAGTCTTGTTGCCACTTGTAGTAACCGTATAATTGTAAAACGAAGTATCGTTAGCAGCAGTTACCCCACTTTGCGCAATTGGTGTATTACTGCTAATGTTGTCGTACCAGCGAATTAGACCAGCGCTACTACTCCTCGCCCAAAGTAGAACAGTATTACCATTACATACATTCAGAGGGTTAGGGATAACTATTGGTGCCGCCGGTGTTGCTGCCGGTGATAGCGTGATTGTACTAAATCCGCTCTTGCAAAATGTGCTAGTGTTTGTATTGACTGCGTATACAATAGTATTAGCACCGGGATTGTTCATCACGATGGTGTTGCCCGAGCCTATAGGAGCTCCAAATGGATTTAAGTACCAATCCGTAAGATAATTACTCTGCGTATTACTGTTGGTTAGCGTCGTAGCTCCTCCTAGGCAATATGTCGTTGCGCTCAAAGCAGGGGCATCCGGCAGTGCATCGGGATAGATAGTTACAAATACAGGAGCTGTTGAACATCCATTATAAGTAGCTACTATACTCAAAACTACAGGATTCAAGGTATTTACAGTTAAACTGTAGTTTGGACCAAAGCCAATTAAATTATTGGCAGCATTATACCATAAGAAATTCGTTCCTGAAAGGTATAAAGGAGCATTGGTAACACTTAAACCTATACTATTACCCAAACAGACTGTAAGCGGTAGGTTATTATTAATTACTGGTGTTGGAGGAGTGGGTTTAATGGAGATTGAATTTGAAAAAGCCGTAGGTGTTAATGCCCCGGTGCCAGAGCATGCGCATGAACCGGGGCTGATTTCGACGATAACGGCCTGTACCGACCAGCTTCCTGCACTAGTACCCGTTATCGTACGGGTACTGCTACTGGATGGGTATGTCGTGGTGTCACCCGTATAAAAGTCTACAAAGGTCCACAAATAACCATTGATTGCCAATAAAGCGCAACCGGGGTCCAATGTTATAGTTGCATTTAGAGTTAAATTGCCGCCGGAGCAAGTATCAATTACGGTTGCCGTTAAGGTTGGAACATCGCAAGTGGATTTATCTCCAACGTAAAAAGTTTTAGCAGCCGAACATTTATTATTGTCTACAACTGTTACACTGTGCGCAAAGGGATTGTAGGAGCTAACCACATTTCCGCTACTACCATTGTCCCACGTGTAATTATAAGTATTACCATTGTTGGTAATTGCTGAGGCATTTGCTTTGCCATCATTTGAACTTGCATTAAGGGCAGATTCTGTACTTAAGGTCCAGTTGATAGGACTCTGTACATCAAAGCTGTACGGTATATAGATTTTCTCGTTAGGACATAAGCTTGGATGTAGTACTAAATAAGCTTGGTAAGAGCCTGTGGGCAAATTGCTCGTGTAATACATACGGCCATTTGTACCATCATAAATGGCAAGCAAACTATAAGGAGCTGTACTCAAAACAAGACTGTCCAATATAAAATTTGGAAGCCCTTGTGGAGATGTTTCAGAAACCTCAGGAATATAGCCCTCCCCGCAACCAATCTTAGACATATTGATAACTAAGCCTTGGTTTACCGTATAGGTACTAACTGAAGTACTAAATTCGTTATCAAGATAAGCAATTATGCCTGTATTTTTAAGGTTAGTGACTGGCACTACTGGAGGTATATTATACTGGATTAGTAATACACCCTGATTGTCTATGGTATTGACATAAGAGCCTTTTGTCAGTTTGATATAACCTTTGGAGAAGTTGGTGTTAGGGGCAGTAGTGCTATTCGCAGCACAGGTATTATTGTCCCTTGCGTTTACCAATACTGGAAGCTGGGTTGGAGTTTGAACATCTTGGCTACAATGCTCGCAAATACTTTTAGTGCCCACATTTTCAACAATGATTGTTCCGGTATTTATAAGAGAGTCGCTCAATGAAAAACCATAGTGGAACAAGCGAATGTCACTAGCCCTGCCTATAGTTATTTTGCCCGCATTTTGGAATGTATTGTTCACTGTAATTGCAGTGTTATTCGCTAGGGGGACAGACGTTCTATAAAGTAAAATATTACCGGTTGCCGTATTGATGAATTTTTTTGCCGCAGCACGATGGGTTATCCCACTATCCCTGATATCATATATCACTAGTTCTCCTGCATTGGTGAATGTTCCTAATACGTTATCAATCCCATCGCTGCCCGAGACGCCATAACACTCTATTTTTCCAGGTGCAGTGATGTTGTTTACGAAGACCGCATCATTATCTTCGTTAACAATCGAGCTTAGTGTTGAACTTTGTAGCTGTACCCTGCCATTCCCATTGAATGTCAGAATACCTAGGTTGTGAATACCATTGCTAGAACTTTTGGTAATACGGATTATGCCATTTGCGCCCATGTTGAATGTGGCAACACTCCCTGTTAGAACTCGTATAGCGTCGCTTGTGCCATCCGTTAAATTAGAGGTTATCGTAATCGTACTATTTACATTGATGGTTCCGTTAACAATGCAAGAGTGAAAAGGTGATGTATTCGAATTTGTAACGATACTTAAGGCACGTTGCACGGTAAGTGTAGCGCCATCCTTTATTTCGAGCCGCTCAGCAACGGCCGATGTACTAGAAATCACGGGCATGACGCCGTTCACAGACATTTGCCCCGGATCTATGATGACGTACGTATTTGCGTTTGGGACGGATCCTCCACTCCAATTTGACGCTGCATGCCAATTTGAAGTTGCACCCAACCAGTAATTTTGAGCCTCTACTACATGGGTCGCCAATAGCTGAGCCAATAGTATAAACAGGGATATTATTTTGGAGTATGGCTTATTCATTGGTATTGAATTTTGGGAACCCTGCCGTGCTGACCATCTGAACCTGGCCTTTATCGTCAAGGTAAATAAATAATCCTTCTACCGATTCGATGGACTCGATGAAGCGTTTAGCCTCAGGGAACCCCTTTACCATACATGCAGTTGCACATGCATCAGCATAGTCACAGTTTTCGGCAAGGATACTGGCACTCAGCAAATTGTTCTGTTCGGGGTAGCCTGTTTTGGGATTTATGGTGTGTGCATATTCATACGAATCATTTTTTCGATAGTTTCGATAGTTCCCCGATGTCGCCATGCTTTTGTCACTTAGTGTCACAATTGCCGAAAAATCATTTGCGCTTGCAGCCTTGTCTGGCACGCTAATCCCAATAGTCCAGCCTGCTCCATTTACCTTCTCACCCCTTGCTCTTACTTCTCCGCCAATTTCTACCAAGTAGCTTTTAATGCCATACTGCTCTAGCAATAAGCCAACTTGATCAACGCCATAACCCTTGGCAACAGCACTTAGGTCAAGCTGGACATTGGCTTTATTCGCAAATACATGTACGCCCTTCTCGTCTCTAGATACTACCACCGCGTTATAATCCACCAGTTGCTTCAATGAATCCACTTGGGTACTGTCTATTTGTGGCACTACTTCATGGCCTTTGTATCCAAAGCCCCAGTAATTTACAAGTGGCATAACTGTAGGATTGAAAGCCCCATCACTTAGCACATAGATTTGCCGTGAGACAGAAAGGTTTTTTACTAAATGGTCTCCCTCCGCATTGCCCTTGAATACTAGGCGCTCCCCTCGGTTAAACCTTGAAATCAGAGAACCGGTATCATATGTTGACACCTCTGCATTGATGGCCAACAACAATGAATCACATGATTTTTTTAACTGC
>CAZDVQ010000067.1:0-8746 GCA_964508975.1 uncultured Saprospiraceae bacterium
GCTTCAAAATAAGTATTATGAAAAAGTACATGCTCTGCTGGCTTTCCAGCATGATCGTCATGGGCTTAAACGCTCAAATGACCATCACCATAACCGATGTTCCGCGCGAGTACACACCGCTGGCCGATACCATATTCCTGGCTGGCGATATGAACAGTTGGAACCCTGGCAGTACAGCCTACCAGTTTACCAAGTTACCTAACGGCCAATATAACCTAGTGTTGAATGGTTTAACTCCAGGCAGCAATTACGAGTTTAAACTAACCCGAGGTACTTGGGCCAAAGGTGAAACCACGGCCAACGGTGGTTTCTTGCCTAACCGTAGCTTAACTTTCCAAAATGGCCAAAACTTACAAATTAGCGTAGCCCAATGGGACGACATGGTGGCCTCGACCAGCACCTCTCGTAGTGGGTATGTGTTCATGGTGGATACCGATTTTGTGATGCCCCAGTTGAACCGAAACCGAAGGATTTGGATTTACTTGCCTCAAGAATACTTCAACACCAACAACAACTACCCGGTCGTTTACATGCAAGACGGCCAAAACCTCTTTGATACCCGTTACGCTTTCTCTGGCGAGTGGAGCATAGACGAAAGCATGCTCGACATCGAAAATGACGGCTTGACGAAAGCCATCGTGGTAGGTATTGATAATGGCGGGGGGAGTCGCATAGATGAATATTCGCCCTGGGTAAACAGTCAATACGGCGGCGGCGAAGGCGACGAGTACATGGATTTCATGGTTAATACCCTAAAACCATATATCGATGCCAACTACCGTACCCTACCCGACCGTTTAAATACGGCCATCATAGGTAGCAGCATGGGCGGCCTGATAAGCTATTACGGGGCCTTGCGTTTCCAAAATATTTATTCCAAGGCGGGTATATTCTCGCCATCGTTTTGGTTTGCCAGTGCCTCCATGAATTATTCAAGCAGCACTGGACACGATGCACCTATGCGCTTTTACTTCGTGGCCGGCACAACGGAAAGCAGCACGATGATTGGCAATATTCAAGGCGCCCGTCAAACCATGCTGATGAACGGCTTTAGCGCCGCAGAACTCAATGTCCAAACCCGCACCGACGGGCAACATGCTGAATGGTTTTGGGCTCGGGAGTTTAGGCCAGCTTACGAGTGGTTGTTTAACCAAACAAGTACAACCGTTGAAGTTATGGAAAACGCTCCTGAAATATATATTCACCTAGAAAACAAACACTTAGCGCTGATTACACCAGGCCAATTGGTTAAAAACCTTAGCTTGTACAACAGTGCTGGACAGGTAGTACTGCAACAGACTTATACAGCCGGTGGTGTAGATTTGGGCAGCTTGCCGAGTGGCGTTTACTACCTCAACGTGCAGCTTGATAATGGTACCTTTGACACCTACAAATTGATTTTTTAACGTTAATTGGTGCTAATTGCGCGAGGTGCCCAGAGGGCTGCGCCGTAGGCGCAGGTGCGTAGCACGGAGCAACGCGACCCCCGGCGGGGACCGACGGCGCATCGCGCCGACGCGCCCAAATAAACAAAAAAGGAGGCTCAGGTTTAAATGCCAAGCCTCCTTCTTTATATATTAACCAAGCATTGGACGAACTATACTCGCCGATTCATTATTCATTGTTCATTATTCATTATTCATTGTTCCATTTAGTCTATGCGTATCATCTGGCCCGATTCCTTTACGTCCTCGTTGAAAGCTTTCCAGATGTAAACCCCTTGGGGTAAGTCGGTCAAGTTCATGCTGTGGATTTCGCCACCACGTCTAAAGCTAAATGATTTGACTAGCTGACCAGTACTGCTGTACAATTGCCAGTTCATCGGCTTGGCACTTTGGGGTAATTTTACTCGTACAAAGCCATCATTAGGGTTAGGCGAGAGCCATCCATCGTGCTGTATGAATGAAAACGCAACATTGGAATAAACGAATGAGCCATTCTTAGAAACGCCTTTGATGCGATAATAGCTACCGTTTGCCAGAGGGGCATCATCTACCAAGCTGAATATTTTGGCATGGTTGAAGCTGCTATCTACCAGCACCTCGCCAATGGCATTAAAGTCTATATTATTGGACGAACGCTCCACCACGAATTTCTCTGGGTATACCAAGTAAGGGGCTAGCCAATACACATCGAGGTCGTTGTAGTTGCCTTCTAGCCAGATATTGATATAGGGGCAAGGGAAATCCGTATTAATGGCCTTTTCAATATTCAAACGGCCGTGGCCATACACATGGTTAGGCACGCGAGTAGCGGCTTGACCGCTGCATGTATCTGTTTCAAGCAACAGGGTATCAGCGCTTACCTCAAGTAATGTTTCAATGGCCTCAACGTTTCCGGCTAAGTAGGGCTTAGCTTGTAACAGCAATGCCACGGCGCCTGCCACGTGGGGACCAGCCATACTGGTGCCACTCCAAGCAGCAAAATTATTACCCGGCAAACAAGATAAAACATTTACACCAGGTGCCGAGATATTCGGCTTCATGCGGGTGCCTTGGTAAACATCTACATAACCACGCGATGAAAACTCAGCGATGATATCCAGCTCGTTGGTAGCACCCACGGTGAAGGAGCCGTCAAAAATAGCGGCAGGATTGCGGATAGTACTACAACCAGGGCCATCGTTACCAGCCGATACAACGACTACCACACCTGCTTGACGAAGGTTTTCAACGGCGGCATCCATCACGTGGAAGTTGGTGGTATTACAACCTTCACCTGGAGGACAGCCCCAGGAGTTGTTGATGACATGCGGCGCCAAGCTGCTATTGGGGTTCTGGCCAAATACATCGGTAGGCGCAAGGAAAAATTCAAAACATTCGAGGTAGGTAGAAGGACGCCCCCAGCCGCGTTCCATGTTGCGGCAGGCAATCCACTGGGCAGCTGGTGCTACGCCAAACTGGCTCCCCATCACTTCAGAGCCAACCATCGTACCTACGGTGTGTGTACCGTGACCATGATCATCGCAAGGCTCGGTTAAGTTAAAGCCGCAGGGATTATCAGCATTGCCAAAATGATCCAATTCGGCCTCGTGGATAGCATCGTACCAGTTATAATTATGGTTGTGATTGCCTTGGGCATCATAGCCACGGTATTTCGACATGATCGTGGGCAAATCCCATTCCACACCGGTATCTTGGCCACCGACAACGATACCGTTGCCCAGTATATTCACAGCCCAAACGGCGGGTGCTGAAATTTTATCAATTCCCCAAGTTGCAGCACGCAAGCCTGCATTTGGGTTTTCACGGCTTTCTTCAACCGGGAACATAGGGTTACCGAAGATATAGGCTACTCCGGGCAATTGGGCCAGCGTTTGCAGCTGCCACAAGTTAGCTTTCACCCAAACAGCGTTGGTAATAAAATACGAGCGGTAAGGCATGGCCTGCAACTGGGCAAAACGCAACACCTCAGCTTGGGTACTTACCGCCTTGGTTTGCAATTGGTTAAACACGAAGGCCAGCTTTTGCTCGCGGTCGGTGATATACTTGGCTTGACTTAAATCAGCTTGCGATTGCATGTAAACCATACATTCTACAGTCTCCCCACTTAGGGCTTTATCCCAAGCGAAGGGGTCGATGTTTTGAGGCCTAGATTGTGCCAGTATTAAGTTGGCCAACAAGACTAAGCTCAAAGTAAATAATCTGCTCATATTAAATGTCTTTTAAAATTCCTACACCACCCACGTTGCGCGATTGGCGCACAACCCAGTTCTTTCTTTTAACGAGGTACGAGCCCGGATTGTTGGGTTTATACTTGCGGGGTGACGGTAATGTAACGGCTATCAAGGCGGCTTGTTCAATGCTCAACTTGGCAGCGGTAGTTTTGAAATATCGCTTGGCGGCTGCTTGCACGCCAAAGGTCATATTGCCCGTTTCGGCCACGTTCATGTAAACTTCTAGAATACGACGTTTTGACCATAGTAATTCAACCATGAAGGTAAAATACACCTCGAAACCCTTGCGCACCCAGCTACGGTTTTCCCAAAGGAACACGTTTTTGGCCACTTGTTGCGAGATGGTACTGGCACCGCGCCGTTTTTTACGACCGCGCTTGGCTTGCTTTTCATTGTATTCCATCGCATCATCGATGGCCTGGAAATCGAAGCCATTGTGTTTCAGGAAGTTCTGGTCTTCTGAAGCAATCAAGGCCAAGGGCATGTTGGCTGAAATGTTGCTGTATCGCACCCACTCGCGCGACAGGCCCGCAGGCTCGCCGGCTGCACGGGCTTCCATCTTGCGTTTAATCATGATGGCCGTAATGGGTGGGTTAACCCATTTGTACAACAATACCCACAAAAAGGTAAATATAAAAAAGCCCAAAGCAGCTTTCCAGGCAAAACGGAAGGCCTTTTTCAAGTATAGTTTAAACTTCGATTGAGGTTTGTCAGCTTGCGTCATAAGTACCATGCTTAATTTGGGCTTAAAAATAAATGTTTTATCGGGAAGTGTTGTATTTCCTAAGTAAATTACCACTTACTCATTCAAGTAATACGAGAAGTTGACCTATACGGCAATTTGCTAAAAAGCTGCACCGACCTAAATAAATGCCTTTATCTTAGCGCATAAAATAAACACACATGAAAGCTGTACTCATCGACGACGAAGATAATTGCCTCAAGGTGCTGGCTTGGGAAATCAAACAGCTGTTCCCGGAGATTGAAATCCTTGCCCTTTGCAATAGTCCACAAGCTGGTATTGAAGCCATTCAAACCCACCAGCCCGACATCGTATTCCTGGATGTAGAAATGCCACACATGAGTGGTTTCGACATGCTGGCACAACTCCCTGATTATAAGTTCGACGTAATTTTTACCACAGCCTATGATGCCTTCGCGCTCAAGGCCATCAAGGTCAGCGCTGTAGATTATTTACTCAAACCTATCGATGAGGATGAACTCAAAAAAGCGGTTGAAAAAGTCAAAGCCCGCAAGCAAGAAAACCTAGGTGAGCAGCAGGTTGAGTTCCTCATGCAACGCATCAAGGAAAGCCTTTCAAAGGGTGCGCAACACATTGCTATGCCGACCTTCGAAGGGTTGGAATTCATTGAGCTTGAGGACATTGTGTATTGCCAATCCGATAGCAACTACACCCGCATTATCCGTAAATCAGGGAGCAACCTCATCGTTTCAAAAACACTCAAGGACGTTGAGCTGCTGCTGCCCGAAGAGCGTTTCCTGCGCGTGCACCAATCCTACACGGTTAACCTCAACCACATCCGCAAGTTTGTCAAAGCCGAGGGAGGGTACCTAGTCATGAGCAACAACGACGAGGTTCGGGTGGCCCGCAGCAAAAAAGAATTAATTCTAAAATTGTTTTAAATTTGGGCGTTCCCCCGTGCTACGCTCGGGGTCGTACCCTTCCAGGCTCGCCTGTCGGCTCGGTGCTGCGCACCAGCCCAGCTACGCTGGGCTGCCTTCCAGGCTACTAACGCATCGTACTATAGTTGAAACACTCTACCAAAATATTTGTGATCATTGTCTTCATTTGCCATATAGCGCAGATGTTAGAAGGACAACGGTATTTATATTTTGAATCATATGGTCCACAAAAAGGACTATTTTTTACCGATATTAAAGGTTTAGTGCAAGACCCTAAAGGCTTTTTATGGTTGAGTACCAAGGACAATGGTGTTGTCCGCTATGATGGTAAAGAAGGTTTGGTTGTTAACGGGAACGCAGAGAACCCATACAACTTAAAAGGTTTTTACACCTACGAGCCTACTATTTCAAGTGATGGCCAACTGGTTTTGCCCAGCAATGTAGGGCTCAATGTATTTAATCTCAAAACGCAAAAATTTGAGTTGGCTCAATTCCCTTACGATAAAGCGGTAGAGCAATGTTTAACCTTTACCGAATCATCCTTCTTTGATTTTACCAATACCCTCTGGATGAGCCCTGGCGGTAATCAAGGTCTTATTGCCCTACAAGGCCCACTGGCAAAGGGCCAACATATAAAACCGAGTGTTTTGCTTAAGGATACAGTCCGAACAGGATTGAACACTATTATGACAAGCCTAAAAGACCGCGATGGGATACATATTTGGCTAGGCTCTACCGCAGGTTTAATGCGTTTTAACCCAAAGACAGGATCTATAGAATTGTTTTTTCAACATCCTGGCGACCAGCAGCTACTTCAGGGCAATATCCATGAAAAGGCCAACCATATCATCAGTATACACCAGGATGATGATGGTAGTCTTTGGTGGGGTACCTGGGGCGGTGGCTTGTTACATTTTGACCCCAAGACCAAAGCCGTAGAATGTTTCCTGTTTGAAGCCATTCAGCCCATTACGGGCAACCGGAATTATGTTGGCGATATTGAAGCCTTGAGTGCAGATGAACTTTGGTTAGCAACATCAGGAGGCTTGGCCATATTTGATAAGCGAAGCAAGACTTATAGTTTTGTGAAAGATAGTCCACAATACTGCAATATTATCCCCGAGGGCGTAAACGGTTTTTACAGAGGGCAAAACGGTACCTTATGGATGACAAGCCACATAAATGGCCTATATGCCTTCCATCAGAAGCAACAAATGTTGGATTATAATTTACTACCCGAACCTATTTTTAAAGCCCAACAAAACCCGTATAACCCGAATCATATCCTAGCAAGCCCTTATGGCAAAACACCTAGCTTCTACGAGAGTTTTGATGGTGGTAAAACCTTCAAAAAGCAAAGTGCCACAGCTAATTTAGCCAATAATTTTAACTTTATCAGGGGCTTTTTATTTGCACCCGATGGACAAATCTGGCTTTATGAAACCAACGGTCTGTACACCTATAAAAATGGGCAAATTAAGTACTATAATGCTGGCAAAGAGGCTTCTACAGATATTTACGAAGCTTGCCTAGACCATGAAAACAATATTTGGATAGCGAACAGAAAGGGACTATTTAAAGTGGACCTTAAAACCCAATCCGCCCAATCATTTAAAGGCAATGGCGCAGCCGAATGCGATTGGTTTTACAATGTCTTTAATGATAGCCAAAACCGGACCTGGTATGTTGGCGGTAAATACTTTGGCTATTACAACCATGCCAGCAGACGATTTTCCAACTTCTCGCATCAAGACCTTAAAGTAGGTGAGGACTTGAAATTTAACCTGTATTTTACTATTGCCGAGGACCTGAAAGGCAACATATGGATTGGTGATGGCAACGTAGGTTTACTCATCCTGCCACCCAACTGGACATCAGGCGAGCCTGTCAAAGTAATCACGGGCAAGGATGGCTTAGCCAATACGGCTATCCGTGATTTAGCCGTGGATGCAGCTGGAAATGTATGGGCCTTGACCGACAAGTCATTGAGCATGGTTACACCTAGTTTTGCCATCAAGAACTTTGCCCGAAACTACGGTATGAGCGACTACTACTGGTATATGGACTTGACGAAAGATGGTCATTTATTATTAGGCCACCGAAAAGGTTATTTGAACTTGGCACTAGATAGCCTTGTACACGCAGATATCATTCAAAAGCCCAGTATCATGGGTTTTAAAGTATTTGACAAACTCAAGCTTTTCCAAGATAATGAAACGATAAGATTAAGTTGGAAAGAAAACTTTTTCAGCATAGAATACGCCAGTTGCGATTTTGAATCAGGTGACTTGGTAGAATACAGCTACATGCTAGAAGGTTTGGAAAGTAATTGGAACTTAGTAGGCCCTAGGCGCTATGCCTCTTTTACCCAAATCAGGGGCGGGAGCTACACCTTTAAGGTCAGGGCTCGTAAACCTGGTTTGGCCTGGTCGGAGCCTACCAGTATCAAGATTGTAGTGGTGCCGCCTTTTTGGCGAACAAGTTGGTTTTGGTGTGGCATTGCATTACTGGGCATTTTCATGCTTTGGTTGGCCTACAAGTACCGTGAACGCCAGATTAGGAAGGAAGAACAACTGAAAGCCAGTTTTGAACGGGAGTTAGCCACGGTAAAGATGACTGCTTTACGGGCGCAGATGAACCCACACTTTTTGTTTAATTGCCTCAATTCTATCAAGTTGTTCATCATCGAAAACGATACAGAAAGGGCCAATAAATACCTTACCCGTTTTTCAAGGCTTATCAGGCTTATATTACAGCACTCGAACGAGCCATTGGTAAGCCTGGAAGATGAACTCGAGGCATTAAAGCTTTACATCGACCTAGAAGCCATGCGCTTTGGACACAAGTTTGAATACCGCATGGATATTGATCAAGCTGTAAAGACCGATAGTGTAAAAATTCCACCACTCATCATTCAACCTTTTGTAGAGAATGCGATATGGCACGGCTTGATGCATAAATCGGGCGATGGTCTTTTACAAATACAAATCCGCCAGGATGCTGAACAAGTGTTGCATATCAAGATATTGGATAACGGCATTGGCCGGGAAGCCGCAGAACAATTAAAGAGTAAAACAAGTACCAAGAGTAAGTCGTTTGGCATGGATATCACCCAAGACAGGCTTAAGCTGAACAAGGAGCTTTATGGTTATGAAGCCCAAGTACGCATCAATGATTTAAAGGATAGTCAAGGGCAAGCCCTTGGTACAGAAGTCCTCATCAGTATTACAAATGTAAGCCGATAGGCTATCTTGCGCGAGGGATGGTAGCGGGCGCCGGAGGCGCTCCCGAAGGGACAAGCAACGCGCAGCCGCGCACAGCCCGACGGCCGTAGGCCGGCGCGCCCAAAAAGATTAAATGATGAAATGAGAAAATGATGAAATGAGAAAATGATGAAATGAGAAAATGATGAAATGAGAAAATGAT
>CAZDVQ010000067.1:8846-23340 GCA_964508975.1 uncultured Saprospiraceae bacterium
GAAATGATATTTTTTGATTTTTTGCTGCAAAAATTAAAGCGACAAGCACATTATACCCAACAATTCAAGCATTTTTTAGTAGGTTTGCGTTTCAAAAGAAAAGATTAAAAGCAAATGAATCAATTTATCAAAGATGTAATCGGCAGAAGCATTGCCGTAAAGGCTGAAATCCTTCAAAATGAGGCGCTTATACAAACTATAGCGCAAGTTGCAGATATATGTACGAAGGCTTTTGAAGCCGATAAAAAAGTGTTTTTTTGCGGGAATGGCGGTAGTGCTGCAGATGCACAACACTTGGCAGCCGAGTTGTCGGGCCGTTTTTACATTGACCGTGAGCCATTGTTTTCCGAAGCGTTGCACGTCAATACCTCGTATTTAACCGCCGTGGCCAACGACTACTCCTACGATGAAGTTTATGCCCGCTTGGTGCGTGCGAAATGCCGCCCTGGCGATGTGCTTATAGGCTTGAGTACCTCGGGCAACTCAGGTAACGTGCTCAAGGCTTTTGAAGCGGCCAAAACCCGCGAAACCATTACCGTTGCGATGACCGGAGCATCGGGCGGCAAGATGAAAGACAGCGCAGACTACCTGATAAACGTGCCATCGAGCGATACGCCTAGGATACAAGAATCGCACATTTTGATTGGCCATATCATTTGCGAAATCGTTGAAAACAACCTGTTCCGATGAATGCCATCGTACTAGCTGGCGGCTTCGGGACGCGTTTGCGCAGTGTGGTGCAAGATGTGCCCAAACCTATGGCGCCCATAGCAGGGAAGCCGTTTTTGGAGCATTTACTCCAGCAGGCTATGGGCTATGGCGTGCGTCACTTCGTACTAGCGACGGGGTATAAATCGGAGCTCATCGAGCAGCATTTTGGGAAGATTTACCACCACGCTACCCTATCCTACTCGGTTGAAGATGAGCCACTTGGAACAGGAGGCGCTATCTGGAAAGCCATGCAAACCTTGTCGCCAGACGAACCCGTTTTCGTGTTGAACGGCGATACCATGTTCAAGGCAGATCTGAACCTCATACGGGAAACTTATTTCAAATATGCTGCTGATATGGTTGTTGCGCTCAAGCCCATGCGGGACTTTGATCGTTATGGTACCGTAAATATTGATAATCAAGGCCGTATACAAGCTTTTGAGGAAAAATCATACCGTCCTTATGGTTTGATTAATGGAGGTATTTACTATTTACGCCCCGATGCTATTGCCCCATACATTGAATCCGCTAAATTCTCGTTTGAACAAGCTATACTAGAAAGCCATACACAGCATTTACAGATGCAAGGCTACGTGGAAGACGCTTATTTTATTGACATTGGTATACCGGAAGATTATGCCCGGGCGAATGCCGAATTGCTTTAAAGCCAGTTTTGCGACAAAAGAAACACTATGAAATTAATATCCGTCGTTATCCCCGCTTTCAACGAGGAAGAAAATATACCCGTTCTAGCAGCACGCCTGGTCGATATTTTTGCCACTTTACCAGCCTATGATTACGAACTGCTGTTTGTAGACGACGGTAGCTCGGATAAATCGTTGGAAGTACTACAAACGCTACACCAGGAAAACAACAAGATTAATTACTTGTCGTTCTCCCGCAATTTTGGCCACCAAAATGCCCTAAAGTGTGGTTTATACTACGCCAAAGGCGATTGTGCAATCTCGATGGACGCCGATATGCAGCACCCTCCTGCCCTGTTGCCTAGCTTTATCGAAAAGTGGGAAGAAGGTTACGAAATTGTGTATACCCAACGGGAAGCAGACAAAAATTTGTCGTTTTTCAAAAACAAAACTTCATCGCTATTTTATAAAATCATCGATAAACTATCGGATGTAACGCTGGAAGAAGGCACTGCCGACTTCAGGTTGCTCGATAAGAAAGTGTTGAACGTGATTAATAACCTCAAGGAGAACGATCTTTTTATCCGAGGTATGATTGCATGGATAGGCTTCAAACAGTTTAAAATCAAGTATACCCCCGATAAAAGGTTTGCCGGTACCACCAAGTACAGCTTTTCAAAAATGCTGAAATTAGCCGTTACGGGTATTACAGCTTTTAGCATTAAACCGCTCAAGATGGCCTTGCTCATGGGCATTGCTATATCTATCTTTGCCTTTATCTATGCCTTGTATGCGGTGGCTATGTACTTTTTTACCGATGAGACCGTGCCTGGCTGGACCTCAGTGCTGGTCAGTGTATTGCTCATTGGCGGCCTTCAGTTGATGACCTTGGGCATTATTGGTGAGTACCTGGGTCGTTTGTTTATGCAAGCCAAGTACCGTCCGGACTTTATCGTACGAGAAAGCTCCGTTGATAAACCTTAGAAATTTTCGAGCCAGTACGCAGCTTCTACGTTTATCATCGTATCTAAACCAATGCCCTGCTCGTTAGACTTTTGGCGTGTAGCGTTTAACCAGTTCTCATCAGCACGTATTTTGTTGGCGATATCTTCAATAGCAACAGCCGAGAATCTAGGCACACCAGCAATGGCCTTGTAATCGCGTTTAATGTACCAACGGTAATAGATGTAGCGTTCATCTTCGCCTAGGCGTTCCATTGGGTAACGGTTTACGATATGGTGCCCGTATAAGCCTACCTCGTGTGCAGGGCGTTTATCCGGAGTAGGTTTATAGGTTCTAACGGCTACACCACGTCCATCGAGGGATGCCTTTCGGATAACGACAAGTACAGGTTTATCATTCATGCGTTCGAGCAACTCAGGCGAAACCTCGTTTTGTAGGAACATGCTGAATAAAGCCTTATTATGGGCAGAAACGGCGCGAGCGTTTTGCATCGACATCAAAGGTAATTCGGCCACCATCGACATGGCGTTCATCTCGGAGTATTGCTCCATGTCGCCGTCAATAGTGTAATTCATGTCCGAAACACCAACATGGTTGTAGGGCAAGGGCAGAATAGCTTGAAATTGACTAGGGTTATAGGCGCTTAATCGTTGTGTTATGCCCGCTTTAAGCTCATCCGAGTAAATATTGTCCTTGTGGTTTTGCTTGTTGTTCATTTCAATGAAATCCTTGGCGTCTAAAATCAAGAATACCGTTAAGCCGAACATTAGAGCGACTACCCAACGGTGTTTGCTTTCAGCACGGTATTTCTCTACAACGACAATTGAAAAAAGTACAACTGGCCACCACCAAACCCACACAAAGCGACCAAGGCACCTAAACTGGGTGAACATATCACTAAGTTTCCGTAAATACCGAATTGGGTTAAAGTAGTTTTGGATATCGTAGGCCCCATCCATAATTTGATATGAATCGCCTAGAGATATAAAGAACGATATCATGGCTGAGAGAAACAAGCCCATCCACAAGGGCTTGTAAGGGCCATCCAGTAAAGCACTAAAGGGTAAAAGTGCCTGCTTGTACACTAAACGCAAGATCAGCAACAAGGTGCCTAAAAACAAGGTAAAACCACCTAGGTATGCATAACTTTCGTAGTAATCGGTGTGGGTACTCCGGATAAGCCAAGGGTTCTTGATAAACGAGTAAGCACTATACAGGTAAGAAAAGTTAAACTTCCAAGGTGTCCAGCCATAACCCGTTGATGCTGAATCTCTAAGGTGATTATAATCATCAAACATTTTGATGATACCAAATATGATCAAATAGGAAACTAGGAAAACCGCAGCCATTTTGATGGAGCCCATCAAGAGCTTTTTAAGCGCTGGTATGTTCCAGCTTAAGCCTTCACGGTAATAATCAATGACAAACTGAGCGGGCAAAAGCATAGCGGCCAACAAGGCCAAATAATAAAAGTGACAGAAGGACGCTATGACCACCCAGGCCGTCAAAACAACATACCATTTCGTCGTATTTTCCTTGGCCTCGTACAAGCGAATAAGCCAATAAATACCGCCCGTCATCACCCAAGAGTAAGCTAAGGAGAAATGACCAACTTGCAGCCGAAGTATCTGTGGGTTTATCCATGCAAATGCCAGTGAGCCGACAAGCAGCAGCCAAGCATTAGAGGTAAAGCGTTTTAGTACCAGGAAGATAAACAAGGTGGATATCAAGGCCGCAATCGCATGGAAAAAATTGTATGGTGCGAACTTGTAGGGTTTCAGGTCATACACATAATCACTGATCAACTTCACTGGCACGGTGAAGGTAAGCGGGTTGTCTTGATAAAATATGTAATCGCCGTAAGGGTAATTCTGTTGTTGGTTAAGCCAAAAGCCCTTAGCTTTATCTTGTTCTAGGTGCGAGAGGTAGGTAAAATTACTATGTTGTCCATCCCAATAAGGTTGAAATGAGGCATTTACTGGGTCGGACCAGAAGTTGCGGAACGCCACTAGACTCAGTATAATTTGAAATAATACCAGCCATGCAAACAACTTTTTGTTGTTGTCAAATAGGATGTTTGCGCGTTTGAGTCCTAGCGTGATGTTCGACATGGTGTTGACTTTTAGGACTGCTTCCACTTGATGTTGCAGCCGGCGCTCGGGCGTTGGAGCGTTGTTACGGGTTGATCGGATAAAACAGCATCTAGTGCTGCCCGTAAATCCACACCATCGTTTGGGGTATCGTTTTTAGGTCGGGCACCATCCATTTGACCGCGGTAAACCAATTTTAGCTCGGCATCAAATACGTAAAAATCAGGGGTACAGGCGGCATCGTAAGCCTTAGCTACTGCTTGGCTTTCATCGTACAAGTATGGGAAGTTATAGCCACATTCAGCAGCATGGATGGTCATTTTATCCGGTGCATCCTGTGGATAATTAACCACATCGTTCGAGCTAATACCGATAAAGGCCACGCCCTTGGCTTGGTAATCATCCACCAATTGTACCAATGCCGCGTTGATATGAATCACATATGGGCAGTGGTTACACAAAAACATGATGACGGTAGCCTTATCCGACTTTAACTCACCCAGGCTGAGCGATTTACCGCTAACGGTATCGGGCAAGGTAAAATCAGGGGCTAGCGTGCCCAAGGGCAACATGTTCGATTCGGTAAGAGCCATTTTGGGAACTATGAACTATGAATGATGAACTATGAATGATGAACAAAACTTCTAACTCCTCTCTTCTAACTCCTCTCTTCTATCTCCTCTCTCCTATCTCTTACGGTAGTTCACGTACGAGGGTGATGTAGGTCGGGAAGTGGTCAGAATAACCATAGTTGTAGGTTGAACCCGCAAACGAACGCTTAGGGTAACCTTGATAACGACCATCCTTCTGAATCATGTAGCCAGGATTAAAGATTTTAGCCCGCAGGTAGTAAAATCCTTTTTTCTGTATAAGTCCTTCCGAGATGATAATCTGGTCGAACAGGTTCCAAGAGTCGTTATAGGCCAAAGTACCATAACCTTCTTTGTACATCTCGTACCAAGGGTTGAAAAAGTCTTTAGCAAACACTTGGTTGAGTTTACCTTTAGCCATCAGTTTTTTAGCCACGCTGCTGTTGGTCGGGTCGTCGTTCAAGTCGCCCATCACGATGATCTGTGCATCTTTTTCGATGGCATGAATAGAGTCTGCAGCCATTTTGCAAACGGTAGCGGCGTACTCGCGCAAAGGTGCGCTAGCGGCTTCACCACCACGACGTGAAGGCCAGTGACCCACCATGATGTGCAAAGGTTCGCCCATGTAAACGCCCGATACCAACAAGATGTCACGCGTTTTGTCGCGATCACCACCGGCTTTAGATAAATCGACAAGTAATGGCTTGCTATTCGTTACTGTAAAGTATTTTGGGTTGTAGAGCAAGCCTACATCAATGCCACGCTCATCGGGTGAGTCGAAGTGCACGATCTGGTAATTGCGTTTGGCCAAGTTAGGCTGCTTTACAAAATCTTCGAGTACCAAACGGTTTTCAACCTCCGCTACACCCAAGATAGAAGGGCCATCTGGGCTAACGTCGGTACCAATTTCTGAAACAACTTTTGATAAACGACCTAATTTATCAGCGTACACCAAGCTGGTGTATCGGTACGAGCCCGTTGGCAAGAAATCCGCATCGTTGGTGGTTTCACTATCGATGGTGTCAAAGAGGTTTTCAAAGTTGTAAAAAGCGATGACGCCTACTTCAACTCGTTTTTCTTGTGCTTGCGCTAAAGTAGTGAAGCACAAGAGCGCAATGGCAATAATGTTTTTCATGTGTGGGTGGTGATGGTAATATCCGTGGGCAAAGCAAAATCATGCCAAATGAGTTAAGAGTTTAAAGTTATGAGTTAAGAGTTTATTAACTTTAAACTCATAACCCTGAACCCATAACCCTGAACTCTTAACTATTAACTTATAACTCCAAAAACGGGTATCTGTAATCTGTTGGCGGAACAAAATTCTCCTTGATAACCCTTGGCGAGGCCCAGCGGTACAAGTTTAATACAGAACCTGCTTTGTCGTTGGTACCCGAAGCACGTGCACCACCAAATGGTTGTTGACCAACTACTGCACCCGTTGGTTTATCATTGATGTAGAAGTTACCAGCAGCATTGCGCAACTTGTGCGTCAGATAGGCTACCGCATCACGATCCTGGGCAAAAATGGCTCCGGTCAAAGCGTATGGCGAGGTTTGGTCCAGCAAGTCGAGGGTTTTATCCATCTTCTTGTCGTCGTACACGTAAATGGTTAACACTGGGCCAAACAATTCTTCTTGCATGGTCGTGTACATCGGGTCTTCAACTTGCAACACGGTTGGCTCAATGAAATAACCTTCCGACTTGTTGTAGTTACCACCAGCAATCACTTTCACGCCTTTATCGGCTTTGGCTTGTGCGATGTACCCCGTGATTTTATCAAACGAACGCTCGTCGATAACGGCATTGATAAAGTTGCTGAAATCCTCTGGCGAACCCATTTTCATGCTGGCCAAATCTTCTTGCAAACCAGCTTTAACTTCATTCCAGATGCTCTTGGGCACGTAAGCTCGCGAGGCTGCCGAACATTTTTGACCTTGGTATTCAAAAGCACCGCGCGATAAAGCCGTAACCAAGGCTTTCACGTTGGCTGTTGGGTGCGCAAATACAAAGTCTTTACCACCTGTTTCGCCCACGATGCGCGGGTAAGTTTTGTATTTAGAGATATTACCACCGATAGTTTGCCACATGTACTGGAAGGTTTTGGTACTACCTGTAAAGTGTAAACCTGCAAAATCAGGATGGTTAAAGGCTACTTCGCCAGTCATCGGGCCATCGGCAATCACCATGTTGATGACACCGTCGGGCATACCGGCTTCTTTGAACAAGTCCATGATAACGGCAGCAGAATACACCTGTGTATCAGATGGTTTCCACACCACAGTATTGCCCAAAAGCACGGGCGCAGCGGCCAAGTTAGCCGCGATAGACGTAAAGTTGAACGGCGTAACCGCGAACACAAATCCCTCTAGCGGGCGGTATTCCATGCGGTTCCAGGTACCGGGCGAGCTGTGTAAAGGCTGCTCGTTATAAATCTGTTGAGCAAAATAAGCGTTAAAACGGAAGAAATCGGCCATTTCGCAAGCGGCATCAATCTCGGCTTGGTAGGCATTTTTCGATTGCGACAACATGGTCGCGGCGTTCATGCGATCGCGGTATGGGCCAGCCAGCAAATCGGCAGCTTTCAGGAAAATACCGGCGCGATCGGCCCAAGGCATATGTTCCCAATCCTTTTTGGCAGCGGCAGCGGCATCAATGGCCTGCTGAACGTGTTTTTTCTCGGCATGATAGTAGGTCCCCAACTTGTGCGACAACTCGTGCGGCGGCCTGATATCAAACTTCTGCTTGGTTTTAACGGCCTCGCCCCCAATGATAGAGGTAATCTCGGCCTTGCTTTGTTTCATCCCTTGCAGGGTAGCTTGCAAACTAGCGCGTTCTTTTGAACCTGGGGCATAATTCAGCACCGGCTCATTCTTCGGGAGTGGTAAGTTGATAGACATGGTTGAGCTTTTTAATTTCAAACGCGAAGATAAGCTTTTGTTTTGGAACTATGAACGATGAGCTATGAACGATGAACGATGAACAATGAACTATGAACGATGAACAATGAACTATGAACAATGAACTATGAACTATGAACAATGAACTTGCTCAGCTTGAACAAATAAAGGGTCAATGCATCAATTCATCATTTTATCAATTTATCATTTAATCGTTTGGGGCGTTGCGCCGCCTGGGGCGTCGCCGCTGTCCTCCGGGGTTCGCTGTTCGCTCCGTGCTGCGCACCAGCCGCTACGCGGCTGCCCTCCGGCCAGCTAACGCACCGGCGGCCTTGGCCGCCGAATTTGCATGAAACTTCGATTTCCAGTTTAGACAAACCGTTCTAATACCTGTAGTACTATTTTGAACCTACAACCCTCCTTGCCCTTGTTGGCGTCCCCGCCAACAAGCAGTAAAACTGCGCAGATTATGGGCAAACTTATACGGCCGTTGGCGGGTACGCCAACAGCGACAATATATGTATTAATTCTTAATACAATCAGTAAAGGATCGGCATGATGCTATATTCTAATTGACTAAGGCTTAGACATTAATTACAACATTTCCTTTTTTGTGCCCTTCGTCCACATACTTATGTGCCTCTACTATTTGAGTCAGTTTATAGCGTTTGTCTATAACGGCCTTAAGTTTTCCTGCCTCGCAAAGCGCTTTCAAAAAATATAGATCTTCAGCTTTTAGCTTAAAGTTGTTTGACAAGTCAAGGACATTCTCAATTACTCCTGAACTGGTCAATGATTTTTTACGCTTGGATGGGACAATCTTGCCTACGGCATCTAAAATTATATCGTAAGTTTCACCGTTTTGTGTAAAATCTTCGTGCATGTAGTCTATCACCTTATCGGCTCCGAGTGCTTTCACCATGTCTAAATTCGAAGTGCTGCACACAGCCGTGACTTCAGTCCCAAAGTATTTGGCAAGTTGAACGGCAAAAGTTCCAACACTTCCTGAAGCGCCGTAAATTAATACCTTCTGACCTTTTTGAATTTTTGCCTTTCTAAGGTGAAGTAAGGCTGTTAAGCCACCATTCGGAAGGGGTGCAGCCTCCTCGTAGGACATGTTGCTTGGTTTCATTGCAATGACCCCATTTTCAGGTATGCAGCAATACTCAGCATAGGCACCAAATTGTAATGCGGTGGAAGCAAAAACAGCATCGCCTACCTTAAACAAGGTAACATCTTTGCCAGCGGCTTCAATTTCTCCGGCCAGTTCCATTCCAAGTATCTTCTTCCTTGGGCCCCAAAACCCGACTATCATACGCATCAGAGGCTTGAAAAAGAAGTCTTTAACTGGACCCAAACCAGGTTTTAAACTCCGAATTTTGGTATCTCCGATGTGAACTGTTGTAGCAATTACTTTTATCAACACTTCATTATCTTTGGGAAATGGTTTTTCCACTTCTTTATACTGAAGTACCTCAGGCGGTCCGTATTTATGGCAGATTACAGCTTTCATTTTTTTCGGGTTGAATGCTAATTTAAAGGATTGGTTTTTACGGTGCCGCACAATGCACGCCCCCGATTTACGAAGTTCGGAAAAAAAACGTGAAGTGCAATTTTTTTTTGAAAGCGGCTCTACTACTGCTGTGCTATTTTTTAAAAAGTGGGGCAGTTATTTAGTTTTTGTAGACACGCGACAAATATTGCCTCTCTACAAAAAACTCTGCTCTCAGCCCTCTGCTCTCATAACTAACATTTGGCCTAGCGATGTGAAGCGGTGGCGCGTAGCGCCAGACCCGCAGGGGCCGAGCGTTAGCGAGCCGCGTAACGTAGCGCCGCCACGCAGTGGCGGAGGCCCCAATTGCTTTAAAACCATGCTTTTCGTAGAATTTATGCGCAGCTTTAAATTGGCTCATCGTACCCAAGTAAATAGTATCTATGCCTTCATCACTGCTCCATACCAAAACTTGATTCAGCAGTGACGCCGATATGCCATAATCTTTGCCGCGATATTCCTTTTGCACAAACATTCGCTTGAGGACAGCACTGTTGGGCGCAAGTTTTAATACCCCAATTGTACCCACAATTTCTTTATCATGGATTGCCACCCAATATCTATCCAATACTACCGGACTAGGCATGTTCGAGCTGGAGATGGGTTGCTCGAATTCAGCTGCAATCGACTGAATCATGCAATCGATTTTGCTTTGGTCAGATGTTGTATATAAACGGAGTTTTATCACTTCCTAAATTATGTCAAGTACGTGAAATGGCCAACTTGTACGGCTGTTGGCGGGGACGCCAAACAGCGGCAATGTAAAAATCTTAGCGCTCAGCAAGTAAGTTTTGGTGTATCTCCCAAACCTGGGGCACGAGGCTTTGTACCCCATCATTCTGGATGACAAAATCGGCTAGTTTTAGTTTTTCTGCCTCGGGTAGTTGTTTGTCGATACGGCCCAGCACGGCCTCGCGGCTACAGTTGTCGCGTAGCATCACCCGCTCGATACGCAGTTCTAAAGGAGCCGACACCACGATAAGTTTATCCAAAAGCTTGTAAGAACCAGTCTCGACCAACAAGGCGGCCTCGCGCAAAACGTACGCATGACCCGCCTCGGCCATTTCTTGCTCCCAACTAAAACCATCCATGAACACCGCCGGATGAACAATGCCGTTCAGTATATTTAACTGCTCGGCATTGTTGAACACCAAGCTAGATAAATAGGCTCTATCTAACTGACCATCAGCACCATATACTTGATTGCCGAATGCAGCTTTGAGTTGTACTACCAGATTTTCATCGTGCTGCATGAGCCATTTAGCCCGGTCATCGGCATAGTACACGGGAATGCCCATACTACTAAAAATAGTACAAACCGTTGTTTTCCCGGTACCAATACCGCCCGTAATGCCTACTTTAAGCATTAGTAAACCACTATTTTTTTGTTCCACATGTGCTTTTCGCCACGGATATGCATAATGTAGGTGCCCGGTACCAGTTGTTGCTGCACCTCCACTACCCTACTACCTTCATACACCTGCTGGTACACGCGCTTGCTGTTGGCATCGTACAGTTGGATGGTATAGGCTTGTTCATCAGGCAATTGTACCCGTACACAGCTTCCGCTGGCCGCTGGGTTAGGGAAAATGAACACATCAGGGTTGGCTGGAGTAAGTTCAACGGCTACGGGTGTGCTGCTCGACACGATATTCACGTTGTCCACGTAAATGTTGTTGCCCCAGTGCCCGTGGTTGCGAAAGGCCACGATGAGTTTATCATTGCCTGCATAAGCCGATAAATCAACGGTTTCGGTGCGCCATTGGCTCGCCGTTGGCGTGAAATATGTATTTTGGTTGGGGGCGGTACCCAAGGTACCACCGCCTTTGTTGAACACCAAATCATAGGTCAAACCACAGTCTTCCGATACCCAAACATCGAGCGTATCGGTGTATTGACCGCCGTATTCGGCATAGGCTACGTCAAAAGTCAAGGTAGCGGTATCAACTAGGCTGTCCAGCTCGATGAGTACTTG
The DNA here is from genome assembly GCA_964508975.1 of uncultured Saprospiraceae bacterium. Classification (GTDB taxonomy): domain Bacteria; phylum Bacteroidota; class Bacteroidia; order Chitinophagales; family Saprospiraceae; genus CAZDVQ01. The sequence goes on from CAZDVQ010000067.1 coordinate 20,269, forward strand.
CAGGTCGTCGGCGGTACCTTCTGAATCTAGGTCAAAGTTGTTGAAAATGGCACACTGGTTCGAGTTGCCAAATCCACCAACACCCGTGGCCAAACTCCAGTTGTGGCTGTTGTCGTAGTTAACGGTCGACCAACCCACTGGCGGGAAGGTATTTTCAAAACCTTCTTGTACAATGCTTGGCACGTTGTAATTGCTCACCTCCACGTAAATGGTATCGGAATCTTGCTGGCCATTGCCGTCAGTAACGGTCAGGGTTGCCATGAAAGTACCTGTACCATGGAACAACACCACGGGATTGCGCTGTGCTGAAGTGCTCGGACTGCCATTCTGGAAGGTCCAAGCCCAAGTGGCATTGGAGTGGTTCAACATCGAGTAATCTTCAAAGTAGAAACTATCGCGGTTACAAGCTACACTGATAGCTTGTTTATCTACCGTTATTTGAGCAATTGGCCTACTGGGCTGCTCTGTAAATGCGCTTTCCCAAATACCTTTGCCATAAGAAGCGATGCGGATCTTGCCATCGCGGTAAAAAGGCTTTGCGATGTTCGAGTTAAAATACGTGGGCAAACCTTGGTTTTCAAGCGTCCAGTCGGGCATGCTATTGTTGCGATAATACACGGCTGGATCCGTACAGTAATACAAACCGCCATCGGTACCACCAACCAATAGGATCGAATGCACTTGCTGTCCGTTGAGCATGGCAGAGCTGATATTGGTCCAAGTTTGGCCACCATCGGTACTCTTGAATACCTTGTTGCCATTGCTACCACTTGGGTAAGCAATCCACACATGGTTTTCGTTCTCCGGGCTCAAGGCAATCAACATGCGGCGACTATTGCCCGCCGGGATAGGCAATGAAACCCAGTTTTGGCCGCCATCGGTTGTTTTCCACAAGATGCCTGTACTGCCAGATTGGGGTTGTTGGTTGAGGTACATCACTTGCTCGTTGCTGCGGGCTATTTCAATGTACTTAATCTGATTATTAACGTTGGTGCCGAAGGTGTAGTGCAAACTAAATGAATTGCCGCCATCGTTGGTGCGCCAAAGTTTGTTCTCGTTGCCCAAATAAGCGACATTGTAGCAAGATGGGGTAAATTCCAACTCGCTGGATTCTGCGGCATAGTAAGTCTCGTTCGGGCTCTTTCCAAAGGTAAAACCGAGGATAGGATCACCAATAAACTCCGGCAAATAACGGCCGCTAATGTCCGAGAAATAGGTCTTCATATTGTTGCCAGGGTTTACATAACCCGTGGGTGCTTCGCCACCGCCCAGCGATAGGAAGTTACCAGCGCCGTAGTTTTCGACATAAGCAATATTACCGTTGTGGTACAAGCCACCAACCAACACGTCCTTGTTCCAGCCCGAGCCGAAGCCCCAGTATTCAGAGCCGTGTACACCGCTCATCTGGAAAACAGGTTGTGCATTGAAAAAGTCAGTGCCTTTGTACATACCGCCGTCTGTGCTGATCCAATACTGGCCGTTAAAAGCCCTGAAATCTTGCATGTCAACGTGCATTTCAAGCGGACCACCGATGTAACCCGCTTTACCGCTGAAGGTCTGGCCACCATCGTTGGAGTACCAAAGGTTAAGTCCACCAATTAGGATTTCATCCGCATTGGTATTCGAGGCCATGATGGCACAGTTGTAAAAGCCTTGGTGATAATCCCAGGTGGTTGAGCCTACGGCTAAGTTTGGGTGTGCCGCCGTGTATGGACCTCCCGCAGGGCCGTTGGGTAAAGTCCAAGTTGCACCGCCATCGTTCGAGCGATAAACACCGATATAACCGAGGTCGCCCGCTTTGGCTTCGCCAATGAGGTAAGCGTAAACCCGGTTCGGGTCGGCAGGCGTAACCGCGATGCGAGCCCCGCCATCGTTGCGGTCAGGGTCGGTAGAATTGTACCAGCCAGTGGTTTGGATGGTCCAGGTAGCGCCAAAATCGGTAGAACTAAAGAATTCAGCCCTATCTGCGGTTGGGTTATTTTTCACGAGGTACACAATGGCCGGGTTAGCAGCATTGGGCTTAATGTCGTATGATTTTTGGTTGTATAGTTGTTGCCAAGTTGCGCCAGCATCTGTGGAGCGGTATAGGCCGTTGTCGGTCGCTGCCAAAACGATAGAAGGATTACCTGGGTTTACGAGTATTTCATTCACCCAAGAGGTACCAGGCAAGGTATTTTGCCAAGTACTACCGCCGTTGGTACTGCGGTACACACCCGAACCTGCACCTGCAAACACGTTATCGGGGTTGCTAGGGTCAATTTCAATAGCCGAGACACCTGAACCAAAGGTCTGGTTCATCGACACGTTGACCCAGTTCTGGCCACCGTTTAAGCTTTTATATACCTCGCCAGGTTCTGTACCGCAGTACATCACGTTGGGGTTGGCGGTGCATTGATCTAAGGCATAAACATTGGTTTGTTCATTACCGGGGCTACCATCGTTGTCTAACACCTGAACTGGCCCCACCAACGACCATGAGCTAGCCCTTTGGCCACGTTGGGCCAATTGTTCGCGGTAAATTCTATCCCTTTCCAAACGCTCAGCTAAACTGGGGATCTGTATAAAACCCTGATCATCTATGAATGCAGCATGCAGTTTACGCCACTTTTTGTAGTACTGCGTATGGTACGTTTTTACAAAAGTATGTGAGCTAAAGTATGCCCTGTACAAACTATCCACCTCATACACGTTGACGGGTTGGGTGTACATCCGTTGTGCCCAAAGCGGTAAAGTTGCTTTTTCGGCATCTGATGGTAGGGCCATTTGCTGGGCTTGCAGCCAGCTTATGCTAGCGCTGAGGAGTAGGCTGAGGATTACTCTAAACATAGATGTAAGCGGTAAGAAGTGAGTTGTAAGATGTGAGCGGTAAGCGGTAAGAGGGGAGATGTGAGCGGTAAGAGGTGACCTAGGCGCTGTGTCAATGGTGCCTCACCCCGTCACGAGCTGTCGCTCGCGACACCCCTCTCCACTGGCACACGCTACGCGTGTTGTAGAGAGGGGGCTTATATGCTTGCCACAGCTTCATACCCTCTCCGCACGCGAGTTTACGAGCGTTTCAGGGGAGAGGGTCGC
>CAZDVQ010000068.1:0-23314 GCA_964508975.1 uncultured Saprospiraceae bacterium
GTGTAAATCAAGGCCTCTCAATACGTCCTTATCGCCGTCGGCATAACGGTAATGCAAGCCAAGTGCCTCAATTTCAAGGCCCTGACCATTATCTATCGTTTTAAAGTCGATACCTTCATCGCTTTCTAGCTCGAGGTCGGTTACTTGGCCAACTTTCTCTACCGCCGTGAGGAGGTCGAACAGGTTTTCCATGCTGATAATCAGCTTTTCAATGGCAGAGGTAACCAAGATAATCACAATCTCGGCGGCTACAAACTGGCCAATATTGATTTGGTTGCGAATAACCAACAAGCCACCAATACTAAGTAATACGCCTGTAACTACAGTTTTGAGGGCAATTACACTACCAAACTGCACCATAAGGGTGCGGAAGTGTTTCGTCCGGTAACCGAGGTACTGTGTAACTAGTTTGTCTGTTTTCTGCATGGGCAGCTCCGTGTCGCCAGCCTGCTTGAAGGTGGTAACGGTGCGCGCAATTTCCTGTAACCAGTGCGCCACTGCATATTTGTAACTCGACTCTTTGATACTGCTCTTGAGGCCATTATTCCAGGTCAGTGTAATAATGAGCAAGATGGCCAAGACCAAAAACAAGGAAAAGGTAAAGAAAACAGGGTGGTATAGGGATATAAGCAACAAGCCGAAGAACACCTCTAAAGTAGCGGTTGAACTTTCGAGCAACAACTTACTGTAGCTTTTTTGGATACTCATGGTATCAAAAAAGCGGTTCATCAGCTCCGGAGGGTAGTTTTTGAGTATGGACTCCAGTTTTAGCCTGGGCAGCCGGTAGGTAAACTCAAAAGCAGAACGGGCAAAAATGCGTTGCTGAATAGTTTCGGAAATGGTGATTTGCATGGCTTTGAGCAAACCCACAACCAAGGTTCCCAGCGATACGATACCGATGAGCACACCCCAAGATGTAGCAAACTGCCCCCCAGCTATAAGGGTTATTATGGCCTGGATACCCAGCGGTAGGGTTAGCGTAATGATCCCACCGAAGATGGCATACAACAATAGGTAGAATATATCTTTCTGATCCATTGACATCAGCTGTGTCAAACGGCGAAGTGGGGTTAGCGCGGTGTTCCCTGCGTTAGAATCCATATGAGTTTATTTGTTTAATAGCAATACTATCAACAATGAAAGTTCCAAATAGTTTATGAGGAGAAGAAAAAAATACAAGAAGCTAGTATTCGTTCTTAACGCTATAATTGATCGATGAGCATCCCGAAGAAATCAGACCAAAGCGGGTGCCTGGTCAAATTTTTACGGCTAAACTTAACGATGATTATATTTTTATCCGGGTACAAATATAAATATTGGTTGTACAAACCTGCTGCGTACAGGATATTCTGGCCGTGGCGTTCGGACCAGATATGATTTTTGTAAATGATATGGCGGCCTTGGGCAGTATTTCGATCACGCGTTTCAGCAAACCAAGCCTTAGGGATGATTTGCGTGCCATTCCAGTTACCTTCGTTGAGGAGTAAGCGACCAAACTTGGCAAAATCGCGCATACGGGCATTCATGCAGCAAAAAGCTTTAATGGTATGGTTTCGACGGCTGTCGATATTCCAATGTAAATCCGCTTCGGTACCGATTCGGCTCCAGATTTTTGCCTCTAGGTATTTATCGATGGTTTGACCTGTAGCTTTTTCAAGGAGCATGGCCAAGAGTTGTGTGTTACCGTTATCGTAGAAAAAACGGGTACCCGGTGCTTCGCCGGGCTTTACGTCTATCATGGTTTTAGCCAAGTTATTACCGTAGTATTCTTGGTATACTGGCGGGAATTTAATACCCGAGGTATGGTCAAGCAAGTGTTGGATGGTCACGGATTGAAACAATTTGGCATCGAGTTCGGGCAGGTAAATGCAAATAGGGTCGTTAAAACTCTTGATATGGCCTTCTTCCCGGGCAATAGCCGTCAAAGCACCTACAAAGGTTTTAGCTACTGAAAACGACGCAACGTTGTCTGTTTCATCATATCCTTTAAAATACCGCTCATACAAAATACTATCGTTGCGTATAATCATGAAACCCAGGGTGGCCGAGCGCTTTAATCCTTCGTCCAGGCTAATGGTTTCCGTTGCGTATTTTGATTTGTTGACAAGCAGTGTTTTACCCAGTTCTTCCGTGCGGTTCGATTCAAAAAATTCAAATTTTTCATCTGCTGCCCTGACAATATGCGCGTCAAAAACTTTACCGTCGCGTACGTCTGGTAGGCCCCTCAAGCCAAAAGTTATAAATGCGCAGCTCTGTACAATACCCATTAAGGTAAGTACTAGGGTTAATCCAATATGCTTCATGAAATATTTGTGTTTTAGGGCAGGGTAGAATACCTTTAGCCCTACAATAACCTTACCATCATATTCGATTGATGCAGATTTGTTCGTACTTTTGCGCTTTAAGAGTATGTTTGGACTTTAATCAACCTTATGGGACCGCAACTACCGCTTTACATCAAAGACATCCCTGGCAAAGGCCGGGCCGTGTATTGTAGCGAGCGTATTCGCCCAGGCGAAGTATTTGAGGTTTGTCCCGTCATCGTGGTGCATCCTCCTTTTGCCAAGCTACTCGACAACATGCCTTTGCAGAATTACTACTTCCTGTGGGACGACGACGCCAAGGCCATCGCCCTGGGTTATGGTTCAATTTACAACCATAGCTTCGATGCGAACGCGCAGTACCAGCACGATGTAGAGGATTTGACCATTACCTTTTTTGCTATCCGAAGCATCGAGCCGCACGAAGAAATCTGCATCAACTACAACGGCGATTTTGATTGCAAAGACCCCGTCCCGCTATTCGGCGAGCAAGATTTAGTCGATTTTTCAAGTTGATAGTTGGTTGTTTATAGTTGGTAGTTGTTTAGTATCAATGCCATCTTCCGCAACACTCCTATCTCCTCTCTCCTCACTCCTATCTCATAAAAGTCCATGTCTAAAAAGTACACCATCACCGCTGCCCTACCCTATGCCAATGGCCCCTTACACTTGGGTCACTTTGCCGGAGCATACTTGCCAGCGGATATATACGCCCGTTTTTTACGCCTTCAAGGTAAAGATGTGGTTTTCGTTTGTGGCTCTGACGAGCACGGTGCCGCCATCTCCATGCGTGCCAAAACCGAGGGCATCTCACCCCGTGAAATCGTAGACAAATACCACACGCTCAACAAATCAACCTTTGAGAAACTGGGGATTTCCTTCGATATCTACCACCGTACCTCTGACCCATTACACCACGAAACCGCACAACAGTTTTTCACCAAACTATACGAGCAAGGTGGCGAGTTTGAAGTACGCGAAACCGAACAATACTACGACGAACAATACAATCAGTTCTTGGCAGACCGCTTCATCACGGGCGAATGCCCCAAGTGTGGCCACGGTGCCGCCTACGGCGACCAATGCGAGAACTGCGGTTCTACCCTATCGCCAACCGAGCTGATTAACCCGCACTCGGTACTCAGCGGCAACGCTCCCGTGCTCAAAACCACCAAACACTGGTACCTCCTCCTCGACAAACACGAGGCATGGTTACGCGAGTGGATCCGCGATGGCAAGGTTGACGGGCTACAACTCCACAACCCCGATGATTGGCGCAACCACGTGAAAGGCCAGTGCCTTTCCTGGCTAGACGGTGGCCTCAGTGCCCGCTCTATTACCCGCGACCTCGACTGGGGCATACCCGTGCCACTGCCCGAGGCAGCAGGCAAAGTGCTTTACGTTTGGTTCGATGCCCCGATTGGCTATATCTCGGCTACCCGCCAATGGGCCAAAGACAATGGCAAAAACTGGGAAGATTACTGGAAAGGCGATGACGTGGAACTTGTCCACTTCATCGGCAAGGATAATATCGTGTTCCACTGTATTATTTTCCCGGCCATGTTGAAAGCCCACGGCCAATTTGCCTTGCCCAAAAACGTGCCCGCCAACCAATTCCTCAACTTTGAAGGCCGCAAGTTCAGCAAGTCGCGCGGTTGGGGTATTGAGCAACACCAATACCTCGAAGACTTTAAAGATTTCCCCAACAAGGAAGATGCCCTGCGCTATTACCTCTCGAAAAATATGCCCGAGCAAAAAGATGGCGACTTCAAGTGGGACGAGTTTATCGAGGCCCACGATAATGAGTTGGTAGCCAACCTCGGCAACTTCGTGAACCGCGTACTCAGCCTGTCGAACAACTACTTCGGTGCCGAAATCCCGCATTTTGACAAATACACCTTAATCAAAGGTGCCACCGAGGCCGAAGTCAGCTCGTTCTACAAGCTCAACACCGATAAATTATTGCCGCTTATTGATAGCTACGCCCAAAACATCGAGGCATTCGAGTTTAAGCAAGCCATCAAGGTCATGATGGAAATCTCCTCGCTGGGTAACGCTGTAATGCAAAACAACGCTCCTTGGAGCATTTACAAAACAGATCCTAGTTCCGATATCATCTCCGCTACGCTCGGTTTCTGCCTACAGGTAAGCACTGTCCTGAGCATCTTGATGGAGCCGGTGCTACCGTTTGTTTCGGCCCGCTTACGTGGCATGTTGAATGTACCCGTAGCCAAAGCAGGTGATTTCAACGCCGTGCGCGAAGCCGTACAAATGGCCGAGTTACTCCTGCCTCGCGGGCACGAAATCAAGCCAGCCGAGCTGTTGTTTGCCAAAATCAACGACCGCAAGGACGACTCCCGTTTAAAAATCGTTGAACACCAGAAAGCAATCCTCCAAGATATTTTAGCCAAAGAACAACAAAGCACCAAAGTGGAAACTCCAGCAACTAGCCCTGAAAGCAAAAGCCCTGAAGGCGTAAAAGCCAATATCAACTACGACGACTTTGCCAAAATGGACATCCGTACGGGCACCATCGTTGCCGCGGAAAAGGTTGAAAAAGCCGACAAACTCCTCAAGCTCAGCGTTGACCTCGGTTTTGAAACCCGCACCGTGGTTTCGGGCATCGCTATGTTCTTTGCACCGGAGGCCATCATTGGACAGCAAGTGTTGATACTGGCGAACCTAGAGCCCCGTAAACTGCGCGGTATAGAGTCGCAAGGTATGATCCTCATGGCCGAGAACGCTGAAGGTCAGCTACAATTTGTAGCGCCGCCTGCTGGGTTTGGCAATGGCTATACGGTGAAATAAGAACATAGTTCATTGTTTTTGGGCGTGCCCCGAGCATCATAAATGCGTTTTAAACGCATTATGATGCTCGGGTCGCCACCCTACGCGCTCGCTGTTCGCTCGGTGCCTAGCGGCACTGGCCGCGTTGCGGCCACGCTCCGGTCGGCTCACGCAAATATTTGCAATCTTATGCCCATGCCCAACTTCTCCATACAGCCGAAAGGCGTAGTTTCAAGCACATTTTTGCAACATGGTTTAAATCATTTTGACCAAGCTGCCGAGTACGTCATGACGCTCCGCTATGCCCGCAACAGCGATAAAAACAACTTGCTGGCGCTGTTCACCGAGCAATGTGGTACCTGCAGCACCAAACACGCCCTGCTAAAAACCTTGGCCGATGAACAGGGCCAAACAGCCTTTCAACTTGTCATCGGGATGTTTAAAATGAATACCCACAACACCCCACCTGTAGCGGCTGTTTTAAACCAATACCACTTGGATTATATGCCAGAGGCACACTGCTACCTCAAACACCAAGGCCAAATGTTGGATTACACCATGCCCGCTTTGACCGATCTATCCAATGATATCATGGCAGAGTGCGTTATTGAAGCCGATCAAATAGCTGCCTACAAAGTGCAGTATCATAAAGATTATCTCCAACAGTGGCTGTCAGAACATCCTGAAATTCCTTACCAGCTTGACCAGTTGTGGGCTATCCGAGAGCAGTGTATACAAGCCTTGTCGGAAGCATAAATAAGGCCTTACGGTAAAAAAACATCCTAATCGCCGCAAAAATGCGGCGATTATGAAAAGAGCTATGCCCGTTCTGAAAACCTATCCGCGCTAGTGATGCGGAGGCGTGGCCCGCAGGGCCAGACCGCGCAGCGGGCCGAGCGAATAGCGAGCGCCGTAGCGTAACGGCCCCGAGCATTGTCAAGCCGCCCATGCTGGGCGGCATGAATGGCGAGGGGAAGCGCCCAAATAAATGTGCTAATTTTTCGATGTGCTGATGTGCTAATGCGACTTTTAAACAAACAATAGGATAAAATCAGGTTTGATTATGGTTTTAGAACGGTATTTAAACTATCTCATGGAACTTTTTCGCCATTTTTTCATTTACAATTAGCTTACTTTTGCAGGGCTAGCCAAGCCGCTGCACGCCCTTTGTTTAACGATTACACCATGATTAGCCTCGCCCCGAAAGATATACTCCATACCCTGGAATTTGATAAAATACTGGAACGTACCCAGGACCAATGCCACGGCGACCCTGCCCGGGAATACCTTGAGCAGCAGGGCTTTATGACCGATGCAGCCCTGATTCGTGCCCGCTTACAAGAGGTGTACGAGTTCAAAAAAGTGTACGACCAGCAGCTGCTGTTCCCGCTGCAAGCTTACCCCGATATTGTTGACCTGCTTGAATACCTCGCGGTGGAAGGCTATGTGCTGCCCCAGGAAGGCCTGTTTGCCATCAGCATTCAGCTGCGTATTGTACGCGATATTTTCAGGTTTTTCCAGACCAAAAAAGACGCCAAGGAGCTTTTCCCAACGCTGTACAGCGTGATAAAAGACCATAGCTACGACGATAGCCTGCTCAACGACTTGTCGAAAATTATCGACGAGGAAGGCAACATACGCCCAGATGCCAGCACAGAACTGACGCGCATCCGCCGTATGATGCAATCGAAACGCAAGGAATTGGAACAAGTATTCCGCCGTGTGGTGAATAATTACGCGAGTAAAGGCTGGTTGACCGATTCGGTAGAGTCGTTCCGCAACGGGCGTCGCGTATTGACCGCCCCTGCTGAGTATAAACGCCAAATCAAAGGTATCATCCACGATGAATCTTCTTCGGGCCGCACGGCCTTCATCGAGCCGGAAGAAGTGATTGATATCAACAACGACCTGTTTGACCTGGAGCACGACGAGAAACGCGAAATTTACCGCATCCTCAAGGATATCAGCGCGAGTTTACGCCCTTTTGAGCCCATGTTGAGCCAATACCAAGGCATTATTGTGCGCTACGACGTGATTCAAGCCAAGGCACGCATGGCCCAACAAATGAAAGCCGACCTGCCCGAGATTGAGGACAAACCGAGCTATAAACTGGTGCGGGCATTCCACCCGCTGCTGTTCCTGAACCATACCAAGGAAGGCAAGAAAACAGTGCCCTTCGACCTAGAGTTCCGCAACGATAACCGTATTTTACTCCTCAGCGGCCCCAACGCTGGTGGTAAATCGGTGTGTATGAAAGCGGTAGGCTTATTGCAGCTCATGACACAGTTTGGCATGTTGCTGCCGGTAATGGAAGGTTCAAAAATTGGGGTCATCCGTAAAATGTACGCCGATATTGGCGACCAACAATCATTGGAAGACGACCTTTCCACTTACTCGGCACGCTTGCGCAATGCCAAGACCATCTTGGAGCAAGCCGACGAGCATACGCTGGTCCTTATCGATGAATTTGGTTCAGGCACCGACCCAAAAGCCGGCGGTGTGATTGCCGAGGCCATTTTACGCGACCTCAACCATAAACAAGTGCATGGGGTTATTACCACGCACTTCTCGAACCTCAAGGTTTTTGCGTTCAAGAATAAAGGTATCTTGAACGGAGCCATGGTGTTCAACTCCGATACTTTATCGCCTACCTTCGAACTGCGTGTAGGCAAGCCTGGCAGCTCTTACGCCTTCGAGATTGCCAAGAAAACTGGCCTCGACGGCAAGGTTATCGGATACGCCCAAAAGCGCCTTGGCGAGGCCGAGCGCAACTTTGATGAGCTGCTGATTGAACTACAACAAGAAAAAGAAGCTGCCGAGTTGGCCAAAGAACAACTGGAAGCCCGTCAAAAGCACTTGGACCATTTGATCAAAAACTACGAGTTTTTACAGAAAGAGCTGGAAACAGGCCGTAAAAGGCTGAAACTCCAGGCCAAGGAACAGGCTTTGAGCGAGACAATGAATAGCAGCAAGGAAATTCAAAAGGCTTTGAAAGAGCTACGCGAGCAAGAAAATTCGCGTCAAGCTACCGAAAAAGCCCAAGCACTGCTACAAGAGCAACTGCAAAAGCAACAGGCCCTCAGCCAAACGGTGGAGGTGATCAAGGAGGAAATTTACCAGCAGCAGGAAGCTGAAAGTACGGAGCCGATTGGTCCGGGCACGCAAGTAAAACTGCGCGATGGCGGCGCCTTGGGCGTGATTGAGAGCATCGAGAAAAAAGAAGCCTTCGTGCTGGTGGGTAACCTGCGCATGCGCATGAAACTTCGCGACCTTATCCCGCTGAAAAACCCGATAGAGAAACCCAAAACGGCGTTTGTAAGTACCGACATGGTGAAGCAAGACCGTTTTGAAAGTAAACTCGACATTCGCGGCATGAGCATGGAAGACGCTATGGGTACCGTGGAGCAATTTGTAGACAATGCCTTGTTGGCCAATGTATCCATCATACAGATTGTACATGGCAAGGGCACGGGCGTGTTGCGCAACTTGGTGCGTAAAAAGCTAAAAATGTACAGCCATATCTCGTCGGTACGCTTTGCCGAACCACATCAAGGTGGTGACGGCGTAACGATTGCCGAGTTCTAGAGTATGTTTGGATTTTGGGTTTCGAGCGAAAAACGAGCTATTTTTTTTGATGAGCTTGCTTTAAAAAATGGGCGCATAGCGGGGCTACGTAACTATTTTTTAAAGCAAAAATCATCGGAAAAGAGCTGTTTTTCGCCGGAAGCTAAAGTCCAAACAAACGCTTAAAAGCGGTAGCCGAGTTGAGCACCCCAAAGGAAGATAGTACCTTCTCCAACGGGTTGGCCTTTTTCCACTACATTGATTTCTACCCCGTAAGCCAGGTGTGGGCTCAGTTCAAGTTTATCCCACAGAACAAAGGTATAGCCACCAATGGCCGTAGGTTGTAGTACCACGATATTGGTGGTACCGTAGTTTTCGGTGGGCAGGCCTTTGTCGTCGGTCCAGTTGATTTTATTGAACCAAAGGTCGGTGCGGGCACCTATGAAAAAGCCTTTATTGGCACTTTTAAAGTAGTACTGATAACCCACGGAGCCGCCTGGACCACCGCCTTCTTCCCAATCCTGTACGCCAAAATCCTGGTGGTTTACGGCATTGTAGCCAGCTTTAAGGGTCAACACATGTTTAGGTTGCATAGCAACATTAACGTAAGCACCGGGTAAAAATCCTGTGGGGTATTGTTGATATTCAAAGCCTGCGGACAATACTTTAAAACCAGCTTTATCCTGTGCCTGAGCAGCAAGGAAGCAAAGCAGGAGTACGGGAAGTAATCCAATATTTTTCATGTAAAAAACCGTGTGGTTAATTTGTGGTGATGGTGATATCACCGTAGGAAGTCGTAATGGTTACATTAGGTTTTTTGCCGTCGGCATATAAGGTGGCTTGCTTTCGGGCTTCCGTACGGGTAATTTTAAACCGCATGAACTCTGGGTGTTCAATTTTGCCGTGGTTGGCCACGAGGTCAAAGTTGTAACCCGCTTTGGCATCGTCATTAAACTGGATGCTACTATATTTAGCATTGATATTTAAATCTGCAAGACCTTGTCCGGCTCGAACAATGATAGAAGCGTACTCGGCAACAATCACACCGCTGCCTTTCATACGGTCAATCACAATATCAGAGCGGTTAGACTTGATAAACAGGCCGCCGCTGAGGTTGGAGCTATTAATATCGCCGAGGTATGAATCTATCAAAACCTTTGCGCTGATATCCTTCAGCAAGAAAGTGGCGTATTCGCCTGTGGCAGTGAGTTCGGCATCCAAGCCGGTAACTTCAACCTTACCGAGTTTGTTGTTCAAGTTGACGCTACAGGTTTTAGGCACGGTTAAAACGTAACTGGCTTTAAGGGTAGCTTTGGGTTCTTTATCGTTTTTGTTGAGCGACACATAGTTCCGGAGGTACCAAATAGCTCCAAGTCGGCTATTGATAAACTTCATCTTGGCCAGGTCGAGCTCGGCCACGCTGCGTTCGGGGTGTTTCGCGATGATTTTCAGGTCGAGCTCGATGGTTTTAATATCGGCGGCCTTGATAGTGATATCGGCGGCCTCGCCAACGATATTGAGCGAAAAGCCAGGTTTATATTCGAAACTATGGTGCGACTGGCGAGTGACCACCTGTAATTCAACGCTTTGCTGTGCCGAGGTACTCATTCCCAGCAGCAAAAGGATGAATAAGAGATAGTATCGTGTAGTCAACATATCAAGTTAAGCGAAGCATAGATTTTATAATGGTTGAACGCTGTTGTTCCAAGCTAACTAATTTTTGACGCATGGCAGGTTCTTCGTGATACGCCCCAAGTACCCTTTGAAGTTGTTCGATATCGCTTTCAATGGTTTTAAGCTCATTTTCAAGGCGTTTGAAATCGGGTTTACTACAAGTGGCGGCATCCACGCGGCATTTCTCCTTGAGGATATCCATGATTTGCTGGGCGTTGTTGTATTCCGTCGTACTGGGCGGCAATTCAAATACCTCTGTGCTGTACGTAATGGTGTAGCCAGGATCAGCAGGGGTAATTTGTTCATTCCAGAACCAGGCAAAAGCGAGCACAAGCACCATGGCAGCCGTTAACACCAAGGCAAAAGGGCGTCGGCGTTTTGCGGGGGCAATAGCAATAGGCTCGGGTAATTCACTTTCAATGGCAAACCAGTTCAGCGGCGAAGCCTGGTAACTAGGCATCTCCCGGAGTACATCATCATATACCAACGGTCCATCTTCCCGGAGATCAAGGCGATCGCTTAAACGCTCCCAAGCGTTATCGGCAGCCTTGTACACAGGTAGCTGTTGTAGGAGTTGGGTTATATGTGCTGGTAGTTCTGACATTTGTATTAGGCCCGGTCGATGCCCATTGATTTTAATTTCTTCTGTAACTGTTTTTTGGCGTGGAAAAGCTGCGATTTTGAAGTGCCTACCGTAACGTCGAGCATCTCTGAAACTTCCTTGTGGGAGAAGCCTTCAACCTCGATGAGTACAAAAATGCTTCGGTATCCATCTGAGAGCGACTGGATGGCTTTCTCCAGGTATTCGGCATCTAACTTTAAATGGCCGAGGTTCGAGGTTTCCGTGCCGCCAACTTGGTCTGTAATCTCTTCAAAACTAACCCGTTTTTTAATCTTGCGCATGGCCGTCCTGACGAGTATCGTCTTGATCCAAGCACCTAGGGTCGATTCCATTTTAAAGCTGTGTAAACCTGTAAATACACCGAGGAAAGTGTCCTGCAAAACTTCATCTGCATCTTCAAAGCTGTTGGTAATGCGGTAGGCCAAGGTGAACATAGCATCGCAATAGCGCATGTAAAGCTCTTTCTGAGCCAAACGATTGCCTTGGATGCATTTTTCCACCAATGCTTTATCTTCGTCCGATACGAAACTTCGCATTAATTTCCGCTATTAAAGTGATTCAATGTCGTGTTTAGGTTGTATGCTAGGGTTTATTTCTTCCAGTTAAGTTTTAATCTTGCCGAGCAGGTGTCAAAAATACTTTTTTTTCGCGACGATACAAGTAAATACTCATGATACAATGCATAACTGGCTACGGTATTTAACGCTTGCAGCGCACAACTGGTTTGCTGGAATACGCAACACTATGCCGTTTCGTTGCCTCCCATTGGTGATATACCAAAAAAAAGAAGCTCAAAACCTTGCGGTTGAGAGCTTCTAACCCAAACAAATAAACACAAAAAACTATCATTTTTATCGAGCATCACAAACGTAACACCTAATCCTGATTTTGGTACTTTTTCGAGCTTCAAATTCAAGAGTACTAGAGTTAAACTATTTTCACAATTATAGTTTTTATCATATTTTTTAAACAACGCTCTCCACCTTACTTTGCGTTTATACTTTTAAAAAGTGTATAATGAACACTAAGTATAATTATTTTTTTATACTGTCACATTAATTGATATTTTCCAAAAATAATAATTTTAAATTAAATGACTATTCAAAATATAATTTTATCAAATCGAGCTATTTTTCTTTGCGGAGTAATACGAGTACCGTATCTCGATAAATTTCAGAATATTCTTTTTTTTCCACAGGTGTCTCCACATGGTAAACTATACCGTCAAGATCATCCAAATCGTCTAAATCTTCCACTCCATTAATGCTCTGACTGCCTTGTAAAACTGCTTCTATCGACTTGCCACGCATGTGGGCATATACGCTTGCAATGGGCTTGATATAGTCAAAATTACTGTAGTATCGGCTCATCCCTTCATCCAGCATACTTTGGGCAACCAACCGAGAGGAGCGGTCTAAGGATACACTCCATCGTATAAACGGACTCCCCTCGCCGTAATAAAACACCGTCACCAAAATAGCCAGCGCAAACCAACGCTGCAACGCGTTAAACCGCTGTATGAGCCCTGCACATAATATACTGAGCGGTATGGCCATGAATGCCCACACCCGCTCTGGCATATATAGGCCGCTGATCAATACCACAAAAGGCATAGAAAATAATATGCCCCAGGCGGCAACAGTCGCAAATACCCGTTTCCCGCGCCCAAAACCCAGTAATACCGTTAAACCAAGCATTAATAGCAATGGCCATGCATGTGGTGCCCAGACCTGAAATTGTAAAACCGCGATGCAGTAATGCCCAAGTGCACCCAAATTAAATGCTTTACTAGCCCCGCCTACAGCCTGCTCTCCTACCGACAAGGCCCCCGCCAACAAACTTGGGCCTAGCACCAACAATAAACCCGCTCCAATGCCTAGCCCTAAGCCAAGCATGTATTTTAAACTACGTCTATCTGACCATTGCCACAAAACCGCTACTAGGCCAATAGCCAGGGTAAATATCACCTGTGTGGGCAAACTCCATGCAGCCAAAACGCTACTCGCTATAAACAAGCCTCCTTGTACCCTCTCTTGCTCCCCACGCACCAGGTGGCTCAGTACCCAAAGGCTCAATAAGGCAAAAAACATGGCTGGCATATACCCACGACCCAAAAACGAAAAATACGTAAATGCGCCGCTCAAGCTTAAAAATGCAGTACCAAACCATGCCGCCCAGGGCTTAAATTGCTGCAACAAGAAAAAACTGGTCAAGTAAAGCAGGCCCACAGCATACAGCAAAACCGGTAGCCGAATGCTCCACCAAGTCGAAAGCCCTATTTGATGGAACAGCGCGCTGTGCATGCTATATAATATGTGATTATTGTGCGGGGCTACCGCTGAAAAAAACAAACCATTCTTGCTGTGGGTCACAAATGTCCAAGCTTCATCATATTGCAAATCAAAATGGTAAGCATGGTAAACACTGCGGATTATCGTGAAGCACCATAATACCCAAAATGCCCCTTTTATGGCAGTACTTTGACTGCTAAATAGTTTTTGATGGGCTTTAATTTTGTCTATAATATATTGATATACAGCATTTAAGTACTGTATAATATTACGTAAGTATCTGTTTAAGTAAAAAGTAGCGGCAGCACTTAAAACCGTTGCCCCTACACTTGCCCATTGAATCCAAGAGTACCGATGAGGGCCTATTAAGGCGTCGACCTTTGGGGCGAGTAAGTCGTTTTGGGCTAGTTGTAAGGCCCATGCTTTAAATGCCTCATATGGCAAATACCAAAGCCAGGCCGATAGCCCAATCATGGCTAAACAGCTGGTTAATAGTAATATGCGAAGCTGTATCATTGGTGAAGATTGGTGAAGATTGATGAAGATTGGTGAAGATTGGTGAAGATTGGTGAAGATTGGTCAAGATTGGTGAAGATTGGTGAAGATTGGTGAAGATTGGTCAAGATTGGTGAATAAAATATTTTACCCCTTTCACCCCTTTTTACCCCTTTTACCCCTTTCACCCCTTTTTACCCCTTTTTACCCCTTTTTACCAAAATCTTTTTGGGCGTTGCGCCGCTACGCGTCGCCGCTCCCTTCCGTGCTCGCTGTCGCTCGGTGCTACGCACCAGCCGTGTACCACGGCTGCACTCCAGGCAGCTAACGCAACAGGCCTACAACGGCTTGCTTAAACGTTCCAGTATCTCTACAGCCGCACGGCGGGCAGCCCCAGGTGGACCTAATAGCTGTCTTAATTTCTGATAATCAGCTAGTTGATTGGTCTTTTCATGAAGTAATTGCTCTAATTCAGCTGCAATGCGTGTTGGGTTACATTCCGCTTGAATCAGCTCCGGCACAGCCGCTTTATCTAGAATAATATTCACAATGCCCAAGTAAGGAACCTTAATGATGCGCTTACCAATTTCGTACAGCAAGGCTCCTGTTTTGTACACGATAAGCTGTGGCACTTGCCAAAGGGCTGTTTCCAAGGTAGATGTACCTGATTTAACGATAGCAGCATCTGCTGCTTGCAATAAGGCATAGGTTTGATCTTGCACTAGGCTTAAGTTATCTAACCCCTGCGGGAACAAGCCAGCGATAGCATCAAAGTATACTTGGCTATCAATAGCACTGGATTGTGCAATGACAAACTGATAATCAGGCTTTAAAGCTACGGTTTGTAGCAAAGGTGGTAAGATGTAGCGAAGTTCCTGTTTTCGGCTCCCGGGCAGTAATGCAATCAATGGCCTATCAGTTAAATGATGGCTTGACAAGAATTGAGCTTTAGCCAAGGCCTTGTCGTAGGTTTCGGGAATATCATCGCATAACGGATGGCCGATATAGCTCACATCTAACCCATGTTTGGCATAAAAGGCTTTTTCAAAGGGAAAAATACAAAATACCCGCTCCACATGGGCTTTAATTTTGGCAATGCGGCCTGGCCTAGAAGCCCAAACCTGTGGCGAAACATAATAATAAACCCTATACCCTTGCTGTTTGGCCCATGCTGCCATGCGTAAATTGAAGCCCGAATAATCGATGAGTATAATGGCATCAGGTTTAAAATCTTGTATATTTTGCTTGCATTGTACAAAATTACGCTTGATATTCAACAAGTTGCGCAATACATCCACAATACCCATGAAGGCTAGCTCGCGTATATGTTTATCGATGGAGGCACCGGCGGCGGCCATCAAGTCGCCACCCCAGGCCCGGCAATGCGTACCCGCATCGAGAGATTGTAAAGCTTGTAGTAATTTTGAGCCTTGCAAATCGCCAGAAGCCTCACCTGCTATGATATAAAATCTCATAATTTTGTACTTTTACGCTAGCGCAGCACAACAAAGGTATTATGAATTATGAACAATGAACGATGAATTGTGATTAGTAAGTACTTCGCATGGCAGAACGTTTGATCATAAACCGTAAAATGAGCTTTGGCCTCGCGCCAGGCATGCGGAGGGCAGCGCCCTAGGCGCTGGTGCGTAGCACGGAGCAAAGCGAACCCCGAAGCACGCCGACGGCGCGTAGCGCCGGGGCGCCCATAAAAGAACTATGAACGATGAATTTTGAACTATGAAAAATAAAGTTACGATTATCGGAGCGGGGCTAGTAGGCTCGCTTTGGGCCCTTATCATGGGCAAAAGAGGTTATGACGTGCAAGTTTTTGAACGTCGTGGCGATATGCGCAAAGCGGGCTACTCTGGTGGCCGCTCTATTAACCTAGCCTTGAGCGACAGGGGCTGGAAAGGCATTGAAAAAGCTGGTGTAGCCGATAAAATTCGGGAAACGGCTATCCCCATGTACGGCCGCATGATCCATACCGAAGACGGGCAACAGATTTATCAAGCTTACGGAAAAGAAGGCCAGGCCATTTACTCGGTATCGAGGGGTGGACTCAATGAAGCATTGCTTGACCTGGCCGATAAGCTACCCAACGTGCAGTTTAACTTTGACCATGTTTGCGCTGACTACAAAATTGAAAGCGACGAACTGCTGTTTGACGATATGGCCACTGGCCAACGCAAGAGCCATGCTACCGACTTGTTATTCGGCACCGACGGGGCATACTCGGCCGTACGTATGAGTCTGATGAAACGCCCTGGATTTGACTACCAACAGTCATACTTGGAGCATGGCTACAAGGAACTCACCATTCCGCCAAGCGCTGACGGAGGCTTTCAACTCGAAAAAAACGCCCTCCATATCTGGCCGAGGGGCAGCTTCATGATGATTGCACTACCCAACCCCGATGGTAGTTTCACCTGCACGCTTTTTCTGGAATTTAAAGGCGCGGTGTCATTTGATAGCTTGGACAGCGACGCGGCCGTGATGGACTTCTTCAACCGTTACTTCGCCGATGCTGTGCCCATGATGCCAACCCTGCTCGAGGATTTTAATACCAACCCGAGCTCATCGTTGATGACGGTGCGTTGTAAACCTTGGAACTACAATAAAACCTTATTAATCGGTGATGCAGCGCACGCCATTGTTCCATTTTTTGGGCAAGGGATGAACTGTGGCTTTGAAGACTGTACCATACTGGACAGCATGATTGCCGATACCGACAACGACTGGGCCAGCATATTTGAAGCATTTAACAGCACGAGGGTTAAAGATGGTAATGCTATTGCCGACTTGGCCTTGCGCAACTTTGTGGAAATGCGCGACCACGTGGCCGACCCTAAGTTCTTGCTCCGCAAGAAAATAGCCGCAAGCCTGCAAGAAAAATTCCCAGAACGCTTCATGGATGTTTACTCGATGGTTACTTTTAGCCATTTGCCGTATTCAGAAGGTTGGAAAGAATTGGCCAAGCAAGACTTGCTGTTTGCTGAAATTTTGGCTTTACCCGATGCCGAGGCCGGTGTAAACAGCAGTGCCGTTTTGGATATTTTTAACCGTTACTACGCCTAAGTATGTCCGCAGCGAAACCATGTGCCGTGGTAACAGGTGCCAACGGCTTTGTTGGGAGTCACCTGGTTGAACATTTGCTTCAACTGGGATACCGCGTTAAGTGCATTGCCCGTAAAAGTAGCAACTTGCAGTGGATCAAGGACTTGCCCGTTGAAATTGCATACTGTGGCCTTGGCTCTGTGGACGATTTGACCGCTGTGTTTGCTGATGCCGACTATGTGTTTCATATTGCTGGGGTAGTTACCGCGGCCAATGAAGCAGGCTATATGCAAGGCAACGTTGACACCACACGCAATGTACTGGACGCCGCAGCGAATTGTCCTAATATCAAACGGGTGTTGGTTACCAGCAGCCTAGCCGCTGCTGGCCCGGCTACGCCAGGTATTGAGTTGAACGAAACCTTGGCGCCTGCACCCATAACCGCATACGGCAGGAGTAAAATGGCACAGGAGGCATTGTGTCAAAACTATAAAGGCCGTGTAGCCTACACTATCGTACGCCCTCCAGCTGTTTATGGCCCAAGGGATAGTGATATCTTCATATTTTTCAAGACAGTGAATAGTGGGCTTGTACCCATGTTGGGCTTTGACCACAAAACCATGAGTTTAGTGCATGTACTGGACTTGGTGCGGGGCATGGAGCAGGCAGTACGCTCGGACAAGGCCAAGGATGAAATCTACTTCCTCGGCTCTACACAATCGTATCACTGGGAAGAAATTGGTAGTTTAACCAAACGTGTATTGGGTAAGCGAGCCATTCGCATTCGGGTGCCGCATGCCATAGTACACGGAGTAGCTGGCATTGCTGAGTTTATTGGTAAAATTAGGGGTAAAACACCAACACTCAACCGCGAAAAAGCGAATGAGATTACCCAGCAATCGTGGTATTGCAGTTCAGATAAAGCCGTGCGAGATTTTGGCTACCAACAAAAATGGTCTCTTGAACAAGGTATTCAAGAGACCATCAATTGGTACAAAGCCAATGGTTGGCTATAGAGGTGCTAACGGGTAAAGCTTGCCATCATACCGCGTAGGCCCATATCCACCACGAAGTCGCGGGGCGTACCGTTGGCGTTGAGGTCGAAAGTGCCGTTGTTGTCGCTATCCGTCCATTCAAAGCTGTTGTTGATCGAGAACGATAGGGTTACGGTAATATCGCTGGTTTCTTGGCCTGTGATGACCAGTGGTGTATCAAATGCTCCAGTGACCAAACAAGAGCCAGCGGGAATTGGCGAGGTTGATGCCAAAGGGTTGACAACCGTAGTTGCACCAGCGGGTGCTTGACCTGAGAGTACCTGGTTATAGGCGCTGTAAGGAGCCGACAGCATGGTAGCAAAGCCCCAGAACCCTTGCAAGCGGTTACCATTGACTTGAATGGTGTTGCCACCAAAAGTATGGCTCGTAATATAGGTGTTGAAGCCTACGAAAGAAGCCAATAGACCACGTTGGTTGAGCAAATCACCGATAATAGGTATACCTCGTACATTGAACAATATTTCATATTCTTGGTAGGCCACCGAGGCTCTAATATAGTTGTAGGTTCCTGGGTTGAGTTGGCTTAGGGGAATCTCCAGGAAAATACTGTCTTCTGGCGCATTGATGGTTTGTGCTTGGTCAATGGCTAAACTACCGCCGGTAGTAACTTCAGGTGCCCTATACAATACATCACCTTGGCCAACTTGGGTTAATTGGTTTGGGGTAAATTCAATATAATGGACACCCATTTTTTTGAAATCAGGGTGTTGTGCCGCACGGCCTGCTGGGACAGTAGAGATTTGACCCAGACTATTGAGCCTTACTTGGTTCTGGTCAAAACGGAATTTAAACTTGATGACGGGCTCTGCCGGCGTAATGGGTTCATCGGTGCAAGCACTTATGCCCAAGCTAAGTGCTAGGAGGAAAATGAGGTATCGCATGGTTTAAAAAGTTTGGATACAAAACTAACGAAAAAAGGCGCAATGTGTATACACTGCGCCTTTTTTGGGGACTTAGAGTATGTTTGGACTTTAGCTTCCGGCGAAAAACAGCTCTTTTCGGATGATTTTAGCTTTAAAAAATAGTTACGTAGCCCCACTATGCGCCCATTTTTTAAAGCAATCTCATCAAAAAATAGCTCGTTTTTCCCTCGAAACCCAAAATCCAAACATACGCTTAGAATTTGAAGAACCTGACCGTAATCGGGTCTGGTTGCCCTTCAAAGTTCAGTCGTAAAATGTATATGCCTGGCGGCAAATCGCCATTGAAGTCATAACTCAACCAAGCCCCAGAGAAAGTCTGAGTTTCGGATTGGATGAGTTTACCCGCATAGTCGTACAACTCTGTCGTTAATGGTACATCGTTGATTCCATCCGTGAAGGTAATTTCAACGTGATTATCCACAACAGGGTTTGGCCATACGCGATACACGTTGAACCCATCTAGGTTACGTTTGACCACAATCGTATTCGAGTAGAAATTTGTACTGGTATCCAGACCTATCACTTTTAGGCGATAGAAGTAGATACTCTTACGGCGATCGACATGCTCATAAGTGTAAGACTTAGGCGTGATGCTGCTACCAGGGAGCGGCACATCAACGCTTGTCACAAATTCAAAGTCACGACCATTTTCAGATACCTCTAGTTCAAATTTATCCAGGCGGTACTCTGGGAAGGTACTCCAGTCAACTTGGATACTGTTGCCAGGGATGAATCTTGCAGTAAAGCTGGTCAATTTAGTAGCTAGTTGCTCATTGTATACATCAATCACAAAGTCGTCAATAACCAAACCCGAGTGGTTACCTGCGCCGTCAGATTTAACCACGAAGCGGAACGCAACGTTGGGCTGACCAGCAAATTCAGAAATATTGCGTTTGAACTGTGTAAAGGCTACTTCTATATTGGTGAAATAGGGTGTACCACTAGGGAAAGCCGTTTGGCTCGACGAACGGTAGTTATACCAATCGTCCTCGCTATCACTACCCAATACCTGCCATGTTTGACCACGGTCTAAGGAATATTCTACATTAAAACCATCGTCGCCTGGATCGAGTTGATATTTGGCAAAGAAGCTCAGCTCGTAAATTCCCGGTGCCGATAGGTCGAAATTCGGCGTGTACAACATGGTATGCGTAAAGCGTTGGTAGAATGATTCCGTCAAGCCCAAGACGAACGCGTTGTTGCCACTATTTGTCCCATCTTTGTAGGGTAGTGTTGAACGCCCTCTTTCTAAGCTCGAACCTTTAACGGTATACACACCGAAATCTTCGGTAAAGTTTTCAAAATCACCGCCGTAGCCAGTGATGCCTGGTTTATATGGAACAGAACGGTCTGGTAGAATTTTCAAGTCATCCGCAGCACTTACGTTGCCATTGATGGTTAAGTCAACATTGTAAGTACCAATATTACTGTAGCTGTGTTGTGCTACAGATGTATTAGCCGTTGCGCCATCGCCAAAGCTCCACAAGTAACTGCTGGCTCGTAAGCTTAATGAACCATCAAAGTTCATTGGGCTATTGGTATAATGCACGCGATCGTACATGGCAAAAGGTGTAGGTACCGAGAACACGTCGGAGGTAAACAATCCTCGACCGTGGGTACAAGCCAACACCACGTTATCAGATTCCCTGATTTGAAGCATTTCAACTCGGGTAATCGGTACGCCCGATGCTAAGTTTGGAGCATCCCAGCGGGTATTGTTGCCTTGTAAAGAGTCGGTCGACCAGATACCTGCCTCCGTAGCAATAATAGCCTGAGTAGGGTTGTTCGGGTTAAACAAGGCATAGTTTACTGGCATGTCAGGTAAGTTGTTCGGGATGTTCACACCTTCAGATGGAATCCAAGTAACACCACCGTTTTTACTCTCCCAGATACTGTTGGCCAAGCCATAGTTAGAAAGCGTTACCAACAAGTGGTTTGGATCACCATCTTCAATGGCGATAGAAGATACTGTACCACCACTTGGGATAATAGTCAGTGGTGTTCCGGCTACACTCGTACCCGTGTTGGCATTGTCTACCCGTATGATAGAGCCACCGAAGCTACCGAAATAAACACGGTTTGGCGTGTTGGGGTCAACTTTTACACAGTTTACAAAAGGCAAGCCGTTTGGACCAGTTACGGTTACAAAAGCCTCCTCTACCATGTTACCTAATATGATTGAACGGTGAAACTGGTCTTGGTTATTGGTCTGTGAATACAAGATATTGGCGTCATCGTCGTAGTCTGAAGGACTAATAAACGAACCCTCCGAGTTAGGGCCTGAACCCCAGTTCACACCACCGTCGCGGGTCATGCTGTAGCTACCAAAGTAGATAGATACAAACTGTATGTTGGGGTTGCTCTGGTCAATGTGGCAGAACGCACCGTCACCACCCATTACCTCGCGGGTACGCGATACACCTGGCTCGTAAAACTGTTGTGAACCGTTGTCTTGTGCACCCGCCAAGAAGTAATTCGAAAATGCATCTGGGTGAATGGCCGCAGCGTAAAACTGCGTTACATTATACGTTTCGTTACGGTGGCGGAACGATACTTGCGCAGGTGATGCCGAAGCATTGCTGGAACGCCAAACACCACCATCATTGGTGATGTACAACACGTTGCTATTGCCTGGTTGGTACATGATGCGGTGTTGGTCGGCGTGTACATATTGCAAACCTGCTCCTGCCCATTGCGCCAATTGAGTCCAAGTTGAACCTCCGTTGGTACTCATGTGTGGGTCGATACCACCCACAACAATACGCAATGGGTTATTCGGGTCAACGGCGATGTCAAGGTCATACCAAGCTTGGCCACGGCAATAGTTATCCATACCGATGGCATTAGGCAATGAACCAGATGTCCAAGTAGCGCCACCGTTTGTAGTACGGTAAATACCTTCGCCATCGCCAGCACCGTTGGCGGTTGCAGCGTAAATCGTGTTGGGGTCGGATGGGCTTACCGTGAATTCCGTGCGAGAAACGCCACTAGGGAAACCAGTTCCGTTGGTAATATTGGTCCAATCGCCAACATCACCGGTACTAGAGCGGTAGATGGCAGATGCGGTTGATACATAAATTTTACCATCGCTGCTGAGTTCGATATCATAGAATACATTCGAGAAAGTACCTGATAGGCCGCCGCCGATAACTTTGGTAAAGTTCAAGCCGTTATCGCTACTGCGGTAAACACCTTGGTCGGTGTTCACGTACAAGTCGCCTTTGGGGTGAGCCAACATGCGATAACTATATTCCCAAGTTTGGGTACTGCTGAGTAAAGCCCATGTTTCGCCGCCGTCGGTTGAGCGGAAAACACCTAAGCCACGGATTGCATCACCGTTGGAATAACCCTCACCGGTACAATAAAACATTATTTCAGGATTAATTTTGCTCTGTACAATATCGGTAATAGCAATATTGGGCATGAAATCCGTCATTGGAGTCCATTGCGCAGGGCTCGCTGCAATGTCGTTGGTTTTCCAAACGCCACCACCTACACCACCGGTCCAAACGGTGCGATAGCTTGGATCGCGGCTGTCAAACATAATGGTACGGGTACGGCCAGCAACATCGTATGGGCCGCGTTCTGACCAGCTTGAGCCGGCGATTGACTCGCCCGAACGGTTCTGTAGCTCAATCTGTTTGCGCTTGATCAACTCATAGGCTTGTTGCAAACGTTGTGTAGGCGGGTAGCCCAGGCTTAAGTCTTTGGTTAACTCAAATTGACGTTTAAAGGCCTGATCAATGCGGGCCTCTTTGCTCAATTTCACAAATGGCTTTTTGGCATCTTGTGGCTTGTTCAGCAAAAACAAGCTAGCCGTTAAGCACACCATCAGGGTAATGCCTAAAGTGCGAACCAAAATTCTAGATTTCATGCAGTAAATAGTTTAAAATGTTCCAATGTTCACAGTTGTTCCCGGTATAAAATTTCTTTTTCAAGGCTTTTGCCACAATTCCTGTCGGAATGAGCGCGTGAAAATAGCAACTTTTTTATTAAAATTTACTATCATCTGTCCACGCCGTTCAATTAAGCCCCAATTCGCTATAACTACGAACCAAATTGCCTCTATTATTAAATGCATAAAAAGTAGAATTGTTTGGGCGTGCCCCTCGCATAGGGGCGTATTTCATACGCCCCTATGCGCTCGGGTCGCTACGTTGCGCGGCTCGCTAACCGCTCGGCCCTTCGCCGCCCTACCCGCCTGACGGCGGTAGCCGAGGTATGCCTCAGCTCTACAATGGGCGGCTCGGTCTGGCGCTACGCGCCACCGCTCCACATCGCTCACGCAGAATGCCATTAAGCGTTAATTGCTTTGTTTGTTTTTCAGCATTTTCCGGCCATTGTACCCCCACATCTGCGCTGCATGCTTTGTGTTTCGCTTGCATGAGCTCCCCTCCTTGAAAAGGCTACGATTAGGACACATTTTTTTCGGGGCTACTTGAAAAGAATTTCTACCAAACTGGTATGTATAAAGGATTGGCCTTGACGGACGAGCCGCCCGGAAAATCAGGCCATAAAACCGTAT
>CAZDVQ010000069.1:0-22544 GCA_964508975.1 uncultured Saprospiraceae bacterium
ATCATCGGAAAAGAGCTGTTTTTCGCCGGAAGCTAAAGTCCAAACATACTCTTATTGCACCGTGATGCTGAATTCAATATCCTGCGGTGGCAAACATTTCTCGTTATCGCAAGTCATGAAGGTCAGGTAACCCGTTACAGGCTGCGATTTATCGGTGATTTTGGCTTTTTGGCGGAAGATGGCGCGGTTTTTAAACTTGCTGATGTTCATCGCGAAAATCTCGTCGAATCCTTCCACTTTATCGCCTTCTTCGGCGCATTTGCCTTCTAGTTGTACATTTTTCGACTCGAAGTTGAAACTAGTCGCCACAGGGCCATCTGCACTTTCGAGGAACTGCGAGTAAACGTACCAGCCTTTGTCGATATCGGCCTGGAACACGAGCTCATAGGTATCGTTGCCGAGGCTTTTTACGCCGAAGCTCCATTTTACAGGGCCTTCATCGTTGAGCGGCGAAAGGTTTACACCGGCCTCGTAGGTTTTAGCAGGACCTGCATCAGCGGAGCGAGTGGTAGTTGGTTCGGTCTTGTTGCTGTCGCTTGCTTGGCAAGACCACAACAGCAGGCTTAAGCTCAGTGTAAGTATCATGTTGTAGTACATATTAATTGGTTTATAATGAGCCACAAAATTAGCTAAGCTACTCATTATGATTCAGTTAATAGAAAGTTAATCAATATGTTAAACTAGCACTTCGTTTATTAACGATTCGAAGAGCTTGTAGCCATCAGCATTGCCCAACACGCCTTCGGCAGCGCGTTCTGGGTGTGGCATCATGCCAAATACATTGCGTTTGGCGTTGCAGATACCGGCGATATAATCAGTTGTTCCGTTAGGGTTTGAAGCATTAGTGCTCACACCGTTCACATCGCAGTAGCGGAACAGGATTTGGTCGTTGGCCTTGAGCTCCTTGATCACGCTGTCGTCGGCGTAATAACGGCCTTCCGCGTGCGCGATAGGGATTTGCAGTACAGTGCCTTTATCAATATGGCGTGTAATGGCCGAGTTGTTGGTCTCGGTGCGCAGGTACACGTTCTTGCAAGAAAATTTCTGTGTATCGTTGAGGAGCAATGCACCCGGTAGCAGGCCTGCCTCGCAAAGGATTTGGAAGCCGTTGCACACGCCAAGTACCTTGCCGCCCTTGTTGGCAAACTCGATAACGGCCTTCATGATAGGCGAGAAGCGTGCGATAGCACCACAACGCAGGTAATCTCCGTAAGAGAAACCACCTGGCACAACGATACAATCGTCGGGACCAAGGTCGCCGATAGAGGTTTCTTTATGCCAGAGCTCGCGAACATCTTGTCCCATGACGTTGCCCAGTACGTGAAGCATATCGTGGTCGCAATTGGAACCAGGGAAAATAACTACACCGAATTTCATATCGTAGGTTTAAAGTTTTACGAGAATGGGGCTTATTTAGCAAAGAAATAGCCCTGGTACATATTGGCAATGACGGCCAAGAACAAGACCATATGTATGGCCTCGGCCAAAATGCGGCTCGACATGGTTTCAAAGTTTACTGCCAACAGCACCGACAAGGCCGGCAACAATATAATCAAGTGCTGTGCTTGGATAAGGTCTTGGCAAGCTAATGACAACAAGCCAATGAGCAACATCCAGTACAAAAGGCTGAGGTATTGCTGGGCATTAACGCTTTTTTGCGCCATGATTTGCTGTAGGTTGAGCACGGCCCAAAGCAGGATGCCCGCCAGGGTGCTAAACTGGATATAATCTGCCAAACCAAGCTGGCCATCAAATACCATGAACTTGAAATGCGCCCCAATTTGACCATCGATGAGCACATCTAGGCTATCGTACCAAAAGTAGTAAACACCCAGTAAAAAGTATACCGCGAAACTACCCGAGAGCAAGCTGATAAACTCGCGTATGTCAAAGTTGCGCAAGATGAGGATGCCCATCACGCCGAGCAACACAAACACGATAACGGAAAAGTAAAACAAACTTGCAATGGCCACCCAGAAGCCAAAATTGAACAACTGGCCCATGATAGAGCGCTTTTTCTGGGCGCTGAATAGCTGGTGTAATGCCAATATGACAAAACTATTGGCCATGAGTTGCGGGCTCAGCGTGGCAAAATGAGGCGAACTGCTCACCAACAACATGTAGCAAAGGGCAATGAGGTAGCCCGAATCGGGCGCCATGCGTTGCTCTTTGACAATGTAATTCAAGTGTAAGGCTTGCGTCAGGGCCAATAGCAAGCCCAAAATACCCGAGAGCAAAGCCCTGCTTTGAATCCAATTGAACACCACATCCCCAAACAAAGCGGAGGTTTGCACAACCGTTTGCACCGGGGTGTTGAACATCGTGAAGCGTAGCACTAGGGCGTATAGTACCAAAATGACAACTACTATGAGTTGGTCGGTTTTAAAAAGACGAAGCACTGGGGTGTTTTAAATTTGCTGCAAAAGTAATAAAATAACCTGAACTTAGGTGAACTATGGATTTACCGAAAATAGATTTGTTTTTTGGGCGTTGCGCCGCATACGCGTCGCCGCTGTCCTTCGGGGTTCGCTATCGCTCCGTGCTGCGCACCCGCCGCGTTGCGGCGGCCCTCCGGCCAGCTAACGCTTGAACGGCGGCATTGCCGCCATTTTTAATGGTTAATTGTAAATGTCTAATTATCAATGATTTAAAATGACCCTAGCAGTATAGCCGCCAACAAGCCCTAAAACAGGGCAGATGAATGGCAAACTTGGAGCGCCGTTGCTGGGGATGCCAACAGCGGCAACAAAGACGCTGGCTATTGGGCAGTGTAATCCCGCACGACCAAAAAAATCAAGTAGGCCGCCAACAGGAAAAACACACTGCCTACCACCTTGTTGGCTACCCGGTTAAACTGGTTAATATGCTTCAGCAGCAAGGTACTGCCCAACACGTAAACGCAAAGTGCGGTAAATGTTCCAATGCCTGTACCCAAGGCAAAGATGGCGATGAAAGGCGTTTCGTTAATCAGCACGCCACGGCTCATATAAATTGAACCCCACAATATCCAATAAGGGTAAGTCAAGATGTTGAGCGAGCTAATACCCACGCCCCGCCAGAAACCAGGACCACGGCCAGTGATTTCGTGCTGTTTAACCTCCGATTTTTGACGCCAGTAATTGATGCCGATGGCCAGGAATAAAGGTATGCTGATGAGCATAAACCAGAAGTCGAGCTCGGGTACTTGCAACAAGTACTGCAAAAAGTACAAGGCCACAAATGCTTGAAGTAATTCAACCAATGATGCTCCAACAGAAAACAGGAAGGCTCGGCTATATCCCCTCGAAACGGTAACCTCAACGGCGGTCACGTTAATCATGCCTACAGGCAAGGAACCTAGAAAACTGGTGATGAACCCAAACCAGATGTGGGTGGCTATGATGGCTATATCCATTTTTTTGCTACAAAAATACAGTGTATTTTTGGCTAAATTAGCGAAAGGCTAAAATTAGCGAAAGGCTAAAATTAGCGAAAGGCTAAAATTGGCGAAAAGGCTAAAATTGGTGAAAGGCTAAAATTGGTGAAAGGCTAAAATTGGCTATAAAGCCTAAAAAAAGGCTAAAAATATTTCCTCAGGTACACCATTTATGCTAGAAATACGTTTAATACCACAAGTCCTTCGGCACAATTCATCATGTCTAGGTACTTAGGCCGCGATACATCCAAATAATACGTACTTTTGCCTCGTTAAGTAGGAATAGTTTAACCATACCAATCAATGTTCAGCAAATTTCGGGTTCTCATAATTGTTGTTTTGCTCATCGCTGCTAATGCCTCCGTTCGTGCCCAAGTGTGGGAAGTCGGCGGTTGGGTTGGTACTGCTGCCTATTTTGGCGATTTGAACACGAACTTCAGTGTACGTCGCCCTGGGCCCGCCATTGGCCTTACAGGCAGGATGAACCTAGACCAACGCATCGCATTACGGGCTTCGATTAACTACGCCAATGTTTCGTTTGATGATAAACTGTCGTCAAACCCTTTTCAGAAAGCTCGTAACCTGAGCTTCCGCAATAATATCATCGAAGGTAGCTTCTTGATGGAGTTTAACTTCATGCCTTACTTACATGGCGATAAAGAGAAGTTTTACGCACCATATATTATCGGTGGCGTTACGCTTTTTAAACATAATCCCCAGGCCAAATACGAAGGCACTTGGTATAACTTGGCCGAACTTGGCACCGAAGGCCAAATGCGTGGACAAGAATATTTTCTCGTTCAACCTGCACTTTCGTATGGTTTAGGGCTTAAAATAGATATCGCGACTAACTGGAGCTTGAACTTCGAGTTTACATCGCGTTATCTGTTTACCGATTACCTCGATGATGTGAGCCAGAATTATGCTGACTTGACCGACATAGCCGGCCAGCGCGGCGATATTGCCGCAGCACTGGCCGACCGCTCCGGCGAGGTTAACCCAGAAGGTATCAATACTGGCAGGGCTGGCTACCAACGTGGCGACCGCCTGACACGCGATACCTACGCTACCTTCGGTATCGGTTTAATTTACAACTTCTCGCAAATCCAGTGTCCTGATTTCTGGAAGCCTTATTAATATGCCCGCTTATCCTTGCCTTCCATGAAATAGATGAAGGCTTGGTTGGCAATTTTACAACCGCCCGGTGTAGGGTAGTTACCCGAGAAATACCAGTCGCCATGATTATTCGGGCATGCCTCGTGCAAGCCCGCTATGTTTTGGTAAATAACCTCCACCTCGAACGTAGCATTTTTAGGCTTGACTATCTCCGATATTTTACGCGAGATGGTCTCGTCGTCGAACATGTCGTATAGGCTTTTGACCTGGTTTTGAATTTTATGTATAGGCAGTTTTTGCTGTTCTAGGCACATCTGGTAGGTATATTCCAGCAAATTTTCCTGTTTGGTCTCCTTGAGTAGGGCCACGAGCGCCTGGAAGGCAATGAAATCCTTGATTTTCGCCATGTCGATGCCGTAGCAATCGGGGTAACGGATTTGTGGTGCCGATGAAACCACCACCACTTTTTTAGGTTTCAAGCGTTCCACAATACTCAGGATACTTTTCTCGAGGGTTGTACCCCGCACGATAGAGTCGTCCATCAGCACCAAGGTATCTACATGGTCATGTACGATGCCGTAAGTCACGTCGTAAACAAGCGATACGAGTTCGTTACGAGAATTGTCCTGGGTGATGAAGGTCCGGAGTTTTACGTCTTTATTTACCAGTTTTTCTACACGGGCACGCATGGCCAGTATTTTCTGGAGCTCATCAGGGTCGATAGCTTTGCCTTTTTGGCTCAGGGCCATGATTTTCTCTTGCTTGATGCGGCTAAGCACATCTTCGGCACCTTTTACCAATCCGTAGAAAGCTGACTCGGCAGTGTTGGGGATGTATGAGAATACGGTATGTTCAAAGTCGTAGTTGAGGGCTTTCATCACGGGCTCGGCTAGCAACTCGCCTAGGCGTTTGCGCTCGCTGTAAATATCGCGGTCGTTACCACGTGAGAAGTATATACGCTCGAAAGAGCAAGGCGTAATGATGGGCTTGGGTTCAATGAACTGTTGCTCGGTGAGGTCGCCATTTTTCTTGATGATCAAGGCATGGCCCGGCTTCACTTCTTTAATGGTTTTCCAGTTTACGTTGAGCACCGACTGGATAGCTGGGCGTTCAGATGCTGCCACGATGATTTCATCGTCGGCGTAGTAAAAGGCTGGGCGAATACCGCCGGGGTCGCGCATCACGAAGGCATCGCCGTGGCCGATAAGGCCTGCCATGGCGTAGCCACCGTCAAAGTCCTTGGCGGCACGTTCTAGCACGCGTTGCACGTTAAGCTTGGCGGCGATATAGTTGGTCGTTTCGGCTTTTGAGTAGCCTTGGTGTTTGTAGTAAGCATATAGGTGCTCTACTTCTTCGTCGAGGAAGTGCCCGATTTTTTCCATCACGGTTACCGTGTCAGATACTTCTTTGGGGTGTTGGCCCAGCTCTACCAAGGTATTGAACAACTCGTCGACATTCGTCATGTTGAAGTTGCCACAAAGCAAAAGGTTGCGGGTAATCCAGTTATTTTGGCGGTGGAAAGGGTGGCATTGTTCAATGCTGTTGCCGCCGTGGGTACCGTAGCGTAGGTGGCCCATCATCACCTCGCCGGTGTATGGCATATTTTCTTTAAGCCAAGCGGTATCTGAAATTTGCTCGGCGCTTAAATCTTTGAAGCGGCTATATACCTGTTCAAAGAGCGCCTTCACGGGTTCTGCGTCGTTGTTGCGTTTACGGCTGATGTAACGCACGCCGGGCGGCATATCAAGCTTGATGTTGGCAATACCAACGCCATCTTGGCCGCGGTTGTATTGTTTTTGCATGAGCAGCGCAAGCTTATTGAGGCCGTAAAGGGCAGAGCCGTACTTGTCGCGGTAAAAGTCGAGGGGTTTCAGAAGCCTTACGAGGGCAATGCCACATTCGTGTTTGATCTGGTCGCTCATGGTTTGAGGTTGACGGGGGTATTATGCAGTGTAAAAAAACATACGCCTATGCGCTAGCTGCCCGGAGCGTGGCCGAAGGCCAGACCGCGAAGCGGGCCGAGCGAATAGCGAGCGCGGAGGGGAGCGGCCCCGTGTAACGGGGAAGCGCCCAAAAAAATAGGGAGAACTTTGGAGTGGTAAAGCAAAATTGGACCCAAAAAGGTTCACTTTTGTAAATCAGGCTGCAAAATTACAAAGCTTATTCATAAAAGCTGTAACTTTGGCGCAATATGATAAACGTAAACATTTTTTATCATCTTGGCCAGTATTTCACGATGCTGTGGCGCATGTTTTCGCGCCCCGAGAAGCAGTCGATGTATTGGAAAGAGACTATGCGCCAGATGAACGACATCGGCGTGGGTTCCATTATTATTGTAGGTTTGATTGCCATTTTTATTGGCATGGTAACCTCTGTGCAATTTGCTTACCAGCTCGCGGGTTCGTCTATCCCAATTTGGTATATTGGCTACATTGTACGCGACATGATGATTATCGAGTTGGCACCAACCTTTTCTTGTTTAGCCTTGGCGGGCAAAGTTGGCTCGAACATCGCTGCCGAGATTGGCGGGATGCGCCAGAAAGAGCAGATTGATGCCCTTGAAATCATGGGTGTTGAAACGGCTGCATACTTGATTAGGCCCCGTATTGTGGCGGCATTGATTGTTGTGCCGCTATTGGTTATCGTGGCTTGTGCGCTGGGTATCTTGGGTGGCTACATTGCAGGTACCACCTCGGGCTTTATTACGCCCGAGGAGTATAACCAGGGTTTACGGGCCTTTTTCGTGTCTAACAACGTAACCATGATGTTGGTGAAGGCTTTCGTATTTGCCTTCTTGATTACCACCGTTTCGGCTTACCAAGGCTTTTTTGTAAAAGGTGGTAGCATCGAGTTGGGCAAGGCCAGCACCCAAGCCGTGGTGTACAGCAACGTGCTGATTTTATTAGCTGACTTTATCATTGCAAAGATTCTTACATGATACGCGTTGAAAATATCACCAAGTCGTTTGATGAGCAGCAAGTGCTCAAGGGCGTATCTGTAACCTTCGAGCAAGGCAAAACCAACCTGATTATCGGGAAGAGTGGTGCCGGCAAAACGGTATTTTTGAAATTGTTGGTAGGCTTATTTTTGCCTACTTCAGGCGATATCTGGTACGGCGACATAAATTTTACGGCGCTGAGCCACAAGGAGCGCAAGGCTATCCGGGCTAAAATGGGCATGTTGTTCCAAGGTTCTGCTTTGTTCGACTCTATGAGCGTGGAGGAAAACGTGCGCTTCCCCCTCGATATGTTTACCAACTTGACCAAGAAGGAAAAAGATATGCGCGTGACTGAAACCCTGGAGCGTGTTGAACTGGTTGGTGCAGGAAAGCGATACCCCTCCGAGTGTAGTGGTGGTATGCAAAAACGGGTGGGTATTGCCCGGGCTATTATCCTGAAACCACAATTCCTGTTCTGCGATGAGCCTAACTCGGGCCTCGACCCTACAACGGCCCTGACCATCGACGAGCTGATTCGCGAGATTACCGTAGAGAATAATATGACCACGGTGATTAACACCCACGATATGAACTCGGTGATGGAAATAGGTGAAAAAATCACTTTCCTACACATGGGTAAATTAGCCTGGGTAGGTTCACGGCATGAAGTATTGGCTAGCGACAACGAGCTGATGCAAGACTTTATATTCGCCTCGCCATTCTTACAACGCCTTCGCGACCAAGCTTTGGGTAAAATCTAGTGCTTGTTTGTGCGGTAGTTGGGCTGCCTAAAAGATGAACATACTTACAAATACGTTGACGAAGAAGCCTGTAATGAAAATCAGGCCGTAAATCAACATGAAAAGTACATATTTAAGGGCTGTCTTTCCGAGGGATTGCTTGTAAACCTTGTACATGGCCACGGCAAAGTATAGCATGACAAGCCCAAAAATGATCATCCAAAAAATTGACTTTAGCAAGAATACCCCTATGCAGCCCACGATGAACAAAAATGCATGGAAGTGCATGGTAAATATCAGGTGGTCGACATAGTAGAATTCCCTGCGCCGGAAATACAACAGCTTTAAGATAGCTGCCATGATGGGTACCATGAGTAAGAACAAGGTAGAAAGCCTGGCCATAGAACCCCCAAATGCACCACCTGGGTCGTGGTAGGTTTTGTAGGTGCGTTTGGCCATCATGCGTTGGTACCAGTTTTTTTCGTCGAGCTTGTAGTGCTTAGACAAGGTCTCGAAATCCATGCTGTCGATATCGACGGCGGCAATTTTCATCCCGTTCAGCTCCACAGAATCGGCAAGATCGAAGCCATTGTTGAGATCCGCTTCCCTGTCCGCTTCAATCTTTGTACCACCCGTTGATACTTCAACACTAAAGTTGACAGAATCGCCGAAGCCTTCGCTCAAGTCAGGTATGACAAGCGTCCCAAAAAACAAGAAAAATATAAACGAGAAGAACAAAAACAAACGCACGGGCGGTACATAGCTTTGCCTGCGGCCCCGGATATACTCGTTGGTCAAGAAGCCAGGGTTAAACAACAAGGGTTTCATGGTGCGGAACACCTTCGAGTCGAAAGCAAATGAATTATCGAAAAAATCGTAAATCATTTGCCCTAGGGTGGGCTTATGCTTTTGCACTTTTTGACCACATTGGTGGCAATATTGGTCGTTCGGGTATAACTCCGTATCGCAGTTTAGGCACTTATGTTTTTCGGCAGACATGGCTTGGGAGGGTTTTCTGGGATAAAGATATTAATAAATCCGAAACGGTATAATGGGGGGCTGTGCCTTGTCCTAGCTGCGGGTTAAGCGCAGCGCAACCTGGGGTTTAGTACCACGGCAGAAAAAACGTGGCGGAGGTTCAGCCATAAGTAACTTATAACTCATTGGGTGCCTCACCCCGCCGCTTCGCGGCGACCCTCTCCCCTTAAACGCTCGTAAACTCGCGTGCGGAGAGGGTTATGAAGCTGTGCCAGGTGTGTAAGTCCCCTCTCCACAACACGCGTAGCGAGTGTCCGTGGAGAGGGGTGGCACGCACGCTAGTGCGTGACGGGGTGAGGCACTATAAAAACTACAATCAATCATAGACATAGTTACAGTCCTTCACCCTACTCAACACCATCAATAGAGATTCAAAACAAAAAAGCCTACCAGTGAAATCACTAGTAGGCTTTACTTTGAGGTCCCGAGCGGATTCGAACCGCTGTACGAGGTTTTGCAGACCTCTGCCTAGCCACTCGGCCACAGAACCATTAAAGGACTGCAAATATACAGGTATAATTTTTAATAATGCAATAGCCTAGGCGAATATTTTATCCACCTAGGCTATTATTTTATACGTTTTATGCTTCTGCTTCGTCTTCGGCTGCTGGTTCAGCGTCGGTATTGTGTTGATTTACAGCAGATTCTGCAACAGGTTCAGCGCTTTCGGTTACCGGTGTTTCTACCACGGTTTCTTGAATTTGAGCCTGTGCTTTTTCCAATTGTTCTTTGTTTTCGCTCAATTTAGCCTCTGCTTCAGCTTTGATGCGCTCTTCGGCCTGTGCTTTTGCTTGGTTGGTAGCTTGGCGTTTTTCGTCTTCTTTGATCAAGCGTTCTAGGCGTTTGCTGATTTGCTCGTGGGTTTTGCGCATATCGGCCAGTTTCTCTTTTTTAGAGTTGACCCTTTCGATAACCAGTTTATTCTTAGCCTCGCGCAATTGATTTTCGAGCTGTGTAGCAGGCGTGTAATTGGCTCCGCCCATCTCGCGTTCGTCGCGGGCAATGGATTGCTCCATCTTGCCGATGGCATCATCTAGGCCTTGGATGCGTTTTTCGAGGCGGTCGCGCTCAGAGTCCGCTTGGCCAAAGCGTTTGTCCTTGATATTTTTGAAGGCCAGGTCGATGCGGTCCCACAAGGCGTTGCGCACGTCGCGGCCTAGCTTGGCAGTACGGTACTCGTCTTGTAATTGGCGGAGTTGGTTAAAGGTGCGATTAAAGTCGCGGCCCGCTTCAATTTGGGCTTCAATCTCGCGCAAAACGCTATCAATCTTGTTGAAGTTTTCGGTGGCTTCTGCCTCGAACTTGTTGTCCATCTCGGTGCGGAAGGCTTTCATGCGGTCGAACAAACCGTTTGATACTTCGCGGAGTTGGCTGGCGTGCTCCTGGTAAATATTGCGTTCGCGGATTTGGCCTTGCACGCGTTCCCAGAAGGTTTTAAGCTCGTCCCAAAGGTTGCGGTCGTATGTGGTCAAGGCTTCGATGCGGTCTTTCAACACGTCCATCTCGCCGAGGTATGTTTTAAAAGCGTGGTTCGACAGTACGATAAACTGCCATTCTTTTTTGGCCATGTCCAAGATACCAGCTTCGTCGGTGCTAAATCCAGCGGGTAGGATATCATCGGAGGCCGACAGTGGGCGCGATTCATGTTGAACTCCCTCGGGGAAGGCGTATTCTTTGCCCATGCGCCAATCGTCCATCAAGGATTTACGGAGCTCGTCGGTCGATACATCGGCAGGGAAAGTCCAAGATTCAACTTTGTTTTCTTCGGGGCGAAGTTGCAGGGCAGTAAGGCTACGGTTTTCCTGTTCGTTCTGGGTGGTTTTAGTCCAAATGACAACGCGCGTTTTCATGTAAGCTAGCAGTTTGAATGACAGTCGGGGTAGTAAGTTCTAGTATAATTACAAATGATGGTTACAGGTGTAAGTACACTTTGCATTGCAAAAGTAAAAAAAAACTGTAACTGTGTACAAAAGCATCATTTTAAAGCAGCTAGGCCGTTTACTAAGAGTATGTTTGGATTTTGGGTTTCGAGGGAAAAACGAGCTATTTTTTGATGAGGTTGCTTTAAAAAATGGGCGCATAGTAGAGCTACGTAACTATTTTTTAAAGCAAAAATCATCGGAAAAGAGCTGTTTTTCGACGGAAGCTAAAGTCCAAACATACTCTAACCTTTGGCTTGGAGCGCCGCCAAACAGTCGGCCAGACTAGGGTTTTCGCCAAGTTCCAAGTTAAGCCAGCGGGCTGCTTGGGCAAAAATAGCCGATTTATGTTGGCTGATATCATCGCTAAAAACCGCTTGGTCGCCTGCCGATTTAGATAATTTCTGCCCGTCGGGGTGGGTAATCAGGCCGTGGTGCCAAAAATTTACGGCTTGGAATGCACTGGCATTCAGCTCGTTGGCTAGCCAACATTGGGCAGCGCTGGAGGCCAGCAAATCCTCGCCCCGCACGATGTAGTCAATATTAAAGTATAGGTCATCGGCCAGGGAAACGAGTTGGTAGGCGGGGAGATTATCTTTTTTCCACAGCACGAAATCGGGCATGGCCGTGAACAAATCTACGTCCAGTGTGGGGCCTTGTGCCGAGGGAATGCTTATTGGGCAGGGCTCGGGCACCCTAGCCCGCCAGTTGCATTCTGTGGCTGAGGGTTTGGTTTGCGCACGGGCTGCCGCGGGAAACTGTCCTTCGGCCTGGAGGCTGCTAATGGCCTGCCTAGATAGGCCGCAAGGGTACAGCAGCTCGCGGGCTTGCAGCTCGCGCAGCATATCGTGGTACAAATCCAGGCGTTTGAGTTGCGACCAGTTGCGGGTAAAATCATCGGGGCCGCTGGGGCCTTCGTCGTAATCAATGCCCAGGAGGTCAATGGTCCTGAAAATATGGTCGAGGTATGCGGGCCTAAAGCGCTGGTTATCCACATCGTCGATGCGCAGCAGCAGGGAGCCGCCATCGCGCCGGGCCAAAAGCCAAGTGAGCACGAAGGAGCAAGCATTGCCAAAATGTAGATAGCCGCTAGGCGTGGGCGCAAGGCGTGTTTTCAAAACGGGGTAGGGTTTGAGCATCAAGTAGCGCACAAATTTACAGCTAAATATGTAATGCACGGTGAGCCTAAATCAGCACATGAACACATTGATCATTAGCACATTAATTTGGGCGTTCCCCCGCGCGGATGCGCGGGGTCGCTACGTTGCGCGGTTCGCGCAGTCGCTACGCTCCTTTGCGGAGCCCTTCGGGGTTCGCTGTCGCTCGGCCCCTGCGGGTCTGGCGCGTTGCGCCACCGCTCCACATCGCTAACGCTGGAAACGGTGGCGGAGCCACCGTTTTCTAATGGTTAATTGTAAATGGTTAATTATTAATGGGTTAGGTAAGCCAGAAAACTATTCGGCCTAGCGATGTATGAACGCAGCGGTTTTGCGAAGCAAAAACGAATAATTGATAAATTGAGTAAATGATGAATTGATTGGGGTTTTTGAATTTTTGCGTTTTTGATTTTTTGAGATTTAGCTTTTAGCAAAAACAGCCTTATGCAAAATTACCAACCTTCTCTCCCTCCCCGCAGGGAACTATCCCGCGCTTGAATTGTTTGAAGGAAGTTATGTGCTATCTGGGGCGATTGCAGCCCTTTGTAATGACCACTCCACAACCTTAAACCATGAGCCAAACGATTAGAAAACGCCGTATATTCCGTTTCCGAAATATTTTGATCGGGTTTATCCTATTACTTTTTATCCTGGGTAACATGGGCTGTTTTACCTTCCGCAAGAGCGATAAAGCACAAACCAAGTTCATGCTTGAGCATGGGCAAGTAGCGCCGAGTTTCCACAATTTTGAGCTGCAAGGCCAAAAAATACACTATACCCACCTGGGTGCCGATAGTTTGCCCCTGGTGATTCTGGTTCACGGCTCCCCGGGCTCATCGTCGGCCTGTTTGGATTACCTGGCCGATACAAGCCTGAGCAAAGTGGCACAACTAGTAACCTTAGATAGGCCCGGCTTTGGCTACTCGGCTTACGGTAAAGGCGACCCCAGCTTGGCAAATCAAGCCAAATACATTAAATATATTATTGAGCAACATAAAGCGCCCAAGGTTATCTTGGTGGGGCATTCGCTGGGCGGACCAATTATTTTGCGGGTGGGTCTTGACTACCCCGAGCTGGTGGATGGCCTTATTGTAGTAGCTGGCTCGATGAACCCCGATTTAGAGCCCAGGGAAGCCTGGTTCAGGGTGCCTTTATCATGGAAAGCAATCAATTGGATGGTGCCGGGCTCATTCAGGGCCTCGAACGACGAGATTTTGCCGCATCGCCAGGAGCTTCGGGATATGATTCCCTTG
This sequence comes from uncultured Saprospiraceae bacterium, assembly GCA_964508975.1. GTDB lineage: Bacteria > Bacteroidota > Bacteroidia > Chitinophagales > Saprospiraceae > CAZDVQ01. The sequence continues at coordinate 13,577 of CAZDVQ010000069.1, forward strand.
TACCCTAAACTGGTAACGCCTACAACCGTGTTCCAAGGCACCGCCGACATGCTGGTTGACGCTAAAAATGCCGATTATGCCGAGGCTAAACTGGTAAATTGTAAAGCACTGGTAGTCAAACGGCTCGAAAAGGCCAACCACTTTATATTTTGGTCGAAACGCGACTTAATCACCGCCGAAATCAAGCGGATAATTGCGGGATAAGGCCCCGATTGTCGGGCAGAAACAGCGGCTCATCTACTTTATTTATCATTTATAGTATATTTTGTCCTTTCCCTTGAGAAAGTTCCTATTTTTGTGGACTTTTTCGATATGAGCAATAAAGCCTTAATAGATCTTGGGAATTTACCCAAGCACATTGCAATCATCATGGACGGCAACGGACGCTGGGCCAAGAATAGAGGTTTGTCTAGGGTTTTCGGGCACCAGAACGGCGTAAAAGCCGTGCGCGAAACCACCGAGGCAGCCGCTGAGCTTGGCGTGGAGTACATTACCCTCTATGCTTTTTCGACCGAAAACTGGAACAGACCAGAGTCGGAAGTGAATGCATTGATGGCCCTTCTCGTTTCAACCACGAGCCAAGAGTTGCCCACACTGATGAAAAATAAAATCCGCTTGCAGACCATTGGCGACTTCAACAAGCTCCCGCCTAAAACACAGCAACAACTGCAAGATGCCATGGATAAAACCAAGGATAACGACCGGATGACCTTGGTGTTGGCCCTGAGCTACAGCGCCAAGTGGGAAATCACCCAGGCGGTTCAACATATTGCGGCCGAGGTGAAGGCTGGTCGTTTGGATGTGGCCAATATCAACGAGGATACGATTGCCAAAGCATTAAACACCAATGGTATGCCTGATCCAGAGTTGTTGATTCGCACCAGTGGCGAGACCCGTATCAGCAATTTCTTACTCTGGCAGATTGCTTACGCTGAACTATATTTTACGCCTACGTTTTGGCCCGACTTCCGCAAGGAGGACCTGTACAAAGCCATTGCCGATTATCAACAACGCGAACGCCGCTTTGGGAAAACCAGCGAGCAAATCGCCAATCCGTAATAATGAATGGTTAAGGTTTTCTTAAATCTACCAACTAACACAACTCTAGCTTCGTTTAAAACCTGTCCGCGATAAATGCGACGCCATACTATGACTTCAACTACCCGCTCGCTGAGATTATTTTTCTCTTTCATTGTAAGCTGCTTGTCAGTTACGATGCTTTCGGCTCAGACCGACACATCTTCTTTATTCAACTATGCCGAACCCAAAGAGTATGAAATCGGGGGCATTGAAGTAATCGGTAACCGATATACCAACGAGAATGCCTTGGTTAACCTTTCCGGCTTGGCCGTGGGTAAAAAAATAACCATCCCTGGCGACGATATCCGTAACGCCATCAAGAAATTGTGGAAGCTAAAGCTTTTTACCGATGTGCAGATTTACCAGACCAAACGTATTGGTGAAATCATTTTCTTGCAAATCAACGTGGTAGAGCGCCCTCGTTTGTCGAGGCACTATTACCTTGGTGTACCGAAAGGCCAACACGACGATTTGAACAAGGCTGTTGACCGTTACCTGACGAAAGGTAGTATCGTCACCGAGAACATGAAGGTGAATGCTGCCAACCAGATTCGCAGCTTTTATGCGGATAAAGGCTTTATCAATGCCGAAATCGTGATTGTAGAAGAAACGGACTCGATTTTGGTAAACAGCACGCGTTTGCAAATCAATATCGATAAAGGCAAAAAGGTAGTCATCAAGGATATTTTGATTACAGGTAATACCGATGTGAAAACTGCTCGCCTCAAGCGTGCGATGAAGAAAACCAAAGAACGTCGCCTGTGGGTGTTTAAGCCTTCGCGCTACGTGGAAAAAGAATACATCGCCGATAAACAAAACTTGATTAAATACTACAACAGCGTGGGCCATCGCGATGCGATTATCGTTCGCGACTCAGTGTATCAAGTTGAAACGAAAAACGGCCGTAAGAAATTGGTTGTAGCCATCGACTTGAAAGAAGGTAATACTTACCGTTTCCGCAATATCGTGTTTAAAGGTAACTCAATTTACAGCGATGAGTTGTTGCGCCGTACCTTGGGTATATCTAAAGGTGACGTTTACAATGAAGACTTACTCAATAACCGTTTGAACTTTGACCAAAACGGTCGCGACGTGAGTACCTTATATATGGATAACGGCTACTTGTTCTTCCGGGTAACACCAACTGAGGTTGGTATCGAGAACGACTCGATCGACATGGAAATCAGGATTTCAGAAGGTCCGCAAGCGACGATTGATAAGGTTATCATCAAAGGTAACGACCGTACGCACGAGCACGTTATCCGCCGGGAATTGCGTACACGCCCAGGACAGAAATTTAGTCGTTCTGATATTATTCGTTCACAGCGCCAAATTGTGAACCTCAACTACTTCAACCCTGAAACCTTGGGTATCAATACCCCGGTGAATCCACAACGCGGTACAGTAGATATTGAATACACCGTTGAAGAAAAGCCATCTGACCAGTTAGAGCTTTCAGCAGGTTGGGGCGGTGGCGGTACCGGTGTAATCGGTACGCTTGGTGTAGCGTTCAACAACTTCTCTTTACGCAACATGTTGAAGCCAGAAACCTGGAGCCCACTACCGCAGGGCGACGGCCAGCGTTTGTCTATCCGTGCGCAAACCAACGGTAAATTTATCCAATCATATAGCTTCTCGTTCACTGAGCCATGGTTAGGTGGTAAAAAACCAAACTCGTTCTCTGTTGCCTTGAACTATTTCCGTCGTACCAATGGTTTGACCAAAGAAAGTTCACGTTTTGAGCGTTTGGGTATTTTGTCGGCTAGCGTTAGTTTAGGTTCACGTTTGAACTGGCCGGATGACTACTTCATCTCGCAGACATCTATCAGCGTACAAGATTATAATATCAGTGGTAGTTCATTTGGTTTCTTCTATACAGACCAGAACGACAATACTTACAACTTGCCAGAGGGCCACTACATTGGTTTGACCTTAAACCAGACCTTCTCGCGTAACTCTATCGACGATCCAATTTTCCCACGTAATGGTGCGTTGTTGTCATTGTCTGCATCTTTGACACCACCGTATTCCTTGTTTGCACCGAACCGCAACTACGAAGGCTTGTCGGCTCAAGATCGTTTCAAATTTTTGGAGTACCACAAGTGGAGTGTTGAAGCCGATTGGTACCAAACCGTTGTGGGTAAATTGGTGTTCCGCGGTAGGGCACAGCTTGGTTTCTTAGGCACCTACAACAGTAAAGTGGGTACACCGCCGTTTGAGCGATTCCAGTTGGGTGGCGATGGTATTTCAAACTTTGTAGGTTGGCAGGGTACCGAGATTATCTCGATGCGTGGTTACACCCCGGAAGAAATTAACCCAACCGCTGCAAAAGGCGGTGGTAGTGCATACAACAAGTTTACCATGGAGTTGCGTTATCCATTGTCTTTATCCCCGATGTCGACTATCTACTTACTTGGATTCTTCCAAGCGGGTAATGCATGGACCAAGTTTAAAGAGTACGATCCGTTTGACCTGAAACGTTCAGCTGGTATGGGCTTACGGGTATTCTTACCGATGTTTGGTACACTTGGTTTCGACTACGGTTTAGGCTTTGACAAAAACTTGCCATCAACGGCCAAATGGTCGGATTATGGTAGGTTCAACATCGTGCTTGGTTTCGAGCCGAAATAGCATCTGCGCGAGGTGCCCGGAGGGTGCGGCGTCAGCCGCAGACCGAGCCGCCCCAATTGTAGAGACATTTCAAGGAACGGCTGCACGTATGGCGGCGAAGGGCCGAGCGAACAGCGAGCCCGTAGGGGACCGACCCAAGCAAGGTAGGGGCGTATTGAAATACGCCCCTAGCTGCGAGGGACGCGCCCAAAAAAATCAAAAGAAAGCGTTAAATCCGTTAAACTGTTGTTAAATAAGCCCTTTTTGAAATAGCCTAATTTCTTTTTTAGCCCTGTAAATCAGATATTTGCACCGCGAAAGCACAAAAAACCTAAAAGTTGGCAAAGCGATTGCAAAGGAGATATCAAGTACGGTTTTACTGCACTTGATTGTTGAACAAATCAAAATACACACATTATGAAAAAGTTATTCTTAGCCCTTAGCCTTTTCGCCCTGCCATTCGTGGGTGTACAAGCACAGCGCATCGCCTTTGTTGACGTTACGGCCATCATGGAGACTATCCCTGACTACCAGAAAAACCAACAAGAGCTTGACCGTATTGCCGAGCAATGGAAACAAGAAATCCAACGCGATTACAATGCGATTGAAGATATGTACCGCAAGTACCAAGCGGAAGAAGTGCTCTTGAGTGAATCGGCTAAAAAAGAACGCCAAGAGGCCATCACCGAGCGTGAGAAATTAGTTCGCGACAAACAAAAGAACCGCTTTGGTCCAGATGGCGAGTTGGCCAAAAAACGCCAAGCTTTGGTTAAACCAATCCAAGAGCGCGTGTACAACACCATTCAGTCATATGCCGAAGAAAAAGGTTACGACTTTATCTTTGACAAAGCCAACGCCGGTATGCTTTTCGCAAGCCCAACGTACGACAAAACCGAAGATATTATCAAAAGGTTAAAATAAGCCACTTGCAGGTGTTGAACATCTGTTTACCTTTGCAAGCGTTTTCCAAATCATTCTATTTAATACTTACACCTAATGAACGTGTTTTTCAAAACATTCGCACTTATTGCTGTCCTAATGACTGCTGCTTTACCCGCAGCTAACGCACAGAAAGTTGGTCACCTTGATTATGGTGCCGTACTCGAAGCTATGCCCGACGTGAAACGTGCCAACTCTGAAATCGAAGCTTTGCAGAAACAATTGGCTAAACAAGCCGAGAACATGCAAACCAAAATGCAAGCGAAATACACCGATGCCATGGAACGCGCCCAAGCGGGTACATTAACTGCAAATGAGCAAAAAACCATTGAAGCGGAGCTCGCTAAAATGGGTGAAGACCTCGAGAAATTTGCCGTTAAAGCGGAAGGTGACATTGCTAAAAAACGCGATGCATTGCTTGAGCCAATCTTGACTAAAATTGAAACAGCGGTTAAAACCGTTGCCAAAGAAAAAGGTCTTGGTTACGTGATGGACATTACTACTTTGTTGTACTATGAAGGTGGTAACGACATTACTGCAGCTGTAAAAGCGAAACTTGGTTTGCCATAGTGCTCTAGCTCGATGAAAAACCAACAACCTATAGGTATATTTGATTCCGGCATTGGCGGCTTAACGGTTGCCAATGCCGTTTCTCGTTATTTACCCAACGAGTCGATCATCTATTTTGGCGATACCGTGCATTTGCCTTACGGCGATAAATCGGCCGAGGCTATTCGCCAATACTCCGTGGGTATCACCCATTTTTTACTGGAACAAGGCTGTAAAATGGTTGTGGTGGCTTGTAATACCGCCGCATCTGCCGCTTATGATACTTTGAAGTCGTACTTTGCCGACCGTGTGCTGCTGGTAGATGTGGTTGACCCCCTAGTGGAAGAGGTGAGCCAGCATAATTTTAAAAAGGCCGGCGTTATAGCCACCAAGGCCACCATTAGCTCGGGTATTTACGAGCGCAAGTTGAAAGAAGCACTGCCACAGGCCGAGATCGTTTCATTGGCTACGCCACTGCTGGTGCCAATGATTGAAGAAGGCTTTTTCAACAATAATATTAGCCATACGGTGCTGGAGCAATATTTGTCCAGACCCGAATTTGAAGGTATAGAGGCTTTGCTGCTATCCTGTACGCATTATCCTTTAATCCGTAAAGAAATTGAAGCTTACTTTGGCGGTAAGGTGCAGGTATTTGATTCAACTATTCCCGTGGCACGCCGTGTGGAAGAACTCCTCCGCGAACGTGGCCTGCTCAGCCCTGCACGGGTACTCGGTAACCGTTTTTATGTTTCGGACTATACCGAGTCGTTCGAGAAAACCACCAAACTATTCTACACCGAAGATATTAACCTGGCCCACTTGAATATTTGGGGTTAGGTATTACTGGTTTTTTACTGCGCTTCTTTTCGCTGCTTCGTAAAAGGTGCCTCACCCCGTCATGCGCTGGTGCGCATGCCACCCCTCTCCACAGGCACACGCTGTGCGTGTTGTGGAGAGGGGATTTAACAGGTCTGGCCCCTTTTATACCCTCTCCGCACGCGAGTTTACGAGCGTTTGAGGGGAGAGGGTCGCCGCAGCGCGGCGGGGTGAGGCGCTATATTAGAGTATGTTTGGATTTTGGGTTTCGAGGGAAAAACGAGCTATTTTTTGATGAGGTTGCTTTAAAAAATGGGCGCATAGTGGGGCTACGTAACTATTTTTTAAAGCAAAAATCATCTGAAAAAGAGCTGTTTTTCGACGGAAGCTAAAGTCCAAACATACTCTAACTCCAGCTCGGGTTTAAAAACGCTACAGTATGCTGCAACAAGCGCTGGGTATGTTCGGGTAGCACTGTGCCCACGAATGGATAGCTTTGGCCAAATACGTGGTCGGCATCATCAATCAACACCAATTGCGCGTTTGCCGCATGTTCAAATAAACCATAGGCGGCATTATGGTGTACCGCGGGGTCGGCTGTACCGTGAATAATCAACAAGGGCGTTTGCATGGTTTTTAAGCGGGCAGCCAAGTCATAACGGGCCTGGTTTGCCAGATAATCTTCATAAAAGACTTTGCCATAAGGCATTTGTTGGCCTGTGCGCGAGTTGGTGATGTAAAACACGCCATCTTTTTCTAAAGTTTCGATGCGCTCTGGGGTAAACATCCAGTCCATGCGACCTACCGATGCCCAAGTAACGATTTTGCTTATTCGGCTATCGTCAGCCGCCTTGATGATGGCCAAGCCACCGCCACGGCTGTGCCCGATAAGGCTGATGGCCCGTGTATCGATGGGTAGCTGGTGGCTGTTGCTATGCAGGAAGTCGATGACCAGTCCAATATCGTGCAATTCGATACCGAAGGTATTTTGTTGGTGTGCATCCAGGGCTACAAACTCGGCTGGGTGCTCGGGCGTGGTACCGTTATGGCTGGGATTAAAGCGCAGGAAACCTAGGCCTTGTGCAGCTAGTGTATCGGCAATAATAGCTCGTGGGCCCCAATCTTTAAAACCGTTGAGGCCGTGGATAAATATAGCAATGGGGTGTGGGCCATCGCCATCGGGCAGGGTAATGTCAAGCGGGATGAGCCGACCCTTATAACCTGGAATTACAAACGACTGTGTCATTACTTTTTGCTGCGCATTTTAACGATGGGGATAATCATCTCCTCTAGCGAAATACCGCCGTGCTGGAAGGTATTTTTGTAGTAATTATGGTAGTGGTTGTAATTGTTCGGGTACAAGAAAAACACGTCTTCCTTGCCGAAAATATAGGTCGAGCTCACGTTGGGGCTAGGCAGTTTGGCCAGCTCGGGATTTTTGATTTCAAACACGTCCTTGCGTTCGTACTGTAGGTTTTTACCCACTTTGTAGCGCAGGTTGGTGGTAGTTTCGCGGTCGCCTACCACTTTCGATGGCGTATTCACGCGGATGGTACCGTGGTCGGTGGTTACGAAGAGTTGTATGTCGCGATCGGCTACCTTTTGCAAGGCCGACCAGAGGGGCGAGTTCAAGAACCAGGTGCGGGTTAAGTCGCGGTAAGCTTTCTCGTCGCCGGCCAATTCTTTCATCAGTTCCATCTCGGTGCGGGCGTGCGACATCATGTCGATGAAGTTGTACACAATCACCGTGAGCTGGTTGTTGAGGCAGTTCACGATATTGTCGTCGAGAATCTTGGCGTTGGCCGCGTTGGTGATTTTGTAGTATTCGTGTTTCACGTTTTTGCGGGTCACGCGTTTGAGTTGCTCGGCCAGCAAGTCGTTTTCGTGTAGGTTTTTACCGCCTTCATCGTTGTCGTTTTTCCACCAGTTGGGGTATTGTTTCGAGATATCGAGCGGGGTTAAACCTGCGAAAATGGCGTTACGGCTGTATTGCGTCGAGGTAGGCAAGATGCTGAAGAAAAAGTCTTCCTGCTCTACCCGGAACAATTCCGAGAGGGTAGGTTCAATCACTTTCCATTGGTCGTAGCGCAGGTTATCCAGCAGCAGGAAGAAGGTGGGTACTTCCTCAGAGAGGTGTGGTAGTACTTTTTCGCGCATGAGTTGGTGCGAGAAAGTGGGTGCGTCTTTGGGGTCGGCCAGCCAGCCGAGGTAATTTTTACCCACGAATTTCGAGAATTCCACGTTGGCCTCATTTTTTTGCGAGCTGAGGATATCGGCCATCTCGGTGGTGTTAGAGCGGTCGAGTTGTAGTTCCCAGTGGATAATTTTGCGGTATACATCGGCCCATTCGTTGTAATCGAGGCCCGAGTTGATGGCCATGAAAATATTGCGGAACTCTTGTTGGTAGTTCACGGCAGTTTTTTCGCGCACCAGGCGTTTTTGGTCGGTAATTTTGCGCAGGGTACTAAGCACCTGCACGGGGTTTACCGGTTTGATGAGGTAATCGGAAATTTGCGAGCCGATGGCTTCTTCCATCACGTTTTCCTCTTCGTTCTTGGTAATCATCACCACGGGCATGTTGGGCGAGAGCGCCTTGATGCGGGCCAGGGTTTCGAGGCCAGTAAGGCCGGGCATACTTTCATCCAGGAAAACCACGTCGATATCGGGGTTATTTTGGCATTCATCTAGGGCATCGTGGCCGTTTGAAACGGTAATCAGTTTATAGCCCTTTTTCTCCAAGAATATGATTTGAGATTTCAGGGTCGTGATTTCGTCATCGGCCCAAAGTATCGTAATGTTTTCCACGGTATAAGTTTATTTTTTTGAGAAGCTGCGCAAAAATAGCTGAATTTACCCAATTGCTGGGCTAATAATAACGCAAGCCTGCTCTAATAAGTTATACACTAAGCTTTAAATGTTTCTTAGAGTATGTTTGGATTTTGGGTTTCGAGGGAAAAACGAGCTATTTTTTGAT
>CAZDVQ010000070.1:0-22372 GCA_964508975.1 uncultured Saprospiraceae bacterium
ACTTTAATACAACCTAAAGCCTTTCACCTAACCGTGAAAGGCTTTTTTGTTTTATATCAAATCCTAGCCCTTCCTATATACGGGCTACAGGTAATTTCACCTAAACTCTTAGCTTTGTAGCGTTTATCTTTTAATCTATGCACAAACTAAAACAACTCCCGGCTTACCTTTTACTACGCCTCATGGTTGCTATATTTAGCATCCTACCTTGGTCTGCCGTTTACCGCTTCTCCGACTTTATGGCCTGGGTACTCCGTAAAGTCGTTAAATATCGCATTAAACTAGTCAAACAACAAGCTACAACAGCTTTCCCGCACTGGTCTGCTGCCGAGTTAGATCAATTTACCGTAAAAACCTACCAGAATCTTACCGATATAATGTGCGAAAGCATTAAGGGCTTATCTATTCCGCCTGCTAAACTAATGCACCATTTCTCCATCATGGAACAAGAAAAGGTAAACCCCCATGTGGATGGCGGCCGAAACGTTATCCTACTTGGTGGCCACTTTACCAACTGGGAGTGGGCCGCCCGTACCGTTACCATGCACAACCCAAACCTGTTTAACTGTATCTACAAACCTATTAAGAACCAGTATATCAACGAGTATTTTCGGACTAAAAACCAACCTCCCCGTATGGAAATGCTGGCTATGGGCTCGGTTTTTAAAGCATTCAAAGAACGCACCCAAGCTCAATATTATGTTTTAATCGCCGATCAAAGTCCGTCTAACCTTGAATATTCATACTGGATTGACTTCCTGGGCCGCGATACAGCCGTCATGAACGGCCCAGCCATGCTGGCCTGCGAGTTTGATGCCCCTGTCTATTTTATGAGCTTTACCCGTACCAGTAGAGGGCAATATCGCATTGACCTTACTCCTATTAGCATTACGCCGCAGCAAGATGGCCCGGAAGCTATCACCCGGAAATATTTTGAACTGTTGGAAAAGGATATCAGGGATAGGCCACATTGTTGGCTCTGGACGCACAGGCGTTGGAAACATACCCGTAAAGCAACATAAATTATAGCTTTTGCGCTAATCTTGCCCAAAAAAGTAAGATATTCGCGTGAGCCGACCGGAGCGCTGCCGAACGCAGTGAGGCAGGTACCGTAGGTACCGAGCGTTCAGCGAGCGCGTAGGGTGGCGACCCCTGCGGGAATCGCAGGGGGCACGCCCAAACCAAACTCAAGCCAAACATCTAACGCTACACCATTTATGCGTCGAAATATTACCTCGCTCGATGAGTTTATTATTCAACGACAGAAAGATTTCCCATTTGCCTCTGGCGATTTGTCGCGCCTGCTACGTGATATCGGTCTTGCGGCCAAAATTGTAAGCCGTGAAGTGAACAAAGCCGGTCTTGTAGAACTTGCCGGTGTGGCCGGTAACCAGAATTCATCTGGCGAAGAAGTCCAAAAACTCGATGTGATGGCCGACGATATGCTGATTTCTTGCCTGCAAAATAGCGGCGAGGTTTGCGGTATCGCCTCAGAGGAAAATGAAAATTTCGTATCCATAAAAGCCGTTGGCGACCGTGAAGCCAAGTACGTGGTAATTTTTGACCCGCTCGATGGCTCCTCCAACATTGATGTAGGTGTAACCATAGGCACTATTTTCGGCATTTATCGCCGTGTATCGAAAAGCGGCCCCGTTCAACTCGAAGATTTCTTGCAAAAAGGCACCGAACAAGTTGCTGCGGGTTATGTGGTTTACGGTTCGTCTACCATGTTGGTATACACTACCGGCAATGGCGTGAACGGCTTTACCCTGGATCCTTCTATCGGGGAGTTTTGTCTCTCACACCCCAACATGCGTATCCCTGAAGACGGTAAAATATATTCGACCAACCAGGGGCACTACAACAAGTACCCCAAGGAGGTTCGGGCATTTATTGATTATTGCGTCGATAAATCGATGTCGTTGCGCTATATCGGCACTATGGTGGCCGATGTACACCGCTCTATACTCAAAGGTGGTATATTTTATTACCCGGCTACCAATAGCTCGCCTAATGGTAAACTACGACTCTTGTACGAATGCAACCCTCTGGCATTTATCGTGGAGCAAGCTGGCGGAAGGGCCACGAGTGGTAAAATACGTATCCTGGAGATTGAACCAACCGAACTACATCAACGTACACCCATTTACATCGGGTCGAAAAATATGGTCGAAAAGGCCGAGGTATTCCTGAATTTGGCTTAGAGCTCGTATTTTCCTCGAAACCCAAAATCCAAACATACGCTTAAACCTGCCAATACTACTTACTTTCAGAAGCTGTGTCATGTCATTATGGCGCAGCTTTTTTTATGTATTATTTTTAGAAAAAATATTGCTTAACTTGATTTTATTAAAAATATAAAATTAAGTATTATAAATTATAAAATACATTGAATTAATTTAAATAATATTAAAAATGATATTTAACATTCTAATAAATGAAATATCACTAAATCGTATGAATCGGGATGAAATTACAATTGAAAAACAGGTATCTTTGTTGCGTTAATCAGAGAAACCAATCAATCAATTATTTATAATCTCATTTATCATGGAAGATCTATTTAAAAAATTCTTGTACACCGGTGTAGGTTTAGTTGCTAATACTGCCGAGAAAGTACAAAAAGCTGTTGACGACGTTGTATCTAAAGGCTCTATGTCGGAAGAAGAAGGCAAGAAAATCGTTGACGACGTGGTTAAGAACCTCGAAACCAAACGCGACGAGTTCGAGTCTAAACTCCGCAAAGTTGTTGATTCTGCCTTAGACAAGATGAACTTGCCTAGCGCCGAGTACGTTGACAAACTCGAAAAACGCATCAAGTCGCTTGAGGTTAAACTTGGCTTGTTGTCTAAAGAGTTAGACGAGAAGAAAACGGCTAAAACGACTGAGAAGTAATTCTCCCTCATAGCCTAAAACATAAAAAGCCGCCACTGTAAAACAGTTGGCGGCTTTTTTAATGTTGTATGTACTACTGGTCTATTTCGCAGCTTCGAAACGGCGCGTAACTTCAGCCCAGTTGATCACGTTGTAGAAGGCTGCCACGTAATCTGGGCGGCGGTTCTGGTAGTTGAGGTAGTAGGCGTGTTCCCAAACGTCGAGGCCCAGGATTGGAGTTCCTTTTTCCTCTACCACGTCCATCAGCGGGTTGTCTTGGTTAGGTGTTGACGTTACAGCCAAGCTGCCGTCGGCCTTCACGATTAACCATGCCCAGCCTGAACCGAAGCGGGTAGCGGCGGCGGCAGAGAATTTCTCCTTGAAAGTATCAAATGAGCCGAAGGCGGCGTCGATGGCAGCGGCCAAGTCGCCTGTTGGCAAGCCTCCACCGTTTGGCGACATGACTTCCCAGAACAAACAGTGGTTGAAGTAACCACCACCATTGTTGCGTACAGCCATGCTGTGTTTAGAAATGTTGGCGCAAATGTCCTCGATGCTGCTGTTCTCGTGCTCGGTACCAGCGATGGCATTGTTGAGGTTGGTGGTGTAAGCGGCATGGTGTTTACCGTGGTGAATTTCCATGGTGCGCGCGTCAACGTGTGGTTCTAGCGCATCGAATGCATAAGGTAAATTGGGCAGTTGAAAAGCCATTGTATAGGAAGGTTTTAGATGTGAGATTTGAGTTGTAAACTGTAAGATGAGTTTTTTATGCTGCATCACGCTTCTAAAACAAAGTTACGATAATAATGTTTTGCGCCAGTGGAACATAAAAAAAACCAGCATGAAAAATCATGCTGGTTCTTGCTGTAGCGTGGGGGAGGCTCGAACTCCCGACCTCAGGATTATGAATCCTGCGCTCTAACCGGCTGAGCTACCGCGCCATTTTGCGGCTGCAAAGTTAAGTAGCTTTTTTAAATTTGCAAATGAAATTTAAAGTTTTTTTAAAAGGTAAATAAACTCCTAGTGAAACACCTTGCTGGTTAGCTGCATGGATGCTTGGAAGGCTTCCATGTTTAGGCCAGTTTCAATGTTTTTAGCTTGGAAGAACTCCACGAGTTTCTCGGTGGGCATGTTGCCGGTCAGTTCATCCTTGGCCATGGGGCAGCCCCCGTAGCCTTTCAGGGCTGAATCAAAGCGACGGCAGCCGTTTTCCCATGCGCTGATAACTTTCTCTTCCCAGTTATGGGCTTGCGTATGCATGTGCGCGCCAAACTCCACATCGGGGTAGGGTGGTATCAAGTTGCCAAAAAGGTAGCTAATATTATCAGGATGTGCCACGCCGATGGTATCAGAAAGCGAAAGGATGCGCACGCCCATGTCGGCCAGGTGGTTTACCCAACCTTGTACCACTTCTACGTTCCACTCATCGCCGTAAGGGTTGCCGAAGCCCATAGAAATGTAGATAACCAGCTCCTTCTTGTGTTGTATACAGAGTTTCTGGATTTCTTCTACCCGAATCAATGACTCAGCTATGGTGGCGTTGGTATTCCGTATCTGGAAGGTTTCAGATACCGAAAAGGGGTAGCCAAGATAGCTGATTTCGTCAAATTGTACGGCATCTTGCGCACCACGGGTATTGGCTACAATAGATAGTAGTTTAGAACGGGAGTTATCCAGTTGCAGTTTATCCAGCAGTTGCGCCGTGTCGCGCATTTGTGGGATGGCCTTGGGCGACACGAAGCTACCAAAATCAATGGTATCAAAGCCAACTTGTAGCAGACTGTTGATATATTCAGCCTTCAGGTCGGTATCAATAAAATCATGTATACCCTGCATGGCATCGCGAGGGCATTCTACTATTTTAAGCATGTTGTATGAGTTAGGGCGCTCAAAGATAAAAAAATCTCGGCTGTATTTTGTTCAGTGCCGGGCACAAAAAAACGGATTACGCCCGAGGGTGTAATCCGTTTTATCTATTAAGCGTAGTTGACTACATATCGTCGTCGCTCAAGGCTTCGTCGGTGTAGAAAATACCACCATATTCTTCAGAGTAGTGTAGTTCACCGGCTTCCATGTCTTCTACATAGCCTTCGATAAACTCGCCGAAAGAGTACGCCAAGTGGATACGCTCGGCATCGTCGTGCCACATGCGAATCACTTGACCAGCTTCACCGTCTTCATCTGGGTCGAGGTCGAGGCAGTAGTGGTTGCCTGCACCGTCGAAGGTGAATGGAATCCAGCGTGGGTTCCACCAATCATCCTTGATACCATCGTCTGGGTCAGAGTGTTTGCCCGTGAAAGTACCGTTATCATAAAGCTCTTTCCAGATGCCCCATTGTTCTTTAATGCGGTCGATAGAGAGGATTTCCTCGGCATCGATCAGGCCGTCAACATCGGCTTCTTGGCCGTTGTGCACCTTGTAAAAGTCCCTGAAATCTTCGGGGAGTTTCACACCTAAAAAGGCTTCAAGGTCATCCAGCTGCGCGTCGGTAGCGCCTGGGTTCAAATCTTCAAGCATGTCTGGCGCATTCACTTTGAGCCAAGCCTTGATGGCGTCCCATAAACTTTTCATAGTCGTACGTTTTTAATTCTAGCACAAAGATAAGCAATGCTTTGTTGCGTAGCGGAAAAGCCTTTGATTTTATTTTTTTGGGCGCCCCGGCGCGATGCGCCGTCGCTACGCTACGCAGCTCGCTATTCGCTCGGCCCGCGTTGCGGTCTGGCCCTGCGGGCCACTGCTTCGCATCGCTGGCGCACTAGCTCACCGAGTGGAAGCCAATCACGTTGCCCTCCGTATCTTCAGCGATAGCACAAAAGCCATGCGGTCCGATAGGGTATTTGGCTTGGATTACTTTTCCGCCAGCAGCTTCAACTCGCGATAGTTCAACACCGCAATCATCACAGGCAAAGTATAGCAATGAGCCGCCTGCACCGGGCTTCATCGAGCTAGTTTTGCACAGTGCGCCACTGATATTAGCTTGTCCTTCAGCCCAAGGGAAACTAACCATTTGCAGGTCGCCAAAGCCACCGGGTGTTTCCATGGGAATCATGCTGATATCGAGTACCGTTTCGTAAAATTGTTGAGCACGGGCCAAATCGTCCACATAGATTTCGACCCAGGTAAATGGATTTTTCATGTTGTAGGTATTTTTAGTAGTTGATAAGCACTTGCAATGATAGCGCTTTTACGGCAAGCATGCCAACTTCAATAGCTTATTTTTTAGTTAAAAATACCAGTCGGACATTGATTTGTAATTAAATATAAATTGCTTTTCCTCAGACAAGATTTCTGTAGTAAATGTGTCAAATTTATGTGTTGTTGTTCCTGCCCAGCTATGTTGGCTTATTTTTCAGATAAGGATACCAGCCGAATTTTGATATGTAATTAAACATAAAATTCATTTACTCAGACAAGATTTTAATAGCAATTGTGGCAATATTGTGTGTTGTTAGGCTTTGACATATGCTTGCTCTGAGGATGATTTAACCTTTATTCCTTTAACCTAGCCCCAAAAACCACTGCAATGTCCCTCATATCATTTGTCACCAAGTTAAAAACACTTATATTTGCTGCTTCACCGACAAACGAATAATCCAAGCATGAAGTATAAAAACATTCGCGAAGAGGAACTCAAAAATAAAGTAGGGGCTGATTGGTTCAATCATTTTGATACGACCGAGATTTTAGGCAATATTGATTTTACCGTTTTCCCAAAACAAGATAACCTGTTCGGTAGAATACCGCTGCTTTGGGCAGAAGCCAAAACGGGCGACTTTGACATTGCCGCCATGTTTGTTCAGCTTATGCTAACCATTGGGAAAGCCCGTACCTTTGATAAAACCTTGCCCCCTGCTTTCCTGGGTGCTTTTGATTTTAAAAAAATTGCCTTTGTACCCTATATCAATGTACAAGACATTTTTTACATGAACGACTTTAACTGGAACGTTACGCCCAGTAACCACGACACAAAGGAGTTCAAGCTTATTAATAAACGTATTGAGGCCACGCTGAAACAATACAGCTACGTTTATGATTACGAGAAGGACGAGAAGGAGCTCAGGTCTTTTATCAAAAATAACCTGGCTAACGCTACAACAACCAGCAAGATAAAAATTGATAAAAACAATTTTATACCTATTTATTTACGCTGGATTGAAATCGTTAAACCCATTATTGATGTTAACTGGGACGAACTAAAAAAAGCCAATATACTAGATAGCTACTTTTACCTGGCTGACCTTTTCGTGGACGATAAAGACACACAAAATATTGACGATGACATCTCTATCAGGGATAATTTATTCGTGGTGTTCCAAAATCAAGGCTACAAAATAGCCAAGGAAAATATACGGCAGATGTTTGATGCCACGATCGGCATTAAAAACAAAGATACGTACTTCCAATTCTGGAAACGCTACAAACGCCCGCCAATCAAGGCTTTTCAGGATTACATCATTGAACGTCAGGATTTGTTGGTGCCGCAAGACATCCGCGAGCGCAAAGGGGCATTTTTTACCCCGCGTATCTGGGTAGAACTCTCGCAAAAATACCTGACTGATTACCTGGGCGAAAACTGGCAGGAAGAGTTCTACGTGTGGGATTGCGCCGCCGGAACGGGCAACCTATTGGCCGGCTTGACCAACAAGTACAACATTTACGCTAGTACCCTAGACCAGGCCGACGTTAATGTAATGCACGAACGCATTGACCACGGCGCTAACCTGCTCAAAAAACATGTGTTTCAATTTGACTTTTTAAACGATGAGTTTATACCATTCTCAAAAGGTGGTAAAATGCCCGATAGCCTTTTTGACATCATCAACGACACTGAAAAACGCAAAAAACTGGTGATTTATATCAATCCGCCTTATGCAGAGGCCGCAAGCAAGACTACTGTGACGAACACCGGAGCTAATAAGACCGATGTAGCAGTGAGGACTATGGTCTATGAAAAATATAAGAGCAAAATAGGGATTGGTGGCAGGGAACTCTATGCTCAGTTTTTCGCAAGAATCTATAGTGAAATATCTGATTGTTTGCTTGCAGAATTTTCAACTTTGAAAATTCTGCAAGCACCTAATTTCATGGATTTTCGTACGTTTTTCCGAGCGAAGCTTGAAGTTTTTTTCGTTGTTCCTGCCGATACTTTTGACAATGTAAAAGGTAAATTTCCGATTGGTTTTTTTATATGGAATTTGAATAAAAAAGAAGAATTTGTAGCGTTGGAATGCGATATTTATGGACCCAAGGGTGACTTTATTGGAAATAAAAATTTTATTAACAATTCTAGAGTAAAGTCTATAAATGATTGGTTAATTACATCACGTAAAAGACCGCATGAAAGAAATATAGGTTTCCTTTCCGCAAAAGGGAGCGATTTCCAAAATGTAAACTTTATATTTATTATAAATGAAAAAAGTCAGCTTCCACACCCAAGGGGGACATGGGTTACCGATAAAAATATAATTGAAATATCAATTTATGTTGCAGTAAGACACTCCATTAAAGCCACATGGTTAAACGATAGAGATCAATTTTTATACCCAAACGAGGGCTGGAAAAGCGACATTGAATTTCAAAATGAATGTTTGATTTTTACACTTTTTGATAATAGTAACAATATTTCAAGCTCATTTGGAATCAACCATTGGATACCTTTCACGGAGCAGGAGGTGAACGCCCAGGACAAGTTTGAGAGCAACTTCATGAGTGATTTTATCAAGGGCAAAATCAGGCTGGCGCAAGAGGCAGATTTATTTGGCTCGGTCAATAAATCCCCCGGAAGGCGTGAGTTCTCTGCCGAAGCCAGCGCTGTTTTTGATGCAGGCCGTACACTTTGGCACTACTACCACGGCCAGCCCAACGTAAACGTGAATGCCAGTTTATACGATATCCGTGAGTATTTTCAGGGCCGCAACGAGCAAGGCCGCATGAATGCCAAAAGTGAAGATGCAATCTATACGCAGCTCATTGCTGACTTACGCCTCAAACTCAACTTACTGGCCGATAAAATAAAGCCAAAAATATATGAATATGGTTTCTTGAAAGCGTAAACGGGTCGAAAGTGTCGCTCCTAACGGAGCTCAAAATTTGTAAAATAGCTTGTTTCTATTAACATACCGCTCCGACGGAGCGGGTAACGCGGTAGCATTTTTCCTGCTTATAGTAGGTATAAGCGGAGGGACAAACAAATGGTGCCAACTTTATTACAAACTATCAACTACTAACCAAAAGCGCCAGCGATGTGAAGCGGTGGCGGCATTAGCCGCCAGACCCGCAGGGGCCGAGCGTCAGCGAGCCGCGGAACGTAGCGACGGCGAGCAACGCGAGCCGGCGCGCCCAAAAAAACAAAGCATACTACATGCTGGTTTATTCTTTTTGCTGTGCTTGTAGCATGGCTTTGATGTCTTGTAATTCTTGCTTCATCTGCTTCAGCTCGGCCGCTTGAGCATCAAACTTAACCGAAAGCTCCTGCACGGCCTTGACTAGAGGCACCACGAAACTAGCATAGCTGATACGGTAATGGTCGCGCTCGTGTTCAGGCTTGATAACCCCATCAAAACTATAGCCTAGGGCTTGCGCTGCCTGCTCCACCTCTTGCGCGATAAAACCCGACATGGCGGTACCCTCCTTTTGGGCTATTTGGGCATCAATCGCAGCTTTATGTGCTGGGTCGGCTTGTGCCAAAGAATCAGAGCAGTATGGATTAATGCCCAGGTGTTGGTTCAGCCCGCTCAAGTCCATATGGTAGGTTACAGGCCGCAAGGCATTGATGAAAGCCAATCCCTGCACGTTTTCACGTACATCGCGTTTAAAACGGGCATCGCTCAGGTTTGACCAGTTAACATAGCCACCTACCGAGGCGATGGTAGTGGCACCTACAACAACGGAGTTTGCTGTACCTGCATTGGCGTTGTGGCCAATGGCCGTGGCGTAATCTACCCAGGCCCATTTTGCGTTGTAACCAAGTGCGGTTCCGAAACCAGTGGCGGAGCCTAACCAGGCACAGCCCGTTTCAGCGCCAATGGATGTATTATTGTCGCCCCTTGATTCTACCAGAGCATTGTAGCCTACGCCTACATTATTATTACCTGAAACATTGAATGCGCCTGCCCGGTAGCCAATAGCCACGTTTTGAGCCCCAGAAATATTCCGATTCAATGCCAGTGTTCCGTTGGCCGTATTTCTCCAGCCAGATTGGTTCTCCAACATGGCCTGGTTGCCCACGGCTGTATTATCGTTGGCTATATTGTCGGGTAGGGTGTTGTAGCCCATTGCTGTATTACCAATACCTGAAATGTTGTCGAACAGTGCACGCCAACCCACGGCTACGTTGGCCCAGCCATCGTTGTTGAAGTGCAAGGCGTTGGTGCCTACCGCCGTGTTGTAATAACCCGAGATGTTGGATATGAGCGCCTGTACACCTAGTCCCGTGTTCTCGTAACCTGTGTTATTATTGAGCAATGATTGAAACCCGAAGGCTGCGTTGTAGTTACCACTTATATTACCTCGCAATGCTTTGTTCCCGAAGGCAGAGTTGAAGCTCCCTGAGTTGTTGGCAAGCATGGCTTCGTCGCCGGATGCCGAGTTAAAACTTCCCGTGGTGTTGTTGCGCATAGCATTAGTGCCTAATGCGGCATTATGTTCGCCGCTGGTGTTGGCGTTGAGTGCATAGGCACCCACCGCTACATTGTCGAGCGAGTTGGTTGATGTAGCCAAGGCCAAAGCTCCTACAGCCACGTTATAAGAGCCCTGTTGGTTACCCGCCAGTGCCCCGTTACCCAGTCCAACGTTATAGCTACCGCTGCTGCAATAAAGCATAGCGTTTACCCCTAATGCCGTGTTGAACGAGCCATTTGCATTCGAGTTCAGCGCCCCGGTGCCAATGCCTACATTATATGATCCAGTGGTATTCGTGCGCAAGGCGTTGACCCCAACGGCGGTATTGCCTTCGCCTGTCAAGTTATTGAACAACGCAATTGCGCCCACGGCAGTGTTTTCATAGGCAATACTGTTCATTAAGGCTTTATAACCTAGTGCAGTAGCTAGATTAGGGCTGGTGGCATTGTATGATTGTCCAGCCCTAAAGCCCAGAAAGGTATTGCGTGTAAGCGAGTCGATTTTGCCCGAGTGAATATTGTTCATTCGGAACATCAAGGGGTTAGGGTCGGTGGTGCCAACAAAGTTAGTGCTGGGGTCAGTACCAGTGTTACCTGTGAGGTTCCAGGCGTTGGCCGAGTTGGCGATGGGCACCCAGTTAACCCCATCGAAATAATAGAACCCTGTCCCTGCATCGGTCTGGAAAATCAACAAGCCCGTGGCGGGGCTTACAATCGCATCGCGTTGGGTTTGGTTCATGCGCGGCACCAGTACGCCCATGCTAGTCGAGTTGATGTCGAGCGCCGCAGATGCATCGGGAGTGCTCGTGTTGATGCCCACGTTTTGGGCTTGCACCAAAACGCTTAGCAGGAGGAGTGTTGAGGCAAATAATATCCTATTCATGCGAGACGAAATTAAATTCACAACGCAATATATAGGAATTTTGGAAAACTGAAATGTATTTCGGCTTACTCCTGCCCTGGTGCCGTCCAGCTCCTTGCGGGGCGTTCAGTTTCAAATTTGGGGCTTTCAGGGTAAACGATGGTGGAGGGTAGTTTGGCAGGTGTCCTGTTCTGCTTGTCCTCTAAGTCTTTCTGCACGGCTTGGTTATAGTCAACAGCGCGGGCTGGAGACTGGTCCATGTACTGCCGAGTATCGCCGGGGCCCCACACAGGGTCGTTGCCAAAACGGTGGTCGGGGAAACTCCAGCGTTTGGCCACGAGGCGGTAGGTAAACTTTACATTTGATGTGCCGCCCTGCTTCTCGTAAACGGTAAAACTTGTTGTGCCAGGTTCAACGTATAAGCCGTTGCAGTTACCTTGTTCTTGCAGGAAAACCATCATGGGGTGTTGCTCATCAATGAGCACGGTTTCAAGGAAAAGCGGGTCGAGTTGTACCTCTACTTTGCCGTTAACGAGTTGGGCCGTACCAAAATCCTCGAACCAGACCTCGGGGCTTTCCATGCAGTATAGCAACTGGTTCCCTTTTGAGGTACCAACCGAGGCCGATTTAGTACCATTGGCGATGACATGGTTGCCATTGAAATAACCGGAGTAGTTGGTGTTATTGGTACACCAGCCCGATACCCCAACGTCAACGTTTCCTGCCATAATCGCTCCCCCGTCAGCCAGCCCGACTACACCTAAACCAAAAGCAGTTGAACTGTACGCACCAAGTACACCTACCCTGGATGAGCCAGAGGAGATATTGTTTAGACCGTAAACACCTATGCCCCCAGCTGCGGTAGTTGGATTAGAACATATGCCAATAACCCCTGTTCGGGTGAGCGAAGCATTCGTGCCACTATAATTGCCAAGCATAGCTGCTCCTGTGCCTGATCCTTGGTAATTGCCTTGAATGGCACTGTACGCTGTCGAATTCCCGGTGACTATCTCTCCCCAAACACCAGAACCTACGTTTGCGCTAAACCCGTTCAATGCAAAGGGTAAGCTGGCTGTAGAAACACCGCTCACGAGGTTTCCAGAATATGGCGATACGGCAGCGCCGAAAACGACCTCGCCGGTGCTGCCGTTAATCCTCCCCCTTTCTATATTACCAGTTATAAAGCGCAAGGCTATTGGATTTGTGGTACCGATGAAATTCGTTGTGCTTGCGGTATTACCGTCGAGCGACCATGCATTATCGCCATTTAACAACCTTTTCCAAGCGGTTCCATTCCAGTAGTAATAGCCTGGGGTAACGTCGCTGATAGTGGCTGTATTATATACCAGCAAGGAGTTGGCAGGCGTAGCAACAGGCGCAGCTCCGTTCGAGGTAGAGACTAGCGCAACCCTGGGTATTAAAAGCCCCCTGCTCACATCGGTTATTTCAAGTTTAGCGGAGGCGGCGGGACTGCTAGTGCCTATGCCCACGTTTTGGGCTTGGGCCATGCTCATGTTTAAGGCCCAAGCAATCATGATAAATTGTAATGCTCTCATTATTATATAGGTTTTAATTATTACAAGGGCAGTCGGGGTCGTTTTCATCCATCAGGCCATCACCGTCATCGTCAACCCCGTTGTGGCAGATTTCTGCGCAGCTAGCAATACTTACACTGACTGTATCCGTAATGTTGCAACCGTTTGAGTCAAGGGCGTTAACCGTGTAAGTTCCAGATTGTATAGCCTGTACATTGTCTCGGTCGGGCGCAAAACCTGTTGCATTGTAGCCTCCGGGGCCCGTCCAAGTGTAGCTGAGCATACCCGGGGTGGCAGATAACTGAAGCGAACTCCCAGTACAAACTGGCGAATTGCTACTGGCCGCTATGGTAGCGGGCGGGATGGCTGTAACGTTTGCACTGCTGGTGTAGGTGCAGGCATTGGCATCAACAACGGTTACACTGTATGTGCCGGTGCTGCTCACGCTAATGCTTGAAGTTGTCGCCCCCGTGCTCCAGAGGTATGAAACCACGGGGTCTGTCAAGTCGAGCGCCACGGGTAAGTTACACACTGCATTGGCGTTAGCTGGGCTAACATCAGGGCCATCGCTCAAACATGATGCCGAGGCAAAGGAAAAGCTAGAAAAACCGTTGAACCCAGAACGGCTCAGGCCAACTGGGCTTGCACCACATTCGTTGCTGGTGCCGGATATCGCGTTGTCCTTGGTGATGACATAGATAGAGCCAGGCGTGGCGGTATAGTCCTGCGGCCAAATACGGGCTTCGTATACACCCAGGCCTGAGCCCGTGATATCCTCTAAAACCCATTGTCCATGAGCGCTACCATAAAAAGTATTAAAATCGTACGCACATTCGCTAAACATTGGCATGGCGTTGCTCAAGCCTTGTTCAAAATAACCCTCGATGCAATCGTAAGTATTGGGGCCAATGTTCAGGTGCATATATTGTACCCCACGGGCAGCACTTGGGCCAGCGGGTTCAAGCCCGAGGGGAAATCCATAAACCCCACCTGCTGGATTAATACGGCGGCGGAGTTTACCTTGCACATAAGCAGCATCAATCGGGCTTGAGTTACCGTTGTTGGTAATGGTGTTGTCGAGCATGGTGCTGCTTATAGCTGCTGTTGCATTCATGACGCCAAAAACAGCTGGGTAGGCACTCCCGTTGCCGGGTAGGCTACTGGGGTTTGCGGTAATGATGCGGTTGGTTGGCCTGCCTGAAATTACAAAATCAACTGCGTTGCGTACATCGGCCACGTTACCTGTACCGTTGAGCCACACGATACCTTGGTCGTTACCCAGTTCAAGGTTGTAAAATGAACCATCGTTTACGCCAATTTGGGCACTACCACCTCTAACGGCGCAACTGCCGGCTATAAACTGGGTTTGACCAATATTGACGAGGCTATTCTGCATTCGAACCCTGCCAGTACCACGTTGCTGAGCTAGGTTATCGAAGCTGAAGTTACCATGTACCTCAATCAAACCATTGTTTTCTAGGCGCCCACTTGCCGCTACACAATGCACATCGCCGAGTACCGACACGGTAGCGCCCGCATTGACGGCAAACACCGCGCCGTTGATATACAACTCGTTGTTGTGTTGGGCACTTAGTATTTGGCAGACAAGTAGGAAGCTAAGCCTAAACCCATTTAAGAGAAATGACTTATGTATCATAGAATACATCACGTTTAAAGTATCATCACCAACATTTCGTTTTGCAATGTACGTGCTTTACCTTAAATAAGCCTAAAAATTTTGTTTATTTTTTTGGCGCCCCGCCGCTGCGCGGCGGCGGTCCCCTTTGGGGTTCGCTGTCGCTCCGTGCTTCGCACCGCGGCTTGCAGCCGCGCCCGCCGGGCACCTGGCGCAACACCGGCGGCGTAGCCGCCGGTGTTTAATGGTTAATGATAAATGGTTAATTATTAATGATATGTGCCGAGAAATTAAACTAAAACTGACCGTATTATTGTCAGACTACCCGCTCCGCGATGAGCGGCATCCAGGGTGTGCCATGGGGGTCAAATGGTGTAGGGGCGTTGACTGAATTTTAATCCTTTTACAAGGCCAGTTAAGATGGCAGGGCTAACGCCCCTTGGCATAAATTGGTCACTGCCATTCTACGAAGATGACAGGGCTACGCCCCTCGGGATGAAACTAGGGGCATAGCCCTGGCATCTTCGTAGCAAGGTAGGCTGCCAAGCAGGGTAGGGGCGTAGCCCTGGCATCTTAATCCTATCATTTTTGGTCAATAGGGGAGTATGGTTGCTAGTCAAAAAATATGTTTTAATCGTATGCTTGTGGGATATTGGGGACTCCTTTGCGACATTAGTGCGGTAAAAAGCCTAACCAAGTAGATGGTTCGTGCGGGTCGTTAATGTCGGTTAAGTCCCCTAAACGTAGTTAAAGGACGAGCTAAGCAACTGTTTCACCGTTGCGCCAGCGATGTGAAGCGGTGGCGGCATCAGCCGCCAGACCCGAAGGGGCCGAGCGTTAGCGAGCCGCGTAACGTAGCGACGGCGAGCATCGCGAGCCGGGGCGCCCCAAAAATCAAAAACTTGAACCATTGCCGAATTTGAACGTATATTTGTGGCGAAATGACCAAGGAAATGCCGCACGATGAGTTGATCCAGGCCTTGAGCGTGGACGATGTAAATAGCCGAAGGAAAGCGGAGAATGCGCTGTACCTACAGTATGCCTATATGGTTAACACGGTTAGGGGTAAGTATAACCTAGACGAAGACGGGCTAGCGGATGCTTACACCGATACCATGATGGCCGTGTTCGAGCAGTTGCGCAACGGCATGTTTGATGGGCGGAGTTCGTTGAAAACGTACATTACCCGAATTTTTTACAACAAGTGTGTTGACCTGAGTCGTAAAAAAACGACTATGAAAGGGAAGGCGCAACAGCACGAAGATGTGGATGGCTTGCAAGTGGCCGATTCGTCGCTTAATTTTTTACAACACCTCATGCAAAAAGAGTTGGTGGGAAAAGTAAAAGCGGTAATTAGTTTGCTTGGGAGCAAATGCCAAGACCTCATATTAAGGTGGGGAGAAGGCTACACGGACAAAGAGATAACCGAGTTATTGGGTTATAAATCGGAGGACGTGACCAAAATATCGAGACTGCGTTGCCTGCAAAACCTAAAATCACGTTTTCAACCCTAAGGTCATGGTAAATTTTGAATCACATATCGCATACATAGAATCGGTGCTAGCCTCGGGGGCTAGTGTAGCCGAGCAGTTGCAAGCCTTGGAAACCAAGGCAGCCAGCGACGTTGAATTCGCGGAAGTTTTGACATTTTACTTGGCCAGCAAGCAAGCTGCTGCCGAGGAACAAGCAGCAAGAAAAGCATCCTTGAAAGCTATGTTGCCCAAACAGGAACAAACCGCTGCCCCCAAAGGCAAGCGTGTTTCAATGGGCTTGGTTTGGGGCAGTTTGGCTGCTGCTGTTTTGGTAGGCGCCTTGTTCATTGTACCTAAGCTGATGCAATCGGATGCCAATCCAAGGGATTTAGCCATGCAATATGTATCGCAGGATATCCAGAGCGGGAAGGTGATGGGCTCTGAAACGGTTGCGGTGGTGGAGCAAGCTATCACGGCGTTCAATGAGGGCCAATACCCAGAAGCGGTAAAAGTGTGTAGCGCATTGTTGTTGCAAAACCCAAAAGACGCCGCTGCATTGGAGTATAGAGCCAGGGCGAATACCATGTTGGGTGCGTACGATGCAGCGATAGCTGATTTGAATTTATTATCAGCGGATGAAAGCCTAGCTTTCAACTCGGCCAATTATTACACGGCCTTGGTTTATTTGCACCGCAATGCCCCTGGAGACGAACAACAAGCCAAGGCATTACTGCAACAAGTGGTATCCGAAAAAATGGCGAACTACAAAGATGCAGCCTTGATATTAGAGGCACTCGCTAAATAGTTACAATAATTAATATTTTTTTAATCCTGTTGAAAATACTTCGAAAAGGGTCATACTAAATTGATTATGAGTATGATGTAAGAATTGTTTATAGACAAATCTGAAAAAAAATAATATGATATAAAAAAGAGGTGCATCCTTTTATACTACAAAAGACTCTAAAGGAGAGCGAACATTAATCCCCGATGTTCGTACATAAATACAGAGAAAAAAGTAGTATGAACGCACTTAAACAGAAACTGAGCTATTCGGCTTGGGTATTATTGGTATTTATATCAATGAATGCCCGGGCACAATCTGGTTTTTGCGACCCAGGTGTACCGTTTTTCCAAGCGAACTTGAGTGCTAGTCCGAGTATGGTATGGACTTCGCCACAGTCTAACAGGAGTGGATATTGCTGTGGCGTAGACTCGATTGTAGTAACTCCGCCACCCCGTTGTATTGAATTTGAAGTAACCCTGCACCCCGGTGCGGTGGGTTTGATATTTGATATTGCGTCAGGAGCGACCCCTCCTGGAGCCTTGTACTACCAGGTGGATTGTGGGCCTATTACACCGGTGGGTAGCCCGATATGCTTAACACCGCCAGGGCCTTTTACAGTTACCTTCTGCAAACCAGGGAATAACCAGAACACCTATTCGATTACATCGATACCAGGGAGTGTTTCAACGATTAATACAGATATCAGGGAGGGATGCAACACGGTATTATCAGCGAACGGAGTCATGGAGTCAACGATTACATGGACTGACATAACGGGTGGAGGCTTGTACAATGCCAATTTGGATTGTACGGTGGGCTGCGATACGGTGAACTTTTCGGCACCGCTGAATACAGGGCTTTCATACATTGATTATCAGGTATGTGGAGTACCATTTTCGCCGGTTTGCCAGGCATTCATAGCCCCTGTGTGTGATACTGCTAGGGTTTATATTGATTTAAATTTTAACTTGAATGTTAATCCTGGCTTGCCTATATATTGTGCTACTGCAACGCAGAAGTTATTGACTGTTAGTCCAAATATTTATTCGCCAGACTACATTTTTGCTTGGCATTACGGTGCCAACGGTGTTGGGCCTGTAATCGGGGTAGATACATTTATCAATGTAGGCTTAGCGGGAACATACTCGGTAGTAGTAGAAGACACAGCCTTCGGGGAGTGTTCAAGAGATACTTTTAATATCAACGTAGTATTTACACCGGCGCCTGAAATTGGTATAAATGGTACTCTTGATGTATGTCAAGGCGATACCTTGGCCATTACATTGCCGACCCAATACGCTTACAGTTGGGAGCCAGATAATAATGTAACTTGTTTAACCTGTTCGAACCAAATTTTGGTTAATCTTCAAGCAACAGAGGATTTTTACTTACGTGCCCGCGACAGCCTAGGCTGTACCTCTTTTGATACGATAAGTGTTGTGGTAGAATTGCCTACCATAGATACCATTGAAGGGCATTTTTGTGCAGGGGATGCATATACCTTGCCTGATGGAAGTACAGCTACAACGGCAGGATTGTATACCTTTAACTATCAAAATATACGAGGCTGTGATTCTACGGTAGTCGTATTACTTGAAGTTCATCCTTTAACGGTAGATACCATCGTGGCCAATATTTGTGTTGGACGGTCGTATACACTTCCGAACGGCACGACGACCAACACAGCTGGTTTTTATCCTTTTGTATATGTATCGACATGGGGTTGTGATAGTACTGTTGTAATTGAAGTTGTCATTAACCCAAGGCCAGTGGTAACCATCATTGGTAACGCTACCATTTGTGCGGGTGTAACGAATATTTTCGAGGCTAGTGTGGTAGGCAGTGGAGGTTATACCTATATTTGGAGCACAGGTGAAACAACTTCAACCATAGGGGTAACGACTACAACTTCTATAAGGGTAACGGTTACAGACCAGTATGGATGTAGCGGTACAGCTGCGAGGAACGTAACACAGCGCCCAGTGCCCAGCTTGGTTATCAGTAATGCAGCGCCTGTTTGTTTTGGGCAAAGTTTGCAAGTGTCGGTAACGGCTACTGGGGGCAACCCATTTACCTATGCTTGGAATAATGGAAGGACTACCGCATCGTTTGCAATAACTACTGCCAGCAGTAGCTTGTATACCGTAACAGTAACTAACCTTTACGGTTGTACGGCAACGGCAAATACAACCGCGACGATGTATCCTGGTATTGTGAATGTAACAGGAACAACGCCTGTCTGTTTTGGGGATACAGTACAGTTAACCGCAACAACAGCCTTGCCTGGTACCTATAGTTGGTCGGGCCCAGGAGGTTACTCGACTACACAACAGAATCCTTCATTTGTGGCGAGCGCAGGCAGTCCCACGGGACTATATACTGTAACGGCATCGTTTAATGGTGGGCAATGCTCTGTAACCAACAGTGTGGCAATTGCTGTTGGATGTGAGATATGTAATAATGGACTAGACGATGACGGAGATGGTTTTACAGATTGTTTAGACCCGGACTGCCCTGGATGTCCATTGAATTTTGGTTGCGAAACCCCATTTATTTATCACTTACCCGCTATGTGGGGTATCGGTACAGGTACTCGCTTCGACCAACAAGATATGATATTCTCGACCGAAGCTGCATCGGCTACCGTGACTGTGCAGACGGTTGGTGGAGCATATAATAATACATTTACCGTGGTGGCTGGTGTGCCAGTTATTTTGAACGTACCAACAACCTTTGTTCAAACGACTAATATAAACACTCCATTAAATAATTCAGGGTTTATCATTACGTCTACAGCTCCAATACAAGCTGCGTACCGGTTAACGAGTCAATTCAACCAAGATATAGTAACCTTGAAAGGTAAGGCCGCATTGGGTAATACATTCTATTGTGGTAGCCAAACACGACTTGCAGCAGGGCCAGCTACGTTTGAACGGCATTTTATAGGGGTAATTGCCATGGAAGATAATACCCAAATAACTATAAACCCTTCTATCCCATTGAGTGGTTTGCCTGCGGGGCCACATACGTTTACTTTAAATGCAGGTCAATCGTATGTTGTAACTAGTATTGCAGGCCAGTTTGTAAGTATTGCTGGTTCATTAGTGGTTGCTAATAAACCTATTGCGGTAGTATCTGGGGCGCAACACGTACCGCAGCCCTATAATGGCAACAGGGATGCTGGTATCGATCAAATTGTTCCTACACGGACGGTAGGGACAGATTATGTTGCTGTACATGGTCCAAATCCAAATGCAAATTCAGACTACCTCATTATTGTAGGGGTTGAGAATAGCACTGCTGTTTACATCAATGGAGTATATACCACTTTGTTGAACGGAGGGCAGGTATTTACCTGGAATATGCCTACAGGCCCTAACCAAGCGTATCATATTCATACTTCTCGTAAATCGTATGTTTACCACGTATCGGCAATGGCACAGTATGAGTTCGGCATGGGCATTTTACCCCCTTTAAACCCTTGTATAGGTAGTCGAAGTGTGGTTTTTTATCGAACAACAGCCGCATCCGTTGACCAGGCTATCATCTTGATACCAGATACATCTCTCGCCTCTTTAACCATTCGGGGCTTGCCCTATACGAGCTATGCAACAGCATTCCCGGTGACTACCTTTCCCGGCTATTCCTACGTGGTAATGCCTAATGCTAGCATTGCTGCTGCGGGAACACCTAATACCATACAAGCCAATGGTAAATTTCACGTTGGTGTTTATAGTAATACAGGTGGAGGGGCCACGGGCAATTATGGTTATTACTCAAATTATGAAGGTGAAATCGAGATTATTGACCCTGTAACGTCGCTCCCTACAGTAAGTTATTTTGTGGCTGATGTTATACCAGGACAGCCGTTTAACCATTGTCTTGAAATGGTGAGCTGTGGGTCGAATGACTTTATTGGTAATATTACAGCGGGTACTTGGACCGATACAACACAGTTTAACGATGACTGTCTAGATTATACTATGGCCTTAAATACGCCACCTTGCGCTTACGATACTATACAAGTAGAAGTTCAAAACGAGCTAGGCATTAGAGGTGTTGTTTGCTTGATCTATCGCAATAGTACAAGTGATTTTGCTATCGACCCGCAAATGGATACCATAGCTTTTATGTGCCAAGGCCAAGCTACATTAACAGCCTTGACAACGAGTGCAAGCGGGGCTCAGGTTGTATCGTACTTATGGGATACGCCCAATGGAACTCAACTTACGGGTCAGACTATCTTAGTGACCGTTCCTGGTACTTATACCGTAACGGTTACGGACGAGAATGGTTGTACCGTAGAAGAATCTGTCGATGTAATCCCTGGCTTAAATGATATTTCAGCGTTTAATGATGGTCCTTATTGTCTGGGAGAAACAGCCAGTCTAGATGCTGGTTTTATCAGTGCAGGAGTGAGCTTGACCTTTAACTGGCAAGGCCCGAATGGGTTCAGTGCCAACACACAACAAGCATCTTTAGTCGTTTCACCGTTGACTACTGGTATGTATTATATTACCGTTTCAGATGGAATGGCCTGTAATCTAAACGATTCCATACCTGTAATCATGAACCCTAGTCCGATTGTAGATATTATTGGCCCTCCAGGTTTTTGTACTGGAACCTTGACAGCAAATTTGAGTGCGTCGGTTTCGTCAGGCACAAGCTTCACATATAATTGGAGTACTGGTCAGACTACTGCGGCTGTATTAGTAGGATCATCGGGCTTGTATGCCTTGACTGTAACAAACAATTTTGGTTGTATTGATAGCGCAACTTTTGAGCTATTCGACTATCCTGTTTATAGTGATACCATTATAGACACGATTTGTAATAATCAACCTTATTTATTACCTGATGGTAATAGCGTAAGCACAGCAGGAACATACTCCGTTCTGTTGAACTCTATTTATGGCTGTGACTCCTTAATAACCGTATTACTGTCTACTTGGAATAGCTATTCAATCAATTTATTTGATACTGTTTGTGCCAATACTCCATACACGTTGGTCAATGGGGCAGTCGTTAATAGTCCGGGTGTTTATCCTATTTTATTTACAACAATAGATGGCTGCGACTCACTAGTAACCACCAACTTGTTCCACCTACCTACATTCAGTCTGGTGGTGAATGACACGGTGTGCGATAACCAACCCTTCACCTTGCCCAACGGCACGGTGGTGAATACTGCAGGCACATACCCAGTAACCCTTAGCACGATTAACGGTTGTGACTCGCTGGTAACCACCAACTTGTTCCACCTGCCTACATTCAGTGTGGTGGTAAACGACACGGTCTGCGATAACCAACCTTTCACCTTACCCAACGGCACGGTGGTGAATACTTCTGGCACATACCCTGTTATGTTGAGCACGATTAACGGCTGCGACTCGCTGGTAACCACCAACTTGTTCCACCTGCCTACATTCAGTGTGGTGGTAAACGACACGGTCTGCGATAACCAACCCTTCACCTTGCCGAACGGCACGGTGGTAAACGCCGCGGGTACGTACCCAGTTACCCTTAGCACTATCAACGGCTGTGACTCCTTGGTAACCACCAACTTGTTCCACCTGCCTACATACA
>CAZDVQ010000071.1:0-21470 GCA_964508975.1 uncultured Saprospiraceae bacterium
CGCATGAAGGAAGAAGAACGCCGCATGAAGGAAGAAGAACGCCGCATGAAGGAAGAAGAACAAAAATTAAAAGAAGAAGCCATCTTAAAAGCTAAAGCGGCCAATGCTATACTTCAAACAGTTATTCATGGACTCCGACAACAAGGGTTAGCATCATCGGCTATCATTGCTTTACTCAACATAAGCCCGGAACAACTTGACGCAATCGAGGGCAATGAAATTTAATTAGCTCCATGTACTTCATCAAGACCCCTTGGCTACTCCGAACCATATTTAAACAATTGCTCTGGCGCTTACCAAACCAAGGGAATACGATATACCTTACCTTCGACGATGGCCCCATCCCTGGTGTGACACCTTGGGTACTGGACACCCTGGCCCAGCACCAAGCCAAGGCTACGTTTTTTTGCGTGGGCGAGAATGTAACTAAGCACCCTCTTATTTATCAGGATGTGCTTGCTGCCGGGCACAGCGTGGGCAATCACACTTATAATCATCTTAACGGTTGGAAAACCCCTACCGATGACTACCTAGAAAATGTAGCGCTTTGCGCCAAAGCGCTTAACAGCAATCTCTTTAGGCCCCCCTATGGAAAGCTAAGCCCTACACAGTTAATGGCATTACAAAAAAACTATCACATTGTCATGTGGGATGTATTGAGCGCCGATTTTGACCAAAGCATTCGGCCTGAACAATGTTTACAAAATGTGTTGACACACACGCAAGCTGGTTCTATCGTTGTGCTGCACGACAGCCTAAAGGCCGAAATTAACCTACGTTATATATTGCCCAGGTTGCTGGAGCATTTTGGCAAGCAGGGTTATACCTTTGCCGCATTACCCTAAGAGTATGTTTGGATTTTGGGTTAGCGTATGTTTCTATTGCGTAACTTCGCGCTCCGAAAGCAATTCAACATTTTCAAAAGCAAGGCATGTTTCCAGAATACGATGTAATAGTGGTAGGTGCAGGGCACGCCGGTAATGAAGCCGCTGTTGCCGCTGCCAATATGGGTTCTAAAGTTATACTGGTGACCATGAACATGGAGGTCATCGGTAAAATGTCGTGCAACCCGGCCATGGGTGGCGTGGCCAAAGGTCAAATTGTTCGCGAAATCGACGCACTCAACGGCTATTCTGGTATCGTGACCGACCATACCATGGTGCAGTTCCGCATCTTGAACCGCTCAAAAGGACCAGCCATGTGGAGCCCAAGGGCACAGAGCGACCGTATGCTATTTGCCAACAAATGGCGTGAAATGCTGGAAGCACACCCCAATATCGATTTCTGGCAGGAGATGGTCTCGGGTATCGTGGTTAAAAATGGTAAAGTTTGCGGTGTGCGCACGGCACTCGGGCTCGAAATCCCTGGCAAGGCCGTTATCCTCACCTCTGGCACTTTCCTAAATGGCCTGATACATATCGGCGAGAAAAACTTTGGTGGTGGCCGTGCCGGTGAAGCCCGCGCCACGGGCATTACTGAGCAATTGGTTGAACTTGGTTTTGAAGCTGGCCGGATGAAAACGGGCACCCCCCCACGCGTGGATGCCCGAAGCCTTGATTTCAGCAAAATGGAATTGCAAGAAGGCGACTCAGAACCCGGCAAATTCTCATACACCGATACCCCTACCCTACAGCGACAACTACCCTGCTACGTGGCCTATACCTCTGAAGCTGTTCATGATATTTTGCGTACGGGCTTCGACCGTTCGCCGATGTTCAACGGCCGAATTCAAGGCCAAGGCCCTCGGTACTGCCCATCTATCGAGGATAAAATCAACCGTTTTGCAGATAAAGACCGCCACCAACTTTTCGTTGAACCCGAAGGCTGGAACACCGTGGAAATGTACATCAACGGATTCTCGAGCTCACTACCGGAAGACGTCCAGTACAAGGCCCTCAAAACTATCCCCGGCTTTGAAAACGTGAAGATGTTCCGCCCAGGTTATGCCATCGAGTATGATTACTTCCCGCCAACCCAGCTACAGTTGAGCCTTGAAACCCGACTGGTGAAAAACCTCTTTTTCGCAGGCCAAATTAACGGCACCACGGGGTATGAGGAAGCCGCTTGCCAGGGCTTAATCGCAGGCATAAACGCCCACCTCGCCATCCACGAGGAAGAACCTTTCATCATTAAACGGAGCGAAGGTTACATCGGTGTGCTCATCGACGACCTCGTGAACAAGGGCACCAAAGAGCCATACCGCATGTTTACTTCTAGGGCCGAGTACCGCATATTACTGCGCCAAGACAATGCCGACATGCGACTGACCCCACTAGCCGAAAAACTAGGTATGGATGTACATGAACGCATGGAACGGGTACGCTTTAAAGAGCAGGCCATCAAAGATATTGAACAGTTTTGCAAAGAAACCAGCGTGAGCCCTGAAGATGTCAACAACTTCTTGGAACAGGCAGATTCTTCTCCCATCAAGCAAAAAATAAAGCTGCACAACCTGGTATTACGACCACATATCGGCATCAAAGACATCGCCGAGGCATTCCCACCCTTGAAGCAATTCTTGGAACGCTACGACGACGAATGCAGCATGATAGCCGAGGTACAGATGAAATATGAAGGCTATATCGAGCGAGAAGAAGAAATGGCCGAAAAGCTAAACCGACTCGAAGCCGTGCATCTCCACGAGGATTTCGATTACCACAACATTGGTGGTTTATCGGCTGAGGGCAAGGAAAAATTAAGTCGCATTAAGCCGCGCACCATAGGCCAAGCCAGTCGTATCAGCGGGGTTTCACCCTCCGATATTTCAATCCTGCTGGTGCATTTGGGCCGCTAGTTACAAAGCATCCACGTAGCGGATAATGCGCTCAATTAAAAAAGTTTCCTGAGACTTTACCCCATGCTCGGGTACGGGTTTCAGCAGCTTCCAGTGCGGCCAGCCATCAGCGTCAATGCCTTCAAAAGCGTAAAAACCCTCGTCTTCCAGCAAGCGGCATACCGCTATGTGCATCAAATCCTGCTTTTCTTCCTTGCTCCAATCGTCCTTCATCACGCCTAGCTCGCGCAGGCCAATCAAGAACATAGTCCCTTGAAAATCAGGGAGTTTATCCAGTTGTAATATATCCTTGAGCTGCGTACGCACGCGTAACCACTCGAAATCTAGTTGCCAGGCTTCCATTTTATATGCTAGTTGAGCCACAAAGGTACAATAAACTAACGGGCAATTTGGCCTTCTCTTAGATGCATTTGGGCGTGCCCCTCGGCCATTGCATGGCCTTGGGTCGCTACGCTGCGCGGCTCGCTGGTCGCTCGGCCCCTTTGGGTCTGGCGCGTTGCGCCACCGCTCCGCATCGCTCACGCGGTTTTTTGCGCCGCTTTGTCACGCAATACTGTTTTTGCTTATCTTTACCGAATAAATACATCCTCATGAGCGATCAAACGAATACCACAGCCCTCAGCTACAAAGAAACCGTGCTGGCCAGGTTTGAATACCACCGCAAGTTTTACAGCAACAGTAGCCGTGAACAAAAATCGAAATACCAACGCATCAAGTTGGTTCAGGTTATATTGGCTAGCGCCATACCAGCCTTGGTCACTTACCAAGACGCAAACGGCTATGTACGTATTGCAGCAATGGCAGCTGGTGTACTTATAGCCATACTAGAAGGTGCACAGCAGTTGTACCAACACCAAGAAAATTGGACAAAATACCGTAAAACGCAAGAGCGTATCAAACGCGAGCGGGCTTTATTTGATGCCGTGGCCTGGAAATATAACCTCCCCGACGAGAACGAAAGGCTTAAGCTGTTTGCCGAACGCATAGAAGAAATTGTTTCTTCTGAAACCGAGGAGTTTGGCCTAAAAAAGGAATAAGCCAAATACATGCTATTAGATATCCACACGCACCTTCAGCAAGCGCCCGACGGCGTGCAGGCCTTGTGTAATCTGAGGGTAGGTCAAGCCGTGGACATCAATGCTGCAAGCTGGTACTCAGTGGGCATACACCCCTGGGACAGTGACAGCCCCGATTTATCTGCAAAACTGGATAAATTACAGCAGCTTGCCCAGCTGCCGCAAGTAAAGGCTATTGGTGAAATTGGCCTAGACCGACTGCAAGGCGCTCCTTTGCCCCAACAACTCAACTTGTTCCTCCAACAAGTTGAGCTGGCAAAAGCATTGCAAAAGCCTGTTGTGGTACATTGTGTACGGGCATTCCCTGAATTAATACAATGTTGCAAACCATACATGGGCAAGGTTGATTTTATAATACATGGTTTTCAACACAAATTAAGTCTGGGGCAACAACTGCTGGACGCAGGTTTTAACCTATCCTTTGGTGATGCACTGCTTTACCAAGATTCGGCGGCACAAACCATGTTGCGCCATTGCCCAACAGATCGTTTATGCTTGGAAACCGATGACCGAGCTGATATCCAGATTCAAGTGGTGTATGAGCAAGCTGCTCGTATTTTGGGCATACCCTTAAACGAGCTAACGGAGCGCATTTGGCAAAACTGGGCAAGGCTG
Organism: uncultured Saprospiraceae bacterium; assembly: GCA_964508975.1. Lineage (GTDB taxonomy): Bacteria > Bacteroidota > Bacteroidia > Chitinophagales > Saprospiraceae > CAZDVQ01. The sequence continues at coordinate 4,486 of CAZDVQ010000071.1, forward strand.
AACGGGAATCAGCGCTAGGTGCCCGGAAGGCCGCGCCGAAGGCGCGGGTGCGCGTAGCGCACGGAGCGAATAGCGAACCCTGGAGGGGACCGGCGACCGCGTAAGCGGGCGCAGCGCCCAAATAAAAAATCTAAATTATTTCCCCTATTTTAGCACCCGCAATCCTATTGACATCCCGCTCAAACCTCTCCCGATGAAATCATTAAGCCTGATATGCCTTAGTCTGTTTTGCACCCTCAGCCTAATAGCCCAAAATAGCCCAGCCGCCTTGGATAAGCTAGTACAAACCAAGTTGGGTAAAAATTTTGAACGCTTTACAGAGTACGAAGTGTACCCAGCCAGTGGCGAAGACGCTGTTTTATATGGCGATTTTAACGGTGATGCCAGGGTTGATATAGCAGCCATTTACTGGATTCCTTGCGACCAATTTAGCGAAGATGATGCATTAAGGAGCACCTGCGACTCGACCCGTTACCTAGCGATTGCCTTTAACCAACCCGATGGCTTAAAACTGAACACCCTGAGCAACATGGTGCTATGCCGGAGTTGTGGCGGGGCTTACGGCGATCCACTGGAATCATTGTCGTGGGGCGAGGATAAAGAGATTATGATTAATTTCTTTGGCGGTTCATCCTGGAAATGGAGCCAAGGGTATAGCCTGAAACATACGCCAGCAGGTTTTGTGGTCAATAGCAGCAGCGACAACTGGTTTTACATGGGCGTATTCGGCGGTGATGCCGTGACCGATTATGAAAACAATACCATCAGCGAGACCACTTGGATCGACCTCACAGAGTCAGGCAAGGAAATCAAAGAACAAGCGATGGAAGCCGTGCTGCTAGAAATTACAAAAGGCATTGAACTGCTTGTGGACGGCAAAAGCACCGAGCACGACTGGCGTACAGGCCCACGCAGTAAAGTGGCCGATAAGGAATATGTAACCTTTGGCCAAAGCAACTGGAGCGGGCCTGCCGACTTGAGTTTTGAAACCGCCATGCGCTACGACACCAAAGGCTTATACCTGAATATAAAAGTGAAAGACGACAAACGCGTGCCTTTCAAAAAATCGTTATTGGCTTGCGACCACGTGGAATTGTGGTTTGACCTAGATTATAGCAAAGTAGCCATGGTAGATGGCGATTATGAAATAGCTGAATTGCGCACCAAACCCGATGCAAAGACCTTTCAGCTAGCCGTTTTACCCAAGCAAGGCGGCGCTTGTAGTTTCCGCCAGTTTTACCCAGAAGGTAAAGAGCAAGAAGATATTGAAGGCATGGTTGGCTACAGCAGCGAAACCAAAGATGGCTGGGAAATAGAATTTTTACTGCCGTTCACGGTGTTTGAAAACATCATGCAGGAAAGCATGAACACTGGTGATAACGCATTTATGAACATGACCATCACCATATCAGACAGCGATAATGCCGAGCAGCCCAAGCAGGAAACCATGATGGCCAGCTCGAACCTGAAATGGGGCAACCCTTGTACCTTTGGCAAGGCATTTTTCAAAGAAAAGGTGCGCAAGCCAATCATGTTGAGCGACCTGCCCTCCGGAGGATTGTAAACCATGAAAACCAGCCATTTAATCACTTCTGGGCTTATTGAAGCCAACGGCACCAGCATTGAAGGGAAGGTTTACGTAGAAAGCCGACGAGGCACCCGCATGTCGATTACAGGCAAGGCTGCACACCTCCGCCTGCCCTCGGGCATGAGCAAAAAAGAAATAGACAGCCATATACAAACCTTTACCGAGTGGGTGAAGGGACACCTGAGCCAGAATAAAAAGCTGCAAAGCCTACACCAGAAACGCCTGTACGAAACGGGCCAAAGCTACCAGGTGATGGGCAAAACCTTTATGCTTGACGTGAAACACCGCTTGGGCAGGGAATACTCGGCCCGCTTTAGGCAGGGTATTATTTACCTAGAAGTTGGCGAAGACGTGGATAGCCTAGAAGGACAAAAAATGGTGCAAAGCTTAATCAGCAAAGTGATTGGCAAAGCTTGCTACCCGGAATTTTGCCGACGCGTCCACGAGCTGAACCACTTGTTCTTCAGGAAAGAGATAGGCGATATACGCTTTAAATACAACCACTCGAACTGGGGTAGTTGTTCCAGCAAAAAAAACCTCAACTTCTCGACCCGTTTACTGCTAGCGCCGGAAGATGTGATTGACTACGTGATTATACACGAGTTGTCGCACTTGACGGAAATGAACCATTCCATTCGGTTTTGGAGTTTAGTGGCCCAGGCCATGCCCGAGTATAAGGAAAAGGAACGCTGGTTGAAGGTAAATGGGGCGAAGTGTGAATTTTAAAACCACCAAACCCGCCCATCAAAGGCCGTGATATAACCCCTGCCTCCAACATATTGCACGGCAGAAAAATCTACATCGGGGGTATTTTCAACAACTTGCCAGGTTTTACCACCATCGTCGGTGCGCCAGAAAAGCCCAGCGTTACCCACGACATAGCCTTGCTGTTCATCGCGAAAATACACATCGCGGAACTGTACATTTGAACTAAATAGGTTATTACCGTTGCGTAATTTTTTCCAGTGCTCGCCACCATCCTCGGTTTTGAGGATAGTCCCTTCGTAGCCAACCACGTAACCCACACTCGGGCTGGGGAAATGTATGGCCCTGAAGTAATCGCCCTGCACATCCAGGGCTTGCCAAGTTTGCCCAGCATCGCTTGAGCGGGCTAGCCAACCATAGCCCACCGAGAAAACGAGGCTATCATTAATATATTGGGCATCAACCAGCTCGTGAAACAAGGGACCTACCTGCGACAAAGGCGTGCCCGACAGTACATTGTCGTAAAACCACGAACGGCCCTGCTGATAGTTCACGCCGCCCAATACCAAAACTTGACTGGCCTGCCGCACGGCCACGCCATTCAGGAAACCAACATCTGGCGGCTGTTGTTCGGCCCAGCTATCGGTAGGCAGGTAACGGGCAAAGCAACGCCCTTGGTACGCCACGCAAGCTTGTATGCCTGGGGCTTCATCGTAGGCTACAATTTCATCCCACAAGCTATCACATTGCCAGTTTTGGCCCGCATCTGTGGTATGGCAAACAAGGCCGTAATCATAGCGTTTGCCGCCTACCACCGTACCGTTTTGTGCATCGGAAAAGTGGAGGTCCCAGAGTTTATCGCCAGAACTGGTTACCGTCAAGGGTTGTAGCAACAACTCTACCCGCTCTTTACCACAAGCAGCAAAAAGTAGTACCAATACAGCTAAAAGGCTAAAAAAACGCATTGATTTGATGTGCTAATTATGGATGTGCTAATGTGCTGATTTATAAAAGATAGTTCAATTACCATCCAAGCCATCGCGTGAGCTGCTTGGAGGGCAGGCCCGAAGGGCCTGGTGCGTAGCACGGAGCGAAAGCGAACCCCGGAAAGGAGCGACCCGAGCTTTGTAGAGCCGCCCAACCTGGGCGGCTTTGCGAAGCAAGGGGCACGCCCAAAAAACAGCTCCTCACTCCTATCTCCTCTCTCCTAGCTCCTAGCTCCTATCTCTTTTTCGTACACGTTAAATCGCTTATACACCTCGCCGTTGACGACTTGTAGGCCGCGATTCATCAGCTCGTTCGACTCGAGAATCCAGCTGGCCTCGGCTAGTTTATAGCCCATTTTCTGCCCCTCCTCGATGATGGTATGGTACAAAATACTGTCGAGACCCTTGCCGCGGTACTCGGGCAGGATACCCAGCAGCACCACGCGGATCCATTTGATATTTTTCTTCTGGGTAAACATTTTGAGGAAATTGAAGGGGAACAAACGGCCGTTCATCTGCTTCAAAATGTAGTTGTAATCGGGTAGACAGAGGGCCAGGCCCACGGCTTCGCCCTTCTCGTTTTCCAGGATTGGGATGAGCCTTGGCTCGGCGATGAGTTTAATTTCAGCGGCCATGGCATCCAGCTCGGCATCGGTAAAAGGCACGAAACCGTAGTTGTTTTCCCAGGCTTTGTTGTAGATATTCTTGATGATTTCAACCTCGCTCTTGAGGTTTTTCATGTTCATGAAGCGGACTTTAACCTTCGAGCGCTCGCGAGCAATTTGCTGTACGCGCACAAATTTTTCGTTTTGCAACACCTTGGATTCCTCTAGTTTATAAGCAAAGAGGCCCATGGCTTTTGCGAGGCCATAATTTTCGAAAAGACTCACATAATACTTTGGATTATAAGTCATTAGCACGCGAGGAGCGTCGTCAAACCCATCTACCAGCAGGCCGTAATCATAGTTTGACGAGGGGCTTGCAGGACCGTGCATCACGTCGTGACCATGTTCTTGGAGCCAAGTTTTAGCCGTATCAAACAGCAGGTTAGCCACTTGTTGGTCGTCGATACATTCAAAAAAGCCGAAAAAGCCCGTTTTACAATGGTGAAACTCGTTATAGCGACGGTTTTGCACCGCAGCAATACGCCCTACCGCTTCATCGCCCCGATAAGCCATGTAGGCCTGGATGGTACCAAACTCGAAAAAAGGGTGTTTTTTCACGTTGAGTTTCATGCGCATATCCATGAGCAGGGGTGCAACCCAGTGCGGGTCGTTCTGGTAAATTTTCCAAGGGAAACGGATAAAAGCCTCACGTTCAGCCTTATTTTCCAGGTTTATCGGGCGTATAGTAATCATGGTAGGTAGGTTTAGCGCTACAAACGTAAGCAAAAAAAACATAATGGGGTATAGGCTGAGTATTACAATAGCCCTATCGTTTATTCATTTCATCATTTATTCAATTGTTCTTTTTTGGGCGCTGCGCCCGCCGGTGGCGGTCGCCGCTGTCTTTCGGGCTCCCTGGACGGTCGGTGCCTGACGGCACCAGCGCCTATCGGCGCTGCCCTACAGCCAGCTAGCGCAACAGGCCGCACGGGCTTGCCAGGCCGATTATACCTAAATCGAATAAATTATTACTTTGAAGGGCAAGTTCAATTTTGGGGCTAAAAAATGATAGCTAAAACCATGATTGTAAAGTAATTACATTTTTGAAAGCCTAAACTGGTGGCTAATAATTGGGCTAAAATAAATCTGCACGGGTAACAGAAAAGCGCGCAAATTTGTAGCACATTTTGCAAAATGCACGTCGCAAAGCCATACGTATTAAAATGGCATTATCATCATCATTAAAACCATAAAAACTATGAAAAAATGGTATTTAAGTTTGCCTTTCTTGCTGTTGCAGCTCAGTATGCATGCACAGTTGGAGAAAGTGCTAGAACTCACGGGCATGAAGCCCATCAGCGCCGCCGAGGCCGAAAAACGGGTTTGTGCCGCGACGAGTTGGGTTGGTATAAAGACAGAAGCTAACCAAAGTAGCACTGAAAAGCCAAAGCATTTTGTCAAAACCTGGACGATTTGCAAAGATGATTGGTCAGAACTAAAAACCCTGCCCACTGACATCGCCAAGCTATCTTCAACGGGCTACTACACCGAAAGCGGGCAACAAATAGAGACCAGAGGCTACGCATTCTTGGTGAACGATTATGAACCCAATACTTTACGGTTTTACACCCCTAATTGGGGGCTGGTTTCCAGTTACCCCATAGCAGGAGGCTGGTCTAACCTTGCTGTCCAAACTCAAGGTAGCCAACCACTAGTCAGTATCTTGGCACCTCAAAACGGCATTTATGTTTTCAACCGCAAGGGCAAACTAATGGATAGTCTGACTCATCAACAACTACGTCAGGCTTATCAATACGACCGTGAGCTACCGATTATTAACCATTCAACGGCAAGGGTTGCTAGTTCCGGCAAACTTTGGGTTTACGTACATCCTGAAACGCACCGCATTTATTGTCTTGACGAAAAAAAGCAAGAGCGTTGGTCATTCGATGGCATAAACACTACTGTAACTGATATCCGCTTGGATGAAGCACGTGGTTTAGTTTATGCTATCAGCCAGGATTTCAAGGAAAATACAGCAACATTAAGCCTCATTGATTTGCAAACGGGTAAAAAACTGGCTTCATGTGCAATTGACCCGATAGCAAACAAGAACTACGTGAACTCAGGCAATACCTTTATTTTCACTTCAAACAACCAAAGCTTCGCTAATGAGGGCATAGACGCACAGTTGGAGAAAGTGCTAGAGCTCACGGGTATGAAGCCCATCACCGCCGCCGAGGCCGAAAAACGGGTTTGCGCAGTGACGAATAGTGTTTCGTTCGAGGCGGAAATGGAGCAGATTGTCACGGAAGGAGAAAAACGTAAGCAGTATTATCGCGAGTATATAAATTGTGTGGAAACCTTCACACTCCTTGAAGAACTACCCGGCGACTTTGGCAAGTCATCATTATTCGGATATGCCCGCGAATCAGCCATCATTATACCAGGCAGTAAGTACTATGCCATGTGGGACGAGTACAGCCCTGCCGTCCGCTTTTTCGATAAAAACTGGAACATAGTCGTCTCGCATGAAAACCCCGTAGGGTGGTACAGTAGTATCGGACTAACCGAGGGTAAAAAGCCCTTGCTTTACATTTGTTCGTTAGCCAATGGCCTCTTCGTATTCAACGGCGATGGAGCATTGGTTGATAGCTTAACCAACGGGTACTTGTCCAGTATTTTAACGTTCGGTGAAACCCCTCCGATACCCAATCCCAATTTGGTGACAGTAACAGGCACACGCAAACATTGGACTTTCTTCCACTACGGTGAAAACCGCCTGTACTGCCTGGATAAGGACAAAAAAGTAAAGTGGCATTACCAATCCAAAGGAGCCATCTCAGATGTCAGGATTATGGAAGATAAGCATGTGGCCGTCGTTAATCTTAGACACCTTGACAATGACACTTACAACAACGATTCCTACATCATGGTACTAGACCTAAACACAGGCAAAGAGCTGGCTCAATGCCCTGTGCAAAACAGCTACTACAACCAATATTTCAACCGAGCCAATACTTTTATTTTCACTTCAAACAACCAAAGCTTCGCTAATGAATAGATTTTTTAAAATCTTAGCAAGCTTCACCACACACACCATCACACACACCTTACTTTATTTCTTAACCTTAAATACTATTTCCAGTCAAGTTTTACCTTGGCCTATCGCACAAACCAACGACCCTGCCAGCTGGGATAAAATTAGCTGTACTTTCGGCGAGATACATGGCTCAGCAATTCCTCATTTCCATCTTGGGGTTGATATTGATAACGACGCTGTAAATTGTCCATTCCGTTCTATTGTGGACGGCGTAGTTGTAAAAGTACATATAGTCAACTACAACAATGAAAACAATTACATGGTGGTTAGACGAAACACCCCCTTGCCCAATGGTTTATACTTATTTGTTGTATATCGGCATGTAAACCCTACTGCCGACGAAGATGATATTGTATCAACGAATGATATAATTGGCACCATACGCAACTCGACAGCTAGTAATGGCGATCACCTACACCTAGAACTTGCCGTTGGGCCATATGGGTTTAATATTAATAACTGTACGCTCTACAACCCACTCCGCAACCCCTTGGGCATAACGGTTGCCCCAGCCACTGCCGATGCGACCAACCCCGAGGTAAACAAGGTGATTATCCAACCCTCGCCGATTACGGCCATTAACTGTCCTGGCGATTTTAGATTTATTACCAATGGTACGGGAATCCAGACCTTTCTAACCACCAACCTGAGTTTCAATACCGCCCGAATGCCTGGCGACAATACCACGCCATTGTATAATTATGGCACAGGTAAGGTTTCGGTGTTTGGCAGTGTAGCTCCTATTGCCAATGCCCGCGACCGTAATGTAAACTCCTTGTTGAGTACAGCAGGAGTACCCCATAAATCAGGCACTGGGCTTACTTTGTATAAAATAAGGTATAAAATCGGCACGCAGTACCTATACCATACCGAGTTTGATGCCATTCCCCGTGCAGAGCAAAACCAACACGGCAGCGTATTTCATACCGCATTCAACAACGGGACTAATATTTTATACGGCAACAATGATTTTATACAGCTACGCACTACCAACAACAACTTTGTAAGCGTTGAAAAACAGCTTAACGGTCGCCGTGGTACAGGCTTGTGGGTTACACGTTTGCGTGCAGGACAAAACCCTGTGGTTACACCTACTGAAGTCAACAGCTTACAACTATCCCGGCATAACGCCGAGGCTGTGTTCAAGGACGGTAGCCACGACCTTACCGTTGAGGTTGAAGATGCCGCTAATTTTCACAACAACGCCAAGGTTGAAATTATCGTCGATAACTTCCCGCCCTATGTAGAAACCGTCAAAGCCCTAGAAACACCAGCAGGCATACTGGCAGGTTTGGGCATGACTACTACTCGTTACGAACGAAAAGCGCAGTACTCCACCACCTCCGGGAGACTAAGCACTAGCCTCGTCAAAGATGAAGGTGTTGATGTAAACTGCCACGAACTAAAGGTTGAAATAAAGTTTAGCGAAGCGGTACAAAACGTGGTGGTCACCAACGACCAAAACATCCCATTTTCTATGGCCAACTTGAGCGCATCTGCTGATAAAACTACCTGGACCTATCGTTTTAGTGGGAATGAAATCCAACAGGTACAAGCTAATGTCGTCAACCTGACCATTACCGCTAAAGACTTGGCCAACAACAACCTGATGAATTTGGAACAAACAGCAGGGTTTCCGAACAGCATCAGCATTCCTACCCGTATAAGCCGAACCGCTTGGTCAAGCACCGTTCAAGGTAATAATGATGAATTGCATTACTTTGAACTCAACCCCTGCACCCGCAACAACCTTAACGACCCCAATGTAGAGCTTATAAGCCAAAACGTAACGGTTAACGATATCCAAAACGCCAGTAACCCACAAGCCTGCGATGGTGCTATTGACCTAGAACCTGGCCAAAATGGCCCTTACACCTATAGCTGGAGCAACGGAGAAACCACCGAGGACATCAACAACCTGTGTCCGGGCACTTACGAGGTTACCGTCACGAATGGCCAAGGCTGCGAGCGTGTGTTGACCATTCCGGTGCAAGCTTGTGGTCTAAGCCCAAGCTATACCTTTACCCCAGCTAGCGACCACCAAACACCCGATGGTGGTGTAAACCTAGAAGTACAAACACTCGCTACATCGAGCAACTTTACGTATAGTTGGTCAGGACCATCGGGTACCTTTGCTACGCAAGACCTAAGCAACGTAAAACCGGGGGCTTACCAACTTACGATACATTACGGTATGGGCTGTACCTTCACAGATGCAGTTATCATACCACACAACGGCCAATGCCGACGAGCCATTAGCGCTACAGCCACCGTGCGTCCTGCATGCGATGCGAGTGTTGGGACTGGCGGTAGTATCAGCTTGTCCATTAGTGGTGGATATCCGCCATTCCAAGTGACTTGGAGTAATGGTAGCGCAAGTACGGTATTAACTAACTTGGCTCCTGGCAATTACTGTGTCAGCGTTACGGATCAATCAGGGTGTGTATGGCAAAACTGCTACCAAGTATACCCAACCATTACAGCCAATGCTACCACTAGTCCAAGTTGTAACGGAGGGAATACAGGTAGTATTCAATTGCAAGTCAGCGCTGGTAGTTGGGGCAATGGTGGTACAAGCTTTACGCCCTACCCTATGAACTACTTATGGTCGAATGGTCAAACGACTGCAAGTATCCAAAATTTATCGGCAGGTAGTTATTGTGTAACGATAACGGCACTTGATAGCCGAGGTACAAGCCCTATTTGTAGAATCACACGGTGCTATCGAGTAGAGCACGATGAAATTACCATCCAGCCGGGCAGCTTGAACAATAGCTGTAATAGCAACGGCAGTATTAATCCCGTTGTAAACAGCAACTCGGCGGTAAGTTACCTCTGGTCGAACGGAGCTACAACACCTGACATTGCAGGGTTAAGCCAAGGTACATACTGTTTAACCGCTACCAATGCCAATGGATGTAGCGCCACCCAGTGTTTCACGGTGAATAGTACCATGAGCATTACAGGTACTAGCGAAGCTAGCTGCTCCAGCCAGAACTCAGGAAGCATTGATATCAGCGTGAATGGTTCTAACGGTGCGGGTTATACGTTCCAATGGTCCAGTGGAGCAACCGTAGCCGACCCTATCCAACTAGGCCCAGGTAACTACTGCGTAACGGTAACGGATCAAGGTCTTTCAGGTTGTACAGCAACTGCATGTTTCGATGTACAGGCCCAGGCGCCCATGACGGCACAAGTTGTAAACATTCAGCCATCTTGTACTGCCGAGCCCAATGGTAGCGCCGAGGTAATACTAAACGGCGGAAATCCAGGGTTTAACTACTTCTGGAGCAGCGGTGGGCAAAACAGTCCGAGCCCCGATAACCTATCAAGTGGGCTTGGTTACGTAATAGTCATGGATAATAACATGTGCTTTGTAAGCGTTACCTTCAATGTTCCGGCTTATAGTGTACAACTTGCAGGCAATGCCTCATCTGATGCCTGTGCCCACAACCCTGACGGGCAAATCAATCTATCGGCTAGTGGAGGCTTCCCGCCCTATAACTACCAGTGGGCCAATAGCAACAGTACGAGCAGCAGCCGGGCAAACCTGGCACCTGGCACCTATAACGTAACCATGACCGATAGCAGAGGCTGCCCTGCCAACCGTAGTTTTACCATCGCCACGGCACCTGTGACACGGGTATACGACCAAAACAACTGCCAATACTCAACTACTTCCTGTCACAACATGGTGGTGAGCACAGACTTTGTACCTTGCCAATGGGTAAACGAGGGTGGTTTGTGCCGCAGAACCTGCTATTGCGAAAATGGCGGCCATTTTGGTCAGGACCATGGCATGCCAAGTTTCTTTTATTATGCTGGTGGCATGCAAGGAGGCAGTGCATATTGTAACCAATACCAAGACTGTGTTTTTGACAACGGTTATCGTTACGTGATGCATGTAAACTCCTACCCTATTACAACAACATACATTGGTTATTTTTCAGGCTGTGCAGGGAGCGCTCCTGCAAACGTTTATTACTGTAACGGACAGTACGTCGGACATACCTGTATGGGCTTTGCTAGAATTGTAGAACTTGATTCCATGCAGTTTGAAGACCCCTTCGAGCAGGTTACACAGGCCGAGGAAGAACCACAGAGCGACCAACTAAAGCTCTACCCCAACCCAGGCGAAAACACCGTTCACCTGGAGTACACAAGCGAAACAGATCAACATTGTAAAATTTTATTGCGCGATTTGACGGGCAAATTAATTTTTTACATACCTTTGGATATGCAAGCAGGTATAACTATTGCGCCACTTGATTTAAGTGAGCTAAGTGCCGGCATATACTACGTACAGGTCGTTGACCAAAAAGGGAATTCAAGTATTCGTAAACTTTATAAATTGTAAACATGCGTTCAACAAACTTCAAGTCTGTTGGCGTAGCTTTAATCTCAAGCGTACTCCTTCTTGCTTCCTGCAAGAAGGAGGCGCTTTTCGACGAGCTACTCCTGCACGGCCACTGGTCCGTTTACCAGGAATATTACCGTACCATAAACGGTACTGTTGAAGTAAGTCAGACTCCTGAAAGGTTTAACCTAATTATGAATTCAGATGGGACAGGCTACTACGTGACAGCTTTAGACAGCAGCCCGCTTACTTGGGAATTTAAAAACGATAGCGTATTCATGTCGATACAGGCAAGAGACAGTATTGGAAATCACTTTATCACCAATAACTTAAGGTTTAAACCAATTTCCTCCGGCGATGAGAATCGTATAACGTTAGACAAAACAATTAACTTCACCTTTAACAACAACCAGTATGTTACAAAGTATATTTGGCATTGCACCCGCCAGTAAAACGTTGTTGGCCCTCATATTTGCCCTAGCCTGCTTTGCAAGTGCCTGTAAAAAAGAAGAAGTTGTTGACTTTATACCCGTTGATATTAGCCGACCTGGTGATTACAACCTGGCTCGATGGCAAGTCATTCAAATCGATTCTTTGTACAACCTCAACACGGGAGTGTATGAAGTATTTGAACGAGAATACGTTTACGGGTTTGTACGCGATACAAACATCATTTACAGTATGCTGGAAGGCTCGCTGAACGTGGATACGCTCTTTTACAACTACATTGGGAACAACACGGTGGATATAACCAAATACTACGGTTCATTGCCCCTAACCGAAAACTTTAGTGTTTACAGCGAGACGGACTCGACCAAGTACTGGAGCATAGTACGGGCACCTACAACGCCTTACCCGCAGTACAGCGACTACTACTTTACCAAGTACTAGCCTCCTTCTGCCGACCAGAGTACCGCCGCAGCTTCGCGTGCTTTCCCTGCTTTAAACAGACTAGAAGCCAAGAGATGTAGTTCTCTGGTAGCATTTACCCGCTCTACTTTCATCCGGCCCAGTATAAGACCCAACTGGCTGTGCGTTTGCTTAGCCTGCTCAATCTCTTCTGGGCTGGGTGGCGTAGCCATACCTGCGATAGTACCTAAATCATTTCCGGTGAGCACCTCGCTGTTGCGGATATCCGTTGGTAGGCCATCGAAGCCAATGGCTGGCATTTTAACCGATTGCTCGAGGGTAAACACGGCATCGCCGCTAGCACGAACGTAATACTGGCGGCCCATGCGGCCTACCAAGTCGATTTTATCAGGGTCGATGCGGTTGCGTTCATCTACCACCTGCTCGCTGACGTGTATTTTCACCACGTTGCAAATGATGAGGTGCCCTGCACCGCCATTTTCGCCAAGGGTGATAATATCGGTTACTTTGCATTCCATGGCAGCGGGTGACTCTGCTACACGGAAGGGTTTTACCAGATCAGAAGGAACTGGGGTTAGGCCAGCCTTGTCGAATTCGCTCACGTCAGCGGGGAACTCCACGCTGGTTACAGCCATTTGCCGAACGATGTCATATGACACTGCATTGATGACAACCTCACCTGTTTCGCGGATGTTGTACAGCGTGTCCTTGGTCGTATTGTCTTCTACCCTACGGTTAGAAGAGAATACTACGATGGGCGGGTTTGAGCTAAAAGCGTTGAAAAAACTATAGGGCGCCAAGTTGGGTACACCTTCTGGCGATATGGTACTAGCAAACGCAATGGGCCGAGGCGACACGATGGCCAACATAAACTGGTGTAAATCGCGAGTTTCAATCGTTTGTGGATCAATGCTTATCATATGATGGTTGTAGGTTTTGGCAAGGCAGATAAATAATCGCGCGAAGGATGCGGAGCATGAGGTGCGCAGCACCGAAGCCCGACCGAATGGGAGGGCCAAGCGAACAGCGCGTGCGTAGCAGCCTGACGGCGCCCGCAGGGCGGCGACGCGCCCCAAAAAACATGCTTACAAAAAAGACAAGTTAATCGGTCTGGTTAGATTCAGGGGCTGGCAACTCGGCAACAACTTGTGGTATTTGCACCAACGGGCTGTCCTGGTAAAGTGGGTCTTGGTTCAGCGTGGTTTGGATGTACTTATACACCTCGGGGAAAGTAGCGGAAAGTTGTGCCGGAATTTGGAAAAAGTGCTCAACACAAACAGGGAAAAGCTCCACGTTTTTGTGCCCCGTGTAAATCTCGAGGTAGTTGTCGACAAGGTTTCGGAGCACGGTTAGCTTGTGGAAAAAAATATCTTTGTTCTCTGCGTACTGCAAGAAAGGGATATCCTCATCCTTGATACCCAGTTCAATTTGCAGGGCTTTAGCAAAGATGTGTAAACCACCGTTGTAGTACTGCTTTGGCTTGGTGTGGCCATCTACAAGGTTATCTATGGCGAGGATGATACAGTTAAAATCCTCCTCGTTGAGCTCGATGGTATGTGGTTTACGAGGAATAAAAGGCGAGCGGAATGGCCTTGGGTAAAACACGATGACCCCAAGCTTGGGGTACCTATACGTGTCGAGGCCGAAGGTTACCTGAGTAGCCATGGCACTGGACAACAGCACGATATCACCCGGTACAGTATCGTCACCGCTGAGTTGGAACTCTTTCTGTAGTTTAAGGTCAAAAAGGCGTTGCTCAAATTTTAATTTTTGGTCGGGATTGAGCTGGGCGTAATAGGGGTAAATTTTTTCAAGGATTTTACGCGAATCATTGTCGAGGACCGATGGTTTTATGGTATTCCACCACTCGCGGATGGCCCTTTCGAGCACGTAAACAGCTGCGGCAATACTGACACCTAAAACGATAAGCACTGCACGCCAGATGGGGCTTGCACCGCCAATCACAAAAAAACCAAGCAGGATGAAGGCTAAGCTCAGGAGGTAGGAAATGACGATGACTGGCATGGATGCAGTGTTTTAGAGTGAGCTAGAATAAACCGAAGAGGTCGCGCTCGACCATCTGGATTACCTCCCCGAGGTGCTCTGGGTTGCGCTCAAAATCGTACTTGTCAACATCAACAATCAGGAGCGGGCCATGGTTGTAGGAAGCAATCCAGTTTTCGTAGCGCTCATTTAAGCGTTTGAGGTAATCAAGGCTCATGCTACCTTCATAATCTCGGCCACGGCGTTGAATGTGGTCAACGAGGGTAGAGATAGAGCTGCGGAGGTAGATGAGTAAGTCAGGCGGCGAGATTTGCGAGGTCATCAGCTGGAACAAGGCATAATAATTCTCGAAATCGCGTTTGGACATGAGGCCCATATCGTGCAAGTTTGGGGCAAAGATGTGCGCATCCTCGTAGATGGTCCGATCTTGAATCACCACCTTATCGCCTCTTTGGATATCCAGCACCTGGCGGTAGCGGCTATTCAAAAAGTAAACCTGCAAGTTAAACGACCAGCGTTGCATGTCGTTGTAAAAATCGCTGAGGTACGGGTTGTCATCGGTCGACTCGAAGTTGACCTCCCAGTTATAATTTTTGGCTAGCAGTCGGCAAAGGGTCGTTTTCCCTGCACCGATATTACCGGCAATGGCCACGTGGCGTATTGTAGACTTGTCCATCCTTGATTTTATTTCAAGGGTAAAGATAATGTATAGTTTTAATCGGCTGTGCACGATTTAAACAAATACGGTTGAAGCTAGGCGAAAAGCGCATAAATTTGCTTTTTTATTTTTGGGGGCGTGCCCCCGTGCTGGCCAATGCCAGCCACGGGGTCGTGCCCCTCCGGGCGCGCTAATCGCTTGGGCCCCTGCTGCGCAGGGGTCTGCCCTCACGTTGTTCGGGCACCCTCCGGGCCACTCACGCAACCATCTCCACTTGAGCCTACATATATATAATACATGGGGCGCAAGAAAGTGACATGTTTTAAATAGGAAAGATTACTTTGAAACATTTTTTTTAAAAAATTTAGTCAAAAAGTTACCTATGTAATTTTTTTGCTTAACTTTGTATCGACAAAACAATACATCAATCACTTTTTTGATTATAAAATCATCGGAGACATGTCAAACGAACGCGACGCAAAACTCAAAGCACTTCAACTTACGATGGATAAGTTGGACAAAACCTATGGCAAAGGCACTGTAATGCGCCTTGGCGACAAACCATCCATCAAGGTAGATGTCATCTCGACGGGTTCTGTCGGGCTTGATATTGCCCTCGGTACCGACGGCCTTCCAAAAGGCAGGATTGTTGAAATTTTCGGTCCTGAATCTTCTGGTAAAACCACCTTGGCTATCCATGCCATTGCAGAGTGCCAAAAAAGCGGCGGCATCGCTGCATTTATCGATGCAGAACACGCCTTCGACCGTTTTTACGCCACCAGCCTTGGCGTTAACGTCGATGAACTTGTATTCTCACAGCCCGATAATGGCGAGCAAGCGCTTGAAATTGCCGAGAACCTCATCCGTTCTGGTGCAGTTGACATCCTAGTAGTTGACTCTGTGGCAGCACTTGTTCCTCGCAGTGAAATTGAAGGGGACATGGGCGATTCTCGTCCAGGCTTACAAGCCCGACTCATGTCTCAAGCCATGCGTAAATTAACCAGTGCCATTGGCCGTACTAACTGCTGTTGTATTTTCATCAACCAGTTACGTGAAAAAATCGGTGTGATGTTCGGTAACCCCGAAACAACCACCGGTGGTAATGCCCTGAAATTTTATGCCTCTATCCGTTTGGATATTCGCAGAAACGCCCAAATCAAAGACGGCGATGATGTCATGGGTAACCGTACCAAAGTCAAAGTGGCTAAAAACAAAGTGGCTCCCCCATTCCGTGTGGTAGAATTTGATATCATGTACGGCAAAGGAATTAGCAGAGCCGGTGAAGTTCTCGATATCGCCGTGGATGCCAACATCATTCAAAAGAGTGGCAGCTGGTATAGCTACGAAACCACGAAACTCGGACAAGGTAGAGATGCGGTGAAAGAACTCATCCAAGACAACCCCGAGATGATGGCTGAAATCGAAGCGAAAATTCGCGCGAAAATGGCCGGTGGCGAAGAAGTATTGGCGGTACAGGCCGACTAACAACACACTTTCCTATAAGTCAGGGGTGAAGGTTTCCTTCACCCCTTTTTTTTAACACCTCGGTGCTGTATTTTTACACCTACTACCGCAACCATGCAAGTAAATCCCTCTGCTCATAACCCATCATCAACCGGTTTTATGATTCGTTTCTCGATCCTACTTGGATTGATCATCGGTGGTTTCTACCCCGCTGCCAAAGCAACCACACTCGCACCCAAACCACCCGTTCTCCTAAAGCAAAATGCACAATGGTGGAACCAATCCACCCGCCCACATCCCGTTCAAGGTTGGGATACCTTTACCCAGAGCATCAAAAATTATCACCCCAATATCAAGCAGGCCGTAAACGACAAAGGAACCCTCATCTTCCTCATTCATATGCGGGTGAATAAAAAAGGTCGGGTCGACTTCGCCGAAGTCTGGGATGCAAACACCCAAGATTCTGGGTTAAAAAGTACCCTCATCGAAGCCATCCAATACAATACCTTCACGCCATTTTTGAAGATGAACGGAAAGCGGGATAAAAACAGTACGCTGGTGCTCATGGAAATTCCCACCGATTCACAGCAACTCCTCACCCAAGCACAAGACACCACCATACCCAATAAAGCCATCATCCCTGCG
>CAZDVQ010000072.1:0-21205 GCA_964508975.1 uncultured Saprospiraceae bacterium
GGCCGAAAAATGCTGAAAAACAAACAAAATAATTAACGCTTAATGGCATTGAGCTCACGCGGTTCCTTGCGCTGGCGTGCACAAGCAGTACACTGTTCGCGTGAGCGATGCAAAGGGGGCTGCGCAGCAGCAGACCGCAGTAGAGCCGACCAATCTGGGCGGCTAACAAGGGCCGAGCGACAGCGAACCACTAAGTGCTCCGTGAGGCAGCAACGCGACCGAACGAACCCGAAGCGTAGCGACCCGCAGGCCGCACTATGCGGCGCTGCGGGGCACGCCCAAAAAGATAAAATGACAAAATGTAGCATTGAGGAAATGACGTACTGATTTTACTTAAATAAAAAAAGGCTACCCCGTTTTGGAGTAGCCTTGTCGTTAAGCTATTTTGGCGACAATTAGTCTTTCACAAATTTTTGTGTAATTACATCACCATCGCAACAAGAAATCTGGATATAGTACAGGCCGTTGGCCAATTGGCTTACATCTAAGGATTGCATGCTACGACCTTTGCCCAGTTGAACCAACTCGTTATGTAAAATACGACCGTAATTGTCCATGATTTTCACGGTAACTTCAGTAGCATCTTGAGTTTCAAGCTCGTAGTTCAACAATGATTGTGTTGGATTCGGGAACAACTGAACCAACTCGGTACCTTTGATGGCACGCTCCAAGCTGATGATATTGCTGTAGGCCGTGCTTTCATCGGTATCAACCATTTTCAAGCGGTAGTAGCTGATGCCGCCTAGAGGCTGTTCATCTTTATAGTTGTAAGTGTTGGTGTACAGGGCATTTCCAACGGCATCCACACGACCAATGGTTTGGAAGTTGATACCATCTTTACTGCGTTGAATATCGTAGAATGCAGCATTGTCTTCGGTGGCTGTTGCCCAGTTCAACAAGTTATGGTCAGCGGCTTTTGTTCCCGTAAAGTACATCAACTCAACAGGTAGAGCATTCCCTTTACCAACACCCGTTGCACCTGAACCGCCAGAGAATGAAGCTAAACCAGCAAACTCTACGTAATGAACACCGTTTTCATCGCCTTCTGAACCGGTTAATTCAATGGTATTGTAAGGGTCAACACCGTTGTAGTTTACGAGAGCTGGGGTATATGCACCTGAAACTGTTTTGAACCACACAAAACCTTCATCAATAACGTTATTGCTGGCTGAAGTAAAGCTAGTCATCGCATTTTCAACGGCCGTTTTCTCTGCTGGATCGAAGTAAAAACGAACATCAACCGCCTCGTCAAACGCAGGGGCGTTCACGTTCCAATAGCGGCCCATTACCCAAGTTCCGTAGCTTGTGGTGGTAACCGAGGTCATAGGGCCTACACTGATGTCAGCCGATGATGCAGCCTTTGCAGCCGCGTTTGCCGCTGAAATTGAGCCATCAGGCGCCCAGTTGACGGCAAATACAAAGTTGTCGTTGTTGTCCTTGTAGTAGGTCCATGGGCCATCGTCACACTGCCCAACAGAGGACACGCTTGAGCTAGCCAGGGTAATATTCGATGATGCATCTATAACTGTCAACGTACCATTTACATTGGTAGTACCGTTCCAGAAACCACCACCGCCAAAGTTGTACCCGCCATATTGCCACTGGCAAAGCGGGTTCATGCGATACCTGAATGTGTAGTAATAAGTACCTGTACTAGGTGCGGTAAAGCTGTACATGTATTCGTCGTTATTGATACTACCACTGTACAGCGGGTTGTAACTCGCTGCAGCCCAAGTAGTCCAGGTAGATGGGTCCGTATCGGCAGAATTATAGCCAAATTCAACGCTTACGCCAGCTCCTTGGCCGGGGCCATCTGTCACAAACGGTTCGGAAATTAGACCATAAGCATCAAAGGAGTTACCTACACAAACTGTAGCATCTGGTGGCCATTGCAGGTTAGCCCAGTCAATGATAGCGTTCACGGTTACCTGTCCATTTACGTTTGTCGTTCCGTTCCAAGTACCCCCGTTGTAACCACCATACTGCCAATCACTACTGCAAGTAGCATGGCGGTAGCGGAAAGTGTAATAATAAGTACCAGGCACTGTGGTTGTAAAATCTGCACGGTACTCATGGTCACCAAACCCGGTTTGAGTATTAAAGGTAGCACTCGACCAGTTGGTCCAAGTAGATGGGTCGGTGTTGGCGTTGTTGTAGCCAAATTCCACCAACAGTAATGGGTTTGCAGTAGCGCCGACAGTTAAGCCGGGTTCGTTTACCCGACCGTATGCCGTCATGTTGCTACAAGCGTCTATTGTTGCTGTTGCAGGGAATTGTAGGTTTGTAAATGTAAAATCGTATGGTGTAACGCTAACCGAACCGCTGTTATTGGTCGTTCCGTTCCAGCCAGCCGAGCCTCCTGGTGTACCGGCAATCGTCCAGTCACAACCATTTAAGCGATACCTGAAGGTGTAGTAGTAAGTACCTGTACCTGGTGGGGTGAAGTTAAAGCTATAACGATCGTCGCCAAAAGGTGTATTTGAGTGGAAGGTAGCAGCTGACCAAGTTGTCCATGTGCTAGGATCTGTGTTGGCGTTGCTGTAACCAAATTCAGCATCTATGCCAGGGCCTTGGCCTACACCTGTTATACCTACTTCATTTATCATGCCCATCACCGTGAATGTACTACAGTTTTCGACAGTGGTACTGGTAGGTGAGCTAAGATACGTATAGTCAGGAATGGCAACTTGCACAATTGTATTAGCCTCAACCGCTGGTCCACAAGTACCAGTAACCCGGGCATAATAGGTTCCTGGACCTGCGTTAATAGAACTTCCTGTGCCAAGGTTGGTGCCAGTGCCTCCAGCACCTGTCCACCAGGTAACTACAGCGCCAGCACCGGCTACACCATTGGCGGTTAGCGTTGTTGTAGCGCTTGCACAGATTTGATTGGATGTAGCAGTTACCGAGGTTATAGCTGGTATTGCTAATGATCCTACTGTTACACTTGCTTCTGCTGCTGGTGTACAAGTACCAGTAACTCGTGCATAATATGTACCCGGACCTGCGGTAATGGAGTTTCCTGTGCCAAGGTTGGTACCAGTGCCTCCGGCACCTGTCCACCAGGTTACTGTAGCACCTGTACCTGCGACGCCATTGGCGGTTAAGGTAGTGGTCGTGTTTGCGCATATCGGGCTTGCAGAGGCTGTAGCAGAGGCAATGGCAGGCAAGGAGTTTGCAACTACCTGTATAACGTTACTATAAGCAATATTGCCGCATTTGTCGCTAACCCTGCGGCGGAACCAAGTTGTTTGGGTTAGTGAACCTGGGTCGTAAGTTTGGGTAGCAACCGCTAAACTTGTAAATCCAGACGCCCCAGAGGTGGTTGAGGCTTCCCAGTCATAGGTATAACTACCGCCGTTGGTATGTGGTACCGTTCCTTGAGCCGCCGCACCACTTGTACCAAAATTTCCGGGATCATTGCCAGGACAGAAACTCATTCCATTTGTTATAGTGCCTGAGATGGTACCACCTTGTAGTGCGGTGTAGCCGATAGCATTGAAGTTTACATCGAAGTATGCGTCGCCACCGCCTTCAACCATGCGGAGTTCAACTCGTGAGTTGGCATCCAAGATACCTGTCCAGATAATACCGTTACCTGTATTGCAGCAACCATAGTTGGTGGAGGTAAAGTCGTTGGTGCCATCGCCGTTGGCATCAATAATCACTTGGAAGTTATCATCGTGGCCTTGAATTTGGACATCGTAACGGTTACAGGGGAAGCCCTGGCGTAGAGCTACTGCGCTCCAGTTATCGTTTGAGGCTGGAGAGCAACCTTGATATCCTGCAATTACGCTAGGGTTTAATACAGGAGACATCCCATGTGCACCCATGTTAAACTCGGAAGTTGTCGAATTGCTGTAATAACCGACATAGGTACTGAAGTTACCATTATATACATTCACGTTCCAGGTATTACTGCCATATGTTTGCGGTGTGCCAGCAGCTTTTGAAACCGAAAGTGTATAGGTTCCTGTAAGGCCAGCAAACCCTTCAATCCTTGCAAACACAGTTTGGGCGCCAGTAGTGGTTATCGTGATGGAGGATTGAAGACCACAAAAATCGTCATTTATACCTAACGAGACATCACAGCACGAAGTGCCTAAATAAAGATAAGTGTCAAAATTAGTTGATCCACCACAAGTTGTGAAAGTCCAAGACCCTGCACATGGGATATTTACTTGTATGATGTGGTCTCGACCGGTATGGCTTGTACAGTCATCTGCGGTAAGCGTAGGATCTGTTGCTCTTGTTACAGTAACAGTACTTAAAGCTGATGCATTTATCGTTTGTGTTGGGCAACTCATGGGTGCCAACTCCAAATTTGTCGAAAATGGATTAAAATCTTCTAATACTTGAACAAGATGACGAGCAGAACCCGTGGATTTTAAATGTGAGCTTCCGCCAGCCAATAGGCTCGTATATGACAGAAACAGGCATTTTAGGAGTAAAATGTAACTAAACTTCTTCATAATTGATGTGGTGAGTTGATTCTTATTAGTTCTTTGTAAAGCACAAGATAAATGAAATTTAGATTCGATTTGAAATTTTGAATTTTTTTAACTTTTTTAAAAGTGTTAAATATAATGTGAATAAATTATTTATTTGTTTTAGTATTTTATAGTGTAACTTTTTGGCCTTTTCTGCTATTTTGAGTATGATAATTTTTTAAGCGAATATCGCTATTTATATGCATTTGTGTGTTATTGTATTTATTTATTAAGTAGTAAAGCAATCTAATGTATATATAACAAAAATAAATAAATTGCATTCCCAACCCAGCAACCTGTGGCAATGATAAGTGCAATCTTTACTAAACAAAAAAGGCTACCCTTTCGAGTAGCCTTTTTACTTTGTATCTGATCTGAAACTATTGTTTCACAAACTTCTGGTTAATCACTTTGCCATCGCAACAGCTGATGCTCAGGTAGTACATACCGGCACTTAATTGACTGATATCCATGGTTTTTACGTTTTGACCAGTGCTAACTTGAACGGTCTCGGTACTAATCAATCGCCCGAAGTTGTCCAGCAAGCGCACGCTGATTTCGTCATCGTTTTCGGCCAGCAACTCGTAGTTCAAGAACGCGTTGGCCGGGTTAGGGAACAAGCCTACCAGCTCGGTGCCCTTGGCGCTACGCTCCAGGCTAATCACGTTGCTGAACTTGACACTGCCGTCGAGGTCAACCATACGCAAGCGGTAATACGAGACCCCGGCAAGCGGGCGCTCGTCGTCAAAGCTGTAGAGTAGGGTAGCGTTGCTATTACCCGCTGCATCCTCTCTGCCAATGGCCTGGAAGTTCACGCCATCTTTGCTCCGCTCAATATCAAAATACGCGGTGTTCTGCTCGGTCTCGGTAGCCCATTTCAACTGGTTGTAGGCCTCTTGCTTGGTACCCGTGAAGTAGAGCAACTCTACCGGGAGCGCGTTGCCCTTACCCACGCCTGTTGCACCAGAACCACCAGAGAACGACGATAAACCATCAAACTGCACATAGGTAACACCATTTTCAGTACCCGGAGTACCCGTCAACTCGATGGTATTGTAAGGGTCAACACCGTTGTAATCCACGATGGCGGGCGAGTAAGGGCCCGACACGGTTTTGAACCACACGAAACCTTCATCGATGACATTGTTGCTAGCCGATGTGAAACCGGTCATGGCGTTTTCAACGGCAGTTTTCTCAGCCGGGTCGTAGTAGAACCTGAC
Organism: uncultured Saprospiraceae bacterium; assembly: GCA_964508975.1. Taxonomy (GTDB): domain Bacteria; phylum Bacteroidota; class Bacteroidia; order Chitinophagales; family Saprospiraceae; genus CAZDVQ01. The sequence continues at coordinate 5,711 of CAZDVQ010000072.1, forward strand.
GTCAACGGCCTCGTCGAAGCCTGGCGCGTTCACGTTCCAGTAACGGCCCATCACCCAGGTACCATAGCTCGTGGTGGTCACCGAGGTCATTGGCCCCACGCTGATATCGACCGATGAAGCCGCCTTGGCAGCAGCATTTGCCGCAGAAATGGAGCCATCAGGTGCCCAGTTTATGGCAAACACGAAGTTGTCGTTGTTGTCCCTGTAATAAGTCCATACACCATCGTCACATTGACCAACAGAGGCCACGCTAGAGCTGGCCAGAACCACGGAGGCAGAAGCATCCAGTACCGTCAGCACTCCATTAACGTTTGTAGTACCGTTCCAAAAACCATTTGTAGCACCGTATTGCCAGTCGCAGCCGTTCTTACGATACCTGAAAGTATAATAATGGTCTACAACGACAATTGGCGTAAATGAATACATGTATTCATCGTTGTTGCCTTGCTGGGTATTGTAATTAGCTGATAACCAGTTCGTCCAAGTACTTGGGTCGGTATTGCTAGTACTATAGCCAAACTGTGCCTCGATGCCAGCGTTGGCCCCTGCCGCCTCGGTCATGCCTGGCTCGTAAACTTGGCCATAAACATCAAAGCTAGAACCTAGACAAACTTCCCCGCTGGCAGGGAATTGTAGGTTGGCAAAATCAATCGGGGCCACCACGTTCACCACGCCGCTCACGTTGCTTGTACCGTTCCATGTACCACCGCCGGAGCCGCTGTAGCCACCGTACTGCCAATCACAACCGAGGTAACGGTAGCGGTATGCCGTGTAGTAGGTGCCTTGTGCAGGCGGTGAAAAACTGTATTGGTATTCATCGTTGTTTGCACCGCCACCGCCAGCGTTAAAGCTTGCGTTCGCCCAGTTTGTCCAAGTATTGGGGTTTGTATTGCTTGTGCTATATCCAAATTGTGCCTCGATGTTGGCCCCCTGTAAGCCAGCACCTGGCGTTACACCCAATTCATAAACCTGGCCGTAAACGGTTACGGATTGGCAAGCTTCTATAGTGGCGTTAGCGGGGAATTGCAGGTTTACATAATCAAGCGCGGAGTGGGCGTTTACCGTGAAGTTGGCTTCAGCGGCAGGGCTACAAGTGCCGGTAACCCTAGCGTAATAGGTGCCAGGCCCCACGGTGATCGATGTGCTTGTACCGAGGTTCGTGCCGGTACCGCCAGCGCCAGTCCACCAAGTTAAACTTGCTCCTGTACCGCCAACACCATTTGCCGTAAGGGTAGTAGTAGCGCTTGCACAGATAGGGTTAGCGGAGGCGGTTACGGATGTGATGGCGGGGGAAACAAGCGCTCCAACGGTTACACTCGCCTCGACGGCAGGGCTACAAGTACCCGTGACCCTGGCATAGTAGGTACCAGGACCTGCCATGATTGTATTGCTCGAACCTAAGTTAGTTCCTGTGCCACCGGCTCCTGTCCACCAAGTTACGGTCGCGCCTGTACCTGTCACGCCGTTGGCGGTCAATGTAGTTACACTGCCCGGGCAAATTGGGCTCGCCGCTGCCGTGGCCGAGGTGATAGCGGGTAAAGTTTGAGTACCAACTGTAACGCTGGCTTCGACCGCTGGCGAACATGTGCCCGTTACCCTGGCGAAGTAAGTGCCAGGGCCCGCCACGAGGGTAGTACCAGTACCAAGGTTAGTACCAGTACCGCCAGCACCAGTCCACCAAGTTACGGTAGCACCTGTTCCTGCAACACCATTGGCCGTCAATGTTGTAGTACTAGCTGGGCAAATCGGGTTAGCCGCAGCTGTAACTGAGGTAATGGCGGGTATTGCGTTTACGGTTACGGTTTGAGTTGCGCATGCTGTAAGGTTACAAGCACTTTTTTTAGCCGTAGCATAAGTAGTAGTTACAGTTGGTGAAACAGTAAGCGTAGTACCCGTTCCAATGATTGGTCTATCGGCCAGTGTAATAAAATCAATGTCCATAGTTACACCCGAGTTGCCAGTCCAGTCGAAACGCCAGCCAAGAATATTCCCACCGGTAGTGTATTGTGGATCGGTATGCATATCGATGTTTAGTATCTGCCAGTTGCCATCTGAAATAAGGTTACCAACACCAGATTCCCCACCTACTGCAAAGTTGTGTGCCGTGTTGTAAAAAAAGATTTCAGCATTTCCTGCTGTGCCCGCTGTAACACGGTAACGGATTTGGATGTATCTAAATGTCACAGGGTTGAATGAACCCAGGGCATCCATATATATCATGGGGTCGCCTCCCGTTGACGTTACATTCAAAATACCGTTGGTCACACTGTTGACCGTAGTTTGGTTTAATCCAAATGGTTGAGATAGCCAACCTTGGTTGTATGCTTCGGTTACACAAGCTCCTTGGTACCATACATCAATGGCATCACCGTTAGAAGTGCCACCAACCGTACTTAAAGTTGTAGAGCCTCCGGGACAAATTGCTGTTGTGCCACTGATACTCGTTGGGGCAGTAGATACGTTGAAAACAGTAACTTGGATTACATTACTGTAGGCTATGTTCCCACAGCGGTCTGTTACACTCCTGCGGAACCAGGTAGTTTGTGTCAAGGCACCTGGGTCGTAAGTTTGTGTTGACACACCAAGGCTGCTGAAACCTGAAGATGCACTTGTAGTAGAGCTTTCCCAACCGTAAGTGTACGTGCCGTTGAGGTAAGCGGTTCCAGTACCGCCCGAGGCCGTACCTGAAGTATTAAAGGCACCAGGGTCACTTCCCGAACAAATGGTAGCTCCATTGCTTATACCTGAAATGGTTCCACCTGATAGCGTTGGAGCTGTGACTGGGTTGATATTCAGATCAACAAAGGCTGCACCGGTGGCTTCATTTAAGGTAACCCTAACCCTTGAATTTGCATTTAACACGACCTGGCTACCAAAATTTCCTAAGTTGGTATTGCAACAAGTCCCACTGTTGCTGAATTCAACGGTGCCGTTACCATCAGCATCAACCTCAATCAAATATGCATCATCGTTGCCTTGCATCTCGAATTGGTAAACACCACAAGGGAATCCTTGCCTGCGGGCGTCGATGCTCCAGTTGTCATCGGTCCAGTTGGCAAAACAGCCCGAGTAGCCTGTAACTGCTGCACCGTTAATCGTACCTGTGGTTATTGTGGTTGGCCTGGAGTTTGTCCCCATCCCATCAGCGCCAATATTGAACTCGTTGGTTCTGGCAGAACGGTAAAAGCCTGTGTAGTTCACTAGTCCACTGCTCCTGTAGCAGGATACATACCACTCGTTGGTGCCATATGTGCCTGCGGTGCCTTGATTAGGAGCTGCAGGTTGGGTAATAGTTACCGGGCTTAAACTCTGTGGGTATGCTGGGAATGCTCTGTTACGTATACGAGGGGTATAAGTACCTGGCGCTAGGCCAGTAAATGAACCAGAGGTGCTCCAAGTAGTACCATCTACGCTATATTCATACTGGTTGTAGGCGTTAATCCATAGGTTGTCAATCCAGTGATTATCGGTAACACCACCCGTGCGGCCAGCCATGGAGAAGCGCCAGTTAGTTTTATCTGCGCTTTGGAAAGCAGCAGGTAAATTTACATTGTTAAATATAACTGTTCCGCCTATAGTCAAGGTTAATTGATTACTTGCGTTAACCGTTACAACTGCTTTTCTAAAAGTAGCGTCTCGGATAGCTGGGTAAGCGGTGTAATATGTTGTACCGGCATATTTTACACTGATATAAGGGCCCCCAGCACCACTGTAGGTTACAAATGATAAGGTCAAGCCGTTTCCAAAGCCACCTTCACCGGAGTTAATTGGGCTGCCCGACATGTCGGCGTAGTTGAAACTAAAGCCATCCGCTCCGCCGCCGTCCCATACCCTGAAGTCAAATTCAGCCCTGAACTGGCTGGCATTCATGTTGGTGCTGTTGGCAAATATAGCACCGCCTATTTGGCCGCCAGCATTGGGGGTCAACTGTAGATACCCACCTGTTACACTGGCACTGCCAGATAGGGTTAATCCAGTTCCCGTGGAGAAATCGGATTTGAAAATAGGCGAAGCTACCGCCCCAGTCGGGTTTGAAAAGTTTATGGCTCCTATGTTACCTACACAAACCGAATGCTCTGGAAGGTTGGCCACGTTCACAGTGGCATTTAATGCTTGCTGTGTAAAGGTTAAGCCTTGATTCGACCCTCCAACGCCTTCGCCATGACGCATTTCCATGGTTGTGCTGCCATCAAAGTAGCCCGCGTAAAAATCATTGTGTACATTACAGCAATAAGGGATGTCAAGTTGATTTGTACCATTTACTAAAAAACGAATGTTGTCATCATGCTGGTTTACAGATACTGCATAAACCCCAGCCGTTGGTACGCCTTGACGTTTAGACACTACCGTGTGGTTGTCGGCATTAACGACACAGCCACCCCAGCCTGATGCCGATGATGGTGATGCATTCGTATTCCAGCGGTTAGTACTCGAATAGCTTAAGTTGCTTTCGGTATAAAATCCTTGGTAAACGGCTCCTCCGCCTAGGTTGATGTCATTGCCGTTGTAGCCATATACATTCCAGGTATTATTCCCGAAAACACTAGGGTTGCCAGCATTGGGCAGGCAAAGCAAGGTAACCGTTACCGTGGTGTTTGTTGTGTTGGTGACACAATTATATTGGTTTAGCTTGGCGTACAAATTTCCGCCTGGCGATAAGACGTCTACAGAGGCACTTGTGGTGTTACATGCTGGCCCAACATCGTCGTTGTATGCTAAAAATGCACAAGCCTGCGTATAAATACTAAGCTGTGTATCGTAACTGCTTCCGCAACTTGATATACGATACGTAGCTCCTGGCACTGTGTTGTATATCAACGAGCGCTCACCAGCGTAAATGATTGTAGAAATTGTACCACTTTGGCCGAGGGTCCATCCTGCAACATCAATAGATCCATAATCTGTACCTGCACAAGCACATTGGCTTGTCACGTTTTGCTGAATGAGAAAAAAAGAAAGAACTAAAGGTAATAGTAATTTTAAATTCATAATTCTCGGTTTGTTAATTGATTGGGGTAATTTGGTGCATAACAAGTGTGCAAATATAAGCGTATTTGTTTCGCGGCAATAAAAGTAGACAAAATTTTTAAGACTAAAAAGTGTAAAAACTAAAAATAATAAGTGGACTTTTTATGCTGATTTTTTGGGCGTGCCCCTCGCGTTTGTTGAGCAGTTAGGCTTGGCTGCTCAACAAACGCGAGGGTCGCTCCCTTCCGGGTGCGCTGACGCTTAGTGCGCCAAGGCGCACCGCCCGCGTTGCGGGCGCCCTCCAGGCAGCTCACGCGGTTCCTTGCGCTGGCATGCACCAACAGTACACTATTCGCGTGAGCGATGCGAAGGGGTGCTGCGCAGCAGCAGACCGCGTAGCGGGCCGAGCGATTAGCGAGCCCCGGAGCGTAGCGACCTGCAGGCCGCAACGCGGCATGCGGGTCACGCCCAAAATGAATAAAGGTAGAAATAATCGGCGGGATGCCTAGCGCACCTTTTGTAGAGCAGCTTGGCACATACCCCAAAATAAAATGGCATAGTTTTATACATAGTGCATTGTCTTAAATTGCAGCCCAGTATTTACAGGCTCAATTTATATCCTTACATTCGCGCTATTATTTAGGGATAAGGTTCTAGGGATAAGGTTTTAGGGATAAGGGGGAGAATAACCTAGTTAAAATCTCCTCACTTCTAACTCCTATCTCCTCGCTCCTAACCCTTAATAACTAATACCTAACACCTATTAAATTTGAACATGAGAGTTTTATTCCTGGGTATCATCTTCCTTTTTAGTATTGCCAAGATGGCTGCAGTTGCGCCGTTTACTTATTTCATCGATTTGAACCAGGCCTTTACGGATGAAATCCAGGTCAAAGTTCAAATAACCCCCGGCGTACTCAAAAACTCTAACGGTATTTTCCAGTTCCCCAAAACGGTGCCCGGTGCTTATGAGGTCTATGACTACGGGCGTTTCGTGAAGAAATTGCAAGCTTTTGACGTGAACAACAAAGAAATCGCATCGGAACGTTACGATGTGAATAGCTGGAAAATCAAGGATATCCTCTTGGTTAGCTATATACAGTACACCGTGGAAGATACCTGGGATTCTGAAAATAAAAACCCAGTCGTGGTGTTTGAGCCCGTTGGTTCAAACTTTGAACACAACCGTAATTTTGTGCTCAACCACGGGGCAATTTTTGGTTACTTCCAGGGTTTTGAACCATCTGAAATTGAATTGGTTATCGACCGCCCAGTCGATTTTTACGGTTCAACCTCATTGAACCGCTCCGGTGGCGATATGGATACCGACAAGTACAAAGTACTCTCGTACCACGAACTCATCGACTCACCGATGATGTTTTGCAGGCCTGATACCACGCATATTCAATTAGGCTTGGCCAAAATCGAGGTGTCGGTATATTCACCCAATAAGCAAATCAACTCCAAGGAAATCGCTAAATTGCTAGAGCCTCAATTGCAGGCGCAACTCAAGTACTTGGGTTACGTTATCCCGGTTGAGCGGTATGTATTCATTTTTTACTTCAGCAAGGATGATTACCTTTCTAAAGCCTTTGGCGCCCTGGAACACTCTCGTTCTTCTTTGTTCTGCTTGATTGAAGACAAGGTTAAAAATATTGGTATTACCATCGAGCAGATTGCGGCACACGAGTTTTTCCATATCATCACGCCGCTGTATATCCATTCAGAAGAAGTACATAATTTCAACTATGCTAACCCCAACATGTCGAAGCACTTGTGGCTGTACGAAGGGGTGGTCGAGTATCTTTCTTTACACGCCCTGCTCGAGGCAAAGGTCATCGGGCAAGATGTATTTCTCTCGAAAATCGAGGAAAAGATGCGCAACGCCGATGCTTTTGATCCATCCTTGCCCTTTACTGAGATGAGCCGCCGCTGTATGGAACCCGATATTGCCAGCCAATACTACAACGTGTACGAAAAAGGCGCGCTGATTGGCCTTTGCCTAGATGTTTACATCATGCAAACCTCTAAAGGGAAAATGAACTTGCGTACCTTATTACGGGATTTGGCCAAAACCTATGGCCTCAACAAACCCTTCAAGGACGATGAACTGTTTAGTGAAATTGGGAAGTTGACCAATCCTGACGTGAAACTCTTTTTAGAGAAATTTGTGAGTGATACATTGCCATTGCCCTACGAAGAGATTTTCAAATACGTGGGTATAAACTACCAGGCTAATGGTACCAGACCCACCTTGTCGCCCTTGGGCGGTATTGACAATGGTGTACTTAAATCAAACGATGACGACCGTTTTTATATCCACAAAGCTGAATTGTTGGATGAATTTGGAGCAAACTTCATCAAGTTTAAACAAGATGATATCCTGCTGAAGTGGAACGGTGAAAATTTAACCATTGGTACGGTAACCAAAATTATCCTGCCACACCTCAATAATGCTAAAGAAGGTGATCCATTGACTATTGTTGTACTGCGTAAGGATAGCAAGGGTGTCGCCAAGGAAGTCACTTTATCAACCACATTGACCAAGGTTCAATTGCCCGACAACCACATCCTTGGTATCAGCGAGAAGCCGATTCTTGGCGCACAATCGTTGCGTAAAATGTGGTTGGGCTACTAGTTTACCTTAAACCCAAATCCGATTGTATACGCCCAGTTATTTCAAGGCCAAGGACTTTGACCAAATTGTAGCTTTCATGCAACAATACGACTTTGTTTGCATGAACGCTGTGATAGATGGGCGTATACATTCTGTACATTTACCCGTGTTGGTTCAAGTTGCTGGACAGCAAGTGATTATTCAGGCCCACCTATCGGCCGATAACGCCTTGGCCCATTTAGCTGCTGGTAATGAGTTACAGTTGGTATTCCAAGGTCCGCATGCGTATATTTCACCGAGCTTGTATAGCCAAACCAACAGTGTGCCTACCTGGAATTATATAGCGGTTCACGCTTATGGGGCTTTTGAACCCCTAAAAGCGGATATAGATAAATTATCAGTATTGCAGGCTTCCATCCAAAAGTTTGAACCAGCGTATTTTGCCCAATGGGAGCGATTGCCTAAGGCTTATATTGATGCAATGTTGCCTGGCTTACTCGCGTTCCAAGTAAAGGTTAACCACTTGGAAGCATCCTTTAAGTTGAGCCAAAACAAACCCGAAGCTGACCGACAGCGTATTGCTGAAACACTGCTGCAAAGTGCTGATAGCCAAGTAAAAGCAACAGGGGAATGGATGCTCAAAGGCAATGCGGCGCCCAATCTTCAGCTGGGCGAAGCTAGCTGAGTTAGCGATTATATTTTTTTGATGATTTTTTTGGCGCCCCGCCGCTGCACGGCGGCGGTCCCTTCCGGGGGGCGCTTTGCTCCGTGCGCGTTGCGCACCGGCCCTTTCGGGCCGCCCTCCAGGCACCTGGCGCGGGGCATTACACCAGTTCCGACACGTAATCGCGAAGGTATTCGTAGCGCGGGGTTAAATCGCCATTTTCTGCGATGGTAGCCCTTTCGATGACACCTGTATTTTTAAGTCCGATTAACTCCTGGAGGATAGATTGTATGAATTGTTGGCCAAAAGCTTCAGAAGCATCGCGAGGCATCTCATTGGGCAAGTTATCGATGGCCATTACGTCGATGCAGTTGGCTTGATAAGGCGCTACCATGCTCTGGCTGATCGGATCAAACCCATATACAGGCTCTGCAATAGTTGAAGCATCGAGGGTGGATGGGACAGATGATTTCGGCGCCAAGTCGCAGGTAACATCGGCGATGACTTGTATGTTGAAGTCGGGCTGTGCCATATCTTCGAGGCTGAAAAATGCTGGTGCGCGGCTATCCCAGAAAATACCGTTGATAAAGAGGTCGGTAACCTTGGTATAAGGCTCAAAGGCCGATTCGTACATGTGTGGATTTTGGTGGAAGTCGGTCCTGTCAAAAGCTGCACCATCGCGGCGTTTTACATAGTTGGCACTGCTCAACTGCGTGTAAACGATTTCGTCAAATTTGCCTGAAACGAATGACAATGGGCTAACCTTGCGGATACCCATGGCGTCGAGCACCTCGGCGCAACCGTTAGCGACGCGGCCGGTGCCGGTCAAGCATATTTTGATTGGCTTGAATGTCAATGTTTTATAATGTGCTTTGGCTTCAGCAAAATCCTTGAATGACACCATTTGAGGGAGGTCAAAATCACCGGTGCGGCGGGCCCAGGTCATGAGGCCGTTGTGCGCACCTGCGATACCGGCAAAGCGGCCGAATGCAATAAGGCGTTGGCCTTTCTCGTCGGTCAGGGTTTCATAGTCAACCATTTTGATGTGCTTCTCCATGATGTTTTGGAGCAAGCTGCGGTTATATGCCTGTTTCTTGATGGTATGCGAGAAGAACAAGTAGGTTTTATGGCTTTGAAGTTGATCGATGGGAACTTCTTTAACGCCCATGAGCACATGGCAATCGGCCAGGTTCTCTGCTACAGTTATGCCTGCGTCGCGGTATTCTTGGTCGCTAAAACAACGGCTTTCGTAGGGTTGAACAACAAATTGTACCGGGTAATTCTCTTGGATATATTTACACTGTACCGGGCTAAGCGGCACACGGATATCTTGCGGTTTTTTTCCTTCACGGATAATACCAATCATCGTTTTCATACTACACAACACATTTGGTTAAAGGCTGCCGCGAAGGTATGCTTTTTTAGCTAATCCGTATTCAAGCCGTCTGAAATTGGGGTACTTTTATCAAAATGGCCGTTTCTTGCGTTAGCTGCCCGGCGGGCAGCCGAGCGGAGCGAAGGCTGGTGCCGACAGGCACCGAGCGTCCAGCGAGCCCAGAGGGGAGCGGCGGCACCGCGCAAGCGGTGCCGCAACGCCCAAAAAAAACACCAGTCCACAAATGAACTGGTGTTTGGCGAAAGGTCAATTTTGCTGAAGGCTAAAGTTTGTTTAGACCGCCGACTTGCCTTATTTTTTCACTGTAACTTGCTGGCTCATGGTGTTTTGACCATCGCTTACTTGCACGATATATACACCATCATACAGGGTTTGGATATCAAAATATGCAATGGTTTGGCCCGCCAAAATTTGCGTAGATTGCAGTTGTTTACCCGTGATGTCGAACAATTCAACACTCAAGTTGGTATCAACCAAACCTAAAGCTTGAATGGCGATCAAATCGCTAGCAGGGTTCGGAAATACTTGGATATCAAGTAGTTCTAGTGTTGTAATGCCTGTTGTGCTTGGGGTGTAAGTGCTTACGGTCTCGGTGATGGAGGTAACTTTTGCACCAGTGCGGTTGCCGTAGAAGGTTGGTCCAACCACGTAAGGGTAAGCAGAATTATGCTCGGCATCCACGGTGGCGAAGTAGCAGTAAATACCATTCGGGTATTCAGGGGTGATGCAAAAGCGACCATTGTGCTCGTCGAGGTAGCTTTCATCGCCAGGGTGTGTCACAAACTCGTAATCCTCGCGGAAATAGCCCAAAGGGTAAGTGGTACTAACCGCAGGGCCATCAGGTACATCGGTGCCATTGGCATGGTGGGTGCGAGTGGTGATGTTGCGCAACTGGTAACCCGATTTAATACGCACGATACCGCCTGTTCCGTTGGCATTGGCATAACCATAGGCACCGTAAATAGGAAACCCGTCGTAGGCAAAGCCAATCAAAGGCGAATGTTGGCTAGTGTTGATGGTGTACAAACCATCCGCATCATACAAGTTACAGATGGTTGAAATTACATCGAGGTCAAGGTCGAATGCACTGGGGTTCTGGTGGTGGTGATAGTTACCCATAGCCGGGTGACCTTTAGAGCAGTCGAAACCAGGACGTTCTGCCAAAACGGCGTCGCGGTTCCAGCTTTGTGTGGCGTTGGGACCTCCCGCACAAGGTGGGTTACCTGGACCACCGCAAAGTGCGTTGGTGGTGGTGTTCCAAGCTACGCCGTCGCGGTAGTCGAACAAAGCAACTCCGTTGATGAAGAGACCGATATTGCCACCCGTTGTAGCGGTTGGAGTGCCCGTGTTTTGGCTAGGGCTCAAAGGTAGTTTGAAAATACCGTTTTGGTCGGTAGCTTGCGATGGATTGCCATCTTGGAACGGGCCAGTAGGGTAAGCAGGAACACCCTTGGTGCTTACATAAACCCAGTTGGCCGAGTATTGCACCGCCTGGCAGTTAACCAAGATATTGTTGGGCAAAGCCGTTGAGTTGCCCGTTACGTAGTAAGTACCCGTAACGGTGGTATTATGTAACCAAGAAGTAATGGCTGGGTTGGTTTGTGCAAAGCTCATGACAGCACACACCAATAAGCTTAGTGTAAAGTTCAGTTTTAGCATAAAATTAGTTTAGTTTGATATTTAGAGTATGTTTGGACTTTAGCTTCCGGCGAAAAACAGTTCTTTTCCGATGATTTTTGCTTTAAAAAATAGTTGCGTAGCTCCCACTATGCGCCCATTTTTTTAAGCAAGCTCATCAAAAAATAGCTCGTTTTTCCCTCGAAAACCAAAATCCAAACATACTCTTAGACGAGCATTTAGCTTCAATCCTTCGCGGGCAGTAAAATATTTTTGGGAAACTGGTGCTTGGGGTCGAAAACAAAGTCGCGGTCATCGAGTGTCAAGAGGAATGCGATGATATCTACCTTATCGCTGCTGCTCAGGGTCAAGCCCTGTTGCAATAAAGGTGATAAGCTTGGGCTTTGCACAATCCCCGAGCTGTAATGGTTGAGCACCTGGTTTAATTTTTTGAAACGGCCATCGTGCATGTAGGGGAAACTGTACGAGAGGTTGCGCAGGCTGGGTATTTTGAACAGCAGGCTATCGCTGTGGTTTTGGGTTGTTTTATATCGGCCCCAATCGTTCAAGCTTGTATCCGGGGCGAGGCCGTTATTGGCGAAACCATAAGTGGAGAACAAGGGTTCGCGATGGCAGCTATTACAATGTTGTTGAAAAAGGGCATAGCCCTTGGCTTCTTGCGGACTAAAACTTGCACGGCCTTGTTTAACGGCATCGTACTTGGCATTGGCCGAAACTAGGCTTAACTGGAACTGCGCTAGTGCCTTCAACACGCGCTCGCCCGTGATAGTATTATCCTCGAAGGCTTTGCCAAATAAACGGGTATATAGCTTAGTATTGCTTAGTTTTTCGACGATATTGGCGATGCTCTCATCCATTTCCTTTGGGTGACTAATAGGCGCCAGCGCTTGCATATCAAGGTGGTTGATGGCTCCATCCCACATAAAGGTGTTGTGCCAAGCCAAGTTATACAAGGCTGGGGCATTGCGGCTGCCAATCTGGTCGTCGATGCCGTGGCTCAGGTCGTGATCGGTATGGGCAAAGGCGTTGTAGGGCGAGTGGCAGCTGGCACAGGATACACTGCTATCTCGCGATAGAATGGGGTCATAGAACAATACTCGGCCCAGTTCTATACTGGCTGAATCCAAGGGGTTTTTGGTAAAATCGTATGCTGGTTCCGGAAAATAAGCAGGGTAGGGTAGGCCCACTTGTTCAAGCCAGGCTAAGGCTACCATGCTGATAGCACAAATGCTTAGGATGCGCAATTTCATGGGCTTTATTTTAGGCTAAACAGCTTGACAAATGTTCGGGACAAGGCTACGGCCTTGGGGCCTGGGCTCATGATTTCGTACACTTCGGCCAAGTTGATAGGCTGCATGAAATTGGCTACTTGAACTTGCACAATGCCTGAAGTTCCTTTCCTTTTTCTATGGCACTGGATGTGTTGCAGGCAGTTTTGGGTCGCAGCGTAACCGCCGATATGATACTGGAAAAAGTGATTCCGGGCAGGGCATTTCGGGCTATAGCCTTCTAGTTTGAAATTGATGTAGCCACTTTGCCAAGTCCAATACATGTTTTTGGTGGGATCTAAATCGCCAGCCATGGCACCTGATACAGAGGTCAGGCTGTCGATACCCAAGTTGAATTGAATGGCATCGAATGCGGGGCTGTTGTCTGCTAAAGGTAAATGCCAGGTTGAACTGTCGCTGGCGTCTACCAAATGGTATTGCTTGGGGTGCTGGTAAAGGAGTTTGCCCTTGCGGTAAAACTGTATGTCAGAGAGGTAGAATTTCAGGTTTTCAAACTGCACGCTGTCACTGCCCAGCGCATAGCTTTGGCCTAGTTGGAAAGGGCTTTCGCCAAACATAAGCTCAAAGCGCAAGGATTTAGCATTTTGTTGCGCAGGCAAGGTAAAGCAGGCCAATAGGCCAATGAACAGGGCAACTAGCCTCATTTGCGTTTAGGATGCTTGGGTGCAAATATCTCGGTTATATCTCCGGCTAAAAGTTCAAAAGCCTTGATTTGCTCGCCTTTGCACAGTTTTTTAATATCCATGAAATGGTTAAAATGCACTATTTCAATGTTTTGCTGTAGTTGTCCCATGGCTTGAGCGATGGAGTCGCGTTTCGCTTCGGATTGGTTTACCAATAGGTTCTGGTACAAGTCCTGCTTCATGGCTCGCATGGTACTGTCAAATTGATGTACTTGTTTGCGATGTCCCGCTATGAGTTTGTCGTACTCGGCTACTTGATTTTGGTCAAACTGTAATCGTTCAATCACCATGTTCCTGGGCCTGTCGTGCGGGTTGCCATGTTTGGGTTTTCCCAAAAACAGCAAGGCGGCCAATATGATGTTTGACAGCAGCAAGCCAATGATAATAATGGTCTGTAGACTTGGTTTATTCATGGTATAGCATGTTGTTGGGTATTTCGACCACGTTTTCTATGGTTTGGTTTTGTTGCACAGACCAGGATTGAGTCAAGAGGTACAGCTCAGCCGATAGGGTGCAAAACAACAGGGCCGCCGCAATTTTTAACCATGCGGGCGCTGGTTTGCGCTGGTTTATTTGCAGTAGCACCTTGTCGTAGATTCCATCTGGGGCTTCTACGCGTTGTAGCTGGGATAGTTGGTCAAGGTTTGGTTTCATGGCTGTAATGGAATGATGCGTTAATGCATTAGACGATGAAAATCGCGTTATCCTTCGGGGGGGTGCAATAATTTATCTAAATTGTTTTTGGCCCTTTGAAAAAGTGATTCCACGGCCTTGCTGCTAAGGTTCATAGCCTCGGCGGCCTCGGCTTGTGATAGCTGCTCTATTTTGAGCAAGATGATTACAGTACGTTGATTATCAGGTAGTTGGTTGAGACATTTGAAGATAAAATCCATCGACTCCCGCTGTTCCAACAGCACGCCCGGGTGTTGATTATGGCTAGGCTCTGGTATTTGGGCTGGTCCATCTAGGCGGAGTATTTGCATGAAACTCCAGCGTTTTTTGGCATTTTTGGCTTTCAAAAAGTCGAGCGACTGGTTAATGGCAATGCGGTAAATCCAGGTTTTCAACTCGGCCGTTTGTTTAAAACTGCCCAACTTTTCATGCACTTTTACGAACACATCCTGCGTAATTTCCTCGGCATCTTCCACGTTTTGCGTGTAGTGCAGGGCCAAGTTGTAAACAAGGTCTTTGTAGAGGTGGTATAGCTCGGTAAAAGTCATCAGGCTGTAAAAGTAGCAACTTGTATGCTGAGCTTGGTAAGGTTATTTTCATTTGGGCGTTGCGGCCTACGGCCGCCGCTGTCCTACGGGGTTCGCTGTCGCTCCGTGCTACGCACCGGGGCTTCGCCCCGCCCTCCGGCCAGCTAACGCATGAAAACATTATGCTTTGAGCCAGCCTATAATCAGCTCATTGATTAAATTCTGTTGGGCTTCTGTGCCACTTTTGTCCATATCATTATGACTAACCTCAACATTTTCAGATTGAATACCGAGTATTTCCATAGTGTCTAATGGAGGCAGCACGCCTTCATCTGCTACTTGGTCATTTGAACGGATGGTATAGAATTGAGGCGCTGAACGTCTTGGAATAGGGTATCGCCGGTGGTCTAAGGTAATAACCTTTTGAGGGATTCGAGGGTAAAGGTCGCAAAATAATGCCGACATATCCCCGCCGTTTGAATGGCCAATTAATACCAGTTTGCGCAGGTCGAGTTTGGGTTTATGGCGTTTCAAGTGTTTGTACACGTACAAGATATTAGCTGCGCCACGTTCCCAGTTAGAGCGGCGTACTACCCTTGGGTTACCTTCCAAAGGCAGCAAGGGGTCGGAGGCTAGCTCGTGTTGTATGCTTGCAACGAAGTAACCCTGAGCGGCTAAAAACTTACAGAGGTATTTGTAGGCCAAGTACGAGGTGCCTTTGTTGCCACCGTATCCATGACTGAATATAACCACTGGGGCGTGGCGCTGTTTTTCGGGCAGGAAATACCCTACAGGAATGACTCGCTCCCTGGCTTTGTCGTAGAGGGTATCGAGTTTTAAAACGACATCAGGGCTTTTGGCTTTGTCTTGTGCCTGGCACAAGCTGGCGCTCAACAGGAATAGGACGAATACAATGCGCAATTTAAACCGTTTTTGAGGTTATGTAAGTCTGTTTGTATAGGCACGCTTTGTCAGGCTATCGCGCTAGGTCAATGCCATTAAGCGTTAATCAGTATATGACAAAAAAAAGTAGGTTTGCGT
>CAZDVQ010000073.1:0-20501 GCA_964508975.1 uncultured Saprospiraceae bacterium
ATCATTTCATCATTTCATCATTTCATCATTTCATCATTTCATCATTTCATCATTTACGCCTCAAAGACAGTTTTGAGCAAATCGCTTTCTCGCATGGCGTTGCTGGGCAGACATTGATATTGTTGTTCGGGGCCTAGGAGCAGCACACGGTCGGCATAGTCCAGCACCAGGTCAAGTTCATGGCTGCTGATGAGCACGGCCTTGCCGGCTTCATGGGCCAGTTGTTGCAGGGTTTTAAAAACGGCCTTGCGGTATACATAATCTAGGTGCGAGGTAGGCTCATCGGCCATGATGACGGCGGTATCTTGGGCCAGCACCTGGGCCAACATTAGTTTTTGGTATTCGCCATCGCTCAATTGGTTTACGTAGGCTTGTGCTTTGTGTAGCATACCGGTGCGAGCCAAGGCGTTTTCAATCATGGTCTCGTCCTCGGGCTGCGTTTGTCGGCTCAAGAGTTGGTGCGGGTAGCGGGCCAGGGCCACGAGCTCGCGCACCCGCATGAAGGCAGGCCAAACCCGCTCGGTAGAGAGGTAGGCAACCCGTTTGGCCCTTTGGTTGGGAGGCATGCTAAGGAGGTCTACGCTATCCAGCAGTACATGGCCGCTTAAGGCAGGGGCAAGCCCGAGGATGTTGCGGAGTAGCGTGGTTTTCCCTGCGCCGTTGCGGCCCAAGATGCATAAAAATTCGCCGGCTCGGCAATCAAAGCTGAGGTCTTTATACAAAACGGCATCGGCTTTACCTGCCGAAGCGGTAAAGCCGATACTAAGTGATTGGATGGAAAGCAAGTGCTGCAAGTCCTATTTTTTGTTTTTATTCTTTTGCTCTTGCAAAGCCTGTTGTTGTTTCATGGCTTCTTCGAGGCGAGCTTGGAATTTAGATTGTTTTTTAGGCTGTGTCCGGGCCAGTTCCATCTCGGCCAAAACTTTGTCTTCTTTGATGATGACATTTTTGGTCAACATGGTCAAGCCTACGTTAAACACGTTCGAGAACAACATGTAGCAAGTTAAACCTGCTGCCCAGCTGTTCAACGCGAAGAAGAAGATAACGGGGAACACATATGGCATGTACTTCATCACGGGGTTGCCGTCGGTGAGGCTGCTGTCCATCATCATCTCGTTGTACTTGGCGTACACCAACATCGATACCACCCAAAGGATGGTAAACAAGCTCAAGTGGCTACCAATAAACGGTAAGCTAAAGCCAAAGTTAATCACGTTATCAAAGGTTGATAAGTCGTCGGCCCACAAGAAACCTTCCTGGCGGAAGTCAATCGAGGCGGGGAAGAAACGGTACAGGGCAATCCAGATAGGCATTTGCAGTACCGCCGGCAAACAACCCGCCAGGGGGTTTACACCACTTTCGCGGAACAACTTCATCTGCTCGGCAGCAAATTTGGTTTGGTCGTCGCCAAGTTTCGCTTTAAGTTTGGTCAACTCGGGGCGCAATACCGCCATTTTAACCGAGGAGTAAATCATTTTGTACTGCAATGGGTACAACAACAATTTTACAATCAGGGTCAACACGATGATGGTCCAACCATAGCTGTGCAAGAAACTGTACAAGAGGTTGAAGAAGGGGCGAACGATATAGCGGTTTATGGTACCAAAGAAACTCCAACCGTAAGGAATAATTTCTTCGAGACCAACACCCATTGATTTCAAGGTTTTGAACTCGTTAGGGCCGAGGTAAAACTGCATGGCGAAGCTTTCGTTGGCAGCGTGGCCATATGGCAACACGATGCTAGATTTTAGCTTTTTCAGGTCGCCATCGGTATTGGCCAAGTCAAGTACCTCGGTTTCAACGTTGGCCGATTTGAAGGGTTTCTCGCTAGCAATCAAAGATGCGTTGAAGAACTGTTGTGCATTAGATACCCATTTTACAGGCTCTTTCAACTCTTCAGCATCGCTCTTGCGACAGTTACAGTAGCTAACCTTGCTTTGGTCTTTTTTATAATAAACCGTCGACATGGTTTGCTCGTACGCAGCGTTCTTTTCAACTTGGTCTAGATAATTTACCCAGAGCAAGCTAAATTGGTCTACGTTTTTGCTGAATACATTTTCAAGGCCGTTCATATTAACCTTGTAATCAACCACATAGCTACCGTTTTGCAGTTTATATACCTGCTCGAAATAGCCACCGCCTACGGTAGAGGCACGCATGGTCACGCTACTGGGGGTCACATCAACCGGGGTAAAAAACAGCTCGTCGGTAGAGAGTTGTCCACCTTCCGCTGATTGAACGGGCAAGACGTAAGCAAAGCGGTTTTTAGGGTCTTCCAACAGGTGCAAGGCTTCTTTGGCTTGTTTGCCGCTGGTATCCTTGGCGCCATATTGTAGATAATCTTTCACCACCACGTCTTTCACGCAGCCACACTGGGTGTTAAGGCTAAGTTTAATCTTGTCGTTTTCGATAACTACCTCGCGAGCGGTACCGGTAGCAGCGGGTGCAAACTGGCCGAATTTGCCTGTGGCTAGGGCCATTTTGGTCGAGTCGTTCAGGCTGCTATCCGCGAGGGCGGGCGCAGGGGTAGATTTAGCTTTGAAAGTCGCCACCTTGTCGAGGCTATCTTGCAGGCGTTCAACCTGTGCGATGCTATCTTTTTCGTGGCGAGCTTGTTCTAGTTCGGCTTTGCTTGGGCGGGTAAAAATGCTCCACGCAAAAACGAGGCCCGCGATCAATACAAAACCGATAATGGTATTACGATCCATGAATTTTGGTAAATATTAATTAAAAACGCTGCAAAGGTAGCGTATATAGTTGAAATGTATGTGCTAAGCGCATTGTTCATTTTTTCTTTTAGTACTTAAGTTTATTTCCTACTCCCAACTGTTCATCGTTCATTGTTTATCGTTCATAGTTCTGTTTTGGGCGTTGCGCCGCTGCGCGTCGCCGCTCCTTTCCGGGGTTCGCTTCGCTCCGTGCTACGCACCAGCGCCGAAGGCGCTGCCCTTCAAGCAGCTAACGCAGGAACGGCTGCGTTGCAGCCGTATTAGGATTGGGTTATGCTAGACATACAGTTATTACGAATAAATTATTACCCAAACCGTTCGGTTTAGGTATAATGTATTAAACATCGGCACTTTGCCTCAAACCTGCGTTAAAGCCCACATATATTTGTATCCTAAACTTAAAAACGGATGCAGCTACTACACCAACCGCTCCAAGCCCAAATCGTTGATGCTATACACTTAGCCAATCACAATATACAAATAGCTATTTGTTGGTTTACCCATCCAGGTATTTACACGGCACTGAGCAGGCAACTCGATAATGGAATCAAAGTAGAACTGCTCCTTAACTATGACCAGCTGAATTTCAGACCAGATGGATTAGATTTTCATGCATTAGCTACCAAAGGATGCAACACTAAGGCCTTGGTCGATCAAAACCTGATGCACCATAAATTCATGCTCATAGACCATACAACGGCATATTATGGTACATTCAACTGGACACATTCTCTTAATTTCGATGCTATACTAAAATCTACAGAGCGTAGTTTTGTGCAACAGCTCCGAGTAACTTTTGACGACTTGTTCAAGCGGGCTAAACCCTTATTCCAACTAAAGGACCAACAACCTAAAATGGTCACCATTGCTTCGCTGTATCAATCGTTGCCCTGGGCCTTCAGCGATTTACGGAAAATGGTACTACATAACAAAAAAATATGGCTCTACAAAACAGATTGCAGGGCTTTGTTTAACTGGTCCTTTTGCATCGAAAACGATTTGCTTGGCCTTCAAGTGGAACATCAGCAAGGCTATAATGCTCGAAATATTCTAAAACAGATTAACCACAAGCCACAGCTTAAACTAGCTAAAACCCTAGCTGAAAAAATGGAGCGACACGACATTATCGCAGCTTGTTCCAAGGGCCATATTATCGCTATCGGGATTATAAGCAGCGGTATAGAATATGACTCAAATATGGGTATATATAGAACTTGTTCTTGGAAATCTTTACCCCAAAGCATTGAACTACACACACGTTGTACCAACATCCAATTGTGGCGGGGCTCAAATTTTTGGCTCGTTGACCAAGTTGATGCGCTCTAAAAGCTTTGTGTAGAGACAAAGAGTGCGGGACCTGTGTACTATACAAAGCGAAAAAATAAATTCAAAGGCTTATATTGACATCTCTATCAGGTTAAATAACCTAACTTTGTTTAAAATTTAGCAAAATGACAAAGGCTTATAAACTAGAAGAAATAGATGCCGCCGTTGATAAATTTCAACCAGTTACGCCAGAGCATGAGTTCTACGTTGATTTTGGCCAAGCACGAGGAGACTTCCAAGCATCTGAGGTAATGCGCATCCTAAACGTTAACCGGAAGGACGGCCAATACGTTTATACTGCACAGCCCAATAAAAACAACAAAACCTTGCTTTTTATGGCAGGCATGCGAGGTTCAGGAAAAACATCCGAATTAGCCAAGTATGCCCGTGAACTCGACTCCGCAGCATGTTTCCTAGTCATTACTTGTAACGTGGACGAAGAATTGGATATGGACAACGTACAGTATATGGACATCCTCATATACCAGTTGGAAAAACTGTTGTTAAGGGCTCATACCATTAACCTTAGCATAGATGAATCAATCTTAGAATCAATGCAAAATTGGTTTCAAGAACGTGTAAAAGAAATTAATAAATCGTTGAGCGCCAATAGCTCGCTGGAAATTGAAACAGGTCTTGGGACGGGCGATACACCGTTTTCTGTTGGTGGTCTTTTGGGTAAATTACTTGGTATAACCACCAAGTTAAAAGCCGAGTTGGGCGGTAGCTATGAACGTGCTGAAAGCGTTAGGGAAACATTTAGGCGCCGCTTTAGCGATTTTTCGGCTAAGTTCAATGCCTTCATAGAGCAGACAAACCAACAGTTAAGAAAAGAGGGTAAAGCCCAGGAAATCTTATTCATAATTGATGGGCTTGAAAAAACCATGAGTGCCGAGACTCGACGCAAGATTATAATGGAAGAGTCAAATCGTTTGCGCCAGATAAAAGTTAATACCATTTTTACCTTGCCAATCGAATTGATGAAAGAAAGGCAGCGTATCCGGCAGTTTGCTGAAATCGTGAGTTTCCCCTTCGTGAAGTTGTATGAACGCAACAACAAGCCCATTGAATCAGCCTGTGGGCTTTTCGAGCAGTTCGTATTCAAGCGTATTGACGAAAGTCTATTCGACTCCATTGAAACAGTACGCCTGGCCATCCAGTATAGTGGAGGTTCTCCACGGCAGTTGTTGCGCATCATTGAACAAGCAGCTTGGCTAAGATGCGACGAACAAACTCGGCTCAGCAAGAACAACGTTGAATCGGCCATTGAAAAAATCGGGAACAATTACTCCCAATACCTTGAACCCGAGGAGTGGAACGTTTTACGAAAAATTAAGGCCGACCTAGATAAAGGCAAGCCCATCGGTTTTGATAGCGTGATGCAGGGCTTACTAGAGAAGGAAATCGTTTTTGAGTACAACGACGGTACTTTCAAGCGGGTGAATCCCCTACTTGAAAAGTCAAAGCTATACGCCCATAACGTAATCGAGGCATAATGGATAAACACTTCAAATCTTCATTTGAAGAGGAACTTCGTACCCTGGCCAACGCACTTAAAGCCGAGGTTTTTAGGTTTATCGTTATTGGCCATAATCACCGTAGCCTTTATATAGACCTATCGGAATGGGTAAAAGAAAAATTTCCCGAACGCAAGGTGCTTGACTTGACATTTTCAGGTAAAAGTTACCGCGACATTTCGGATAGCTTCCGAGATTTTGATAAAGGCATTGTAATTATACCAGATTTTGATTGGCTTTTCCAAGCCGAGAACAACGCAGTATGCACTGCATTCAACCAACGCCGAGACTTTTTTACACACCGAAACATTGCCTTGTTGTGTTTTATACAACCGGGTAGTTTTATCAGCCTAGCTAAGAAATTACCCGATTGGTGGTCAGGCCGTTCTTTGGAGTTGAGCTTTAGCCGTGCCTATAACCAAGAAGAACTCACATTCATCCCAATTACAACCGAAAGTTCTTCCCTTGGCGGGCAAACCCTTCAAGAAAAAGAAGCCGAAATAGAGCTACTCCGCCAACAATTAGCCCTAGCCGAGCCAGATAATATTACGCTTTTAATAAATCTCAATGGGCAAATAGCTAATATTTATTACCAACTCGCTCGCTATGATGAAGCTTTAAGTTTCTGGCATACTGCGCTAGATTTGGCAAGAAGTAATCACCATAGGCAGGATGAAGGAATTACACTTAACAACCTGGGAAGCATTTACTATTCCCTTAGCCTATACAACAAGGCTTTGGAATACTTCAAACAAAGCCTAGAAATAGCTAAAGAAGTCAACGACTCAAAAATGATGGGAAATTCCCTGAATAACCTTGGTTTAGTTTACTCTACAAAAGGAGAATATGATGAGGCTCTTTATTATTTCCAACAAAGCCTTGAAAGTTGCCGAAAGGATGAAGCATGTCAAGGAGAAGAAATCACATTGAACAATATTGCTCAAATCTATCAGGCTAGAGGTGAATACCATACAGCGTTATCATTTTTAGAGCAAAGTCTAAAGATTAACCAAACAACAGGAAACAAGCAAGGCATAGGTAGTACTTTAAATAATTTAGCAACAGTTTTAAAGGCTATGGGTGACTACAATAAAGCGCTCGAATACTTACAGCAAAGTCTAAATATTAGAGAAGATATAGGTGATAAATTGGGGGCAGGTAGAACATTAAACAATATAGGTAGCATTTACTATAAAGCAAAAGGAGAACCTATAAAGGCATTGCATCATCTTGAAGAGGCTTTAAAAATACAAAAAGCAATAGGAGACTTATATGGTGAAGGAATAACCTTGAATAATTTATCCGGTTTAGCCTTTTCTAATGGGGACTATAAGCAATCATTAGATTATTTACAGCAAAGCCTGAAAATCAGACAGGATATTGGGGATAATAATGGGCTCGCTATTGCATTAACTAATATGGCCATTTTGTATGTTGAGTTAAACCAAGTAGAACTCGCAATTCCTTGGCTACTACAGGCTCAACAAATTTTCAATCAAATTGGCTCAACAAATACACAACGGGTAGAAAATGTAATTTATCTAATCATCCAGCAAATTGGGCAGGCTCGTTTTGATGAACTAGCAAAAGGAACGAAAAGCTAAAGCAATATTTACCATCCAAGCGCTAGCGCTGTGCAGCGGTGGCGCATAGCGCCAGACCAAGCCGCCCATTGTAGAGCCGTATCTGGAAACTTCTGCCGTTGAAACGGGCGGCGAAGGGCCGAGCGAATAGCGAGCCGCGGAACATAGCGGCCCCGAGCCAAGCGAGGGGAAGCGCCCCAAAAACCTCTTATTTCATCTTGCTGGCCGATAGCACACACAAGCCTGGAAAAACTACCATGGCCAACAATACCGCTAGGCCAATGAGCCGACTATTATCCGCTTGCACCGGCTGCGGAGTCAGTTCCACGGCATTGATATATGCCGAGGTTTTAGGGGCTTTACCACGCTGTTTAGGTTTTGGATGCACCGGTTTTTGCTTTTCCTTTTTGCGTTTTTCCTTAACGGTTTCCTCGGTTTTAGTAGGCTGAGGCAATACCACGGGCGCGGCTGAAGTATCTACCGTTAAGCGTTTGGGTTGATCAATAGGCTTGCCCTGTCTGCCACTGTCTTGGATATAAGTCATCTTACCATCTCTGAATATGACATTTTCAGACGGCAAGCCAAAATTGCCCAAGGTAAAGTCGGTCAAATTGAAGGTATTGACCGTGCCGCTATGGCTCTTGTGGTAAATGTTCAGGGTTTGGGCCTGTAAGGCCATGCCCGAAAATAGACTTAAACAGAGGATGACTGTAATTTTCATGGTATCTTTGTTTGTACGTAAGAGTATGTTTGGATTTTGGGTTTCGAGGGAAAAACAAGCTATTTTTTGATGAGGTTGCTTTAAAAAATGGGCGCATAGTGGGGCTACGTAACTATTTTTTAAAGCAAAAATCATCCGAAAAATAGCTATTTTTCGCCGGAAGCTAAAGTCCAAACATGCTCTAAGGTTAACGTCATAAATCTCTTGATAATTTTGCGACAGTTCAAAGATAAACTTTTTGCGGTATTTTTACTGGGGTATATTTTTATCATGCCCTCGCCCATGAAGGATGTGCCTATGCCCGGCGACCTGCTAGCACCCCTTTTGGCCCTGTGGAACCGCTGGCTGGGCGTGCAACTGCTGGGTTTATCACCTGCACAAGAGTACCATATTTTTTCTGATAGCCCCGGCACTTTTATATCGGTACTAAGCCTACTTGTATTTGCGCTTCTGATAGCGGGTATGTGGACCCTTATCTCCAAAAAAACGCCCGGCCCTGCATTGGTTTACTGGACACAGGCTGCCGCACGCTATTTCTTGGCCTGGCAAATGTTGCTCTACGGCCTGAGCAAAGTATTCAAGTGGCAGTTTTACTTGCCCGAACCCAACTTGCTGTTCACGCCCCTAGGTTACCTCGACAAAGATATCCTCTACTGGAGCGTGATGGGCGTATCAAGACCCTACGTGCTGTTCTTGGGCCTAGCCGAGCTTTTGGTGGCAACCCTACTCCTGTGGCGCCGCAGTACTGCTGCCGGAGCAGCCATTGGAATCGGTGTTTTACTGAATATCGTAGCCATTAATTGGTGCTTTGATATATCGGTCAAAGTGCATTCGGCCATGCTACTGCTCTTTGGCATATTCATAATACTACCATATTTGTCAAGGATTTATATCGCTTTTTTTAGTACGGCAGCTTTGCCAGCTTTGGTGTTTTGGGCACCCGATTGGTCTTTAAACCGTAAAACTTATGCCGCCGTAAAAGCTTTGTGCATTACTGCCATGTTGGGCATGAGCCTCTGGCCCTATGTTCAGTCGGGCAATTTTAACGACGACCGTGCTGCAAGGCCTATACTACACGGGGCTTACACGGTAAAAGCCCAAATCCTAAACGGCGATACACTAGATTTAAATATACAAGACCAAAGTGTGATACAACGAGTGTTTATGCACCGTTTCGGCTATTTCATCACGCAGTTGGCACACAACAGCACGATGCTAGATTACGAGCTGAGCAGCATTTCGGGTAATACATTCCACTTGACCGACCCCCGCCAGGCCAACAAGCCATCTAGCCTCCGTTTTTACCAAACCGATGAAACCCATTACCAACTTGAATGGATGAACGGTGTTGACACCACTTGGCTTGAACTGGAAAAAATCACGCTCGGGACTTTGTCTTTGATGCAGTAGGTACTGCCTTGTTTGGGTGGCGGCCAGCCCTAAGCCAGAGCAGCCAAGGCAGCAATACCAAAAGCGGCACGGCGATGTACAACAATATCTTAAACCTGTGCCAGGCCTGTTGCATATAACTGCTATAGCCATCGGGTCTATACATCATAATGATGGGCTCATCGCTGCTGCGCAGCTGGTGCCGTGTACAAGCATCTTCAATGGCTAAGAGCGCATGTTCCCTATCGTGTTTATTGCGGAGCAGTAATCCTCCAGGGGCTTGTAGGGTTTGCCCTGCCCAAGCAGGGTCTGGCACGCCAACGTATTGGTCGCCCGAGGCAACATCGCACAGCCAAACCTGCACCTCCCCTGATGAAGTACTTGATGATGAACGCAGGGGGAGCACCCGATGCGTTTCGGTTAAGCCCGTGCTACCTCGCCGGCCCCTGTAATTTCTGGTGCTTTGCCCGGCTTGATTTTTATGGGCAACAGCGTCGTTGAAGGCGATGTACCCTAGTTTTCGCCAAGCATCTACTTGGCTAATTTGTGCGGTGCTGTCTTGGCCATAGTGTTTCACGTAGAGGTACTCTTGGGCATTAAAGTAGTAGGCCACGGCCATGAGCAACCAAAAAAAGAAAGCTGGGAACAAAAACAGCGCTGTATCGGCGATATTTTCCTGGGCTTTATCGGCATTTTTAGGCTTTGCAGCAGTCAGTACACGACCGAATGCAATGGCCAAGGCAAAGGGTACGATAAAATAGCAAAGTACAACCCGCAGCAGGCTGGGCACGCTGTAATACAAGGCAAAACCAATCCAAGTACTGAGGCTAAACCACAGCGCCGACAAGAGCAAGGCCAGTAAAACAATTATGGGGCGTGGCATATTTACGACTTATCCCAGCGTGCCAAAAATTTCTCGATAGACATACAGTTATCTATCAAGTCATCGGCCACGTCGGCGTGTTCCTTGCGGAGCTTGGTCAACATGGGGTTCACGTAGTTGTCAAGGTCGAAGGATTCGTATTTTTCGATGTTTTTCAACTCGAAAACATACAAGTCGTGGCGTTTCTGGCACTTGGCCAACATGCGGATACACATGGCCTTAAAGCCTTTGTCCTGGCTTAAGTCGGCCGCTTTTTGGTACCATTCCATGGCACGTTCCAAGCCCAGGTGATTTTTAGCATCATCTCGCAGTAATGATTCGCGGGTTTCCCAGTATGTTGACCAACTGTAACGTGTTTGCATCCAAGAGTTACCCCAGGTGCTGATGTTGAAATGTGCGTTAGCGCATTGGAAGGCATAAAATGCTTTGTTCTTGGGCGCATTAGCGGCTTTGGCTTCCATGGCTATCAAGGCTTTTACAAAGCCTGGCTTGGTATATCTAACGGTATCGCCAGGGGTGCGGAGGTGCTCGCTGTAGAAATCAGCATAAAAGGGGTTGGCATCCAAGTAAGTATCATAGGCAAAAGGCGGCTCGTTCCAGTAATAAGCAGGGTTAGCATCGTAGGCTTTCAGGGCCTCGGCCAATTTATGTTCCCGTACCAAGATCGTACCGTGAAGGTCGTTCAAGCGGTACAAGTCCTCAACTGCTTTATCGGTGATGAAGCCTTCGAAAGCCGTTTTGTTTGACTTGTTGACCAAGGCAATAAGTTTAGCCATATCCTCAGAGTTGGCCAAGCGGTCGAGATAATAGAAGTACGAGCCGTCGGCGTGCATCAAGCCTTGTGTGCGGCTGATGAGTAGGCCTGCTTTCGCAATATCGCCTATTGCCTCGTAACGGTAAGCCAAGGCCAATAGCATTTGGTCTTGCAAGCTCATTTGATTGCCGTAGTCACCATCTTCGTTGTAGTTGTAGTAGTCAAACTTAGTGGCGGGACGGGTATTTTGGTCGGCCCTAAACTTAGATATAGCCGCATAAAGTTCTTGTTCAAAGGCAGCATCTACAGGGCGTTGACTGTTGAACATCACCATGATTTTGGTGGTATTAACCTGGCGAGCCAATGCGGGCCTCAGGTTTTTATCGCTTTCAATTTCGGCGATGGTACTGTTGGCCTTGGCAAAGTCCTCGCTGATGGCAAACAGGTGGGCTTTGGCTGCCTTCCACAGTAATGGATCGGCAATTTTACCCTCTTGGAGGGCTTTATCTATGAAAATGACCAAGGTTTTAAGGTAATCAACATCCTTGCTTTTATTTTCTGTTTCCGCTTCTTCATCGCTCCACCAGAATTGTTCTGATGCAGCGCCATAGCCCGTTAGCTTGGGCGATAGAATCCAGTCTTCCAGTTTGTTGACCTCCCGAAGTAGCAAAATTTCCAGTGCAGGTAATTTTCCATCCAAGTTGTATACTTGTTGCATTTGGCTTAGTGCGCGACCTGGGTTTTTAAAGGCTGCGATTGATGCCAAACGTGCTTTTTCAGTTTCGGTGGTGCAGAACTTCAACGAGGCTTCCATGTTCTCGCCTTCAAAGCCCAGGAATGCCCTTAAGCGTTTGGCGGGAGCTTGGTCAAACACTTGCGCAAACATATAATCGGCCTCAGCACCTTTTTTCAAGTTCCATAAGGCTGTGCCCACGTGTACCATAGCCCAGTAGCGGATATTACTCTCCACTTTCGATGGTTTGATGTACTTGGTGTAATAATCCACGCAGGCTTTCCAGTTGCCTTGGTAGCGTGTAATCACCACCAGTTGGTACGCATAACGGAATTTAATAAACTCATCCTTGGTTTTTTCAAAAGCGGCCAAGGCTTGCTTTTCCAAGCTTTTCAAATCGCCCATGCTTTGCTCGTCTTCTTCCAACCACCAGGCATTCTGCGGGTTCAGCTCGTATTCCGCACGCCGGGCAAAGATGAAGTAGCGCAGTGCTTCAGGGTATGATTTCTTGAGGGCCGACAAGATGGCCTCGTCTTCTCCAATTTCAGAGGGCTCCAAGAAAGTGAGCTTATTTTTATCGTAATCAAAACTTTCGAAGCCGAAGCCGCTGTACAAAACCGATTCGATGTCGCTTACCGAGAACTTGTTGCCCAGGTATTTACGCCATTCTTCCAGGTTTTGGTCAAGCCCGTAGCGGTACATTTCGTACTCGCCATCGTTCAAGAATTTAACGCTAAAGTACAAGGGCTGGTAAGCCTTAACCTGTGCGGTGTTAGGGTCGAACAAGGAGATGCGGTACTCATCGCCCATGGGGCCCCAGGCACATGCCGAGATGATGCCCCAGGTACAAATCGCCAAGATGCTTGCACTAGCGAAAGCTATCGAAAATTTCAATAATGTTTTCATGTTGTATTCTCTGAATTACTTTTGGATTCCAGTCAAAAAAGCTCACCCGCATACTATCGGCGTTCAAGGCTTGCCGGCAAAGCACCGATGCTTCGCGCAGGTTTGTAATGCCCACGTCCTCCACGCGCAGTATGTCGCCAGGCCTTACAAAGGTATTGAACAAAACGGTATCTTTGGTTGCTTTGAAAATATTGTTTTTCAGCGGCTCAAAAACGCCGGTTTCGCGCACGGCTTGTAAACCCATGCCTTGCACTAGGCCCATGAACTTACCCCGTCTGAACAGCACCGACCATTCAAAACTGGGCAGCGCCAAGTCAATTGGCAAAGGGTAAGGCTCCGTTCGTTTGAGGTACTGGCTGCCAATGGCATTATCGATAATAGAGTTGTTGACCTCTATATTTTTAGGGCTATCCATGCTGTAATACATCAGCAGGGCACGGTCGGCGGGCGGCACACCGGCTTGTTTGCTGTGTTTGTACTGGTACAGGCGCACCGTTACCGACAGCTTGGTTTGTGGCTCAAGTTGTTGTTTAAAGCTTTTCAAAAAATCGAAATAAGCATCTCGGCTTTTGTTGGTCCAGTCGCAATCCAGCTGTATTTCGGCAGGGGTTTGGGTGTAGCCACCGTCCTCCAGTTGTCGTTTAATGCGTTTGTATACTTGCTGGGCCAGGGTATCGCGTTGGGCTTTATCCAGCGTGCTAAACACTTGATTTACAATATACACGCAAGGAATAGGCTCCACCCAGTTGGGCAAACGCTCTTTCCATTGCACATCAGATACCGGGATGGCCGTGCTACCCGCTTCAAGCCGCACATCGAACATGTGGATATACAGGGTTTTCACCCCGAGCTTAGCCAGTTGGGCCGAGTCTTCCTGGCCTAGGTCAAAACTCGATTTCCAATGGTAAAAACTAGGGCTGATATGCCTGTCGGGGCGGGTGCAATGTTGTAGCAGCACGCTACTGAGCAAGATAAAGGCTAGCCGTAAGGTTTTAAGCTGTTGCATAGGCACAAGATAAGGGAAATTGTCAAAACGCTCGTAATTGATACGATGCGCTTGTACCTTTTTTTGGTGTTCCAAATTATTTTTTTGTTTTTTTGGGGCCTCCGCCACTGCGTGGCGGCGCTACGCTGCGGGTTCGCTATTCGCTCATACCTTGGGGCATACGCCCCTGCGGTACGGCCTTCGGCCGCCCTCCGCATCGCTAGGCCAGATGATAGTTATGAGTGCAGCGTGCAGAGCGGGTAATAGTCATCCTCACATCCCCATATCCTCACATCCCGAGGCTGCGCAGCAGCCGAGCAGACTGGCGTGCCTCTAACCTATAATTAGGAGACATCTTTGCTCCTGCCCAAAGGGCAGGCCATATCGGTAGCCGCGGGTTAAGCGAAGCGCAACCCGGGGAATAAAGCGCAACCCGGGGTTTAAGGCAACAAGCGAAAACCCGTGGCGGCAAGCCGCTTGGGTATGTACGATACAGGAATCGCCACGGAACGTGAGCCGTACCGAAATCCAGTCGAGCAATTCATTGTTCATCGTTATTTTGTGCCTCACCCCGCCGCTCTGCGGCGACCCTCTCCCCAGAAATGCTCGTAAACTCGCATGCGGAGAGGGTTCAGGCCGTGCTAGGCATGAAAGCCCCTCTCCACAACATGCTCAGCATGTGCCAGTGGAGAGGGGTGGCACGAGCGGCAGCTCGTGACGGGGTGAGGCACAATTTCCGCAGCGCCGGGGGAGACGCAAAAGAACTTAATTCCAATTAAAATTTGTAAAAAAACTTGTACCCTTTGCGCGGCGAGGCAATGTAGAAAATCATTTTTAACGCTTACCGCTGCGCCAATGGCTTTTTGGGGACGCTGTTTACCCCGGGTTGCGCTACGCTGACCCGGGGCTACCGAACGGTCTGCCCTACGGGCAGATTACGGCCAATTTGTCTACGTTTGTACTGTCTTTTAAAAGATGTGCCCTAATCGTAGCCTACCGAAGCCTAGGGCGACAAGATAGGCGCGCGCCTACAATCCTTATACTTATCCATTAACTCATGTCCACCGTCGCGTTAGCTGCTTGGAGCGTGCCGCCACAGGCGGCAGTGCGTAGCACCGAGGCGAATAGCCGAGCGCGGAAAGGAGCGGCGACGCGCATGCGGCGCAACGCCCAAATCAACCTCAATTAATCCGCCAACACGAACAACTCGGACATGACGTGGTCGGCCAGGAGTTTGCCGGAACGACTGAGGCGGTAGATGCTGCCGCTTTGTATTACTAAGCCTTGCTGCTCAAATTTGGCTAAACCTTGCTGTATTTGTTGCGTTATTTCGGCACCGGATAGGCTTTCTAGCTGCTGGAGGTCGAGGCCCCACTGGGTGCGTAGGCCCACCATGATGCGCTCGTTTACTTGGTCATATAGGCTCAGTATTTCTTGCTCGGCAGGTAGGCTACCGGCCTCTATCGACTTGATATACAGCGCGTTATTGGCTATATTCCATTGCCGGCTATGGCCGTTAAAACTGTGCGCCGATGGCCCTAAACCCAGGTAGGGAATCATTTTCCAGTAGTTGCCGTTGTGCACGGCGTAATGCGGTGGCTTGCAAAAGTTTGAAATTTCGTAATGCTCAAAGCCTGCAAGCGCCGTTTCGTCCATCAAAATCTCGAATTGGCGGGCGGCTTGTTGCTCGTCGAGCGGTAAAACCTTGCCTTTTTTAACCAAGTGTTCGAGCGCCGTTTTGGGCTCCACGGTCAAGGCATAGCACGAGAGGTGGCTTACGCCCAGCGATAACGCGATGTGTATATTTTCGCGCCATTGCTCATCGGAGCAAGTTGGCACGCCGTAAATTAAATCGATGGTTAGCACCTCAAAGCCGTAGCTTTTGGCCCTTCGGATAGCCGCCTGGGCCTCCTGCGCACTGTGTACGCGGTTGAGGTACTGCAAATCGGTATCAAAAAACGACTGTGTGCCAATGCTCAAGCGGTTAATGCAGCCTTGACTGGCGAGCTCGGCCAGGTAGGCCTCACTCAGGTCGTCGGGGTTGGCCTCCAGGGTACATTCCGCCGTGGGTAAGCGGGTAAAATGTTGATCTATAGCGGCAAAAATCTGGGCAATTTGCGCCACGCTCAACATGCTTGGCGTGCCGCCGCCAAAGTAAACACTTTCAATCTCGGCGCCGTTCAGGTAATCGCGCTGCATGGCCAGCTCGGTAACGATGCAATCCACCATTTCCTGTCGGTAATTAGCCGAGGTAGAGAAATGGAAATTGCAGTAGTGGCAGGCTTGCCGACAAAAAGGAATATGTATATAAATACCGGCCATGTTGAAGCTTTTTAGCCAAATGAGAAAATTTTAAACAGCTTCATTAATTGCCAGGGGCCTTTAGGATGTCTAAACGCCACAATTTGATCAGTAAATCTTGCGGTAGCTTGACCGTCGACAGGCTGGTTACGGTGGCGGTATCGCGTTTACCGTCAAACAGTTGCAACGATTCGATAGCTTTCATCGGGAGCTCCACCACGCCTTCGCGGGTAAGTAGTTGTGCGTTGTCACCTTCTTGCCAGGCTTTCAGCTCGGTGTTCATTTCAAGCAATTCGGGCAGCACGGGGTTATTGACGCGGTTTACGGCCGTTTCGAGCTCAATTTTAGCCAGAAAAGTTTGAGGCTCAGCAATCGATTTATAACCACGGGCATCCAAGGTTTGGATGGCTTCCCAGCATTGAATGTAAAACTGTTCAATCTGGTCTATATGCTCGCCCCATACTTCAGCAGCCACCTCGGCGGGTGGGCGTTGGGTTTCAAAGTAAGGGTTTATTTCGGGTCCAGTAAGGGCGAGGCCACGCGTACAATAATCAATCAGGATGCGTTCGGCGGCAATTAAATATTTGCGCACGGCCAGCCAGAGTAGCTCACCGTCTTTTCCCGCTACAAAACGACAAAAATACGTGCTGCAAATGGCTTCGCGCCAAGGCCAAATGGTACAGTCGCCATCTTTGAGGTAAGGACAAAGCAGCTTGAGGTCATTGCCAAAATCTTCGTACAATTTATTTTCAAAGCGTTCGCGGTACACTTCGGTGCGGGAAATGCCCTGGGGCAATACGCCTTCCAGTGCTTGAATCTTGGCTCTAATCCGACGCTGGCCTTCGGCCAGCTCGGGGCGTTTATCGGCTAGGATAGCCCCCACGAGGTAGTTGGGAATATCCGGGTGGTAGGTACAACATTTCAGGCCATCGCGGTAGTAGTTCAAACCCTCTATTTTCTCCTCGCCCGGCTTCAAGCACATGGCACAAGAAGCGCAAGTCGCCTCGGTTTCTTGCGGAATAGGCTGGTTGAATACCGCTGGTAAAAACTGGCGATATATGGCTGGCAGGTCGTCGTTAAGGCAGTACACAGGGATGGAGTGGGTTTAAAAAAAATGTAGAGACGTGATTAAATCACGTCTCTACGTTGCAACAAGGCTATGCCTATTCATTATTTCATGTATTCAGCCTTCACCTTGGCGAAGTCTGGAAGTTGACGCCAGTGCCATTTTTTAACCACCACACCTTTTTTAAGGAGCAGTACACCAGGGTTCGAGCGGATGATGGTTTTCAACATGATATCATCGGCCTGGTAGAATGGATATGCGGCTTGTACCTCGTGGCGGAAGTCTTCTACCACGGCGTATTCGTTGAGTTTAGTAATCACGAACAGTTTTTTGCCATCTTTTTCAACGGCCTCGGCAAAAGTGTTCAACACGTCGGTGTAGCGTTTGTTGTAGCTACCGTCAAATTTCACGTTAGGTATTTTAACGGTTTTGTCCTGTATGCTAGCAATACGCGGTACCAAGTTAAACGAGTCCGGCGTAACGCGAACGGTATCTACCACCATCACGGTATCTTTCAGAACCACATCTTTGTAGGTCACGTCCAGGTGCAAGTCGTAGCTCACCACCATGAAAGTATAGTCGGGGTTCATCAGGATGTCGGTGGTCACGTCGTTGCCGTTAAAGTCTTTCACTTCGAATTCTTTCACTTTCGAGTCGCAGTATTCTTTCACGGTAAAGGTTTCAACTACTTTCCAGCCATCGGCGGCAGGGTAGAGGTCGAGGCTTTTCTCGTCGGCAAATTCGTGGTCGCCTTGGGCATTCACAAAGTGCGTATAGGTTTTCGGGAAGTTTTTCTCGGTGGTTTTAGTTTCGTCTACTTTCCAGCCTTCTTCCTCGTACAAGTAAGCAAATTCAGGCTTCATGATGTCATCTGACGACAGGCTCACTTCCTTACCCGTTTTGGCATTTTTGTACACGTAGTACATGGTTTTGCCGGGTGTGCTGGCAATACATTTGTTTTTAGCCACGTATAGGTCAACACCTTCGGCAAATGGACGGAAGTCAACAATCGGCTCGTCCCAAACGTAGTTGCTCATGCAGAAGAAAATGCTGCCCGCAGTGGCCAAAGCAGCAATTACAAAGGCGCCAAACCCTTTGAAATATTGTAAAATATGGCGTTGGCCTACCAATAAAATAAGGCTAAGCACCAGTAAAACCACATCTTTACCAAAAGATACGATAGGCTTGAGCTTCAAGAAATCGCCAAAACAGCCACAATCGGTTACTTTGCCCGTATAGGCGGTAAAACCGGTCAAGAAGGTAAAGAACACGATGGTCAACAACAAAATCCAAACGCTTAACCTGCGCCAGATACCCAGCAACAAGGTAACACCAACCACCAGCTCCATCACGATCATGATAACGGCAAAGCTGAGGGCGTAGGGTGCAAGGGGCGTAAAGGCTTTCAGCAAGCTGTACTCGTTGAACACCTGGAAATATTGCTCCATTTTGAAGGCTGTACCCATGGGGTCAATGGCTTTCACGGCACCCGAGAAAATAAAGAGGCTACCGGTAAAGTTTTTCACAAAGTTAACGGGCCAATGCATCGGCAGCGGGTTGCCTTTTTTGGCCTTGGCCAGGAATGAATTCAGCAAAGTCAGCAGCACGGCGGCAATGCCGATGTACAGGGCTAATGTATAAATGGTCATGTTCTGGTATAAATTACAGAGGTGAGTAATGGCTTGTTGCTGGGTGCTAAGTGCGGGTACACCTAGTGTTTGTTTTTTTGGGGCGCCCCGGCGCTACGCGCCGTCGGCGTGCTCCGGGGTTCGCTAATCGCTCCGTGCTACGCACCAGCGCCTACGGCGCTGCCCTACGCATGCCTGGCGCAGGGGAAATCCTGAGGGTTTTACCCCGATTAGCTGCAAAGATACAGCAAGGTATGGAATTACACAAAAAACTTTAACTAAAGATTTAGTTAAATTATACCTAGCAGTGATAGCCAAGATGCGCTCATGCCTCCCAGTTCCAATCAAAACCGACTTTGCCGCCACGAGCCCCTACGTGCTAACCCCTAAAACCTAATAATTAATAACTAAAAGCTTGGAAATACCCCTTCTTCCATCCGCCAGTACCAGCTCCACGAGGTAGAGGCCTGGTGCTAAGCCCGCGAGGTCCAGCTCAACTTGAGCCGACTGCGTTTGTTGTAGCAAGATTGCTTGGCCCAGTTGGTTGTATAACTTTACCTGTACTATCTCGCTAGCATCCTTGCTCACCAGGTAGGCGAGCCCCCTGGCCGGGTTCGGGAATACCGAGAACGCTGCTTTAGCATAACCTCTAACCCCAACGGGTAAACCCTCGCCTTCCAGCGCTACTTTGTACCTCGAGCGGGGAGCATCGTGCGTGATGTAAAGGCTGTCCTGGTAGTTCTGAACCGCCGTGGGCGCGAAGCCCACGCTCAACAACACGCTGTCGCCCGGGGGCACACTATATTGCCCCGTGGGCGCTATGAAAACCGGGTTTTGCGTTGAAAAGCCGCTGACGTGCAAGGTATCAAGCCCAGGGTTGCGCAACCAGAACGACCGGTTCTCTTGCTGCCCCACGGGCGTGGCCGCGAACAACAACTGCTGCTCGCTAGCCTCTATGCGCATGCGCCCAGCAGGGATACTACAATCACCACCCAAGGGAACCACGCACAAGTCGTCTATGTAGGCATTAGCATATAAAAAATTAAATGATGATGCTACCGTGTCAATCTGGGCCGTATTAAAATACAAAAAATTACCAATCATCAGGTATTGGTAGTTGGAATCTGCCTGGAATAAGGTATTAAAGGGGACCCAGCTTGCAGTGTCATTAATAATGAAATCCACATGCCCGTGGTCATAGCCTGTTTTGAATGCGGGATTGCTCAATGCATTGTACGTTTCATTTGTAAATAATATTCCCAAGTTATTAGCATGCACAGGAGGTAACTCAGAAGCACTTAGACGAAAACTGACTTCATATAAATCCCCCTCAATCAAAATACTTTTCAATTCATTAATCATTATCTCACTGACATCGCCATAAAAATTAGGGTTGGGGTCGAACAAATAGCCCAGTCCAGCATAGTTATTGCCCAAATAAGGTATTTGATAACCCATGAAATTAAAAGGAGTGTTAGTACTTAATATGTTCCCATTGCAGCTAGAAAATAAGTCTGGACTAAAATAACCACTGTGCCAATACCTCGCCTTCGAAAGTTCATCGATCCCTGAAAGGGGGTAAGCACTATTTAATTCTGGGCAAGCGGTTATCTCCTCAAAACTACCATTTTGTACTAAATTCTGTGCTTTACCCAACAGGCCCAGCAGCATAAAAACGAAAAATGTATATTTCATGGCTCAACTATTTAATAATCAATAATTTATCTGTAAAGGTACTCCCGTCGGCACAGTAGCCTTCCAAAATGAACAAACCGTTCTGCCAGGCCTCGCAGGGTATTTCCAGCAAATCACGGCTACCCGTCAAGTCTTGTTGCCACACCAGTTGGCCATCCAAGCCACGTACCTGCACGCTTTGCAATGCCCTATACTTGCCCTGCAATTGTATGTTCAAGTAATCCCGCGCCGGGTTGGGGTATATCAAGTAAGCATCTTCCTCGGTGCTTGG
Organism: uncultured Saprospiraceae bacterium; assembly: GCA_964508975.1. GTDB lineage: Bacteria > Bacteroidota > Bacteroidia > Chitinophagales > Saprospiraceae > CAZDVQ01. The sequence goes on from CAZDVQ010000073.1 coordinate 20,488, forward strand.
CGCGGCCTCCCGCA
>CAZDVQ010000074.1:0-20219 GCA_964508975.1 uncultured Saprospiraceae bacterium
TAGCGTTCATCCTGAGCCAGGATCAAACTCTCCATGGTCAATTTTTTGAACTACGCTTTTCTTTATTACCTTATTGATATTACTATCAATTCCTGTCCAACTGTGTCAAAGAACTTCGGCTTGGCTTTTGCCTATTTCATAGCTTCGGTTAGAAGCTTGTGCCTTCTTTAAATGTGTCGCTATCATCTTAGCGGGTGCAAAGGTAAAAACTTACTTTTAAACCGCAAAACTTTTAGTCAACTTTTTTCAAAAAAACTTTTTCAAGTCGTTTTTTTGGCCACCCGCCGTTGCGTTTGGGATTGCAAAGATAAGGGCACCAGATTGACATTTCCAAACATTCTCCCAAAGTTTTTTCAAGTTTATTGGAACTAAATCCACAAGTCGTTGATTTACATGTTTTTGACCCTGAATTTTCTTTTAATCTTTTTTGAAGCCCCGCCGTTAAACACTGTAAAACCAAGCCCCTTCGGCTTTCAACGCCTGCAAATAACCAGACTAAAGCTCTATACGAACAGGTCGCTTTCGCTTACTACAGCTCAAGTATCTGGCCTAGCGCTGTGGAGCGGTGCCGCGTAGCGGCAGACCGAGCCGCCCATTGTAGAGCCGTTTCTGGAAAAGTCTCCGCAGCTAGGCGGGGCGGCGAAGGGCCGAGCGAAAAGCGAGCCGCGGAACATAGCGACCCAAAGCCAGGCGTAGCCTGGCTTTGGGAGGCCCCACATAAAACAACTTTATAATTCTGCTTCATTAACCCAGTACTGGCCATCCCAAGTTTGTACCGTGGTATCAGGTACAAAGTTGTCGGCTTGCATCAAAGTATCGGCTACCGCTGTACCCCGCTTTACAGCAAACCATTCGAGCCTATTGTCTTTATCCGTATCGGCAAACCACGACAATTGTCCAGCGGATAAACCATCCTCCTCGAAGGCCCAGTTGAGCAGGTATTGCCCATCGTGGAAAGTTTGCTTATACCTATTATATATGTACATCCAAATGACGGGATAATCATCGTCGTATGTGCGGAGGAATAAAGCCATCATTTGCTGGTCGAGCACGATATGCCCGATAGCCTCGAAATGTTCATCTTCCTCGTTTTTGCCATATTGGAAATACAGGCCCAGGGCATTGGGCAAAACACGGCTTGGCGCCTTGTCGAGCCCGCTGGGGTCATCATATAAAGTTGCGTCGAGCAGCGGGAAAAAAGTGTCGATGGCGGCCCAGTCCACCGCTTGCACAGGCGTGGCCACAGGAGGCTGCCGTGCTTGTTCCGACTGGCAGGCCCATACGCCGAGGCTGATAGCGATTAGGCTAATGCTTAGTTTCTTTAACCTGGCGACCTTTTGCATAAGTGATAGTTTTACGCAAAGTTGCACTTTGATCGTAGAATTTCCAATCCCCGTCCTTAGAAAATTCCCAAATCGGCTCTTTGGTCACCGGGTCAATTACCTTTATAGGTGCATTTGTGTAGGTGCCTTCCGACTCTATCTGGCCGTCGGGGTGATAACTTTTATAAGGGCCTGACTTGGCCGAGAACTTATCCCTGGTGATTTCTTGTATGACGGGCTCAGGGCTCAAACCCCGTAGCTTTGACAAGGTGCTTTGATATTGGCTGGCACTGATCTCGAAGTCGGGCTTGCTACTCCAGCGGATAGATCGAGGCGAGACGTTGCCGAGTCCTTCGTCCACGAACTCGAAGCGGAACTCGATGGGCAGTTCAACGGTCTGGTACAGGGTATCAACCTGGGGCGTACCAGAAATGCTAAAACTACCTTCTTCCTTGAGTTGCCCGGTGGGGTACCAAACTTTAAAAGGGCCATTGGGTAAGCCTTCCTGGTAGCTCAGCTCCATTTGTTTTTGGCCGTTGGGATGGTAAACGGTTGCAGCCCCATGTCGGACGCCTTTTACATAATTGACCTCCTCGTATAACTTACCGTTGAGGTCAAAGCGCCATAGCCCAGTTTTGAGGTCGTTCTCATATAATCCACGGGCAAGGCTTTCGCCGGCCTCGATGATTTCATACTCCACCCACTTATCTTGCTTCTTACCGTTTACAAAATTACCAGCCCCAGTAATCACCTCTTCGGTTTTAAAACCTGGTTTAATAAACTTGCGGTAAATGGTGACATGGCCGTTGGCGCCAGCAGTACCATATTCAAGGTCGTAAACCACCCGGTACAAGCTATCTGGGCCGTATTGAGTATGTTTCCAAGTACCTGATTTCCGACCATCTTTATAGCGGCCGCTCAAGAACGGCACGTTGAGTTGGTAGAGTGTCCAGCCACCTTCGCGAATACCATTCTTGAACAAGCCCGTGGCCAGTAGTTTACGGTTTTTATCGAGGAAGCGCCATTCGCCTTCCATTTTATCTTGTTGGAAACTTCCTTCCATAATCACGAGCGAGCGCAAATCGATACAGCGCCAGATACCTACTTTCACGCCTTTATTGTAGCTCCCCACCACGTCGGGCTTGCGTTGTTTACGGGCTTGGGCCGAGATATAGAACTTCCATTCACCTTCGCGCAGGTTATCTTTATAGTTGCCTTGCCCTAAAAACTGTTTGTTGCTGTCATAAATGGTCCAAAAACCTTCCCTTTTGCCGTCTACGGTTTTACCGCCAGTGTTGGGCTGGGCCATCAAAATAGTCATGGAGCAATAAAACAGCAAGGAATATAGTAGGGCCTTCATCGTGTATTGATTTAAATTTGGGGTAAGTTCAAGCGTTTACCGCATGTTCTAGCATATCCCCCTTGTAAAAGATATATAACTATACGGTGAACACGGGGTACTTGTTTCCAGAATAGCATATACGATGTTGATGATTTGGGCGTGCCCCCTGGCCAGCTACACTGCGTTTGCGGCCAGGGGTCGGCGTGCGCCGGGCGCGCTATCCGCTTGGTGCCTACGGCACTGGCCTTCGGCCACCCTCTGCATGCCTCACGCGTTTTTTTTTAAAGGAAAAATAATATGGCGACTGTTGGAAAATGAAAAATATTGTATCTTCACCGTTTCAAAGACTAGACAGAATAGCTATTACTAAATCAAAATTCCCATCCACGATGAGAAGAATCTTACTATCCATTTCCGCATTACTGTTGACTTTTTCGGCAGCATGGGCACAGTATTGTACACCTACGTACAATTCGCAGTGTACTTCAGCCGACTTTATCAACAACGTTACTTTCGCAACTATCAGTAACCTAAACACAGGTTGCGGTGCGCCGAGCGCGAGTAATTACATCAATTACTCGTCTACTTTCACGGCGAATGTAACGCCAGGTGCTAGTTACAACTTAACGGTTGCGCCTGGTCCAACTTGGGGCCAGTACTTTGTAGCCTTCATCGACACTAACCTCGACGGTGACTTTGCCGATGCTGGTGAATTTTTCAACTTGGGCTACTTGGCCGGTGGTGCTACGGGTACCTACCCGATTACCATCCCTGCTGGTGCAAGCAATGGTCAATCGCGCTTACGCGTGATGTGCCGTTACGGTACAGGGGCTTTAACCCAAGCGGATGTTTGTGTTACAGGCCTTTCATTCGGCGAGGTTGAAGATTATGGTTTGATCATCGGACCACCGCCAACTTGTCCTGCTGCTACGGCTGTAACAGCTGGTACCGTTACTTCAGGTGGTGCTACGATTAGCTGGACCAACGGTTCAGGAAGCATTGCATCTACCTTGATTGAGTATGGCCCTGCTGGTTTTACCCCAGGTACAGGTACCGTTGTAAACAACGTTACAAGTCCATATGTATTGACAGGCTTAAACCCTGCAACCAACTACACGGTATATGTTCGTCACGCTTGTACAGGTGGTAATGGAAACAGCTTCTACGCTGGTCCAGCAGCATTCACGACCTTGTGTGCTACTTTCGTTGCGCCCTTCTTGCAAACCTTTGGTGCGCCACCTACAGCTCCAGGCTTGCCTAACTGTTGGACCAACAACACGGCTTCTACTACCCAGATTTGGCGCTTTGCCAACGGTACAGGTAACCCAGCTACCGACCCTGACTACGCTGTTGAAAACGTAACCGACCATACTACAGGTACAGGTTTCTTTGCATGGTATGACGGTTCTTACCCAACCAACAACATTGCGTTGACTACCCCCAACATCGATATCACACCGTTAAGTCAGCCTTACTTTTCGTACTTTGTTTATTCTTACAACACCAACGATGCTGCCCGCAACATTTTGACGGCACAAGCATGGAATGGTACTAGCTGGATTACCCTTGGTAACTTCAGCGGTAGCTTCAACGGCTGGCAAGAAATAGGTTACAGCTTAGTAGGCCTTGGCTTACCTTCTGTTACACAATTCCGCATTGTATTTAACCAAACAACTTCTGGTGGTAGCGCTTTCTACAACGATATGTTGGTTGACGACGTACGCGTTGGCGAAGCGCCTGCTTGTCCTGCCCCTTCAGGCTTGACCTTGGTAAGTACTGGCGCGTTCTCGGCAACCTTAAGCTGGACTTCAGGTAATGGTGTAAACTTAGCCGGTGCTACAATTGAGTACGGAGCCCCTGGTTTCACACCTGGTACTGGTACACAAGTTGCAGTAACAGGTACTAGCCCATTCACGGTAACAGGTCTTAGCCCAAGTACAACTTACTCGTTCTACATATTTGAAAACTGTGGTGTTGACGGTAACAGCTATTACTCTAGCCCAACATCTGGAGCTACGGCATGTGTACCTGTAGTGGCGCCTTACTTGATGACTTTTGGCGCTCCACCAGCAGCGCCTAATTTCCCTAACTGTTGGGCAAACTCTACAACCGTGGCAACTGACCAATGGAAAATAGCCAACGGTACTGGTAACCCAGCAGCAGACCCTGACTACGCTGTTGAGAACGTAACCGACCATACAACTGGTTCTGGATTCTTCGCTTGGATTGATGGTTCTTACACCACAGCTAACCGTGCAATGGTATCTCCATTGATTGATATCTCGAACTTGAACGTTCCGTACTTTGATTTCTGGATTTATTCGTACAACACAAATGACGTTGCCCGTAACAGTGTAACGGCTCAAGTATTCAACGGTACACAGTGGGTGACCCTTGGTACTTACACAGGCAACAACAACAACTGGGTATTGGTTGAATATGACCTCTCTACTTTGACCTTGCCAAACATCATCCAACTCCGTTTGGTGTGGAACCCAACAGCTGTTGGTGGTACGGCATTCTACAACGACATCTTGGTTGACGACTTCCGTGTAGGCGAAGCACCAACTTGTCGCCGTCCAAACAACATCGCAGCGATTAACGTAACTGACTTTACAGCTCAGGTTTCATTCTCTGCCATTCCTAATGGTGTAAGCTATACCATTGAATGGGGCCCTGCTGGTTTTACACCAGGTACAGGAACCACTGCGGTAACGACTACATCGCCATATACTATTACAGGTTTAACACCTGTAACGAACTACGCATTCTACATTACTACAAACTGTGGTCCAGTTGACGGTTTGAGTGGTATTGCAGGTCCAACTACATTTACAACTGAATGTACACCTTTCCCTACTTTGGGCAACAGCATCAACACACCGATCGTAGTAAACTCATTGCCTTACTTCAACGGTGGTTCTACACAGACTTGTTTCACATCAACCAGTACCTTACGTCCTTCTGTTGATGTATTCTATGAGTTCACTACTGGCCCATGTGCTATTAGCGCCGATGTGTCTTTGTGTGGTTCTAGCTTCGATACTTGGTTATACGTCATTGACGCCAACGGCAACGTAATTGCTGATAACGATGACTTCTGTGGTGCTCAGTCTGTAGTAACCTTCAACGTTACAGCCAATACTACGTACTATGCCGTTATTGAAGCCTTTACAGCTGTAACTGGTTTATACCAAATTGCCATTACAGAAACTGTTTCTGCAGGTATCTCAAACGTGAGCTTTGCCACTACTAATCCTTCATGTACTGGCGCTAGCGACGGTATTGCACAGGTTAACGTTACTGGTGGCATTCCTCCTTATACCATTATCTGGGATGACGTTGACACGGCTCAAACACGCAACGACTTGAGTGCGGGTACTTATGTAGTACGTGTATTCGACAACTGTGGTGGCATGGTATTATCACAAGTAACGCTTTCTACAGCTCAATTGCCTCGTGCAGAAGCTACAGCCAACAACGTTGATGTGATCAACACATGTGCTGGTGTACAAACTGGCTTAGGTAGCTTTAACGTTCAGCCAGGCATGACCTACAGTTGGTCACCTGCAACTGGTCTTGACGATGCTACTAGCCCAACGCCAGTGGCTACGCCTACCGTAACTACTACTTACTTCTTAACTGTAGCCGATACTTGTGGCAACACATCTATTGACTCTGTAACCATCGCAGTTAACGCTGCGCCAGTTTTGGCAACCGCGGCTGCAAACATCTCTTGTGCCACCGCAAACAACGGTGCTATCGACATCACCGTAAGCAGTGAGGTTACGCCTTTCGCTTTCACTTGGAGCAACGGTTCAACCACAGAAGACTTGAGCAACCTTAGCCCAGGTACTTATGCATTAACCGTTACCGACGGTTGCGGTCAGACCAGTACTACTTCTGCTACCATCCTTGAACCAGCAACATTGGCTTCTACCGTAGGTACAATTACCCCAACTAGCTGTAGCGCTGATGCTGATGGTGCTATCGATATCACCGTAACAGGTGGTACAACACCTTACAGCTACGCATGGAGCAACGGTGGTACACTTGAAGATAATGCCAACCTTGCCGCTAGCACTTACAGCGTGGTGGTAACCGACGCAAACGGTTGTACGGCTGAGTTAACCAACTTGGTAGTAACTGCTCCTAACGGCTTAACTGTAAACATTGATAATAGCCAAGGCGCTTCTTGTGCTGGTGGTAGCGATGGTGCAATTGCTGTAACCGTAAGTGGTGGTACTGCGCCTTACACTTTCCAATGGAACACTGGTAGCACAGACGAAGACCTTACTGGTCTTGGTGCTGCTAGCTACATCGGTATCATTACAGATGCCAACGGTTGTCAAATTGCAACTCCTGTAATTGCTTTGACTAACCCAAGTGCTGTAAGCGCAAGTGCATCAAGCACTGGAGTAACGGCTGCTGGCAACGACGGTACCGCAACTGCAACTGGTAACGGAGGTGTTGCGCCATACACTTATTTGTGGTCAAATGGTAGCACAGACGTAACCGCAACTGGCCTTGCCGCAGGTGTTTACAATGTAACCATTACTGACGCCAACGGTTGTACTGCTACTGCATTTACTACTGTGGGTATCTTCTCAGGTGTAAGCAATATCGACGGTTTGTTGGCGATGGAATTGTTCCCTAACCCAACCAACGGTGCAGCTTTACTGGAAGTACGCTTTGCAGCTCCTGTATCACAACTGCAAGTGGAGTTGTTCAACATCTTGGGCCAACGTGTTTTCGTTACTCAATTGGACAATGTTCAAGACCAACAAATCAACCTTGACTTAAACGGATTCCAATCTGGAACATACCTCGTTAAAGTTCAAGCAAACGGCCAAATCACAAGCTTGCCTTTGATTTTGGTTAAGTAAATCTAACCCAATGTCTTGATTTATATCTAGTGGCCTCAACGCAAGTTGAGGCCACTTTTTTTTGTGCGCTAAATAAGCTCTTGTGATGTAAATTACATTAAAATCCACAGCATAGCTGTAGCTTTGCGGCACAAATAAACATTGTATGAAATCCGTACTACTTTTCTTTGCTATCGTTGTAAACGTAAGTCTTAGCCTTGCGCAGTTTAACTACAAGGTTGAATTGGAGCAAGTGAACCATATCAAAACAATGCCCGCCCTACAATCCTGTGTCATGGCACAGCATCATGGCCTCTGGCTCTTGATGGGTGGCCGAACTGATGGCTTACACAAACGCGAACCATTCCGCTCTTTCGACCAAGCAGGCCACAATATTACCTTGTATGTAGTTGACCCCGCCAGCGGTCAAACTTGGTCGAAAGGTTTAACTGGGCTATCGGTAAACCTCCTAGAACAACTCCAGTCGACCAACATGGAATTCGAACAATGGGGCGACAACTTATACATAGTTGGAGGTTACGGGCTTAGTCCTAGCAAAAACGAACATACTACCTACCCATTTCTAACCGAGGTCAACGTTCCAGGATTGGTAAAAGCTATACAGGAAAACCTCGATCTTAAACCCTACTTCAAGCAATACCAAGATGAACGCTTCAGGGTTTGCGGTGGATACCTTGACCGCCAGGATAATACTTTTTACCTTGTTGGCGGACATAGCTTCGAGGGTAGTTACAACCCCTTAGGCCCCGACCATGGCCCAGGTTTTACCCAAAAATACACCAACGCTATCCGTACCTTTGAAATCAAAAGTACCCCTAAAAAACTTAGTATCCGCAAGTTCAAGGAAACCGTCGACACTGCCCTACTCCACCGCCGTGATTATAATCTAGCGCCGCAGATATATCCTGACGGCTCAAGGGGCTTTACGGCTTTTAGCGGCGTATTCCAATATACCAAGGACATCCCTTGGCACGACATCGTGGATATTACCCCCGGTAAATACTCCGTACACCCATATTTTAAACAGTACCTCAACCAGTACCACAGCGCGCATACCATGCTGTATGATGCAAAGACCAAGCAAATGAGTACTATTTTCTTTGGTGGGTTGAGCCGTTATTATTTCAACCAAGACGGTGTGTTCATGGACGATATTAACGTGCCCTTTGTACGTACCATTAGCGCGGTGAGCCGATTAGCTAACGGCATGGTGGTAGAGCACCGCTTATCAACAGAAATGCCTGATTTATTGGGCACCGGCGCTACTTTCATCCCCATGGAAAATATGATAAACGAGCAGGAAATCATTCAAGCCGACCGCCTATCTAATACTAAAACGCATGTCGGCTATATCATTGGCGGTATCAGGAGCGATGCGCCTAATGTATTTTTCAGCGACTCCCTCAGCAGCGATGCCAGTACCAAGGTATTCAAGGTGTACTTGACTAAAACCAATGACAACCTGTTGTCCAGTTCAGATAAAAATCCCTTCTTGCTCAACGTTGATCAACAAGCCGAAAAGCTCACGATTTCATTCAAGAGTTTCTTCGTGTCTGACCTTAAAGTGCAAATCCTTCGTGAAGATGGCAGCGTAGCCGAAACCATTCTGGAAGGCGTGCTTGACGAGGGTAAGTTCAAAATGAAGTACGATGCCCATGCGCTAGGTCAAGGGAACTTTAAAGTACGCATCCAAAACACACAAGGCCAAGTAAGCGATTTTGGCTTTAAGCTTTAGCTAGAACGGTGGTTCATCGGCTTGGCTCAAGTCAAAGGGCGATGGCTCTGCGCTATTCATTTTAGAAGAGAAGGTCTCGGCAGTATCAAAGTTAGACGATGCAAAGAAGTCGTCATCGCCGAGGCCGGAGAGTGCAAATCCATCCTCACCGAGGTTACCAAACTTGGCATATTGCCCATCCCACTTGAGTTTTACGGTATCCAGCGAGCCGTTACGGTGCTTGGCCACGATAATTTCAGCCACGCCTTTGAGCGAGTTACCTTGTTCATCCTCTAGGATATCATAGTATTCTGGGCGATAGATGAAGCTCACGATGTCGGCATCCTGCTCGATGGCACCCGATTCACGCAAGTCGGAAAGCATGGGGCGTTTAGAACCTCCACGGGTTTCAACGGCACGGCTCAACTGCGACAGCGCGATGACCGGCACGTTCAACTCCTTGGCTAAACCCTTGAGCGAGCGCGATATTTGCGAAATCTCTTGTTCGCGGTTGCCCCCTTTCTGGTCGCCACCACCCGTCATCAACTGAAGGTAGTCAATCATGATCAGCTTGATATCGTGCTGCATTTTGAGACGGCGACATTTAGCCCGAAGCTCAAAGATACCGATACCCGGAGTGTCATCTATAAAAATAGGCACTTCACTCAATCGCTCCACGGCGCTGTGCATCTGTTGCCATTCAAAATCTTGTAGTTTACCCGAGCGGATTTTATCCTGCGAAATCTCGGTTTCCATGGCAATGATACGGTTAACCAATTGCAGCGCCGACATCTCCAGGGAGAAGAAAGCAACCGGGAAGTTAAAATCAACCGCTGCGTTGCGGGCCAGGGCCAAGGTGAAAGCCGTTTTACCCATACCCGGGCGGGCCGCCATGATAATCAAGTCGGACGACTGCCAGCCGTTGGTCAGGCGGTCCAGTGCCACGAAGCCCGTGGGTACACCGGTCAAACCATCTTGGCGGGTCGATAATTCTTCGAGTTGTTTGATGGCTTTATTCATCAGCGTGCCCATGGTCAGGTAGCCCCGGCTCAAGTTCTGCTCTGTAATTTTAAACAGGTTGTTTTCCGAGCGGTCAAGCAAGTCGAACACGTCGGTGGTATCCTCGTAAGCATCGCGGATGGTCTCGGTAGAGATGCGGATGAGCTCGCGCTGTAGGTGTTTTTGAGCCACGATACGGGCGTGGTACTCGACGTTGGCCGAGGAAGAAACCCGGTTGGTCAGCTCCACGAGGTAATATGGCCCACCGATGCGTTCAAGGTCGCCTTTTACGCGGAGTTCCTCGGTAACGGTCAGCAAGTCAACGGGTTGTGATTTTTCAAAGAGGCGGCTAATGGCCTCGTAAATCAAGCTATGTGCTTCAACATAAAAACTCTCGGCACGCAGGATTTCGATAACCACCGACACGGCATCTTTCTCGAGCATCATGGCGCCAAGCACGGCCTCTTCCAGCGCGGGGGCCTGTGGCGGTACTTTCCCAAAAACCATGTTCGACATGTCGTTGCTGGTTTTAGGGTTGCGCAGTGTACTAGGTTTTTTGTTGCCGGTTTCAGCCATGGTGCGAGATAGATTGGATGTGGTACAGTTGTGAATGTAATGTATAAAGTTGTTTTGGGCGTATCCCCGCCCGGGATACCCGTGCGGGGTCGCTATGCTTCTGGGTTCGCGCAGTCGCGTTGCTTCTTTGCGGAGCACTTCGTGGTTCGCTGTCGCTCGGCCCGCTTCGCGGTCTGGCCTTCGGCCACCCATCCGCAGGGCTTACGCGAGTTTTAGAGCGGCTTGAGCGATTTTTCTTTGAACATAAATCTGACTTTGTAACCACCCCGTCTGCGCTAGACGGCGTAAAACGCCATCTGCACATCCACCCCTCCTTGAAAAGGAGGGGAACTTGGCTTTTTCTTTCAAATTACTGTAAATCTAATATTTACAGTAAGGCATAAACTCCCCTCCTTTTCAAGGAGGGGTGGATGCAAGCGTAACGCAAAGCGTGCAGCGCCGCAGACGGGGTGGTTACTAAAGACAAAAAACGTTCAAATCTGTCAAAAAATACCACTTCATGGCATTTGCGTGAGCGATGTGAAGGCGTGGCCCGCAGGGCCAGACCGCGAAGCGGGCCGAGCGACAGCGAGCGCCGCAACGTAGCGACCTGCAGCAGCCATATTTATGGCTGCAAGGGGCACGCCCCAAAACAACTAAAAATGAAGGGCTACAAAGTTACGAATAGAAAATGAAGTTAGGTTTGGAATTCGGAAATAAAACACGAACTTTGCAGGCTCAAATTGAAATACCATCATGAAACATAAAGTTAACCATTGTTCGTTTTGCGGTAGAAGCCAGGATGACGTAGGCATGTTGATAACAGGCCCAGACGCCAATATTTGCGACGGATGTGTGGAGCAAGCCCAAGTAATACTGGGCGAAGAGCTTGAAGTAAAGGCCAAACGCAACGATGTAAAGTTGCCCAAAAACCTTACACCAAAGATGATTAAAGAGCACTTGGACCAGTACGTGATTGGCCAAGATGCTGCCAAAAAAATATTATCGGTAGCGGTTTATAACCACTACAAACGCCTGTCGTTCAAGAAGATGGATGATGTAGAGATTGAAAAATCGAACATCGTGATGGTCGGCCCAACCGGTACAGGTAAAACTTTGCTAGCCCGCTCGATTGCGCGTTTGCTCAACGTACCTTTTACCATCGTTGACGCCACGGTATTTACCGAGGCTGGCTACGTGGGCGAGGACGTGGAAAGTATCCTATCGCGCTTGTTGCAGGCCTGCGACTACAACGTGGCCGCTGCAGAGAAAGGCATCGTGTTTATCGACGAGATTGACAAGGTGGCCCGCAAGCAAGATAACCCTTCTATCACCCGCGATGTATCGGGCGAGGGCGTTCAACAAGCCATGTTGAAGCTGCTAGAAGGTACCGAGGTGAACGTACCACCGCAAGGCGGCCGCAAGCACCCCGAGCAAAAAATGATCAAGGTGAACACCCAGAACATCCTGTTTATTTGCGGTGGCGCCTTTGACGGCATTGAGAAAAAAATAGCACAACGGGTTAATACACAAGTAATTGGCTTTAAATCGGGCAGTGATTTTGTGTACGATAAAGAGAATATGCTGCAATATGTGAGCCAGCAAGACCTTAAAACATACGGTTTAATACCAGAGTTGATTGGTCGTTTACCCGTTTTGACCTACCTCGACTCTCTGGATGCACCTACCCTGAAACGCATTTTGACCGAGCCTAAAAATGCCTTGATGAAACAGTATGAAAAACTGTTTGAAATTGATGGTATTGAGCTGAAAGTTGAAGGCGAAGCACTGGATTACATCGTGGAAAAAGCCATCGAGTTTAACCTCGGTGCCCGTGGTTTACGTTCTATCTGCGAGGCCGTATTCACCGATGCGATGTATGACATGCCATCGAACAAAAAAGCGGATAAAACCTTGGTGATTGACCTTGCCTACACCCAGCAACACTTGAATAAAGAGTTGATTAACAGGCTGAAAGCGGCGAGTTAGATGTGAGATGTGAGATGTGAGCGGTAAGATGTGAGCGGTAAGGAACTTCACTACCTGGTTGGATTATTCGTCTACGTAATGTGTATTTTTTAATTTATTAAAATTCACATTTATGAAAAACGAACCATTAAAAAGCAAATCATTTGAACTTGCTCTAAAGATTATTGATTTATGCAATAACCTGTGCAACAGGAACGACTATGTATTAAGCAAACAAATTTTACGCAGCGGGACAGCTATTGGAGCATTGATTATCGAAGCCAAAAACGCTGAAAGTTCAAAAGATTTTGTGCACAAACTTAGCATAGCACAAAAGGAATGTGGCGAAACACTATATTGGCTTGAACTACTCCTTAAAAGTGAGACCATTGATGCAGAAACGTATCATGGGATTGTTGAATATGCAGAACAGATTTCTAAAATGCTTTCTAGCAGTATTATTACCGTGAAAAAGCAGTTGAAATCCTAATCTCACATCTTGCCGCTTACAACTCACATCTTACATCTCACATCTTACATCTTACAGCTTCCTCCTTTTCAGTTCTTTTGTGATGTACGAGAGTTCGCGGCTCATATCGCCGGCCACAGCGGAGTTTTCCTCGGCACGGCGGATGAGGTAAGGAATCACATCCCGAACGGGGCCATAAGGAATATATTTGGCCACGTTGTAACCTGCTTTCGCCAAGTTGAAGGTGAGGAAATCGCTCATGCCATACAATTGCGAAAAATTGAGGTGCGGATGATTTTTCTCCAAGCCTTTATCCTCGATGAGTTTGGCCATGAGCAGGCAGCTATCGGCATTGTGTGAAGCCGTGCAAACGCTTATATCCTCGTAATGATTGACACAGTACTCGACCGCAAGGTTAAAGTCTTTGTCCGTTGCTGCCTTGGAGGCTTGAATAGGCGACATATAGCCCATTTCAGCGGCGCGTTCGCGTTCTTTATCCATATAAGCGCCACGCACCAATTTAGCGCCTAGCAGGTAACCTTCAGCCTTGGCGGCCTCGTGTGAAGCGCGCAAGAAGGCGAGACGGTCGTGTCGGTACATCTGGAAAGTGTTGTACACTGTAACCCGCTCTTTGTTGTAGCGTTCCATCATGATACGCACGAGGAAATCGACGGTATCTTGAATCCACGACTCTTCGGCATCGATGAAAACGCCCACTTTATGGTGGTTGGCTTTATGGCAAATAGAATCAAGGCGTTTGGCGGCGTATTCATATTCAGCTTGTTCGGCCTCGGTGAGGGTTTCCCCTTTGTCCATCTTTTCCAGCAAGCCAAAACGCATGATGCCCGTAACCTTGCAACTGATAACAGGAACTGTTTTATTATGAGCAGCAAACTCGATCACCCGCAACATTTCGCGCATGGTTTTATCGAATTCAGCTTCAGAATCCTTTGCTTCGGCGCCGTAATCGAGTACCGACAGCGTGTTGTACTTGGCCAGTAGGTCGATGGTTTTCTGGCTCTCCAGCAGGGTACGGCCACCACAGAACTGTTGGTATATCGTGCCGCGGATTAAGCCCTCGATGGGCAAGTGCAGCTTGAGGGCAAACAAGGTTAACTTAGAGCCAATTTTTACCAGTTGGCGGTTATTCATGATGCGGAATAACCAGGCCATTTTACGGAGTGCGGCATTGCTTTTTGACTCAAAAGCAACTTCAGTATTGTGGATATCTATGGCGGGCATAGCTGTGGGTTAGGGGTGTGTTTCAATTGCAGCGCAAAGTTCGGACATTTTAGCGAGAAAGTGCTCATTAGCCCAAACATAATACTATTCCTTGCAGTTGGCCAAGCCTTTTTCCACTTGGTCGGCGGTGATGTAAGCCCGTTCATTCCCCCATTCATTGGAGATATAATTGAGCAAGTTGGTGATATCAACTGGTGTCAAGGTAGGGAAACCCGGCATGGCCTGATTATAGAGCTGCCCGTTAACGATAATTGAATCACTGACACCTTGCTTGACCATGCAAGCCAAAATACCTGGATCGGTTGCCAAGAGGTAATCAGCCTGAGCCAAGGGTGGATATAAACCTTTTAAACCCTTGCCGTCTTTGCCGTGGCAGTTCTCGCACAACTTGGCATAAAGCAGGCTACCTTTCCCTGCTCCATTTTTGTTCATGGTTTTGAACAACAAAAAGAACAACAGAAAGGTAGCCAAAGCTAGAATTAAGTGCGTTACCGGACTAATCCTATTCATGTTTATGTATTTTATACCGCGTGCTCGTCGGTATCAGTTTTTACATCATCTGCGATTTGAGGAGCTTCAACAACAGCATCTTCAACCACCACGGCATCGGTGAACAGTTGTTCATCTTCAGCAAATGGGCGTTTGCCGATAAGGCGTTCCACATCTGATTTGAGCAAGACTTCTTTCGAAAGCAGTTCCTGCGCTAGCAACTCCAACTCATGGTGTTTCTCCCTCAACAAATCTTGGGCGCGTTTATACTGGCCTTCAATCATGGCACGGGCTTCAACGTCGATTAAGCGAGCTGTTTCATCAGAGTACGGGCGAGTGAACTGATTCTCGTTCATCTGGTCGTAGAACGAAACGTGTCCAACTTTATCGTTCATACCGTAAACACCAATCATGGCGTACGACATCTTGGTTACATAGTCCAAGTCGGACTGTGCACCCGTAGAGATTTTGTTGAAGATAATCGACTCTGCGGCACGGCCACCAAGGGTCATACACATACGATCGAGCATTTGGTCGGTCGTGTTGATATAGTTTTCCTTGGGCAAGTACTGGGCATAACCTAAAGCTGCTACACCACGCGGTACGATGGTAACTTTAACGAGCGGGTGTGCATTTTCTAGGAACCAGCCACAGATGGCGTGGCCAGCTTCGTGATATGCGATAACGCGTTTTTCAGAAGGCGAAATTAGCTTGTTCTTTTTCTCCAAACCACCAATCATACGATCGATGGCATCGTTGAAATCGTCCATGTCGATTTCCGACTTGTCTTTACGGGCAGCAATCAAAGCGGCTTCGTTACAAACGTTGGCAATTTCAGCACCAGCAAAACCTGGTGTTTGGGTAGCCAAAATATGCGCGTTAACGGTTGTACCCGTTTTCAAAGGCTTCAAGTGAACGTTGAAAATCTGTTCGCGGCCCGTCAAGTCTGGTTTATCGATAGAAATCACGCGGTCAAAACGGCCTGGGCGTAAGAGGGCCGAGTCCAAAATGTCGGAGCGGTTGGTTGCAGCCATCAGGATTACACCTTTGTCGGTGCTGAAACCATCCATCTCCACCAAGAGTTGGTTCAAGGTATTCTCGCGTTCGTCGTTGCCTTGGAAGGCATTACGGCCACGCGCACGACCGATGGCGTCAATTTCGTCGATAAACACGATACAAGGCGCTTTTTCGCGGGCTTGCTTGAACAAGTCACGTACACGGCTTGCACCTACACCTACGAACATCTCTACGAAATCGGAGCCCGAGATAGAGAAGAACGGTACGGCAGCTTCGCCAGCTACAGCCTTGGCCAGCAAGGTTTTACCAGTTCCTGGAGGGCCTACCAACAATACACCTTTAGGTATTTTACCACCGAGTGCCGTGTATTTTTTAGGGTTCTTGAGGAAGTCTACCACTTCCATTACTTCTTCTTTAGCTTCGTCCAAACCTGCAACGTCTTTGAAGGTTACAGACACCTTAGTGTCTTTATCGAACAAAGTCGCTTTAGATTTACCGATGTTGAAAATCTGGCCACCAGGGCCAGCACCACCGCCGCTTACACGGCGCATGATGAACATCCAAATGGCGATGATAATGATGATAGGCAAAATCCAGCTGAGGATATCGCGCATCCAGTTGATTTCTTCGCTAGCAGATACCTCGATAGCGCCATCGGTGTTGAGGGCTTCGAGTTTATTCTGGAAGAAGTTCAAGTCGCCATACTTATAGGTATAGTGAGGACCAGCACTGTTGGTGAACTTCATCCTTGTTTTGGAGGTTTTTTGGTGCTCCGGCTTCGACAAGGCTTCCTTTTTCAAGAAAATCTTGGCATAGCGGTTGTTGGTTACAATCACGATGCGTTCCACATCGCCATTGGTCATGAACTTCTCGAGTTCATTCATACTCTTAATCTCGGGCACACGGCCACCGAGGGTAAAAAGGTTAAGCGCCAGTATTACAACTGCAATGAAACCGTAGATCCAATATGCGCTGAATTTAGGTCCTCCGCTGTTGCCACCGGGAAAACGATTGTCTTGTTTGTGATCTTCTGACATGAAGGTGCAGAAATTGAATGAGTGAATGTAATATTAAACGGTAAAGGTAAGAATAATATGCTTAAGCAACATTATCGTACTTAGTAACAACGCCATCGCCCCATAGTTCTTCAATTCGATAAAACTCTCGCGTTTCTCGATGAAAAACATGGACAACCACGTGGAAATAATCCATCAATACCCAAGAGCCTTGGCGTTTGCCCTCCAAGTGACCCGGTTCAATACCCAGGTTCTCCCAGGTATTCTTTTCTATACGTTCGGCTATAGCGCTCACCTGAGTATTGGAATTACCGTGGCAAACGATTAAAAAATCGGTTGAGGCATCGTCAATACCTTGCATATCGACCTTGACAATATCAAGGCCCTTGACATCTTGAATAGACTCGATGATATCAGCGATCAACTGGGTGACCCATGCGGCTGGACGAGTCTTTTTTTTACGGACTACCTTTGACAAAACTTGATTTTTGATTTAAAGAAAGCATATTAACGCTAATACCCGCCTAAATGGTTCAACCTTCCTCAAAAAAAGTAACCCCAAAGGTTTTCAGTTCTTCCAAAACTGGCTCGTAAACTTCTTGGCTAGTAGGAATTAATACGCCGCGCTCTTGGATTTTACCCTGGAGCACCAGTTTTACAAATATACCCAAAGGCAAACCAACGAGCTTCGACATGGCGGTGTTCACCGAGTCTTCACCGTGGATAACCAAAGTAGATGTAGCATGGTGAATTTTACCTTTCAGCTCGTATTCAAACTTGTGGTGCATGATGACCATGTCCTTGTCGTTTGGTTTCATCACCCATTTGCGTTCCAGCAAGTGTTGTAAAATCTGGGCAGGCGATGCATTTTCAAGGCCAATCTTGGTATTGTCAAAAATACCCAGCCATTCTAGTTTTTTCATCACCTCCGAGTCGACGGGCTGGCCGATGAACTCAGCTAGGCGCTCGCGCACATTCATGCCTTTGCCTTGGCTTTCGTGCAAGTATGCCTCGATAAGCTCGCGGTAAGTCAACTCATTAGAGGCCAAAATCGGGTATGAATCATCGGTTAAGCCAAGCTGTACAAACACGTTCCAAGCATCGCAGTAACCTTTGTAGCGCAGGGTTGCCCGCAAAATGGTGGGACAATCTTCTAGTTTGTAGTGGCTTACATACAGCAGCGAATCGCGGTTGGCGTAGGCCTCGTATACGCCCATGTTGGGAATATCAATTTGCTCAATGTTCTTGAACAAACGGTTGTAGGGAATATACTTGTACTTATCTTCAAACTTGTACTGCGCTGTGCCTTGGCCGGCCAGAATAACGTTTTTAGGGCTCCATGAGAATTTATAGTGCCATGGATTATCGTCGGAATCAGGTGAAACCAAGCCGCCTGCGTATGATTTAAACGACAGCAGCTTGCCGCCCTTGGCCCTGATCTCGTCAATTTTCTGCATCGCCGACATGTGGTCGATACCTGGGTCAAGGCCCATTTCGCCCATGAAAATCAGGGCTTTATTGCGGGCATCGTCGTGGAGTTCGTATATTTGCCTCGACACGTAAGAGGCTGTAACCAAGTGTTTTTTGAGTTTCAAGCAATCAGCCGCCACGGGCAAATGCAAGTGTGCAGGCAAGAGCGAAACCACGATATCGGCACGGCCAATCAGGTCGCGGCGGTCGTTATCTTTCATCACATCCAGCCAGATTCCCCTGCCGTTCGGGTTACCGTTAACTTTTTGGGCAGCGGCCTCTGGCGAGGCATCGGCCACGGATACAAACCATTTATTCTCGGCGGCATTGTCCAGTAGGTAATTTATCAGGGCGGTAGCCGAGCGTCCGGCACCAATAACAAGGATGTGTTGCATAATGTGGTGTGCGTTGATTCTTGGCCGCAAAGGTAAGCAACTGAACGATGAACTTAACTATCTAATCATAATCTTTAGTGTCATTTACTCATTTTATCCATCGTCATTTTTTCTTTCAGGGCGCTTCCCCTCGCGTACAGGGGCGTATACTATACGCCCCTACACTAGGCTCGGGGCCGCTACGTTACGCGGCTCGCTGTTCGCTCGGCCCTTCGCCGCCCCGCCTGGCTGTGGTGGAGACGTTTCAAGAAACGGCTCTACGGGGCGGCTCGGTCTGGCGCTTTGCGCCACCGCTCCACATCGCTAGCGCGAAAGCCTACCTCACGGTGCTCCAAAGCCCAGTAATTGCAAGGCTTCCAGGCTTACTTGCTTGCGGATACCCGCAAAGTTATCCATATTAAAATCAGGCAGTGGTTCAACGCAGGTCGCAAAGAACATTTGTCGGTCGTTGACTTGAACATAGCCCACGAACCAACCCGTATTATTACCCTCGCGCATAGCCCAACCCGTTTTACCGCGTAGCTGGTAATTATCGGTATGCTCGTGCAGCAGCATTTTTTTCACGATTTGCTCGGTCCTTTTAGAAATAGGCAGCATAGAGCCAGCAAAGCGGCGCATAAAATCTATTTGTTCAAATAGGCTGATGCGGGACGGACCTTCCAGCCAGAATTTATCCAAGGTTTGCTCATTGAACTGCATCCCGGGGTAGCCCATTTTATTGAGGTAGGCACGCATGCGCTCCAGACCAACGTTTCGGGCAATTTCCTGGTAGCAAGGCACGCAAGATACTTTGATGGCCTCGGCAAAAGTTAGGTCTTTTTCCCAGGAGGCTATCTGTCGTTTTTGGCCATCCCATTTAAACACAAAGGAATCGCTGGCAACCACGCCCGTTTCGAGCGCAATGATAGAGTTGGGTATTTTAAAGGTAGAAGCTGGGAGAAAACCCTGGTTGGCCACCGTAAAATCGTTGGAATAGTATTTATCCTCAGCCAGGTCGTAGAGTAATATGGCGCCTTTGAGTTTGGCCTTTTGCAGGATTTGCCCTAGTTGTGGCTTGGTGATGTAGTTACCTGAAAGTTGGGTTTGCTGGCTGGGTTTGCAAGCGGCCAAGGCTAAACAGCAAAGGAGAAGAAAACGGAACATGGGAAAAGCGGTATTAGGCCACAAATTTAGTAGGAAGTAAGGGAAATTAGCCTTGCTTCCTGGTAAATTCAACATGAAAATCATAAATCACAAGGGATAACGAATCGCGTGAGGTCAATGCCATTAAGCGTTAATTGTTCAGGGTTTTATAACCACCCCGTCTGCGTTACAGGGTGTAAAACACCCTGTGCG
>CAZDVQ010000075.1:0-19649 GCA_964508975.1 uncultured Saprospiraceae bacterium
CAGCAGTCAGCGTCTGCGTACCGAAAGTATAGCTAGTGCCTTGGCAAATAGCCGCGGTTACGCTTGAAGCGGTGTTCGGCTTAATGCTCAAGTTCAAGGTAATCACCGAGTCACAACCTACGCTGTTGACTAGCGTGCGAGTGTAAGTACCAGCAGCAGTCAGCGTCTGCGTACCGAAAGTATAGCTAGTGCCTTGGCAAATAGCCGCCGTTACGCTTGAAGCGGTGTTCGGCTTAATGCTCAAGTTCAAGGTAATTACCGAATCACAACCAACGCTGTTGGTCAAGATACGAGTGTAAGTACCTGCTGTAGTAATCGTCTGTGTACCGAAGGTATAGCTAGCGCCTTGGCAGATTGCTGCCGTTACGCTAGATGCGGTGTTCGGCTTGATGCTCAAGTTCAAGGTAATCACCGAGTCACAACCTACGCTGTTGACTAGCGTGCGAGTGTAAGTACCAGCAGCAGTCAGCGTTTGCGTACCGAAGGTATAGCTAGTGCCTTGGCAAATAGCTGCCGTTACGCTTGAAGCCGTATTTGGCTTAATGCTCAAGTTCAAGGTAATTACCGAGTCACAGCCCACGCTGTTGGTCAAGGTGCGGGTATAAGTACCGGCAGTTGTAAGTGTTTGCGTACCGAAGGTAAAGCTAGTGCCTTGGCAAATAGCCGCGGTCACGCTTGAAGCGGTATTCGGTTTGATGCTCAAGTTCAAGGTAATTACCGAGTCGCAGCCCACGCTGTTAACCAAGGTGCGGGTATAGGTACCAGCAGTTGTAAGCGTTTGCGTACCGAAGGTATAGCTAGTGCCTTGGCAAATAGCTGCCGTTACGCTTGAAGCCGTATTTGGCTTAATGCTCAAGTTCAAGGTAATTACCGAGTCACAGCCCACGCTGTTGGTCAAGGTGCGGGTGTAGGTACCTGCTGTAGTCAAGGTCTGCGTACCGAAAGTATAGCTAGTGCCTTGGCAAATTGCCGCGGTTACGCTTGAAGCGGTGTTCGGCTTAATGCTCAAGTTCAAGGTAATCACCGAGTCGCAGCCCACGCTGTTTACTAGCGTGCGGGTGTAAGTACCGGCTGTGGTAATCGTTTGCGTACCGAAGGTATAGCTTGCGCCTTGGCAAATTGCCGCGGTTACGCTTGAAGCGGTATTCGGTTTGATGCTCAAGTTCAAGGTAATTACCGAGTCACAGCCCACGCTGTTGACTAGCGTGCGAGTGTAAGTACCAGCTGTGGTAATCGTTTGCGTACCGAAGGTATAGCTAGTACCCTGGCAAATTGAAGTTGTAATGCTAGAAGCCGTGTTCGGTTTGATTGTCAAGTTCAGGGTAATCACCGAGTCACAACCTACGCTGTTGACTAGCGTGCGTGTGTAAGTACCAGCTGTAGTAAGCGTCTGCGTACCGAAGGTATAGCTTGCGCCTTGGCAAATAGCCGCCGTTACGCTTGAAGCCGTATTTGGCTTAATGCTCAAGTTCAAGGTAATTACCGAGTCACAGCCCACGCTGTTGGTCAAGGTGCGGGTATAAGTACCGGCAGTTGTAAGTGTTTGCGTACCGAAGGTAAAGCTAGTGCCTTGGCAAATAGCCGCGGTCACGCTTGAAGCGGTATTCGGTTTGATGCTCAAGTTCAAGGTAATCACCGAGTCACAACCTAAGCTGTTTACCAAAGTACGGGTGTAAGTACCTGCTGTTGTAATCGTCTGTGTACCGAAGGTATAGCTTGTGCCTTGGCAGATAGCTGCGGTTATGGTAGCTGAAGTATTCGGTTTGATACTCAAATTGAGGGTAATCACCGAGTCACAGCCCAGGCTGTTGGTCAAGGTGCGTGTGTAAGTACCTGCTGTCGTTAAGGTCTGCGTACCGAAAGTATAACTTGTGCCTTGGCAGATAGCTGCCGTTACGCTAGCAGTTGTATTAGGGCGAACGCTTAAGGTCAGTACAACAATTGAATCGCAACCACTTGGGTTATTGATGGTATCTGAATAAATTCCAGCAACCGTTAAAACTTGGCTACCAAATGTGTATGAATCACCTTGACAAATGGTATCGGTAAAGCTAAATTGTGTTGAACTACTGAATGACAAAGTCAAAACTGTTGTACTATCGCAACCTGTGCTGGTTGGTGTTGAGCTGGTGTAAACCCCTGGCTGATCGATGTATTGATTACCAAAAAATACACTATCACCAGCGCAGATTGATTGGCTTATGTAGCTGGTTAGCGCATTTTGTATAGTAAGGGCAGCTGTTGGGTCGCTTACAATGTAAGGCTGTGTAGCTATTACCCTGTACTTATAGCCAGTACCAGCAACTACGTTGCTAGGCATTGGAGCCATAATGGGGCCAGATGAGGTGCTAGCAAGGTTTAGCACCGTTGTTGGGTTACTGAATGAACCCGCAATATCTGATACCTGCACTATGAAGTGGTTTCCATTGAGGAATGTCGCATTGGTGCTCAAGCTCAATTGGATTGAATCGCTGGTACAGAATACAGTTCCGTTGCCGCTAGCAGAAGCCAAGGTATCCGTTTGTAAGGTACTTAAGATACTACTGTTCTTGAAAACCATTACTTTGTCATCGCCGTAGTTTATCATGGCAAGGTCTTCAAGCCCGTCGCCGTCGATATCTCCAAGGCGGAGGTTAATAGGGTAATCCCAGCTTGTGGAGCCTATAAGATTAGTATAGTTGGTCGTAAAAGTTTTGTTGTATTTGGTGTTAAAGTCGTTACCGTTCAAGGTATTGTCCAGGTTGTTGATGTTGGCCATGGCGTAGAATCTACCGTTTGGCGTTCCTGAAATTTGGTCATTTACAACCACGTCTTCTTTACCGTTTTGGTCTAAGTCGGCCCTGCGGGTGTTCATGCCATATACAGCGCTGGTGTTGGTTGCCAACAAATTATAAAATGAACTGAATGTGAAGTTCGTACTACTTAAGTTACCGGTCAAGCAGTTGTTTTTATAAGTACTGGCTTTGTATCCACTAATGTAGTGTGCTTGGAATATATCCTCGCAACCATCGCCGTTCATGTCGAATACCTGTGCTGAACCGGGGTTGCCACCGTTTAATGAAACGATGGTGCGAGGCAAGAATGAAATACCACCAACAACGCCGTTATTCTGAAATCCGTAGAGTACGTCACCTATATCAACGGTAACTAGAATGTCGATCTTGTTGTCGTTGTTCATGTCGCCGAAAGCTAGTGCGTTACCGTAGGCTGAACCGAGGGTATAATCTAATTTGGTAGCTAAGAATGGTGTATTGGAAAAGCTGAAGTTCGGGAATACCGAAACCGACCTGTCCAATTTATTCAATACAATAATATCAATTTTACCATTACCGTCTAGGTCCTCTGCCTCTATGTCAAAAGGACCATTACCTGCCGTGAAAGCCACGGGCGCATCAAACGAGGCAGCGTTTAACATCCCGCCGGAATAAATGTTTTTGAACACATAAACCTTGTCATCGCTGTACGAGGATACCACGATGTCGTTGACGCCGTCGCCCGTAATGTCCACGATTTCAACGCCAGTAATACCACTACCCACAGGCACTTCAATGGAGGGGAAGAAGGTTGATGGGTTTAGTACACCTGTGGTACCAATATTCCAGAATAAGGAGATTGAGTTGCCCAAGTAGTTAGCCGAAACCATGTCAGCCTTGCCGTCGCCAGTTAAGTCGCCAATCGCTACGTCGTAGGTGCCATTGCCTGCGGCAAAATCCCACTGGTCTTCAAAGTTTATCCTAGAATCTACGTATAGGTTCAGAATCACGATGCTGTCACAGCCTGCAATATTTTGTAATGTATCCTTGTATTGGCCGTCATTAGTCAAAAACTGATTTTTGAAAAAGTAACTGCTCTCGTACAGGATGGTATCATTGATAATGGTATGGCGCGTAAAACAACTGTCTAAGTGAAATCCATACATTTTACCTACTGCAGCGCCGCCAAAAATCGAGGTTGAAGCACCAATCATGATTTCCTCGCCAGCTATGTCTATGGCCCTACCAAAGTTGTCGGAACTGGTACCATCCGTGTTTAATAAAATAGCATCTTGCCCCCAGTTATTTACGCCGCCTTTATCTTTTTTATAAAGGTATGCCTTGTAGCTGATAGAGTTATCTAAGGCTCCAACAACAATATTATCGCCATCAACGGAAACCCGAAGTGCAAAAAAGTCCAGCAGGGCTAAATTGTTCGCGCTGAGCGTCGCTGCCAAACCGAAATTGTTTACGCCTCCAAGGTCTTTGCTAAATACAAAGCAATTGCCAGGAAAAGTACTAGATCCTGTTCCGGTGTATCTTGTGGCATTAATGGCAAGGGTTGTTCCGTCATAATCCATAGTTTTGCCAAAAGTGTTACGGGATTGGCCCAGGGTTTTTATCAAGCCCCAGTTATTCACACCGCCTTCGTTTTGGCTGTATATTTTAACCTGGCCTGCGTTTGAGGTATAACCTGAAGCATACCAGCCGCCGCCCATCATGGCAAGCCCATCTTTAACCACGACCGATTCCCCAAAATTACGAGTACTGGTAGCATCCGAGAAAATCTTGATTTCGCCCCAGTTGTCCACGCCGCCAGCATCTTTTTGATACAGGTATGCTCTTTTTTGACCAGGTGCGCCGACGATGATTTTATCGCCGTCTATATCAACCGATTTGCCAAAATCAGCATTGTTTACGATGGTACTGGGGTCAATTTTTTTTACCTGGCCCCAGTTGTCGGTTCCGCCAGCATTCCGATAGAATACATACACAGAGCCGTGTAGGGTCGCTGTGTTTGGCCCCCATCCTTCGGCGCCTACCACTAAATAATCGCCGTCAACAGCTATACTTTCGCCAAAAAATGCATTAATTTTTATATCTCCAGGTAATATCCTTTTAACAAATGTCCAAGGTGCGCTTGCATTGGCACGGCTGTATAAACTCACAGAACCATTATTGCTGGCTTGTATATCATCAAATGTAGCGGTAACAAATAGCAAATTTCCATGCACCACAACATCGTTACCGTAGTTGTCCTGTGAATTGGGTGCCTGGTCTGTTAAAAAGTATAACTCGTTGGCAAAGTCGTCCTGTGCTGATATATTAAAAAATGTAACAATAATCAGCAGGAATGTAAATAGTTTTTTCATTTTGTTTATTTGAGATTCGCAAAGATACATTAATTGCTGATAACGCATTAAAATCAGATTAAGATAGTATGTTTTTTCGACGAACGTGATTCGGTCGTTGAGCGTTATGTGAGCATAGATAATATTTCGAGATACTTGTCAATTACTCGTTTTTTCCTTCTATCAGTTGCTCATTTCATCTTTAAATCATTTCTTCCTTTTCGGCGCGTCGGCCTGCGGCCGTCGGGCTTTCGCCTCTAATTCACGTCGTGCTCGGGCAGCCTGGCATAGTTGCGGCTAGTCTGTTCCAGCCTTCGCCGCGCTTTGCCAGGGCGGCTTACGCCGCTTTAGCCCTCGCCCTCGTTCATATCCGGCTCAATCCCTCGCGCGATTGGGTTAACTGCTTTTCTACGAAGATGTCAGGGCTACGCCCCTTTGGTTCAAATATTGGCTGGGTTTCTACGAAGATATCGGGGCTAAGCCCCTTTGGTTAAAACTAGGGGCGCTAGCCCTGGTATCTTCGTAGCAGAATGGTTACAAGGCCAAGGAGGGGCGTAGTCCTGACATCTTAAACATAGCTTGTAATCAACTGCATTGTTTTACCGCTTGTAAGGCATATAATTATAATATTTCTTTTACATCAATCATGATATCTAGTACCAGCACAACCAATGACCATGCGTCTTAACATTTTAAACTCGGAACCAACTGTATCCGTGTTGTTTTGGTAAGCTACCAATTTAAGATCATCGTTATCTTTTTGGTACACAGCGTATGCAAAAAAATCGTCCCGACCATTATCAAGTTTACAATGTTCAAAGTAAACAGTATCGGCAAGCATGGGGTAAGTACCGATAACCATTGGTCTGGTTCTAAACAATTTACGGTAGCTAAAACTACCATCCCAGTTGATGGATAATATTTGCATATGCTCCACTTTTAAGTCCCATGGCGCTAGATATAGTTGCGATATAGAACGTTTTTTAGATTGAAACAAGGCTTCAGGCAGAAACACACTAGATAATATTGCGCAAAACATAAAACCGATAAGATATCTTCGCTGGCTGTTTTTAATGTCTTCCAGCCAGTACTGTATCAACTGAGCGATAAATATAAAACATAGCGTAAGGCCGAATACCACAATTAAAATGGTGTCCAGTATGGTAAAATCCCCTGGTGCATCGCCTACATAATTCAGGATGATGACATACAATGCATAAATTGCTGCCAAAACGAATAGAAAACCTAGGTATAGCCGTTTGTTGCTCATTAGGGGAAAAGAAATGTACCACAAATATAAATACTTAATTTGGATGCAGCAACAGATAACTATTAGCGCTAGGCATGCGTAGCGTGGCTGCGCAGCAGCCAGCCCGAAGGGCCGAGCGAACAGCGAGCGCGTAGCACGCCGGCGACGCAACGCGGCGCAGCGCCCAAAAAGAAAAAAAGATAATATGATGAAAAGATAAAATGACCCTTTGTTTTACCTTGGCATACTGCCCAAACACCGTACATTTGTAGCACCTATGAAAATGCCAGCTTTTCAACGCCTGAAACTACACTTGCGGCAATATCGCAAACGATACGGCTTGGCCTTGCTCCTGCTGGCTATAGGGTATTATTTTTGCCTGCCCCGCCAGTTGTTCAAGGATCCGCTCAGCACAGTGCTGTTAGACCGCAATGGCGAACTGCTAGGCGCTAAAATTGCCGATGATGGCCAGTGGCGCTTCCCCCTCAACGATTCGGTGCCCGAGAAGTTTAAGCGCTGCATCATTGCTTTTGAGGATAAACGTTTTTACTACCATATTGGCTTTGACCCCCTGGCTTTTGTGCGGGCCATGCGCCTCAACATCAAGCATAGGGCCGTGGTGAGCGGTGGTAGTACCTTGCACATGCAGGTTATTCGCCTGTCGCGGAAGGGAAAAGGCCGAACGATTCTAGAAAAAGCGATTGAAATTGTATTGGCTACACGCCTTAATTTACGCCATTCCAAACGCAAGGTGATGGCCCTGTACGCCTCTAACGCACCCTTTGGGGGCAACGTGGTTGGACTAGATGCTGCCGCTTGGAAATATTATGGCCGTGCGGCGCACAAGCTTTCTTGGGCCGAGATGGCCGCCTTGGCCGTGCTGCCCAACAGTCCGGCACTGGTACACCCCGGCCGCAACCGCGATGTGCTCAGGGCCAAACGCGATGCCCTGCTAGATAAACTCAAAGCCCGTGGCGATATAGATGCCGAAACCTGCGATTTGTCGAAACTTGAACCCTTACCCGGCAACCCCAAAGCCTTGCCTCAACTTGCGCCGCATTTGCTAGAAAGGGCACAAGCCGAGGGACAAGGCAAATCAGGCCCCATTGAGAGCACCATCGATACCAAAATGCAGGCTCTGGTACTTGGCGTGGCCGAACGCCACCAGAATGCGCTGGCTGAAAACGGTATTTTCAACATGGCTATCTTGGTTTCAGACGTGAACACCCGCGAAGTGCTGGCCTACATGGGTAACCTGAGCGGCATGGCCGAGGAACATGCCCCCGATGTGGATATTGTAATGGCACCACGCAGTACAGGCAGTATTTTGAAGCCATTTTTGTTTGCCAACATGATCAGCTCGGGCGAGCTGTTGCCCAACATGCTGCTGCCCGACTTACCGGTGCAATACGGTGGCTACGTACCTAAAAACTTTGACGAAACCAACAGCGGTGCTGTGCCCGCATCGGAGGCACTGGCTAAATCCCTGAATATTCCACACGTTTTCTTGGTGGGTAAGCACGGTGTTTCTAAATTCCACGATGAACTTCGGCGCATGGGTATGCGCACTTTGAGCAAAGAAGCTAAACACTACGGTATGACCATCGTGGTGGGCGGCGCTGAAAGCACCCTCTGGGACCTCAATGCGATGTACGCCAGCATGGCCCGGATTTTAAACCAATACCGGGGAAATAGCTCTAGGTACAGCACAAAACCTTACAAGCCACTGTTTTATTTAAAAAACTCGGAGCCAGTTGTACAAGACTCGCTGACCAAACAATCCATGCTAACCGCGGCATCTATCTGGCATACCTTTGAAGCCATGCAGGAGTTAACGCGGCCAGAGGATCAAGGATTCTGGGAAAAATTTAGCTCTTCTCGCCGTATTGCTTGGAAAACCGGGACCAGCTTTGGTTTTAGGGACGCTTGGGCGGTAGGTTTGAATCCCAAGTACGTGGTATCCGTTTGGGTGGGTAATGCTGACGGAGAGGGTAGGCCAGGCTTGATGGGTATCACGGCTGCGGCCCCTATTTTGTTTGATGTGTTCCAGGTACTCAACTTCGAAAACACTTGGTTCGACCAGCCTTATGATGACATGAAACGCATGGCTATTTGTCGGCAGAGTGGCTTCCAGTCCTCGCATTTATGCCCGCAAGTGGATACGCTCTGGATGGCTAAAACTGGCGAGAAAACACCGCTATGCCCGCACCATAAAGAGGTATTCCTAGATGCTAAGGGTGCATACAGGGTCAATGCCGAGTGTTACCCGGTACTGCAAATGGTGAAGAAAGCCGCTTTTATCTTGCCGGCTGGCCAAGAATACTACTACAAGAAAATTCACCCAACTTACGAGACCTTACCACCTTGGCTGCCTGCTTGCCAAGATTACCTGGCCTCGCAGCAACGCAACTCGATGGACTTGATTTACCCACGGGAAGGCGCTAAAATATTTGTGCCCAGGGAGTTAGACGAAAGTCGTGGCCGTACAATATTTGAGGTAGCACACCGTAACCCAGAGGCTATGGTGTACTGGCATCTTAACGGTGAGTTCATAACCACGACCAAGCAAATACACCAGTTGGCGCTAGATCCGCCGCCTGGGCCCTATACCCTTACCGTTGTGGATGAGTCGGGTGAGACCATTGTGCGGAAGTTTGAAATCGTAAAATAGGAAAAGAACGAAGAGAGAGAAGAGAGGAGATAGGAGTATTTCTAATTCCAGATTTCAATTTCTACGCGACGGTTGTGGCCACTACCATTGGGGTAAAGCGGCTCGGCGCTACCAACACCAACGCAAGTTTTAATCCTTTCGGGGGTACAAACATTGCGTTTGATGATGTAATCCTTAACGGCTTGAGCGCGTTTCTCAGAAATAGTTTGGTTGCCCATAGGCGCCTGGTAAACGTCGGAGTGGCCTTTGATATTGATATAGCTATCGGGGTTGTTGTAAAGGTATTTGGCTACAAAACTCAAGTATTGGTCAGCTAGTTCCATGCTATGCCAAACCAGCTTGTTTTCCAAGAATTTAACCTTAACCACGCAACGCAACATAGGTTCTTGTGGGGTAGATGCCGTGCTGGCCGCTGTGGTAGTAGCGTTGTTGGCAGGGTAGGGTAGTAGGGTAAAATCAGTAGGCTCGTTCACTTGGTTGCGCTGTTCAAACTGTTTGATCCGGTTAACCATATCGTCGCGTAAACCAAGCGTATTGGGCGTATTGGGTTCAATTTTCAGGTTTAGAATCCTGAAATCGCTACCACCATCGCTGAGGTTAACGGTTCCTCCAGATGGAACTTTATCAAAAACGAGCTGGAAGGTATATTGTGTGCCTTTGGTTTTGGCCACATCATAAGTGCCAGACAAAAGCACAGGGTTGGTTACTTGGCCATTTACAGCAATGCGGCGCATTTCCTTCAATTCCATTTTTGATCCACCCGAGGTGCTTAGGCTCCAAGCATTGGCTTGGCCGGGACCATAGAAAACGGCACGGTTACCGTCGGTCAGGTCGGCCATAAAACGAACAAAAACAATGGTTTGGCGGTCGGTATGTTCAACACGGTCGACAGTAAGGTTGTTTTTGCTTGCGCTAAAACTGGGGGTATAATCGGTATAGCCTTGCGCTTGAACTTGGAGAATGCTTCCGATAACGAATGCAATGCAGGATAATTGTCGAGTAAATGACATACAAAGCGTAGTTTTCTAAATGATTTTAATTTTTTGGGCGTTCCCCACCGTGTTGCACACGTTGGGTCGCGCCGTTCCGGGTGCGCTGATCGCTTAGTGCGCATACGCGCACCGCCCGCAAGCGGGCGCCCTCCACGCCGCTAACGCGGATAGCCGAGCACTTTAGCACAGTATTAACGGCTAGAATGATGCCATTAATATGTTGAGGGCGCAAAAATATGGATTTTCATGGAGTCCTTATTCTATTTACGTAACTTGGGTAGGCCATGAACCAAAAAAACGGGCAAGCCATTGGCTTGCCCGTTTGCATATCATATAAGAAGGTAACCTAGTTTTTCAAGAAGGTTCTGTTCGCGAAACCAGCCTCGCTGATGATGCGCAACTGGTAATTACCACTTGGTAATAGCGCCGAGTTAACTTGGATAAGACCTGTGTTCAGATAATTTTCATCCAAGTATAGTTTACCATCAACGCCTAATACTTGAATTTGAACCTTGTCGCCCAAGGCTGGGTCAAGTTCCAAGTTCATGTATTGAGCCACTGGGTTAGGGTACAATTTGATGTACTGTGCAGGCAATAAACTGGTAGAACCAAGCACCTCAACAGTATAACTATCGCTCATGGTACAGCCGTTGGCGTCAGTAACGGTTACATCATAAACGCCGGCAACGAGGTCAGTCTGGTTTGCAGAAGTAGAACCGTTGGTCCATTGGTAATTATACGGAGCAACACCACCGGTTACATTCAAGCTAATACTACCCAAGTTACCGCCTGATCCATCAATAACGGTTGCGTTAAGGGTGATTTCACTGGCTTGGGTCAACTCCGCTTGGAAGGTAGCTGTACAAGCACTGGCATCGGTCACGGTACAAGTGTAGTTTCCAGCAGCTAGGTTGCTAAACACGTTTACTGTGGTAGCGCCCGCACCAAAATCGTAGGTGTATGGTGCAGTACCACCGCTAACGACCAAGGTCCAAGAACCATCGCTCAGGCCAAAACAGCTTGGCCCGCTAATGGTTTGGATACCTTGAATAGGCGCTGGTGATAAAACATCAACGCTAGCAAAGCTATTACAGCCTTGGGCATCTTGTACGGTTACGGTGTAGTTACCAGCGGCCAAGCCCGTGATGGCTGCGCCTGTTGCACCGTTGCTCCAAGTGTAGGTGTATGGACTAGTACCACCACTTACCGTTACCAATGCAGCACCATCGGTACTGCCTACACAGGTAGTACTTTGTTGGCCTGGTAGCAAGCTCAAGGTGCTGGTATTGCCCACGGTTTCGCTACCGCTTTGGGTACAACCGTTGGCATCAGTTACCGTTACGCTGTAAATGCCACCGCTCAGGTTATTAATAGCAGCACTGGTCGCGCCATTACTCCACAAGTACGTGTAAGTACCAGCTGGGCTTACGTTAGCCGTTACAGAACCATTGGTACCGCCGCAGCTGGTGCTCTGGGCCACTAAACCTACACTAAATGCATTAAATTGGTTTACCGTAGCACTTTGTGTAGCAGTACAACCATTGGCCGTTGTGGCCGTCAAGCTGTATGTACCCGCTCCAATACTAATGCTAGAGGTTGTAGCACCGTTACTCCAGCTATAGCTGTTAAAGCCCGCAGCTGCTGTTAAGCTTGTGGTACTACCTGGACATACGTCTGTACTACCATTTATGGTTAATCCTGGTACACTGAAGGTACCAATTGTGCTGCAAGCAGTAGTGGTACAACCATTGTTGTTGGTCACCGTAACACAGTATTGGCCAGCGCCAACTGTAATACTTTGCGTCGTGGCACCAGTACTCCAAACGTAGTTGCTGGCATTGCTCACGGCATTGATGCCGATAGTTCCACCTGGGCATACCTGCGTGGCGTTGCCTGTTGTTGTCAATAATAGGGTAGGGTTACCCGAAACGTTTACCGTGATGCTGTTAGATGCTGTAGCACCTGTACTGCTGGTTGCAGTAACGGTGTAAGACGTCGTGCTAGCTGGGCTAACGCTAAAGTTGGCACCTGTTGCGCCATTACTCCAGGCATATGAGTAAGGACCAGTACTACCTGTAGCACTGGCCACGGTGGTAAAGGTGCTACCTGAACAAATAATACCAATGGCGGGGTTCAAACTAACAGACAACTGTACGGTAACGGTTCCTGAATAGGTACCTGTACAACCGTTGAAGTCAGTAACGGTTACGTTGTAGGTACCAGCTGCCAGGTTATTGATGTTGGCGGTGGTTGCACCATTACTCCAACTGTACGTAAAAGGCGCAGTACCGTTACCTAATGTAGTGCTAATGGCACCGGTGTTGCTACTGGCACTGGTAGGTGTTACAGTACCATTTACACTTAGGGTTGTACAAGTAATGGCTTCGCTCAAGGTCAAATTACTTATCCCGGTATTATCGCCTGAGGTTCCACCTGTGCCGTTCACACAGTTACCGGCGGCGTATAGCCTGACTTGACCGGTACCTGCCGCGGGGGCTGTCCAACGGAAGGTAAAGCTGTTGGTTGTGCTGGCCGATTGTTGTTCAACATAGGTACGTGCACCCGAAACACTTTGGCGCACATTGCTACCCAAGTTTGAGAAACTACCCACAAAACCGTTATTGCTGGTACGCAAGCTGGTCAACTGGAAACCATAGCGTACAGGTGTACCAGCACTAGAAGTCACTGTAACGGTAACTTGGTAGGTAGTACCTGGCGTATAGCTTGTAACAGCAGCTCCACCGCCTACAGGTGTAACCTGAATAGCAGGGGTCACGGTACCGTATACACCGCCACTATGGCAGTTGCCACAAGTACCGTCGCCTGGGGCGCCTGTACGGCCACCGTTGCCAGCATTGGCAGGGCCGGAGGAGTTACTGTTGAGTACCAATAGCACGCTACAAGTACATAGTAGCACAAAACTACTGAGGAGTAATCGTTTAATCATTTGCTTAACTTTTTGATGAATAATAGGTTATGTGGTGTAAAGATAGGAGGATTTGCTTTTTTTTAGCTGAAGATTTGGGAAGGGGTTAAAATTATCTATTGCCCATTTAGTTATCTTCAGCACCTTCATTCATGAAATAAGCATGTTTTAATATGTTATTTGAGCGTTGCGGCCTGCGGCCGCCGGCGTGCTACGCGCTCCCTAATCGGTCGGCCCTTGTTCGCGCAGTCGCTACGCTCCTTTGCGGTGCACTTCGTGGTTCGGGCTGGCCGCAATGCGGCCACGCTTCGCATGCCTAACGCAGTAACGGCGGCGTTTTTAATGGTTAATGATAAATGGTTATTTATTAATGATTTATATTGAGAATTGCCACGCCTAAACAGCTCCGTTAGGAGCGGTATGTTAATAGAATCAAGGATGCTCTAGGTTGATGAGCTCCCTAGGAGCGACACCGTTGAATTTGCCGCCTGATAACCCTGATTAAACGCTACCTAAAAAAACTGTATCAATCAGCCTTGCTTGCATCTGGGTCACTCCGTTCCAACAACTCGGCATTAGTTACTTTTAGTACAAAATATGGGTTAGGATTGTCCACTCGCTTAATGATAATCAGAAACGCTTGGTCAAAAATCATTTTCTTTGGGTGGATTATAATTGGTTCTGTTCCTGCAGAGTCTACTGCTGTTGTATCCTCGCTTACCACCACGGCACCTTTTTCATTCAATATGAATCCAATCCTTTGGTACGCTACCTCAAAACTATGCTGCTTTTTGTCGACCGTTGAAAACCGCTGCCCCTCTAATTCTCGATAGTTAGTTTCAATATTAAATTTTACACTCGGTATAGCAAAGTAATCTTCCGGCAAAATTTGATACATCCAGAGGAGTGTGTTGTCCGTCTGTTCTTTTTTCCCTTGATCGATAAGCGCATTGGTGCGGTTGATGCCATCCTTCAGAGTATTATAATCGCCAAGGCCTTTGGCTAGTATTATCTCATGCTGTTTGTCTTTAGGAACTAGTTTTAAAACGAAGTTATCATCATTTTTGTAATAGAGGATTTTCGTAAGTTTCACGGCATCTTGGTTAAAGTAATGCATGCCAAATGCCTTGACCTTTGTTTCACCAAACTGAATGGCTTGCTCTAATGCTTGTAGTTCTGTCTCAAATGGTAGCGTTTTGTTGAAAAATGATTTTACAACAATAGCACCGTCAACCATTTCAGTGTTAACGGTATATTCATCGCTGGTTAATGAACCTTGATGTGATGCTGAATTGTTGATTTGTTTAAAGGCGTCGGAATTTTGACTACTGAAAATGATTTGTGATTTTAACTCCACCTTGACTTTGTCCCACGCAAATAAGAATGCAGGTGCATAGACAACGTTTTCATTTGCAGGGATTTGACTTTCTAGGGTTAGGACAAAATCTGTTCGAGTTAGACTGTCTAGGCTCGTCACTTCGGGTAGGTCAGTCCAAACAGATTCACTTTTTTTGTTGCTGGGTTTGCAAGCAGCTAGAGAGAGTAAAGCTAGCCACAAGAGTATTTTAGGTATGATGGCCATGATAAAAACACTTTAAAGTCATAACGTTGAATACCCTTCAAAGGTACATTTCATTTACGAACTTTTATAATCTCCCTTGTCCTTGTTGGCATCCCTGTTAACTAAGGTAAGAAAAAATCCAAAACAAATATCACAACCCCAAAAAATCCACTCTGCACTCTGCTCTCTGCTCTCATAACTAAAAATTGGCCTAGCGATGCGTAGCGGTGGCGGCGCATGCCGCCAGACCCGCAGGGGCCGAGCGTCAGCGAGCCGCGTAGCGTAGCGCCCCGAGCATCGCGAGGGGAGGCCCCAAATAATGATTTATTTACTGTTTAGGCTCCGAGTACGGGATAAAACGCTGGCCATCAAAAAGATAGAGGCCTGTATCCCGAGTGCCTACCCAAATTTGACCATCTTTATCGACTAAAACGCTCCAAATCCAAGGATTGACGAGGCCATCCTTAAAATGGGTAAAAGTTTTACCATCGTACAGCCTAAGGCCATCACTACAACCAAACCAAAGGTTACCCTTTTGATCTTCTACCATTCGGGTCACTTCTATCTGCAAGCCCTCATCTGCGGAATAACTTGTAACTGTTTTGCCATCATAACGGTAGGCACCACCCCAACTACTGAACCATATATCACCATTTTTGTCCTGTAACTGAGGCCAGCCCCAATCAACTGCTTTAGGCTTTGGTCCTTTTTGGAATATCTCGGGTAGTTTCAAGTTGCTTATAGTTGTGCCATCATATCTAAAAACACCCGAATTGGTCCGCCCGCCAAGCCAAATGTTACCCGCTTTATCCTCTAAAATACGTTCCACCTTATCGTTAGGGCTTAAAAATGCGTTCGGGGCTTCTTTGATTTCAAACAGCGAAAAGTTTGTGCCGTCATACACATAAACACCGTCGATGGTTGCGAACCAGAGCTTCCCCGTTTTGTCTTGTAGCATACTGTAAACCCAATGGTTTTGAAAATTGGGATTCTTGTTTGGCGGTAGATTTTTGGGCAAAGGAATCTTGATTTCGGTAATGGTATCCCCGTTGTAAACGCAAAGTCCAGCCATGGTGCCTATCCAAATTTTGCCATCTTTAGCCTCCAGGAGGCACGAGATATTATGGCTGTTTAGACCATCTTTTACCTTAAACGGAATGAAGGCCTTCCCGTCGTATTTGAAAAGCCCATCATTGGTGGTACCAAACCAAAGGTTACCTGCTTTGTCCTGCAAGGCACATTGAAGGTTGGCATTTCCGGGAGTGGTACTCAACATAGGGTGTTCCTTGTCTTGGGGCAGCACTTTTTGACCTGGCCCGGTACAGGCCGTGGCTAAGAGTAGCATCGCTAGGAAAGTTATAATTGTGGTGAAGGCTAGTCTTTTTTGCATGTTTTGGTATTTTTTAGATTGACGTTTTGACGTACACACAACAGGTGCATAGTTCTGTAAAAATAAAAGAATTGTGGCGATACATGTATGCGGGAAAGCGCATTATTCTACCAACAAGCAACTATCTACTACCAATGCCAAAAATCTATTACACAACATTCATAGAACATAATCAACGATCTGTCTAAATTTAAAATTATTTTAACCCTTTTACAAACTTATGGCCTACATTTTGCGTTTGGTGCAGGTGTGTAACATACCCCAATCTCTATCGATAGCACAAACTACAAATCATGAAATTATCGCTGCGGAAGTTGTTTAGCCTAGCTATGCTAACTTCTTTGTTTTTGTCCGCTCAAGCCCAATCTAAAGTCACCTTGAGCGGTACGCTCCGTGATGCTGAAACGGGCGAAACCCTCATCGGCGCAACTGTGTTCCTGCCTGAACTGAATGCCGGTAGCTCTACCAACGAGTACGGTTTTTACTCGGTATCAGTTGACCCTTCCCCTGATTCGGCCAAGGTTATTTTCTCCTATGTGGGCTACCAGGATATCGTGAAGATGGTAAAACTCGACAAGTCGCAAACCCTTAACTTGGAACTTGGCCTAGGTGAAACCCTGGAGGAAATCGTGGTTGAAGCCACGGGCTTCCGCGAGAAGATCAACTCTACCCAGATGAGTGTAACCGAGCTCAC
The DNA here is from genome assembly GCA_964508975.1 of uncultured Saprospiraceae bacterium. Taxonomy (GTDB): domain Bacteria; phylum Bacteroidota; class Bacteroidia; order Chitinophagales; family Saprospiraceae; genus CAZDVQ01. The sequence continues at coordinate 16,588 of CAZDVQ010000075.1, forward strand.
GGCCAAGGAAGCTAAAATCTTACCGGCTTTCCTCGGTGAAGTAGATATCCTCAAAACGGTAACCCTCAAACCCGGTGTGCTATCTGGTGGCGAGGGCCTTTCTGGAGTGTTTGTGCGTGGCGGTGGCCCCGACCAAAACCTTTTCCTGCTGGATGAGGCCCCGGTGTATAACCCATCGCACTTGTTTGGTTTTTTCAGTACCTTTAACAACGATGCTGTTAAAAGTGTCGATGTGTACAAAGGTGGTTTTCCAGCGCAATACGGTGGTAAACTCTCCAGCGTATTCGATGTTCGCCTCAACGAGGGTAACCGCAAAAACTTTGCCGTTAAAGGTGGTGTTGGCCTGATTTCATCCCGTTTGACCGTTGAAGGTCCAATCTTGAAAGATAAAATCTCCTTCATCGTTTCGGGCCGCCGTACCTATGCCGACGTGATTACCCGTACCATCAATAATATCCAAAAGAACAACGAAAATTTTACACCAATCCCGGATTACTATTTCTACGACCTCAACGCTAAAATCAACTACGATATATCAGATAAAGACAAACTCTACCTCAGTGGCTATTTTGGCCGTGATGTGTTCAAGTTCAGCACGGAGGACTTTGGCTTTAACTTCGACTGGGGCAATGCCACCATTACCGCTCGTTGGAACCACATTTTCAAACCGAAATTGTTCTCCAACACGGTTTTCACCTTCTCAGATTACAAGTATAAAGTAGCCCCAGAGTTCCAAGGTTTTGAATTCCAACTAGGCTCTGGTATCCGCGATTACAACTTGAAAACGGAGTTCGGCTGGTTCCCTACCGAAAAACACGTGATTAAGTTTGGTGCCAATGCCATTTACCATACTTTCCGCGTCAACAACTTCGAGGCATCATCCGATGATGGTAGCTTTGAATTGAGTGGTGGCCAAACCCAAAACGCCCTTGAGCTAGGCGCTTGGTTGAACGATGATTTCAAGGTCAGCGATAAGTTTAGCCTTAACTACGGCTTACGCCTCAGCGGTTTCAACAATGGTAAATTCTACTACGGTATCGAGCCTCGCGTTTCGGCCAAATATAGTGCTTCTGAAAATGTTACCCTGAAAGCCAGCTATAACCGCATGTATCAATACTTGCACCTGGTGGCCAGCTCGGCAGCTACTTTGCCTACCGACGTTTGGTATCCATCAAACAAGGTGGTTCCGCCACAATCTGCCGACCAAATCGCCACGGGAGTAAACTGGCTCATTGGCGACCAATTCTTGTGGTCGGGTGAGGTATTCTACAAATGGCTACACAACCAGATCGACTTCCGCAATGGCGCACAACTCATCGGTAACGATAACCTCGATGCAGAGTTCGTGACCGGTAAAGGTACCTCTTACGGTTTTGAAACTTATTTCGAGAAGAAAGCGGGCAAGTTCACTGGCTGGGTATCGTACACCTTATCGTGGTCATGGCGTGTGTTCGACGAGTTGAATAACGGCGTGCGTTTCCACCCGCGTTATGACCGCCGCAACGATATCAGCGTGGTACTCATGTGGGAGGCCACCAAACGCATAACCTTCAGCGCTGCCTTTGTTTTCGGTACGGGCAATGCCTTCTCGCTGCCAGATGGCCGTGCGTTCTTCTTCGACCAAACGCTGCCCAATTCGTTGATCACAGGTCAAGATGGTGCGGGCCTTGGCATTGCGCCCATCTATACCGAGCGCAACAAGTATCGCTTACCGGCCAACCACCGCCTCGACTTGGGCATGGTTTGGAAAATCTTCAAACCGACCAGCCGCATCCAAGGCGATTTAACCTTCAGCGCCTACAACACCTACGATCGTCGTAACCCATTCTTCATTTTCTTCGCTGCCGAGGACAACAATGATGACAACATCCCGGACAAAATATCGCCAAAAGTGGTATCGCTTTTCCCCATCATCCCCGCAGTCACTTTAAACTTTAACTGGTAATCATGAATCGCTACCTATATATCTTGAGCTTTGCGCTCTTGGCTTCCCTCGCGGCTTGCCGCCCCTTTGAAAACGATATCGAGCTTGACTTGGACGAATACGAACCAGAACTATTCGTTGAATGTTACCTGGTGCCAGGCGAGCCTTATGCGCTCTTGTTGTCCGAAACCCAAGGTTATTTCGACGAGTTGAATACCTTACCTTTCGTAAACGACGCCACGGTGGTCATCGAGTACAATGGCGTGCGCGATACCTTGATGCCCGCTGCACCGTTCCCCGGTGGTGGCCCAGTGCCATTTATTCCGTATTTCAACAGTCGTTTTACCAAGTTTTACAACTACGCCTCGTCTACCATTTGCCCGCTTGACACTGTTGGCGGCGTGTTTAAACTCTATATCACCGACCCTAAGGGTCGTAGTTTATTCGGCGAGACCAGCACCTTGCCGCCCGTTCCTATCGAGAAGCTTGAGGCCCGTTACAATGCAGATTCGGCGGCAGCGCTCTTGTTTTCTTTCTACGACAACGGTGCGCAGGCCAATTTCTACCGTGTGGTGATGCAGGAAGGTTCTATCGACAGTTTGCCTTTCTTTGCCGGCACTTTCGAGGATGCTAACTTCTTCAACGGCGAGCGCATCGTTATTGGTACTGCTTTCGAGTTTGAAAGTGGCGACACCGTGCATGCTGCGCTTTACCACATTCGGGAGCCATATTTCAAGTTCATGAGCACGATCGAGGACGCTATTTCGTCCAATGGCAACCCCTTTGCGCAGCCCGGCTATATCGAGTCAACGGTCACGGGTGGTTTAGGGGTTTTCTCCTACATGATCAGCGATACCACGATGCTGATTATTCCTTAGGAATGATTTATTTGGGCGCTCCGCCGCTGTTGCGGCGGCGGCGTGCTCCGCGCTCGCTAATCGCTCGGTGCCTGCGGCACTGGCCGCTATGCGGCCCCGCTACGCATGCCTAGCGCTTATGATGCCATTAAGCGTTAATTATTTTGTTGCTTTTTCAGCATTTCCGGTCTTAATAACCATTCCATCTGCCGCACTGCACGCTTCACGTTCCGCTTGCATCCACCCCTCCTTTGCATGGCTACGATTAGGACACATCTTTA
>CAZDVQ010000076.1:0-19316 GCA_964508975.1 uncultured Saprospiraceae bacterium
CGCTCGGCCCCTGCGGGTCTGGCGCTACGCGCCACCGCTTCACATCGCTAGGCCAGATATGAGTTATGAGAGCAGAGGGCTGAGCGCAGAGCAGCGTAGAGACGCAGGATTTGTCGCATGACCTTAGCATTGTGAACAATTTCAAGACCTATAATTTTGTACAAGCTAAAAATACCGCGAAGCGGTAAAACATCTTAGCGATGGGTGAGGTGTAGAGACGCAATATTTTGCGTCTGCCGTAGGCACGACCGGAACCCATCGAAAAGCGCCCAAAAAAAATTGAGCCCTGGAAGGGGCGATATTTCAAATAATATAGTTTGCAAATCATGTAGTCCTGTCAGGACTCAATGTCTAACCGCATCTCTCGATGGGGTCTGGTCGTGCCTCCTGCAGACGCACAATCGTGCGTCTCTACGACCTCACCCATCGCTGACAAATCCTGTTGCGGCGCGTTAATTTTACCCCAACCGCGATAAATCACCGTTGGAGACGTTCCACGGAACGTCTCTACAAACAAAAACGCCAAAAATTCAAAATGCCAAAAACTACAAAACCCGGCGGCTTCGCCGCCGTATCCGCGCCAGGCATGCGAAGGGCAGCACCGCAGGTGCTGGTGCGCAGCACGGAGCAAAGCGAACCCCGTAGCACGCCGACGGCGCGCAGCGCCGGGGCGCCCCCAAAAACCTAGGAAAAATACCTGAAATCCTGTCCGTTCTCGATGGCGAGCACCGATTCAAGGATCAGCTTGATCACATTTTCAACGTCGTCCTTGTGGGCCATCTCAACTGTGGTGTGCATGTAGCGCAGCGGTATGGATATGAGCGCCGAGGGCACCCCGCCGTTGGAATAGGCAAACGCATCGGTATCGGTGCCGGTAGAGGTGGAGGCTGCCTCGCGCTGGAGCGGGATTTCCTTAGCCTCGGCCTGGTCGCAGATCAGGTTCAGCAGCTTGTTGTGCACCGCCGGACCGTAGGTTACCGATGGGCCCAAACCACATTTAACCAGCCCGAAACGCTGCTTGTCCATCATGGGCGTGCAGGTGTCGTGCGTCACGTCGGTAACGATAGCTACATGAGGCTTAATGGTTTGCGTAATCATTTGAGCACCGCGCAGACCCACTTCTTCCTGCACCGCGTTGACAATGTACAGGCCAAACGGCAATTGATGCTTGCGCTCGTGAAGCAATCTGGCCACCTCGGCAATGCAAAATCCACCCAGGCGGTTGTCAAGGGCACGGCCCACGTAAAACTTATCGTTCATGACGAAAAACTCATCCTGGTAGGTTATCACGCAGCCCACGTGGATGCCCATATTGAGCACTTCTTCCTTGTTGCTAGCGCCCACGTCGATAAATATGTTCTCGAGTTTCGGCTTCATATCGGCACGGTCGCCTTTGCGCGTATGGATGGCTGGCCAGCCAAAAACACCCGGTACAATGCCTTTCTTGGTGTGGATAAACACGCGTTTGGCCGGTGCGATAACCTCGTCGGAGCCTCCGTTGCGCATCACGTAGATGTAGCCATCGTCAGAAATATAGCTCACGAACCAAGCAATTTCATCGGCGTGTGCTTCAATCACAACTTTATAGGGGGCATCTGGGTTAATAACTCCAAACACGGTACCGTAATTATCCACCTGGTACGTGTCCACATAGGGTTTAATGTACTCGAGCCAAATTTTCTGGCCCGGCATTTCGAAGCCCGTTGGCGAGGCGTTATTCAGGTAACGCGCTAAAAAATCTTCGGATTGTTGATTTATGATTGAACTCATGTAAGAAATATCGCTGAGGTAAAAAAAAGCACTAATTTCGCAGCGAAAATATGGACTAAAATCCATTTGCCCCCCATGTTTGATTAACAAATATAAATTCTTCATACCAAGCCCATTATGCTACCCCTACTACTAAACATTAATCCTGAATTTTACTTCGGTATCGCCTTGGCCATCATCGTAGTGGTCATGTTGATTGTTGACCTCGGCGTGACAAACAAAAAATCGCATGCCATTACCAACAAAGAAGCACTCGTTTGGTCGGGTATCTGGATTGGTATCGCCTTGATTTTTGGTGTATTCGTCTACTGGTTCCTAGGCGGCCAAAAGGCGTCTGAGTTTTACACGGCTTACTTGATTGAAAAAGCTTTGTCGGTCGACAATCTTTTTGTGTTCATCCTGGTGTTCAACTTTTTTGAGGTGCCCGATAAATATCAGCACCGAGTACTCTTCTGGGGTGTGGTTGGTGCCATCGTGCTGCGAGCCATCTTCATTTTCACGGGTGCGCAGTTAATCAACATGACTTATTTGGACAACTTCGACCTCTGGGGATACCACATCCACCACCTCAACCCCATTTTGTTCTTGTTTGGCTTATTCCTAGTTTGGGCTGGTATCAAGAGCTTGAAAGAGGACGACGACGAGGAAAAAGACTTCTCGAAAAACCCTGGTGTGCGTATCGTTAAGGCTATCTTCCCAGTAACCGATAAGTACGATGGCGACCGCTTTTTCACCATCGAGAACGGTAAAAAAGTAGGTACATTGTTGCTGGTTGTCGTTGGTGTAATTGAGGTAACCGACTTGATTTTCGCGCTCGACTCTATCCCGGCTATCTTCACCATTTCTGAAGATCCATTCATCTTGTATTCGTCTAATATCTTGGCTATCTTGGGTTTACGTACCCTATACTTCTTGTTGAACAACTTCATCCACTTGTTTGCCTACCTTAAATATGGCTTGGCATTCGTGTTGTCGTTCATCGGTATCAAGATGATTATTGCACCTATTTACCATATTTCTTCTCCAGTATCGCTCATCGTGGTAGGTGTGGTGTTAATTGGTGCGGTAGTAGCGTCGTTGATGTTCCCGCCAAAAGAAGAAGACGAGGCCAAGTAGCTGTAGATTCAAGAAAAATCAGCACATTAGCACATCTATAATTAGCACATTAATTTGGGCGCTGCGCCGCATGCGCGTCGCCGCTGTCCTCCGGGGTTCGCTGTTCGCTCCGTGCTGCGCACCCGCCGCTTTGCGGCGGCCCTACGGCCAGCTAGCGCGATAGCCTAACCCTTGTACACGATATTTTAAGTTAGCGCTTAGCCAGCAAACAAGTTTAGCGTATCTTTGTTGGAATGAACAAACAACAGCACATGCTAGTCCACGAACTTTTACAACGGGCCTTGAACTTTGAATGGCTCAGCGCCGAGGAAGGTGTTTTCTTGCTTGAACAAGCCCCCACGGCCGATTTGATGTACGTAGCCAACCAGCTACGCTTTAAACAAGTACCCCACAACAAGGTTACCTGGATTATCGACCGCAACTCGAATACCACCAACGTGTGCGTGGCCAATTGCAAATTTTGTAATTTTTACCGCAGGCCCGGCCACGAGGAAGCATACACCACCAGCATCGAGGAGTACAAACAGAAAATCGATGAACTCTTTGCCTACGGTGGCGATCAACTCCTACTACAAGGCGGGCATCACCCTGATTTGGGCCTCGAGTTTTACACCAAAACCTTCAGCCAGCTCAAAGCGCTGTACCCCACGCTGAAACTACACGCACTGGGTCCACCCGAGATTGCCCACATCGCCAAGCTGGAAGGCATGAGCCACACCGAGGTATTGAAAGCACTGGTTGCATCAGGCCTCGACTCGCTGCCCGGCGCTGGTGCCGAAATCCTGAACGACCGCGTACGCCGCCTAATTTCTAAAGGTAAATGCTCTGGCGGCGAGTGGCTCGACGTGATGCGCGCAGCACACCAGCTCAATATCACCACCTCGGCCACCATGATGTTCGGCCACATTGAAACCAATTACGAACGCATGGAACACCTGGCTTGGATCAGGCAGGTACAATCCGAGAAACCCGAGCACGCCAAAGGTTTCCTCGCGTTTATCCCTTGGCCCTTCCAAGATGAAGATACCATCCTCAAACGCCTCAAACGCGCCCGCAATACCGTTACCGGCGACGAGTACCTTCGTATGATTGCCCTGAGCCGTATCATGTTGCCCAATGTCATCAACATCCAAGCATCTTGGTTAACGGTGGGCAAACAAGTGGCCCAGCTTTGTTTGCACGCTGGTGCCAACGATTTTGGTAGCATCATGATTGAAGAAAACGTGGTATCGGCAGCCGGTGCAAACTTCCGCTTCACGGCCAACGGCATCCAGCAATCTATCCGCGAGGCAGGCTTCGAACCACAACTCCGCACACAACAGTACGAGTTCAGGGACGTGCCCGCGCATATCCGCCAGCAGGAACTTGACCGCAGCAAGATGCTGGTTGATTAAATCCTTCACCACTCTACACCTACCCTTTTGCGCATCGCTGTAAATACTCGCCTTTTACTCAAGGGCAAACTCGAAGGTATCGGCTGGTTCAGCTACGAAACCCTCCTCCGCATGTGTCAAGCACAGCCGGAACACCAGTTTTATTTTTTCTTCGACCGCCCTTACGACCCTTCCTTTATCTTCGGGCCAAATGTAACGCCTATCGTGTTGGCGCCGCAGGCAAGGCACCCAGTGTTGTACCTGCTTTGGTTTGAATGGTCAGTAACGCAAGCTTTGAAAAAAATCAAGGCCGATATATTTATCTCGCCCGATGGCCTCTCGGCACTGCGCACCAAGGTACCCACGCTGTTGGTTATCCACGACCTTGCTTATGCGCATTATCCCGAGCATATCAAATTATCGGAACGCTTGTACCTGCGCAACTTCGTGCCCCGCTATGCCCGGAAAGCCACCCGCGTAGCCACGGTTTCAAGCTTCAGCAAACAGGATATCGTGGAAAAGCTAGGCGTGCCCGCCCATAAAGTCGATGTGGTTTACGATGGGGTGTCCCAGTATTTTAAACCACTCGACCAGCAGACTATCCGCGAGGTGCGCCACAAGTATACCTACGGCGCGCCCTACTTCGTGTACGTTGGCTCGGTGCACCCGCGCAAAAACGTGGCCGCGCTCATCAAAGCATTTGATTTGTTCAAAGCCAAGAGCAACAGCCCCGTACAACTAGTACTCATCGGTCGTTTGGCCTGGAAAACCGATGCCGTTTCCCTCGCACTCGATGCATCGCCATACAAGGAGCATATCGTGCGGGTCGACTACCAGGAGCCCGAGGAGCTAGCCCGAATTACCGGTGCGGCACTCGCACTCTGCTATGTCTCACTCTTCGAGGGCTTCGGCATCCCCATCCTGGAGGCCATGCACGCCGAGGTGCCCGTGATCACCTCCAACACCAGCTCCATGCCCGAGGTCATCGGCCAGGCGGGCCTGCTGGTCAACCCCAAGGACCAGGCCGACATCGCCCAGGCCATGTACCGCATTTGGTCAGATGAAGCCCTCCGCAATCAACTCGTATTGGCTGCCCGCGAACAACGCCAGCTATTTTCTTGGGATTTAACCGCCGAGAAAATGTGGCAATCGGTGCTGCAAACCGTAGCTGCTCCAAACATACTCTAAATATTTTTGGGGCGTGCCCCTCGCCTTAAGCCGCCCTGCATGGGCGGCTCTGCAAGGCTCGGGTCGCCACCCTCCGGGGATCGCGTTGCTCCGTGCTGCGCACCCGCGCCTACGGCGCGGCCCTCCGGTCGGCTCACGCGCAATGCCATTAAGCGTTAATTTTTCTCGAATTTATAACCACCCCGTCTGCGCTACAAGGTGTAAAACACCCTGTGCGCATCCACCCCTCCTTGAAAAGGAGGGGAACTTGGCTTGTTCTTTTAAATATCTGTAAATCAAATATTTATAGCAAGGCATGAGCTCCCCTCCTTTTCAAGGAGGGGTGGATGCAAGCGGAACGCAAAGCGTGTAGCGCAGCAGACGGGGTGGTTACTTTGGCCGAAAAATGCTGAAAAACAAACAAAATAATTAACGCTTAATGGCATTGGGCTCACGCGGGGCAGTATTGTCGCCGAAGCGCCAGGCATGTGGAGCGCGCCGACCGTAGGGAGGCGGTGCCGCAAGGCACCGAGCGAACAGCGAGCGCGGAACACGCCGACGGCGCGTAGCGCCGGGGCGCCCCAATAAGCATAAATGATTAAATGAGTAAGGAGTAAACGACAGCGTTATGCCGTTTTAGCATTTTCGCATTTTTGCATTTTTGTATGTAGCCTACCATACTCTAACCAAACAACTATGAAAAAATACCTTTACTGGATATTGTTTATCAGCCCGCTGGGTATAGTGGCCCAAACGGATACATTGAAACTGCCTTTATTAGACTTCAACAAGCCGCTGCAAGGATTTTTGTCGGCAGGCTTCAACACCAGCGATGGTTTCATGTTGGGCGCCTGGGCTACTTACCGCCCAAGGGCCACCGAGGGCTTTAGCGCCGCGTTGATGCCCATGTACGGGTTCAATAGCAAAAGGCTAGTGGGCAAGGCCCATTTGAAATACCAATTCTTGTGGCCTAACCATGGAAGGCTATCCATCGGGAACAAGTTCAAGTCATTCAACTATAGGGTTAACGATAATTTTGGCTACACCAATCGCTTTTTCCGCAACGAGTTGTATAGCCAGATGGAGCATGGCGGGCATCGTTTTGGCTTGAGCTGGGTTTTAAACGGCTCGCAGTACCCCACTTTCGACACTTCGGGGTATACCGGCAATGCCACGGCTTATACCAATACTTTTGCCGCCAGTTGGAGCCTCGAAAAACGTCAAGACATGCAACTTAGCCAATACCAAGTGCGTGCGGCCTATCAGATATTACCGGGCATCAACACCGAGCAACGCTTCGTAGAGCTGTCGGCCGAATGGAACCAACGCTGGTATTATCATCCCAAAAGATATATCGGGCTTAGGCTGTATGCCGCTGGCATGCCTTACCATAGCAATCGTAATTTTGGGGCATGGCCCTTAAACCTAATTAGCCGTGGCCCAAATGATTGGCGCTACGAGCAGGATTACCTCGGCCGTTTGGAACAAGATAATTTCTGGTCGTCGCAGTTGGATCAATCTGGCGGACAGTTAAAGTTCCCGGCTATAAACGCCCTGAACGATGGCCGAAGCAATGCATTCGTGGCCGCACTAAACCTCCGGGCGGATCCACCGATTCAGTTCTTTTGGTCACACCCTTGGCTTAAACTACAGTTTTATGCCGACCTGGGTTATTTCTACAATACGGCACCATCTATTACAGGGACCACATTTACGCAGCAGTTATTTGCCAGTGGTGGTTTGTTGCTGAACTTGTTTGACAGTAGCCTAGAAGTGTACTTGCCGATTGCTTCTAGTAAAAATTTAAAAGCATTGGGCGGCAACAAACAAGCTTTTTTCGAGCAAATTACCTTTAGTGTAAACCTTGAGCGATTCAAAACCAAGGTATTAGCCATCGAGTAATAGAGGTATGCACTTTCTAGCTTTGAGATATTCGAAAAAAAATCTCCCAAATAGTATTGGATATTGAAAAGCTTGCTATCTTTGCAGCCCGAATAATCAAGAAATCGTTTATAAAAGGCAAAAATACCTGCAACCATGCAAGATATTATCCGCTATGTAGAGCAACAATTGCTCACAACTCCATCGTTCCCATCATTCCGCCCAGGTGATAATATTACCGTTAACTACCGTATCGTGGAAGGCGCTAAAACACGTGTTCAAGCGTACCGTGGCGACGTTATCCAAATCCGTGGTGTAGGTCAAAGCAAAACCTTTACGGTTCGTAAAATTTCTAACGGTGTTGGTGTTGAGCGTGTATTCCCGTTCAGCTGTCCAAACATTGAAAGCATCGAGCACCACAAACGTGGCCGTGTTCGTCGTGCTAAATTGTACTACCTCCGTGGATTGGTTGGTAAGAAAGCAAAAGTTCGCGAGTTGAAATTCGTGAAAAAAGAAGCGTAGTTTACCCTCTCTTTAGATATTTGCCCTGCTTCCTCTGGAAGCAGGGCTTTTTCGTTTGTACTTACCTCAGCTTAGGGGGTTATATAAAAATCCCCGCTACCTTTAGGACTACAATAGCCCTTACGATAGCGGGGGAAATCATTTGTATATGTTGATGCGCACGAGTGTTCGTGCTGCATAAATTCAATATAACCTAAAACTTCAAGACTTTTTCGCTGTAAATCATGCTTGCACCAGAGCGGATGCGGATAAAATAAGCTCCCGGCGCTGCCGATTGCAATTCAGGGATAGCTTGGTTTACGCCCTTTGAAATACTGATGTTGCGGTCAACTAGTAGCTGACCTTGTACATTGTAAATGCTCAATTGATAAATCCCAGCGTTTAAATCGCCAAGGTTCAAGTACAATACATCATCGAATGGGTTAGGGAATACGGAAGGACCTTTCGCTTGATCACTTTTATATTCAACACTTACGATGGGAGAATAGGCAAATGTTTCGTCAATATCCTTTTGCTTTAAACGATAGTACAATAGGCCATCCAACACTTGCTCATCGTTGAAGCTATAGCTTTGAAGCAGCATGGAGGTACCCGGACCAAAGCCGTCTACAAAGCCGATAGCGTTAAAGTCCAGACCATTTTGGCTTCGTTGTACCTCAAATCCTAAGTTGTCGGTCTCGCTAGCAGTTTGCCAGCGCAAGGCTACATGGTTAGGGAATGCATCTGCTTCAAAACGCAGTAACTCAACGGGCAATACTACATTCGACTTGATGACTTCCACATCGTCGAGGGCTACGCCGGGGCCAGTTACACTTCCGTCTGACTTGAATGCAAAACGAAATGCTACCGTGGCATTACCAGCCAAGGCAGATGCATCATAGCTGTAGGTATTAAAGGCTGAAGATTGATTGCCGCTAAAAAATGCTTGTCCGGTAGGAAATGGCCGGCTACCAGCGGTATTGGCGTAATTGTACCATCCTGCGGCGGTGGTAGTACCTAGTGGCGACCAGGTATCGCCTTTGTTTAGGCTGTATTCAACCCTAAAACCGTCCCAAGTATTTTCCGTGTTGAATTTGGCCCGAAATTGAAAAGTATAGGTAGCTATTTGGCTAAAATCAAATGCTGGCCCGTACAGGTAAGATTCGCTATTGTCAACATAGTTGCCGCTTAAACCCGTAACCCAGGCATTACTGCCACTTGCGGTACCGTTCTTGCCAGCCGTGGCAGAATTACCTTTAACCCAGGCCGTACCACTGACGGTCCAGTTGGCAAAATCAAATGGGGCACTTTCAAAATTGCCGCCATTGGCATTGAGGTATGATGTATTTCTTTCGGGTAAAATCGTGATGAAGTCGGGCTTGGTTTCTATATCAAAGCCACCGTTGATATCCAATGAAACCGTAAAAACACCTGGGTTAGTATAGGCGTAAGCTGGGTTTTGCACCGTAGCAGTATTGCCATCGCCAAAATCCCACAACCAGCTTGTAGCTTTGTATGAGGCATCGATGAAATTGATGTTTTTACCCGCATAACCCAAGCTTTGCTGTGCACCAAACATGGCTTCAGGCGTAGTAAACACGTCAGATTCGAATAAACCTCGGCCATGCGTTGAGGCAATAACCTTGTAGTCTGACTGCCTTAATTTCAGCATGGTAACGCGGGTATTAGCTAGGCCTGAATTGCTGGTACTCCATTGAGTTGAAGCACCATCCAGGTTGTCGGTGCTCCAGACGCCTAGCTCCGTGGCAATCATCGCTTGGTCGTTGTTCAATGGGCTGAATAAGGCCCAGCGTACGGGGATATCAGGAAGGTTTCCTTCTATTGAATTGAATACTGGGCTAGCATTGGTCGCATTGGTGCTTTCAAAAATACTCACCACACCATAGTTGGAATAGGTAACTAGCATGTGGTCATCATTACCTGTTTCTATTTCTATACAGCTGGCATAGCCACTACCGTCATATACGAGGGTAGCTATGGGACTTGCCGTGTTGGCATTATCAACCATCACTACATCGCCATTGTCGAGGCCGAAGAACACGCGGTTGGCCGTATTGGGTGAAACGGTAATGCAACTGATTTTAGCCCCGTTAAAACCAGCAACCGCATTACTGCTCACATTGTTCCCCGCACCGATATTGGTCACATAGCCGTATATACCGTTATTGTGGCAGGCATAGAGTACGTTGGCATCGTCATCATAATCGGTTGGCGAAATGAACCGACCAATATTACCCGCACCAAAGGTGAAGGAACTGGCGGAGCCATTATTAAACACCGTGAAGTCATCGTAGATATACGAAACGATAATCAGGTTTGCGTTATCTTGGTCGATGTGGCAATAAGCGCCATCACCACCGTTAATTTCTACCGTATTATCGATACCGGCATTATCAAAATATTGCGAGCCATTATCTTGTGCACCGGCCACCGCATTAGGGCTATAAGCTGTCGGGTCAATGTCGCAGGCATAAAACTGCGTTACGTTATACCCATCGCTTTTGAAGCTAAAGGCAGGTGAGCTTACATTAGCGTTAGTTGATTGATAAACACCACCATCGTTGGTGAAATAGCAAATGCTAGAACTACCGGGTTGATAGTAAATACCGTGGTGGTCGGCATGGACGTATGGGAAACCGGCGCCATACCATTGAGAAACTTGTGTCCAAGAGGATCCACCGTTTGTGGTACCTACTAGGTCTAGGCCACCGATGAAAAATCGGTCGGGGTTATTCGGGTCGATACCTATGGTCAAGTCGTACCAAGCTTGGGCAGAAGCAAAGTTTGAGCCACTAGGACTGATTGTGGGAACCGTAAGGGCTGACCAAGTACTACCGCCATCATTGGTACGGCTCACGGCTTGGCAAACACCGCCCGAGCCCTCCCACAGGGCATATGCCCTGTTTGGGTCAGATTCAGACACCCCAATTTCGATACGGCCAATACTACTTGAAGGGAAATTAACCGAGCTCAGCAAGGTAAAGGAGCCCGAAGTGCCATCTGGCGAGGTGTATATACCCGTGCCATCTCTACAAACCCAAACTTTACCATCAGTGCCTACTTCTACGTCGACCATGCTGCCACTTTGCACGTTGGTCCAGCTTGTACCTCCGTTGGTGGTACGCCTTAGCCCGCCTGGTGTAGCAGCATATAGTACACCTGTGGCATCGATGGCCATTTTGCGTACATAGTGGAAACTTGAATTATTGGTTGACGCTAGTTGCGCCCAGGTGTTTCCGCCATCGCTTGTTTTCCAGATGCCAAGGCCACGTTGTGAATCGGCATTACCGAAGCCTTCGCCCGTGCCAGCGTACAATACCTGTAGGTTGCTAGGGTCTTGTACGATAAAACTGATGGCAATATTTTCAAACATACCCCCAACTGAAGTCCAGGTTGGGTTGCTAGCTTGCATGTTGGTGGTTTTCCAAAGACCGCCGCCTACACCACCGGCCCATATGGTATTTCCGCTGGCGTCGGCCAAGTCGACAGCGAGGGCACGGGTGCGCCCTGAAACGTTGTTGGGGCCACGCTCAACCCAGTTTATGCCTAGGATAGGGGCTCGATTGTTGTTTTGCTGGCCGAGTAATCTTTGGATATAAGCCTTAGCCAATAATAAACGCTCGTGTGGTACCTCACCGGTGCTCGGGTCGGCAATTTGTTGGCGTTCAAGCTCGAATAAATCGTGTAGCATTTGTTGTTTGCGCGAGGCAAAATCCCCTGTGTTGTCTGTGGGCTTGTTGTACATGTAAAGCCCCAAACCAATGAGTAAAGCAGACAAGCTTAACCCAAGGCCAATTTGTTTCATAGTGCTATTATTTAATGGTGTGTAAACACTTAAGGATTGCTAACCTGAAACAAGTCTAGCAATTGGTGCGTCCGGCGGCTTTGCCGCCGGCTGCGTTAGCTGGCCAAAGGGCAGCCGCTACGCGGCTGGTGCGTAGCACGGAGCAACGCGAACCCCGGAGGACAGCGGCGGCGCGCAGGCAGGGGCGTATGACATACGCCCTGAGGAGCGCCGCAACGCCCAAAAATAAAAAATAATAATCTAATGCCTAATGTAGAAGAGCTTGGAATCGCTCCATTGTTTGGTTTTGAGCCGCACGATGTAGCTGCCTTCTGGTAAATCATGTACGTTGATTTGGACCTCTTGGTTGCGGCCCGATTCCTGGCGAAGCACTTTGCCATCGAGGCTTAAAATGCTAATGTCCAAGCTATTGAAAGACTCCATGGTTTGAATAATGAGTACATCATCGCTTGGATTCGGGTAAATTTTCCAGTCTTGAGTATGTGGTTTTTCGCTGTTGGTGAGGGCAGAGAGGAGCGGATCGCCGTTGCCCAACGCAAATTGTCCAGTTAGCAACGAATCCATGAGAAGGAAACCCTGACGGTTGGTGTTGTTGCCGAACATATTCTTGGTGTAGTGTGGGTAAATGCTCCAGGGCTCGCTAGCGGATGGGCGCCAGAGCAGGAATAGGCTGTCCTCTGAAGTGCCCAGCAGGTCGAGGTCGAGGAAACTATTGCCGCTGTTGCCGTTGTATTCAAGGTTTACAATGCACTTGAAACCTGCCGGAAAATCGGCGTCGACGTTCCAGTAACGGCCATTCGACATCCTGGTGATGCCCTGAGGCAGGTTATTGTCGTCGGGGGCGGCATAATAATGTTCAATCCTGACCCAGGTAGGGCTAGGAACTTGTTGGGCTGTTAGGTTGAATTTAGCCCGTTGCATGTTGTTTGAACCAGCGGTGCTGATGGTGCGCTCCTCCTCGGCACGGGAGAGGTTGAGGTAGTTACTGCGGTTTAAGACAACCCTTTGCGGCGTAAAGCCGAGGTTAAAACTGACGGTGCTGGTATGCCCCGATACCTGGCCCATGCGGCTGTGCCAGTTGCCGGAAGGGTCTTGGAATGAAAACTCGAGCGGTACACGTTGGTGCATGAGGTTAGTGCCGCGGAGTTTTTGCTCCACAAAAACCTCGGTATTACCCGCTGTTTGATGGAACGAATCAATTTCAAACACGGCAAAACCGGGTTCAAAAACCCAGTTGGCGAAGAAATCTGTGAGGTCGTATCCTGTGGCCGCGCTCAAGCGGTCGCGGAATTCGGCGCTGTTGTGGTGGGTAAACTGCACCTGGTTGGTTACGGCGTGGAGCCCAACCCGGAACAGGGAATCGCCGAGATAGCCCCGGAGATTATGCGCCACGAGTGCACCTTTATCGTACACGTGCCGGCCATACACATATTCATGAGGCAGCCCACTCACGGCACGATAACCGCCCTCTTGTAGGTGTGTGTTGTTGATAACGGTGATTCGATTGGCCACAACAGCATCTACAAAAGCTTGTCGGCCGCTCACCCACTCGGTGTACAGGTGTTCTGAATAGCTTGCCATGCCCTCGTTGAGCCACATATCGCCATCGGTTTCGCAGGTGGCCAAGTTACCCCACCAGGAGTGTGACAGCTCGTGTGCCATAAGGTCGTTGCTTCCTGGCGCAATAGCCGCCGAACGAGGATAAGTAATGTTGGTAGCATGCTCCATGGCACCGCTGTTGAAGGGAACCATGCTGTAACCAATTTTACCCCAGCGGTAAGGACCGTACCAGTATTCAAAACAGTCCATGGCATCATCGAGGGTAGCAAATTGTGTTTTCACTGCGCTAGTATCGGTGGCCCGAGCTACGAGCTCTATGGGGATATTGCCCAGGGTACCTGTGTAATTTTGGCGAACGGTGGCGTAATCGGCCACGGCCACGCAGGCTAGGTAGGTAGGGATGGGTTCTTCGAGGTACCAATCGCAGGTGCGAAGGGTGTTGATGACCGTGTCGCGGGTCAATACACCGTTACAATGGGCACTTTTACTACTGGGCGTGGTGATAGAAAAGGAATAAGAGGAGCGTTCAACAAAATTATCAAAGCAAGGGAACCAAGCGCGACCAAAGCCATGTGGGTCGACATCAAAGCCTACCCCGAGGTTAAAGGCATAGCCGGATTGGAAGTAAAAACCACCCCAACCAGAGGGATCCTGGGCAGGGCTACCACGATAAAATATTTGGATATCATGGGTATCGTTGGGGGCCAGTATCGTTCCAAAGTTGCAGTTGAGCAAGTTGTTCTGATGGCTAAATGCAATAGCTTGGGTGTTGAGCTTGACGGAGTCGACGGTGAAGCCTTGGAGGTCAAAATTCAGGGAATTCAAGCTTATTTTAGGAATTAATGTGACATCGCAAGATCCATTAATTTGATTTGTTACAAAGTCTGTAATATTTAGCTCAATATGGTAATGTATAATATCGGCGCTATCACTTCGGGCGTTATCGGGGCTAGTACTAAAGCGTTGTAGCTGGTTTTTAGTATGGCGGCAAAGGTTAGAGTGTTGATGTTGAGCCTGCGAAAACAAGCTAAGACACAGGGCAAATAGAACTAAAATGAACTTCATGGTATGAATCTTTAAAGGGCTAGGGTTATTAGCGCTGGTAAATTTAGCCGCTTTCTTGAATTATCCGTGCATATTGGTGCAAAAATACGGCGTTAGTCATTGATTAAGCTTTCAACATACGGCATGTCGAGGAATGACGAGACAGCACTTGTTTAGCACACAACATTTTTTATTTTTTTGGGCGTTACCCCGCCCGATAACGGTCGGGGTCGCGCCCTTACGCACGCGCTATCGCTTGGTGGCTACGCCACTGCCGCCTTTGGCGGCATACTCCAGGCCGCTAACGCACAATGCCATTAAGCGTTAATTATTTTGTTTGTTTTTCAGCATTTTTCGGCCAAAGTAACCACCCCGTCTGCTGCGCTACACGCTTTGCGTTCCGCTTGCATCCACCCCTCCTTGAAAAGGAGGGGAGCTCATGCCTTGCTATAAATATTTGATTTACAGATATTTAAAAGAACAAGCCAAGTTCCCCTCCTTTTCAAGGAGGGGTGGATGCGCACAGGGTGTTTTACACCTTGTAGCGCAGACGGGGTGGTTATAAATTCGAGAAAAATTAACGCTTAATGGCATTGCGCTAACGCATTGGGCAGGGATAAAAACGGCTGGCAAAAAGAGAACCAAAAGTGGTAAAATATAATTGGGTTGGTTTTCCAATAATCAAAAAATAATTTATATATGTGACTCAATACTAGTATTTAATATTTATTTTGCGCTCTGCAAAGCAATATATACTATGAATAAGCTCTACTCTCTCTCGCTTTTAGTCTACCTAAGTTTTTCTGTCCATACCATTTCAGCTCAAAACTACAACAATCCTGGCGGGACGACCAATACCTGTGCGGGTACGTTTTTCGACACGGGTGGGAATGCGGGTGCTTACGGGGTAAGCCAAAACATTACCACTACTTTTTGTTCCAGTAACGGGAACTTTATCCAATTCAACTTTACAGCCTTTGACTTGGAGAGCGGTTTTGATTTTTTAACGATTTACAATGGCCCTAACGCTACATCTCCGTCACTAGGTACCTTTACAGGAACAACCTCCCCTGGTACGGTGACGAGTAGTGGTACCTGTTTAACCTTCGTTTTTACATCAGATGGTTCGGTGCAGAATGCAGGTTGGCGTGCTACCATAAGCTGTACGACGGTGGCTCCACCGTTGGGGTATAATAACCCAGGAGGAACCATCAATACCTGTGCAGGTACTTTCTACGATACTGGGGGCAGTACAGGAACTTATGCTGCAGGCCAGAATATTACAACCACATTTTGCTCGACCAACGGCAATACCATTCGGTTTACCTTTTCCGCATTTAACCTAGAAAGTGGTTTTGATTTTTTATCGGTCTATAACGGAGGAACTGCAACTGCGCCCTTAATTGGCACCTATACGGGTACCACTTCTCCAGGTACCGTAACTAGCACAGGACAATGTTTAACTTTTGTATTTACCTCAGATGGTTCTGTGCAAAACGCCGGTTGGGCAGCAGCAATTTCATGTACCTCTACGCCAGTACCTACAGGCTATAATAATCCTGGAGGAACAATTAATACATGCTCGGGTTTGTTCTTTGATACAGGTGGTTCAGGGGGAACGTACGGCAATAGCCAAAATATCACCACCACTATTTGCAGCTCAACGCCAGGCTTGTGTTTGCGTACTGCTTTTACAAGCTTTAATACCGAAAGCGGCTTTGACATTTTAAGTATATATGATGGTACAAGTACCAGCGGGACGCTATTAGGCAATTATTCGGGTACAACGAGCCCTGGCACAATTACGTCTGGCACAGGATGTTTGACTTTTCGATTTGTATCGGATGGTAGTGTAACCGCAGCCGGCTGGGAAGCAAATATATCCTGTGTGTCTTGCCCTTCGGCTTCGCCTTGCCCAGCGGGCACGGGGTTGCCTGATAATTGTAGCCAGGCCTGTAACTTAGGGACCCTACCTGCCCCCCCGGCATGTGGCACTGGAATTCAGACAGGAACCGTAGTGTCAAATATATTGACCAATATTGGAGCTACTGCCCCTAACCCTTATTCTTCAATTATAGATTGTGGAGGGATTCCTGGCAACAACATGGCCTCCCCAGCGGCTGACGTTTGGTATAGAATTACCGTTACGGGCACTCAATTATTAGTTAACCTTCAGGGCTTTGGTTCAACACCCTTGCAAAATCCGAATATCGGAATTTATCAAGGTAGCAACTGTAATGCTTTGCTGCCTGTTTTCTGCGCGGTTGGAGCTAGTGGTGTAATTAATCAAACCTTTGAACCAGTCACACCGGGTACTACATATTATATACAAGTGAGTGGTGGCAGTCCAACAGATCAAGGGAACTTTACCTTGAACTTGAGCAACAATTATGATTGTGCAAATTGCTTGCTAAATGGTATTTTAACGGCTAATCCAGCACCTACAAGCGGTACGTACCCAGCAAATACAACGGTGAATTACTGTTTCACAGTAAATACTTACAATCAAACCGCGGCCAACTGGTTGCATGGTATTATAATCGAGCCCGGGTCGGGTTGGAACATAGCCAGTTTGACACCTGTTTCGGCACCCAATCCTTGCGAATCAGATGCAACGGCGTCGTGGGCCTGGTACAACAGCATGACAGGAACGGCTACTGGCCAGACATGGGGGCCTGGTTTTTTCTATGATGACGACAGTGGTGGTGGTGGATTTGATGGCAACCCTGGCAATAATTTTGGGGATCCAGATGCGGGTATAAGTTGTACATTAACCTACTGTTGGAGTATTTCAACCCCATCTGGAGCATGTATAGATGGAGCAGATTTATCTATGAATGTCAACACTACGGGCGATTATGAGTCAGGTAGTTGGACTGGTGTTGGTTGTCTAAATGATCCAGAATATAATATAGTAGCAGAATTATCCTGTTGCCCCCCTCCTACCATGACATCAACGAATACAAGTTGTGGCCTAAATAATGGTTCAGCTACTGCTAACCCAGGAGCTACAGGAGGCCCTTTCTCTTACCACTGGGAAAATGCTGCTGGAGTAACCGTACTTAATCAAAATAATATTGCAGGCGCAAGCACGCTGTCAAACTTGAGTGCGGGGCAGTATTTTGTCACAGTAACCAATGCCGCTGGCTGTGAGTCGTACGGCACATCTACTATTATAAATGGCGGGGGGGCTCTAGTGCCAGCTGCTTCAGCAAATACACCTATTTGCGCAGGACAAACCCTAAATTTGGTAGCTACAGGGGGTGTTAGCTATGCATGGTCGGGGCCGAATGCCTTTACATCTAATAGTGCAACACCTTCCATTTCAAATGCACAGTCCGTGAACACGGGAACATACACCGTTACCGTAACGGCCGGAGCTGGCTGTACAGGAACCGCCTCTGTAACTGTTTCCATATCCACTGCGCTAACTGTTAGCTCTTCGGGTACAAGCGTTTCCTGTAATGGTGGCATCAATGGATCTATTACGGTAACTGCTTCGGGAGGAACTACACCATACAGCTATAACCGTGGCGCTGGCAATCAAACCTCCAATGTATTTTCGGGTTTAGCAGCAGGTACCTATACCATTACCGTAACATCAGCGTCAGGTTGTACTGCAACCACAACATTCACAATAACTCAGCCGGCGGCATTAACGGCCAGCTCTATAGGTAGTAATGTCCTTTGTAATGGTGGCAACAATGGCAGCATGACGGTTACAGCATCAGGCGGTACATTGCCATATAGTTATAACCGAGGCACGGGTAACCAGGCGTCTAATACTTTTAGCAACTTAATAGCAGGCACTTATACAGTCACAGTTACCGATGCTAGAGGATGTACAGCTACAACTAGTTATACCGTAACCCAACTTGCAGCGGTTACGGGCACTACCACAGGAACAGCTGTTGCATGTAATGGAGGAAGTACAGGCACTATTACTGTGTTTGCAAGTGGGGGCCTTCCAGCATATACTTATAATGTCGGCTTAGGCAATCAGCCCTCAAATGTAATTGGAGGCTTAGGCGTTGGAACTTATGTAGTTACTATTACGGATAGTAGAGGATGCACTGGTACGGCCACTAGCTATACTGTAACTGAACCAAGTGTGTTGACAGTCAGCTCTACTGGGACAAATGTCTCTTGTAATGGTGGCAATAACGGTAGTATAACTGTAACGCCATCAGGGGGCACCATGCCATATGTCTATAATCGCGGAGTGGGAATTCAAACTACTCCTTTGTTCAGCTCATTGACCGCAGGTTTATACACAATAACAGTAACAGACCAAAGAGGCTGTACGGCAACCACCACTTACACGGTTACTCAGCCAGCAGTTCTAGGCGCCAGCAGTACTGGCACCAATTCCTCTTGTAATGGAGGCAACAACGGCAGTATAACAGTAACTGCTTCAGGTGGTACATTACCGTACAATTATAACCGTGGCACCGGTAGCCAGGTTTCCAACGTGTTCAGCGGGCTTACCGCCGGGACCTACACGGTCACCGTGACAGATGCTCGGGGATGCACAACTACAAGTTCATACACCGTTACTCAACCGGCAGTGATAACGGCAAGTTCCGTGGGCACAAACGCATCTTGCAATGGTGGCAACAACGGTAGCATGACGGTAACCGCTTCTGGCGGTACTTCACCTTACAGTTATAACCGCGGCACGGGTAGCCAGGCTTCCAACGTGTTCAGCGGGCTTACCGCCGGGACCTACACGGTCACCGTGACGGATGCGCTGGGTTGTACCACGACAAGCGCGTATACCGTTACTCAACCTGCTGCCTTGGCGGCCAGTGCCGCGGGCACAAATGTGTCTTGCAACGGCGGCAACAACGGTAGCATGACGGTAACCGCTTCTGGCGGTACTTCACCTTACAGTTATAACCGCGGCACGGGTAGCCAGGCTTCCAACGTGTTCAGCGGGCTTACCGCCGGGGCCTACACGGTCACCGTGACGGATGCCCTGGGTTGTACCACGACCAGCTCCTATACCGTTACTCAACCTGCTGCCTTGGCGGCCAGTGCCGCGGGCTCAAATGTGTCTTGCAACGGCGGCAACAACG
>CAZDVQ010000077.1:0-18637 GCA_964508975.1 uncultured Saprospiraceae bacterium
ATTTTTTATAAAAAAATAATCGTGTAAAGCTAAAGGCGAGGGATGGTAGCGGGCGGCGAAGCCGCTCCCGCAGGGACAAGCAACGCGCAGCCGCGCACAGCCCGACGGCCGTAGGCCGACGCGCCCAAATGAATATAAGTATCAAATTATTCCTGCAATTTTGTGAAAAATTCATAAATTTGCAGGAATATTTTTTTTTATGCTACCACGCCTATTAGAGCACAAGATAGTTTCAAGCCTAGCTGCTTACCCTGCGGTTGCCTTATTGGGCCCTCGTCAGGTTGGCAAAACAACGCTTGCCCAAAAGATTAGCGCCACGCTACAAAAGCCCTGTATTTACCTTGATTTAGAATCGCTAAGCGACCTCCGAAAGCTTGATGACCCCGAATTGTACCTGCAAGCCCGCCAGGATAGCCTTATTATTATCGATGAGGTTCAACGCAAACTGGACTTATTCCCTTTGCTGCGTTCACTCATAGACAAACACCGGGTAAACGCCCGTTTTTTATTGCTGGGATCGGCATCTCCAAGACTTTTGGCCCAAAGTTCTGAAACTTTGGCTGGGCGAATAGCATACCTTGAGTTACACCCCTTATTGTGGGACGAAGTTAAAGCCTCGTTCAGTATCGAATCATTATGGCTCAAGGGAGGCTACCCTGAAGTTTTGACGACCCAAGATGCCGCTTTGAGCCTTGAGCGTCGCTTCAATTTTATTCAAACATACGTGGAGCGCGAACTACCACTTTTGGGGCTAAACACCAACCCCATGTTCACGCGCAACTTGTTGAGCATGGTGGCCCATGTTCATGGTAATTTACTCAATGTATCTGACTTGTCGCGTTCCCTTGGGAAAGATGCCAGTACCATCAAAAATGGCCTTGATTACCTTGAACGTTCATTTTTGATCCGGCGTATCGAGCCTTACTTTGTCAACATTTCAAAGCGTATCGTCAAGTCGCCCAAGATTTTCATCCGGGACAGCGGCATTTTACATGCTTTAATCGGTATAGAAGATACGGAAACGCTGCAAGGCCATATCGTGAAGGGTAATTCCTGGGAAGGCTTTGTGATTCAGCAAGTTATTGCTCGTTTAAGCCAAAATGTATTCCCTTATTTTTACCGTACGCAGGACGGTACCGAGCTTGATTTATTGTTGGTAAAAGGTATAAAACCAGTGTTGGGTATCGAAATAAAGTACACCAATGCACCACAATTGGGCAAAAGTACAACCATTGCCTCCAACGATTTTGGACAGCTACCCATACTTGTGGTAACGCCATCTATCGACGAGGACTACGCCATTAGCGATGCCATAAGCGTTACCTCGTTCGACCGAATATGGGCCAAGCTCACTGAAATGAAGTTGATTGAGCCCTAGGCTATTTCCCCTTGCCCTTGACAATGACTAAAACTGTATAAAACAGGATTTTAAAGTCGAGTGCCAGAGACATGTTCTCGATGTACAGTACATCGTATTTCAAACGTTGGATCATCTCATCCACGTTCGACGCGTAGCCATATTTTACTTGGCCCCAGGAGGTTATACCAGGCCTAACTTTGGTTAAATGCCGCACGTGCGGGGCCTTGGCCTTGATTAAATCAATATAGTATTGGCGCTCAGGTCGTGGGCCTACCAGCGACATATCGCCTTTCAGCACGTTCCAAAACTGTGGCAACTCATCCAGTCGGTACTTACGCATGATTTTACCCCAGCTCGTTACCCTGTTGTCGTTGTCCTGCGAGAGTTGCGGACCAGCCGCCTCGGCATCCATGCGCATGGAGCGGAACTTGTAAATCAAGAACGGTTTACCTTTAAAGCCAACCCTTTCTTGCTTGAAAAAAACAGGGCCTTTTGACGAGAGTTTTACCTGCACGGCACAAAATGCATATAATGGTGCCAGTAAAATGAGTACAATAACCGATACGACCCAATCCATGGCTCGTTTTATGACCACTTGCCATGTGGGCATTAGCTGGTGGTTAATAGAAATCAAGGCCACCCCGTACACGTGGTTCATACGCACGGTACCCAGCAGGATATCGTACATGTCGGGGATAATTTGCGTGTGTACTTGCAAGTCAAACAAACGTTCAATTAAGCCTTTCAGCTTATCGTGATCAGATGTTTCGATGGCCAAGACGACATCATCGACCTGGTGCTGGCGGACAATCTCTTCCAACTTGGTATAATCGCCCAAGCAAGGTACCAGCTTTTCCATCTCTGAAACATTTTGGCTACCGTTCACTTTGACAAAACCGATGATATTTTTACCGGTCACCTTATTGCTGCGCTGTAACTCTTGGTATAATTCTACAGCGTTGGTATCGCCACCAACCAAGATGGTGTTAAACGAAAAACGACCAGCCTTCAGGGCTCGTTTGGCCCAGGTCAGGATGACCATCCGGGGTATAGCCGTCAGTACGAAGTGTAAGCAAAGTAGTACGATGAACGACCTGAAATACAGCGGCTCTCCTGGAAAAAAATCGTCGAGCAGCAGGGTAAAAAATAAAAATATAGCCCCGAAAAAGGTCATGGTAGCGGTACGCATCAACTCGCGCAAACGCGACATGCGGTAGATGTTGCTATAGCTATCAAAGAGGGCATACACGATAACCCAACCCAGCGGAATCAATACTACGCCATAGGTATAATGCTCGTCATCGAGCAAGTTCCATGAAAATGCAAAGCCTTCTTGGTACACTTTCCTGAACAGGAAAAATGCTGTCCAAGCCAGTGCCGCCGATAATAAATCGGTGATCAAGTACGCAATAATGCCCGCTCTTTTGTTCATGTTTATTCGGTGTAAACCAATTTTACATTGTCGATGTAAATCTTACCGCTGCTTAGGGTTTGAGCCAATACCGCTGCAAAACGCAACTGGTAATTGAGGCCACCAATCGACACAACCTCGCCGGTCAAATCAATGTAAACATGGTTCCAAGTGCTCTTTGGGTTTAAGGTTAACTTCGTTACACCACGCGAATCGCCCGTGCTGAAAAAGCCCTCAATACCCACCGAGAATTGGATATCGCATTTATAGTCAAACTCTAATATTACAGGAGAGCCTGTCCTAGGTAGTTCATAAAAAGTTGAAGTACCCGTAACGATATAAGGATGCGCTGTGGTCAACTCGATTACACCAGAGCGATTGCCTTCAAAAGCCTCGGCGGTGGTAACCCCTACGCCAGTAGCTTGATCCCCGTCAATGTCTGCCCCGAAAACAGTACCAGTGCTTTCAAAATCTTCAACAATCAGTACCTCCGCGTTGCTTTTATACCTGTATGTCGGCCTAATAGTATCAACCTCACCTGGTTGTAGGTCGAGTGAAATTTCATAATTAGCCCAATATGGATGCTGAATGCGGGTATTTGAGATGCCGTTCTGCGCAATACCACCCTGCATGATAATTTGAGTTTGTCCCTCGGCTAGGACCGGGATTACAAAAGGCATCTCGTTGGCACCCAACAATTGTTGATTAGCATACACCCATGCGTCTATGATTTTGGCCCTACTCGAGCCTTGTCCTGTACTAGGTGCCAAATAAGCCGTGTCCACGTAGATGTAGGCGGGCTTCAAATCATCGGGTTTGCATGATTGCCATTGGATAGCCAAACCAAACAGGGCCAAAACCATCCATCCAAATAAGTACTTTTTCATGTTTTCTTTTTTTATGCTGTTCCTCTATCGTATACGGTACGGGCCAAAATTGAACGCCCTAGGGTTACCTCGTCGGCATACTCCAATTCTCCACCAAACGATACCCCTCTGGCGATGGTACTCACCTTCACACCGTAGGGTTGTAATTGCCTTGATAAATAGAAAATCGTAGTATCGCCTTCAATGGTGGGGTTCAGGGCCATAATTATTTCTTTCACTTCCTTGCGTTGTACCCTGTCGAGTAGTCCTGCGATGTAAAGCTGGTCGGGTCCAATACCGTCTATTGGCGATATAACGCCACCCAGTATATGGTATAAGCCTTGGTATTGACCTGTTTGCTCAATGGCCAACAAATCGCGTAAACCTTCAACTACACAGATAACCGAGTGGTCGCGGCGTAAGTTGGCACAAATAGAGCAGATCTGCTCGTCGGATACATTATGGCACTCTTGGCAAAACTTCACCGAGCGACGCATGGTCATGATAGCCTCGCCAAATTGTTCCGACAACTGGGGGTCGGCCTGCAACAAATGCAAGGTTAAACGCAACGCTGTCTTCTTGCCAATACCTGGCAAGGTGGCAAATGCGTTCACCGCGTTTTCGATATGTTTAGATGGCAGGTTGATAGCGCAAGAATTTAATGTGATTGATAACCAATTCCAGCTTTGGCGGCTTCTAAAATAACGCGGGCCTCTGCCAAGTTCGGTGCTTGTGCGTATACGCGCAACACAGGTTCGGTACCTGAGGCACGGAACATCACCCAGCTATCTTCGTTGAGGTACAACTTGAAGCCGTCTAAATCTTCAGTCCGTTGAACTGTATAAGGGCCAAACTGGGAGTAGGTTCTATTTTTACAATGCTCCATCACCGATAGTTTGAAGTCTTCGGTCACGTGCAAATCATCGCGATCAAGGGCTACCGGACCAACGATGGCATAAACTTCGTCAATCAACTCGGATAGGTTTTTACCCGTTTGAGCCATGAACTCGAACAAAAGTAAGCCAATCCAAACACCATCGCGTTCAGGGATGTGCCCTGCCACAGCGATACCGCCCGATTCTTCGCCACCCACCAGCACCTGCTCGGTAATCATCACCTCGGCGATGTATTTGAAGCCAATTTTCTTCACTTCCACGGGCAAGCCGTAATGTGCGCACAGTTTTTTCACCTTGTCGGTCACGGAGAACGTAACGACAACCTTACCGGTTAATCCTTTGTAATGATGCAAATAATGGATGAGCAGGAGTAAAATATGGTGGCTATCCACAAAGTTACCGTTATGGTCGTACATGCCGATACGGTCGGCGTCGCCATCATTGGCTAGGCCACTCATGATACTGGGATGTTGTTTGATAAAGGCCGAGAGCTCGCCCAGGTTACGCGAGATAGGTTCAGGAGCTTGTCCGCGGAACGATGGATTCTCGTCGCAGTGTAAGGCATTGATATTGGGCAACAGCCGTTTAACGACCTTCTGGCCAGCACCGTACATGGCATCGTAAGCCATGGTATGGGCCGATTTCCGGATAGCATCCATATCGAAGTGCGCCTCAACGGCTTCCACGTACATGCTTTCCAGGTCAACGTAATTGAGTAGACCTTGATCCATCATCTCTTCGAGGCTGGGCAGCGGCTCATCGTAGTGGTCTGGTATCAGGGCTTCTACACGGGCAATTTCAGCCGGTATAGAGGGCCCGCCAAAGCTAGCTTTTAGTTTAAAGCCGTTGTAATCTGGGGGGTTATGACTAGCGGTAATCACCACGCCGAGGAAAGACTTGGTTTTGACCACGCCCAGGGATACCATGGGGGTGCTTACAAAACCCTTGGCCAAATGAACACGGATACCGTGGGCCGCCATGACGCGGGCGGTAGTTTCGGCAAAAAGTTGACCACCAAAACGACAATCATGGCCGATAACGACTTTATCTTGGCCATTTTCGAGTATAAATTTAGCGGTGGCAGCACTCACGCGTTTAACGTTCTCGACCGTGTAGGTATCGGCAATAATGGCTCGCCAGCCGTCGGTCCCGAATTTAATAGCTTGTATCATCTGTTGGATGTGTTTATTTGGGTTTGATTGGGGCGTGCCCGCCGCTGGAGCGGCGGAACGTAGCGCCCCGAGCGGAGCGAGGGGAGGCCCCAAATAAGCTCAAGTATAAATCTAGCGTATTTTTAACCTAGCAAGTTCAAGCAGTTGTTTACCTTTGCACAGGTAACAAAAAGCCTGGTTGAAACATGATAGACTCATACCGTCACAAGGGGATGCGTAGGCGATTGCTGGAAAAGCTGCGCGAAAAAGGCATCAAAGACCAGCGTGTGCTGGACGCGATGAACCAAATACCGCGGCACTTTTTCATGGATAAGGCCTTTGAAGAGATTGCTTACGACGACCGGGCTTTCCCGATTGGCTTTGAGCAAACCATTTCACAGCCTTATACCGTAGCCTTTATGAGCGAGTTGCTTGACCTTAGCCCAGGCATGAAAGTGCTTGAAGTAGGCACAGGCTCAGGGTACCAAGCAGCGGTGCTATCCTTGATGGGGGCCGAGGTGCATAGCATCGAGCGTTTTGCCAAGCTATCGCAGGCCGCCGCACAGATGCTCGACAAACTACAGATTGCTAACGTGCAGCTATACTCGGGGGATGGGTACCAAGGCCTAAAAGATGAAGCACCTTTCGACCGGATTATCGTGACGGCGGGTGCTCCTTATTTGCCAGAAGCCTTGAAGACACAACTCAAGCCAGGTGGTGTAATGGTTATACCCATTGGCGAGGGTGCTGTACAAAAAATGCACCGCATCGTTTATCAAGCAGCCAGTCAGTGGCAAGACACCATTTTGGGCGACTTCAAATTTGTACCCATGCTAGGAGGCATGGGCGACGAACTAGAACGGTAGATCGTCGAAATTTGGCAACTCAGGCAATGCATCATCGGTAATGGTTGGTGCATCAGAAGGGCCAGAAGTAGCGCCACCTTTAGTTACTTTCCAAGCTTTAGCCTCGGTAAACCAACGGCTGTTGTACTCTCGGCTCTCGAGGTCAAAGCTAACCGTAACTTTCTCGCCAACGCGCAGTTGCGCCTGGTCGATTTTATCACCCCAAAGGGTAAAACAAACTTTTTTAGGGTATTGCCCTGCTTCGATTTCAACGACGAACTCGAGTTTACGCCAAGTTCCGTTTTTACCTTGTCCCGTTACCTCGGGGAGGAGTGTTTGTACTACACCTGAAATTTCCATGTTGATTTTTTTGAATTTTGCAAAGGTATGAATTTGTTGCCTGAAAAATGGAAATAAGTGACCGGAATATCATCTACGACCTAGGCGATGGCTTTGAAATATTTGACCGAGCGTTATAAATCAGAGAACTTCTTTACCCATAATTTGTTCCAAAGCGACAAATAACCATACATGAAAACTGCATTTGTACAAATACTGCGCGAGCACATCGGCAAGGACGATAACGAAATATCTGTAGGCTTATCCAAATGGTTGAAAGGCCGGGTAGAAGCAGTACACGATGATGGCTCGGTAGATATATCTTTCGTCATCCGGGAAGACATGCTGAACCCGCTGGGCATACTGCATGGTGGCTCGGTAGCGGCTATAGTTGATGATTGCATGGGCATGCAACTCTTTGTCAGTACCGACGAAGGTAGTTACGTGGCCGTGAACTTGCATGTCGACTTCTTGGGCAAGGGTGTACTTGGAGAACGGATAGTTGCCAAACCACGTGTACACCGTTTTGGCCGCAGCACAGCCTATGTAACCTGCGAAGTTTTTAACCAACAAGGCAAGTTGATGGCACGGGCCAGTAGTAATTTCTCGCGGATAGCTTAACTTTGTGGGGAATCATACCCATACCCTTGGATCCAATTAAACAATTCCGGCAATATTTCAACGAGGTGATGCACCGCGAACTGGTGCAGCTTGACCGCGAACGCATCCTCATGAACATACTGTTCGGCTTGATTGTGCTGGTGGTCCTTGTCATGGGTATCGCAGCCTTTGCCATGGGTATCCCTACCCTCATTTTATTGTTGTGGCTACCTTTGCTCATTGCTGGATCTATACTGGTGTGGCGTATCCGAAAGTTTAAAGACCGTTTTAAACCGCGGGTAATGAATCTTATTCTACAGTATATCGACCCTGAGTTGCGCTACTACAACAAAGACTTCATCCCCGCCGATACTTTTCAACGCAGTGGTTTCTTTGGCTTCAGGCCCGCCGTTTACGAGGGGGAGGATTATATCCGTGGCCAAGTTGGTGAGGTTACCTACGAGCTGTGCGAACTAGACCTAAAACATCCCTCGCCTATCCGCAACAGGGTAGAACGCATTTTCAGGGGTATCTTCTTCCATGCCAATATGCCTTGGACCTTCAAAGGCAAAATGGTACTTATCCCCAAGGAAAACTGGCAGTTCAATACCCGAACCATCAAGTATGCCACGGCCATGGGTGGTAACCCCGTGGCGCTAAGCCCCGAATTAGACCGCTATTTCAAAGCCTACGCTCAGGATAATCTACCGGTGCAGGAGCTGTTGTCATCATCGCTGGTACAAACTATTTTGAATATCCGCGAAACCAAAGGCAAAAAAGTATACATGAGCTTCGTTGATGGCCATTTATACATTGCCATTGAAGAACCTAAAGACTTGCTAGAGCCCGAATTGTTCCGATCGAATACCAACTTTGAAGTCGTGAGCAACTTCTACGAAGAACTGTTGATGCTCAACAACTTGGTCCGTGAACTTGACCTCACCCACTAGCCTCGCATGCTTATGCAGAAAATGACCCCCGAATTGAAAGCGGCCATTAGTTTAATGAGCGGCAAAGAAAAAGACAAACTGCTTTACCGGCTTATTGCCAAGGATGCTATCCTAACGGAAAAACTATACTTCCAACTGGTAGAAATGGGCAGTACCATGGAAGAGCGCCGCAACAACCTAGAACTATCTCTCCTAGGCTACCTGCACGACCAAGTGAGCCGTAGCAGGCATCCAGACGATATTCTGGTTCATGTAAAAACATGCAGTGGCGCCATCACCAAACATTACAAAATAACCAGCGACAAATTTGGCGAGGTACAACTCAATTTCAAAGTTATCAACGCTGCACTGCATATTCGGGAAGACGCCTTTGTTTATGCCTCTTACCGTACTGAAAAATTTGCGACTTACCTAGTCAAGAAAATGAAAACCCTACTAGGCAAAATGGATAAGCTACACGAAGATTATTATATCGAAATTATCCACGAACTGAACCCCATATTGGAACTCATGCACGAGCTTGGTGCCTTCAGCACTTTAGCCCGTGCAGAACGATTACCCAAACATTTTGATTACTAAGCATATATAACCATGAACTACAAATTACTAGGCCGCAGCGGTTTACGCGTTTCTGAACTGTGCTTTGGCGTGATGACCTTTGGCACCGAGTGGGGCTTTGGCGCTGATAAAGCCGAAAGCAAACAAATGTTCGACTTGTTCCTCGAGCAAGGTGGCAATTTTATAGATACGGCCAACCGCTACACCGAAGGCACCAGTGAAACCTGGCTCGGTGAATTCGTAAAAACTTCTGGGCGCCGCGACGAGCTGGTCATTGCAACCAAGTACGCCTTACATACCCGCCCCGGCCGTATCAACGATGGGGGCAACCACCGTAAAAACCTTATCCAATCGGTTGAAGGTAGCTTACAACGCCTACAAACCGATTGTATTGATGTGCTTTACCTGCACGTTTGGGATTTTACAACGCCCATAGACGAAGTAATGCGCGGCCTAGACGATTTGGTCAGGAGTGGAAAGGTGATGTATATCGCCATTTCCGATACCCCTGCTTGGATTGTTTCCCGAGGTCAAACCATGGCCGAACTCCGGGGCTGGTCGCCTTTTATCGGCATGCAGCTTGAATATAGCCTCATTAAACGCGATGCCGAACGCGATTTACTGCCCATGGCCAAAGAACTTGGTATCGGCGTTACCGCCTGGGGCGCTATCGGCGGTGGAGCCCTGACCGGAAAATACCTGAACGACGATGGCACCGTGAAGCGACTCAAAGAAGGCAGCAAAAGGCTCGATGAACGCAATACCGCCATAGCCAAGGAACTGGTGGCCGTGTCGAAAGAGCTCGGTTATAGCCCTTCAACAGTTGCTTATAAATGGACTACCCATGCAGCCGGACTCGGCACGCAAGTTATACCCGTGCTAGGTGCACGTAACTGCGAACAACTAAGCGAAAACATGAAAAGCGCCTCGGTTATCATCCCCGACGAAATGTTGGCTCGCTTAGATGCCGTCAGTAAAATTGACCTCGGGTTCCCACATGAATTCCTGAAGGAAGATGGCGTGCTATTCAGCCTCCATGGCGGCTTGAAAGATAAAATTGAATTCCGTTAAATATTCTACACCACGTAACTTTGGTCACCAAAAGCTATGGGAGCTACAAGTACTTTTGTGCTCCCATAACTTTTTATCATGAACAATATACTTAGAGATTGGCGCATAGCGCTATTTGCAAGCCTTACTATTGGCTTAGCTCCTTTTGTACCTGAACCGCACATTATTGCCGACCTCCGCTGGGTACTTGGCGGTGCGCATGGCATGACAGCCATGAACTGGTTCGACCTCGCCATGCACGGCACACCTTGGCTTTGGCTTATATACGCCTTGGCCATGTTGGCCAAAGATAAATTTAGTCAAAAAGCTGTTTAAACGACCACCACGGCTTCTCCGTTGTCGGCGGTTAACTTGCGTTTATTTTTAGGTCCACCCGCGGCTACAAGCGCAAGGTCTTGCTTATCGATGAAAAGTAAGTTAAACGATGATTGCCCATCCCATTTCACGGGGAGCGGGCCATCATTAGAAAATGCATGGTGGATATTCCAGGTTTGTTCTCCCGCAGGCTCCACGTAGTAGGCTAGCTGGCGCATATAACGGCCTACTTTGGTTTTTGAAAAATTACCCGGGAACAGTTCAATCTCGAAACCCGTTATGGCAGGAATACCTTCGCGGGTCTGGGCCTTGCTTAAGCTTGCATTTATCTTGTCGTTGAAGGCTCCTCCCACCAGCACATCGCCAATATTCACCTGGGCTTTATGGTAAAATACTAGTTTCACGTCAAGCCAAAGGTTGTAGGTACAATCCATATGTTCTTCCCAGCTTCCATTACCATGGTGGATAGGGTCAGCAGATGCCGCTGGTTTAATCTTCCAGTCAATATCAAACAACCATGTATCTAGCTGGCTAGTGGATGGTCTTAAATTAGATACCTGCAAACCCAAAGCACCTAAATACCAGCCCGAAGGATTATTCTGGGCATCAATGTGAAAACCATTTAATACCACTTTCATACCGTCGAATGCCGTTAGGTCCACGCCTGGGTGTACATCTTTCAGCTGGGCCATTGGCACCTCCACTGTCTGGCGTTTAGCCGTGGCTATCTTGTGCGTCGAGCTGATGTATTTCGCCTGTAACAGTATTGGGTTGCCCGCATCAAATGTCGCTACTTCCATCAAGTTGGGGTTGTAGCTAAACTCGTGCTGATACATCGAAAACTCGGCGGTATCCTTGTTGAACTTCATCTTGGCGTTGCCAATAGCCGCACCTAGATGATGTTTCTGATCATTTTCTACATTGTACCTAAACATGAGTTTGTTCAAGCGGTGTGGGTTCTTTTTCCATTTAAAATTAAAGCCACCCCAGAAAAAAGTTGTTTTCATATTGAATTACATTTGATTTTTACCAATACATGATGGCCGTTTTCCCCGCTGCGCCATTGTAGTACAAACGCATACTAACGATGTAGCGCTTACCCTTTACCAGCTTGGCTGCAATTTTAGCGTTCCTAAAATCCCCACTGTCGTCATCCGTGGCAAGGCGTATCGGATCGCCTGTACCATTTGCTTCAAACAGCACCATCAGCGTATCCATCACACCAAAAGTTGATATAATATAATTACGCGTTTCGTCGGGCTCAATGAAATAGTCAGCTTGTTGGCCTGCCTCTATGGTTATAATTTTCGACTTGGCCACTTCCAGCACTTTAGTATCCACCACTTGTATTGGCGGGTAAATGCTCCGCACCCAGGCGATATCTTTGGCCGACAGGATACCCGGCGGGTTAATACCATTCCTGTACTGCGCTGGAGCCAAAATCAAACCAGCCTCAAAATCGTAGTGCATGATAGATGTTGGGTCCCAGTCGGTGCCCATAGTATCTGCTACCGATAATTTATTCAGGATATTCCGGCGGATTTTACCCTCATCCCAATTGTTGGGTGGGCCCGACAATGAACGAATCACGGCCGCTTCGTCCCAAACGATGCCTGCATTTGGGTTCTGGTGCTCGTGTTGTAAACCTATAAAGTGCCCAATTTCGTGCAAGGCCGTCGAAAATCCGTAACTGGTACTTACATCCCAGCCAAAATTCATGGTTCGCTCGCTTTTGGGTATATCATAATTATCTCGGCCCACGTACGACCAAGAGCCATCGCCACGTGCAAAACCAATCCTGCAAATAGCTTCATGCGGGTCTTGCACTTCTTTAAATTGTATACCCAGACCAATAGCAGCCCAGGTATCAAAAGCACGGCGCACCGCGGCCACCTCGTTGGCAGCACCTTTCCAAGCAATAAAGCGGGTAGTGCCGTCGCTCATCAACACACGCTCCCCGTCGCTGGCTGCATTAAAAAAGTAATAAGTTAGCACCGTCCCGTTAATCCATTTTTTGTGGTAGAGGTTAATGGCACGGGCACGTTCTAGTCCAACACTCTGGTCAAATAAGCGTTGTGGACTTTCTTTAACATTGCAGTAATGGTGTTTTTCTTGTGGCATAATATGTTGTTTTAGAGTAGCGTATGTAAATATATGCATAAATATGGCGCTACGTTACCGAAAAACTATTTTAGAATATGTTTTTGGGGCCTCCCCTCGCATGTGTAGCCGCCCAAGTAGGGCGGCTACACAAAGCTCAGGGCGCTACGCTTCGGGGCTCGCTATTCGCTCGGCCCGCGTTGCGGTCTGGGCTTCGCCCACCCCTCCGCATCGCTAGGCCACCACCTGTAATAAATTATAACTTAATCGAATAAAGTATAACCAACAACATTGCAGCCCCTTGTTTTATTTTTGCGCCACGCTTCACCGAATATTTTTTTAACCATCAAAATTTATTTGGATGAAGTCCAGCAAAAAACAAAAAGACAAACAACAAACCCCGCATGACGAGATGTTCAAGGCGGTGTTCAGCATGAAGGAAATCGTGGTTGATTTCCTTCAAAGCACCTTGCCTGTAGATGTGCTGGCACTGTACCGGCTCGACGAAATGGAACTTGAAATGAGTAGTTATTTAGGACCAGACCTGGCCAAATCCTTCAGTGACGTGGTGTGGCAAGTCCCTGGTCGAAATGGTAGGCTTCGCACAGCCTTCCTCTTCGAACACAAGTATGCTAGGGGACCTTATGTTTCGGTACAGTTGCTTGAATATATATGCGCCATCATGCGCCAGGACATCTCGGAGCATAGCAGGCCACGCTTCGTATTACCGATACTGATTTATCAAGGCAAGGAAAACTGGCGGCCCAAGTCGATTGTTGAAGTTTTAAGGTTAAAAAATAGCATACTTGAACGTTTTGTGCCTAATTTTGATTTTATCTTTGAGCACTTATCCAAAGGACTCCAAGAAAAACTGTCCAAGTACGAACTAGAGCTTACCCGCTACGCCATCCTAACGCTGGGTGCCGTGCACGAACCCGACTACGAGGATCAGATGCTCGCGGAGATGATACAGGCACAGGAGGTACTCCTTCAAAATGACAAGCTCTATGCACAGTCCCTGAGCTATTTTTACCGTACTTCGCAAGCAGACAAGGAACAGTTTGAAACCAAATTTAAAGCAATACTCAACCAGTTTAACATGGAAAAGACCCCATATACACTGAAAGAACAATACGAGGCCGCTGGCTATGCAAAAGGCATAGAAAAAGGTATAGAAAAAGGCAAAAAAGAGAGCAAGGAGGAAGGGCTCATGATTTCTTTAGAGGTGTTTAAACAGTACAAAGAAGGTTTGAGCATCAGGGAAATTGCTAAACGCATGAGCCTCAAATACGAGCTTGTCAAAAACGCAATTTCCGAAGCCCAAAAGCTGGGCCTTATTTAAACTTGAGGGCAAGCCAGTCATGCCTCCTGCGCGAGGGGTGGTAGCGGGCGCCGAAGGCGCTCCCGTAGGGACAAGCAACGCGCAGCCGCGCACAGCCCGACGGCCGCAGGCCGACGCGCCCAAAAAAGAACAAATGATGATAGGAGAAAATGAGTAAATGACGGATGATGGACTTCCATGCATTAAAGTAAGTACCCATGATGCTTAGCTGCATGCACTTGCTTACCTTTGTGCAAAATAAATCAGCATGCTCAAGCTACCTGTAAAAGCAGGCGCCATCGCCAACCTGACCGATGCCCGTTTTTTTGCCGCCTGGGAAGTCAACTGGCTCGGCTTTTCACTCGACCCTAACCAACAAAATTTCGTTACACCTAAACAGTTCGCCGAGATGCGCAACTGGGTGCAAGGCCCTACCATCGTGGGCGAATTTGGCCCCGAAAGCCCCGAGGCTATCCTCGAACACGCTGCCATGCTTGAACTTGATACCGTTCAAGTTGGTTTATTCCAAGATGTGGAGCACGTGAAGGAGCTCAAAGGCCTCCAGGTTATCAAGGAAATTATCGTGGATGCCAGCACCGACCTCCAGATACTGCGTTTTCAACTCGAGGAATTTGCCCCACACGTGGATTGTTTCGTGCTGGATTTTAGCCGGAATCATATCCCTTGGGCATTTATGGCTAGTTCTGCCCTCATGCCCCTACCCGAGTTGAAAGCCTTACTGGCCAACCACAAGGTGCTCCTCGACGTGGATGCAGATGCCCACAATTTACCTGAAATACTAGACCAACTCCAACCCTACGGCCTTCAACTGAAAGGTGGTGCCGAGGAAAAAGTTGGCTACAAATCCTTTGATGAACTTGACCCCCTACTCGACCTACTCGAACAAATAGATTAATGTCAGCCAGCAAACCGCAACCACACATTCGATACCTCGGGGCTTTTTTCAAACATTACCCACAGGCCGTTGCACTCAACATTGTGTTCAACATCCTCACGGTGCTGTTTGGTATTTTCTCCATGACCTCGGTGGTGCCGTTCTTGCAGATATTGTTCGGCCTTGAAAAACCCGTGACTGAAGCCCCCGAGGGCAACTGGTGGAATATCCGCGAGGCGCTGGGCCTGCTTGATTACCAACTCTCGAACTTGATTAACAGCTATGGCCGCGACCAAGCTTTGGTTATCGTTTGCCTAGGCGTGGTGGTTATTTTCTTTTTCAAAAATCTGTTTCGCTACCTAGCCATGGTAGCCATCACACCTGCTCGAAGCGGTATCGTACGCGACCTGAGGCGGGGTTTATTCCAAAAATTACTACAACTCCCGCTGGGCTACTTCAATGCCGAACGCAAGGGCGACCTAACCGCCCGCATCTCCACCGACGTGCAGGAGGTGGAATGGAGTATCTTGAATACCATCGAGACAATCTCGCGGGAGCCGCTGGCCATTTTAGGCTCCTTGGCCATGATGCTGGCCATTAGCCCCAAGTTGGTGCTGTTTGCGGTGTTGATGATTGCCATTACCGCTTTATTAATCGGTGGTGTGGGTAAAAAGCTCAAGAAACAATCGGCTACGGCTCAAGCCCTCATGGGTCAATTGATGAGCCAGG
Source organism: uncultured Saprospiraceae bacterium (assembly GCA_964508975.1). Taxonomy (GTDB): domain Bacteria; phylum Bacteroidota; class Bacteroidia; order Chitinophagales; family Saprospiraceae; genus CAZDVQ01. Next base: position 15,408 of record CAZDVQ010000077.1, read on the forward strand.
TGGATGAAACCATCGGCGGGATGCGTGTGGTTAAAGCCTTCAATGCTCAAGCTTACCAAGAAAAACGCTTTCAGCAAGAAAACGAAGCCTACCGCCAGTTGAATAACCGCATCCTGTGGCGCCGCGACTTGGCCTCGCCCTTGTCAGAATTTTTAGGTATCAGCGTTATGGCGCTGCTGCTTTGGTTTGGTGCTAAAATCGTGTTCAGTGGTGGCTTGGATGCCGATAAGTTCATCCTTTTTCTCTTGATGTTCTACAACATCATTGCACCTGCCAAATCGTTCTCGACCGCCGCCTACAACATCCGTAAAGGGATGGGCGCTGCCAAGCGGATTGAAGAAGTGATTGACACCATAAACCCTATTCAAGATACCGCTGGGGCCAACCATATTGAAGGTTTGCATACCGCAGTAAGTTTTGAGCATGTGTATTTTGCCTACCGAGCAGATCAAACGGTGTTGCAGGATGTCAGTTTCACCATCCCGAAAGGACAAACGGTAGCGCTAGTTGGCGCATCGGGTGCGGGTAAGAGTACGCTGGCCGATTTACTGCCCCGCTTTTACGATGTAACGCAAGGCCATATCCGTATCGACGGGCAGGACGTCAGGGATATTCAACTTCATGCCTTGCGGGGTTTAATGGGCATCGTGACACAAGAGCCCATACTCTTCCACGACACGGTGATTGACAATATCCGTTTTGGCCTAGATGCCAGCGAGGAGGCCGTTATCGCGGCCGCCAAAACAGCCAATGCACACGATTTTATCATGGCACTGCCCGAGGGCTACCACACCGATATCGGGGAGCGTGGCAACAAACTCAGCGGTGGCCAACGCCAACGTTTGACCATCGCCCGGGCCGTGCTGCGCAACCCACCTATATTAATACTCGACGAGGCCACCTCGGCGCTAGATGCAGAATCTGAGCGTTTGGTACAAGAAGCCCTGCAACGGGTAATGAGCAACCGGACGGTGCTGGTAATTGCACACCGCTTATCTACCATTCAGCAGGCCAACCAGATTATCGTGCTGGAAGCTGGGCAAATTATAGAACAAGGTAATCACCAAAGTTTATTGGAACAACAAGGCCACTACTGGAAAATGATACAGTTACAGGCCGGGGTATAAGCTTGCCTGCGCCAGGGATGGTAGCGGGCGCCGAAGGCGCTCCCAAAGGGACAAGCAACGCGCAGCCGCGCACAGCCCGACGGCCGTAGGCCGGGGCGCCCAAAAAAGAATAAATGAGTAAATGATAAATGAGTAAATGACGTAAGGAGCAAGGATTTGGACTTAACTGCCCTAAACAAAAAAACGAGGGTAAGTTGCCCTACCCTCGTCGTATACTTTTTACTATTTTACTAGTGTTTGAAGTGCCTAATGCCGCTCAACACCATGGCAAGGCCATGCTGGTTACAATAGTCGATACTATCTTGGTCCTTGATAGAACCACCCGGCTGGGCCACGGCCTGAATACCCGCAAGGTTAGCGATTTCAACACAATCGGGGAAAGGGAAGAAAGCCTCAGAGGCCATTACCGCGCCAGTCACGTCAAAGCCAAAAGCCTTGGCCTTGGTTAAAGCTTGGTTGAGCGCATCCACACGCGAGGTTTGTCCGCAGCCCATACCGATGAGTTGGCCATCTTTCACGATAGCGATAGCGTTGGATTTCAAGTGTTTCACGCAGCGGATGGCGTAGACCAAATCGCGTAGTTGACTATCGGTTGGAGCCGTGTTGGTCGCCACGCGTAAATCAGCCTGTTGCTCGGTTTTCTGATCGGCATCTTGTACTAGAACACCGTTGAGGATAGACTTAAACTGCTTGGCCTGACCATTGAAATGCTTGATACGCAACAAGATACGTTTGCCTTTGCTTTGGAGTACCTGTAAAGCCTCATCGGTGAAGGCCGGTGCGATAAGCACCTCGTAGAACAACTTGTTAATCTCGTTGGCGGTGTCGAGGTCAACGGTAGTATTACAAATAAATACACCACCGAAGGCCGAAACGGGGTCGGCGGCCAAGGCTGCATGCCAAGCTTGGAGTAAGCTTGGGCGCGTGGCCATACCGCAGGCGTTGGTGTGTTTCAAGATAGCAAAACTAGGGGCGTCGTGCACAAATTCGGCCATGAGGTTCACGGCAGCGTCGATATCGACTAGGTTGTTGAACGACAATTCCTTACCACCCAAAATATCGAACATGTCCTCGATAGGGCCAAAGAACTCGGCTGCTTGGTGTGGATTTTCGCCGTAGCGCAAAGGCATAGCAGGGCTAACGCTGGCCTTGAAGGCGGGTTGTTGATTGGTCTGGCTGCTGAAGTACGACCAAATAGCGGTATCGTAGTGCGAGCTAACGGCGAAAGCGCGTTGAGCCAGGGCCATACGGTCTTCGATATCGGTACAGCCATTTTTGCGTTGTAGAATATCCAGCACCGAGGCGTAATCATCGCGCGATGGTACAATCACTACATCGTTAAAGTTTTTGGCAGCCGCACGGATGAGTGAAATACCGCCGATGTCGATTTTCTCGATGATGGTAGCTTGGTCGGTGGTGTTGGCCACGGTTTCTTCAAAAGGATAAAGGTCAACAATCACGAGGTCGATTTCAGGAATCTGGTACTGCGCCAGTTGGCCGAGGTGATCGGCTTCGCGGCGGGCCAGGATACCGCCGAAAACTTTAGGGTGCAGGGTTTTTACCCGGCCATCAAGGATAGAAGGGTATCCAGTTAAATCTTCCACGGGAACAACGGGGATACCAAGCCCTTCAATAAAGCTTTGCGTACCGCCGGTTGAGTAGATAACTACCCCGTTTTGGGCGAGCTCTTGTACAAGCGCATCGAGGCCGTCTTTGTAATAAACAGAAATAAGTGCCGATTTAACCTTGCGATTCATGTTTTGTAGGTTGCTGGTGAATGATTTCGCGAAGGTACGTTATATAGCGGAAAGCTACCCAAACCAATACAAAAAAAGGATGCCCTTGCCGGGGCATCCTTTGTATAAAAGTTGAGGGGGGATAAACTTTTATTCGCCTAGGTACTGGCGTAAATTAGCTTTAATGCAAGACCTTTTGAGGCGGCGCATGGCGCGATCTTTAATTTGGCGTACGCGTTCGCGGCTCAGGTCGTAGTATTCGCCAATTTCTTCCATGTTCATGGGCTGGTGGCCACGTAGGCCGTAGTATGCTGAAACCACGTCGGCCTCGCGAGGCGACAAACTTTCGAGGCAGTTGAGCACTTCT
>CAZDVQ010000078.1:0-18604 GCA_964508975.1 uncultured Saprospiraceae bacterium
CTCGGGGAAACCAGCCTGGGTCTCCAATAGACGCATGTAGAAGTAAACTTTGCCATCCACATCGCCACGGATGATGCCGCCACGCTGGTTGAGGAACACTGCTCTCCCGTCGGAAGTGCCTTGGCCAAAACCACCCTGTACATTGATGATGGGGTCGAGGGCAAAGGAGAACGGTTTTTTGCGCAACTCTAAAAAGTGCGCTGGCGTGCGGTAGAAATATTTGAGGATAGGCTTTTTGCTCAGCGCGGGTAGATTATTGGCAGGGTAGTCGGCATTATCAGCTGAGAGGTAGTCAATATCTTTCAGGTTGCGCTTGGACTCTAGGAAGCCAGGCTCGAACTCGGCATTGCGGATTGGCCCCAACTCTGCTCGAACATAAGGCTTCAATGCGGTGTGCTGGAACGGACTGTTCTGACCACCTTTAATATCCAGCCGGTCGATGATAGGGTAGGCGTATTCGCCTACGGGTAGTGGCGCACTGGATTGACTTTGCAGGGCTTGGCCAAGGGCTAGCAAGATTGCAATGCTGGATAGTTTTTTAAGCATGGACGTAGAGCTATGAACGATGAACTATGAACAATGAACGATGAACTCGGCGAGCTTCGCTCGCCCAACCCCCGCTACCAACAGACGCGTAGCGGCTGTACAGTGGAGGGGGTCGGCGCAACGCGCCGGGGGGAGGCGCAAAATAGATATGAATGGGCCTCAGCAGAACGATAATCCGCGTGAGCTGCCCGGAGGGCGCGGCGTAGCCGCGGTGCGCAGCACGGAGCAAAGCGAACCCCGGAGGGGAGCGACCCGAGCGCCGTAGAGCCGCCCGACCTGGGCGGCTTCGCAACGCGAGGGGCACGCCCCAAAAAATGTGCTAATTGAATAATCTGCTAATGTGCTGATTGGGCAATCTATCAACTAAAAACTACCAACTATCAACTACTGATTCATTTTGGCTTCGCGCTCGTTTTTCGTAGCCTCGGTACCAAAAATTTTATCCCAGTAGGTGAAGGTTGACGCGTAGTTTGCATCAATTTTAGCGTGATGGAAATCGTGGTGCTCGGTGGTGCCCCAGAAAGGGATGTACTGTGCAAATTTTGATTTTACCCCCGAGTGGATGGTAATCTCGTGCAAAGCTCGGAAGGCCGCGTAGGTCCAGAAGGCAAATGCGTTGATTGGCATCACGAGGTGGATGGCGATGATGCCCAGGAACACGCCGATAGAACCCGTGCTCCACTCCAAGGGGTGCACGTACATGTATTCCATAGGGAAAGGCTGCGTGGCCTGGTGGTGGATGCGGTGAATTTTGCGATACAGGTAAGGGCTCTCGTGCATGGCGCGGTGCAGGAAGTAGAAAAATGCATCGTCGATGAGCATCATGGTAAACACTTGGCCGAAAAACACAGCCAAGGTGGGCGTTTCAATGACGAACCACGATTGACCTAGCCAAGCCCCAACGCCCGCAACAATCATCAAACAGCTCAAGTTGAAAATGATGAGCGGCATCATGCGCTGGTGTAGGTGGCCATCCTTGTAGCGGCGGTTCTGGATGCTCTGGTCCTTCATGAACTGCTTTTTCACGATGAGGTACGAGAGGATGTAACCTATAATAATGGTTACGAGGTTGATGAGCAGGGTGATGCTTACAAAATTCATGGTCGGATGATTTAAAGTACCGTAAAGTTACAAAAAGATGTAGGGCCTTTAGTCTCTGAACGCATAAATATTGTAAAGGTTTGCGCCTTGTAGGGCGTCTTCCTCCTCGATAATGATACGGCTGAAGCCTGCTTTTTGCAGTAGGGCTTCAATTTTTTTCAAGCGACCATCAAAATCGCAAACCTCGCAAACCACTTGTTTCACGGTTGGCCAGTGGCGTTCTTCCACGCCCAGCAGCACGTCGAGCTCGGCGCCTTCACAGTCAACCTTCAGCATGTCGATGCCGGCACAGTTGTGCTGGTCCATGATTTGCGACACGGTGTACACGGGGCTATTCACCCGAACGGGGCGGCTGCGCATAAATTTACTGTACAACTTGGCCACGAAACCAGGCAGCCATCGGGCGTACCACATATCGTCGGGTGCATTTTTCATGCTGCTGGCAGTGGCACGTTCTAGCGAGCCAGCGTTGTCGTCCCACATCTCGGGGTGCGAGGTGCTCAGGGCCGGGCTGTTGGGGTAGTACATGAAATCGAGCTGACCAGGTTTTTCGCCTAGGCCACAATTCAAGGCCGTAAAGCCATATTTTTTGCCGTTGGCCTCGGTTACCTTATGTATATCAGGGATGGGTTCAAAGGCAATCAGCTTAACACCGGGGTGTTGTTGCATCACGCGCACGCCAAACACACCGATGTTGGCACCTACGTCGAACACCACCGAGCCGGGTTGGAGGTTAGAACCATGTTTAAAATAGCCGTCGATATGGTGGTCGAGCATGCGTGCTTCGAGGCGGCGAAGGCAAAAGATACTGGTGTTGTCTTTGAGCTGAGTCGATTTCATGTTGTTGATTATTTTGATTTGTTTTTGGGCGTGCCCCTCGCACGTTGGGCGTATTGCATACGCCCAACAGCACTTCGGGTCGCTCCCTTGCAGGCTCGGCTAGCGCCTCGGTGCTGCGCACCACCGCTTCGCGGTGCCTTCCAGGCAGCTCACGCAGACGCTTCCCGTTGAACCTATAGCCTACTGCAAATAATTTATGAACAGTAATTAAAAAGAACAAGCCAAGTTCCCCTCCTTCTCAAGGAGGGGTGGATGCGCACATGGCGCTTGCGCCGTGTAGCGCAGACGGGGTGGTTACAAAGCCAGAACAAACTAAAGCCTAAACGCATTGGTCTAGCGCAGTTTTCCTAGCTGTAAAGATGGAACTTTCATTTCGAAATGAACATATAAAAGTTCGATTTTATCGGTAGCGCCAATATTTTTTTGGGGAAACTGAAAAAAAATAAAATAATACTTGCACATATATAAATATCTATATATTTTTGCAATTACATATTCGGATTTTGTAAGCACTGACGTTCTAATTTAAAACCTTAAAGATGATGAAACACCTTACTAAATTAAGCCTTTTAGCCCTCGTGCTGTTCAGTTGCTGGCAGCCATTGGCCGCCCAAACCGGGACAGAGGAAGTTGACCACAGCTACAAGCCGCTTACCCTAAAACTTAACGACTCGGGTAGCAAATACGTGCGCTTTATCATTTGGAATCAAGTTTGGGCCCGTGCCATCCAGAACAACCCCGGCACCCTTGATGTAGATGGCAATGCCAAGGCATGGGACTTTGACCTAGGCGCACGCCGCACGCGTTTCTTGGCGTATGCCCAAATTTCGCCTCGCTTTTTAATTTTGACGCACTGGGGTATCAACAACCAAACTTTCATTAACGGTGGTTCTGTGGCGGGCTCGGCCAAAAAACCACAACTCTTCATCCACGATGCTTGGACCGAGTACATGGTGTTGAAAGACAAATTATACCTGGGTGCAGGTTTGCACTACTGGAATGGTATTTCACGCCTATCAAGTGCCAGTACACTCAACTTTATGACACTCGATGCGCCTATCTATAACTGGCCAACCATTGAATGGAACGACCAGTTTGCCCGCCAATACGGTATTTACGCCAAAGGCCAGTTGGGTAAATTAGACTACCGTATTGCCTTGAACAAGCCCTTCACCTTTGGTTCGCCCTCAAGTACGCTCGATAGTACCCGTACCACCTCTGTTAACGTGGCCAGCCAATCTTGGTCAACACAAGGTTACTTCCAGTACATGTTCTTCGACAAGGAGAGTAACAAGCTACCCTTTACCGTAGGTACGCACCTCGGAGCCAAGAAAGTGCTCAACGTGGGCGCCGGCTACATGTTCCACCCTAACTCCATGGCTCACTTCGACACAGAAACCCGCGAAGTTAAAAAAACGGCTCAAGCCCTCTTTGGCCTCGACGTATTCTACGAGCAGCCAATCAACAAGGAGAAAAACACCATGTTCCACCTCTACTCGGTATTTTACCAGTACAACTTTGGACCAAACTTCGTCCGCAACGTGGGTATCATGAACGAGGCCGCTGGTTATAATCCAGTAGATGGTTCATATGGTGGCTCTGGTAATGGCCAACCTACCATCGGTACGGGCCAAATTTGGCATACTCAAGTAGGCTTCCTGTTGCCTAAAATGGGTGATAAAGGCCAGTTCATGCCTTACGCAACCGCTACCCTTAAAAACTTTGAAGGCCTTGAAGGTATGACCAACCAGTTTGATCTAGGCTTGAACTACTTCCTCAACGGCCATAATGCCAAGTTGACTCTTCAAGCAGGTTTACGCCCGCTTATCGATAATACTACCCGCAAACAAGACGGCTACCGTACCGAAATAACTTTACAATCGCATTTCTTCCTATAGGCATTGATCAGCGCAGGGTAGTTTGACCTAAAGCTGCACCCTGCTGGCTAATCAATCCATTGTTCCTTTTATTTCCAACACCTTAAAAACGACAGCCCATGTCTACTAAAGATCTCAAACAGTATTGGAAAGATAACCTCAAGTACCTCATCTTGTTGCTTGCTATCTGGTTTATCGTTTCCTACGGCTTCGGGATATTCCTGGCCCCACAACTCAACGCCATTAAAATTGGTGGTTTTAAACTGGGTTTCTGGTTTGCCCAACAAGGATCCATGTACGTTTTCGTAATCCTCATTTTCTGGTATGTCAAGCTGATGAACTCACTCGACAAAAAGTACGAGGTAGACGAACAATAATCAACGCCTAGCTTAAACTATTACAAAACTCAAAAAAATAAAAGGTTATGGATGTTCAAACATGGACCTACCTCATAGTCGGACTTAGTTTCGCACTGTATATTGGCATCGCGATTTGGACGCGTGCTAGTTCTACTAAAGAATTTTACGTGGCTGGTGGTGGTGTTCACCCCATCGTGAACGGTATGGCCACGGCTGCCGACTGGATGTCGGCCGCATCTTTTATCTCCATGGCAGGTATGATTTCCTTCGATGGTTTTGACGGTGCCCGCTACTTGATGGGTTGGACTGGGGGCTACGTGCTACTGGCCCTACTCTTAGCGCCTTACTTGCGCAAGTTTGGTAAGTTTACGGTTCCTGACTTTATCGGCGCGCGTTATTACTCGCAAACAGCCCGTATCGTGGCCGTTATTTGTGCCTTATTCATTTCGTTTACTTATATCTCAGGCCAAATGCGCGGTGTAGGTATCGTATTCTCCAAGTTCTTGGAGGTTGATATCAACCTTGGCGTAATCATCGGTATGGCCATCGTGTTCGTTTACTCGGTACTAGGCGGTATGAAAGGTATCACCTACACCCAGGTAGCACAATACTGCGTGTTGATTTTTGCCTACATGGTTCCGGCCATCTTCATCGCTTTCCAGATGACTGGAAACCCTATTCCACAACTTGGCTTTGGTAGCATGTTGGACAAACTCGACAGCCTGCACGCTGATTTAGGTTTCGCCGCCTATACCGAGGGTAAGAAAACCGCCCTCGATATGTTTGCCATCACCGCAGCATTGATGTTCGGTACCGCCGGTTTGCCTCACGTAATCGTTCGTTTCTTCACCGTACCTAAAGTTAAAGATGCTCGTTCATCGGCTGGTTGGGCTTTGATTTTTATCACTATCCTTTATACCACTGCACCTGCCATCGCTACTTATGTACGGACCAACTTGATTGAAACCCTTCAAGGCAAAGAATACGCATCTGTTCCGGATTGGTTCAAAAAATGGGAAACAGCCAAACTCTTAACTTTTGAGGATAAAAACGGCGACGGTTTAATCCAGTACTACAACGATAAAAACGAGGCGTTCACCGCTACAGCCGAGTCTCGCGGCTGGAAAGGCAGCGAACTTACAGTTGACAAGGACATCATGGTTCTGGCTAACCCTGAAATGGCGGGTCTCCCCGCTTGGGTTATCGCCCTGGTAGCCGCTGGTGGTTTGGCTGCGGCACTTTCAACGGCGGCAGGTTTGCTGCTGGTGATATCCTCGGCAGTATCGCATGACTTGCTCAAAAATGCCCTTATGCCTAATATATCCGAGAAGCAAGAACTGCTTTTCGCCCGGATTGCAGCTGGTGTAGCGGTATTGTTGGCTGGTTTAATTGGTATCTACCCACCCGATTTCGTGGCGGCCATCGTGGCCTTTGCCTTCGGTTTGGCAGCATCCTCGTTCTTCCCGGCCATAATTCTGGGTATTTTCGATAAACGCACCAATAAAGAAGGCGCCATCGCTGGTATGATAACTGGTCTTGTATTCACGGCCGTGTACATCATCGGCTTCAAGTTCATGGGCTGGGATGCTAAAAACTACCTCTTCGGCATCTCGCCTGAAGGTATTGGTACCGTGGGCATGGTGGTTAACTTGATCGTTACCCTCGTGGTATCGCGCATGACACCACCGCCACCAAAAGAAATCCAAGACTTGATTGAGGATATCCGTATCCCACGCGGTGCTGGTGAAGCACACGCACACTAGTATAAGATAAGTTATAGGGTTATGACTTACAGGTCGCCCGGCTTCGGCTGGGCGATCTTTTTTTATTTTTGGGCGTTGCGGTGCTTTGCGGGGCGTATGCGATACGCCCCTACTGGCGCACCGCCGGCGTGCTACGCGCTCGCTGTTCGCTCGGCCCTGCGGGCTGGCCGCGTTGCGGCCACGCTTAGCATGCCTAACGCGACGGCGGCAGAGCCGCCTTTTATAATGTTTAATGATAAATGGTTAATGACGTGTTGGGGCTGAAAATCTTCAACCCGCTGGTTAGGTACACCAGCGCAAGAAACGGCCTAGCAGCCTGGAGGGCAGCCGCGTAGCGGCTGGTGCGCAGCACCGAGGCGAACAGCCGAGCCCGGAAGGGTGCGGCGGCGCAACGCGCCGCAGGCCCCAAAAAAGACAAAAAACTAATCAACTAAGCTGTTTGACCATATAAGGGCTAAATTCTAACCCAAAGTGACTATCTACACACCTTTTTCCCTGCTGGTACCACGGGATTATTTACCTTTGCAGTATCATTCATCAAACAGTTATGGCTACCATGAAAATCCACAATTTTAGCGCTGGGCCTGGTATTTTACCTGCAAGCGTGCTCCAACAAGCTGCACAAGCTTGTATCGATTTTAACGGCGTTGGCTTGTCGCTCCTCGAGATGTCGCACCGCAGCCCCGAATTTGAAGCCGTGATGGCTGAAGCCGAGCAACTGGTTCGCGAGCTTATCGGCCTGACCGACGATTATGCGGTACTTTTCCTCACGGGTGGTGCCAGCACGCAATTTTTCATGGCACCCATGAACTTGCTCGACAGCAGCGAGACCGCCGCTTACACCGATACCGGTACTTGGGCCAACAAAGCCATCAAAGAAGCTAAAGATTACGGTACCATTGATGTGGTTGGCTCGTCGAAAGACCAAAACTACAGCTACATCCCCAAGGATGTGAAAATACCTGCTAACGCTAAGTTTTTCCACTACACCACCAACAATACTATTTTTGGTACACAATACCACCACGTACCTGCAACCGATGTAAGGCTGGTTTGTGATATGTCGTCTGACTTCCTCAGTCGCCCAATCGACTTTGAAAAATACGACCTCATTTATGCTGGTGCCCAGAAAAACGTAGGCCCAGCCGGTACCACCGTGGTTATCGTTCGCAAAGATGCCCTTGGTAAAGTGAGCCGTAAAATACCCACCATGCTCGATTACCGCACGCACATCGAGGGTGGTTCAATGTACAACACGCCGCCAGTTTTCCCCATCTATGTGAGCATGCTCACCATGCGTTGGATTAAAGCTATGGGTGGCCTTGAAGCCATGGAAAAACACAACTTGGCCAAAGCCAAAATCTTGTACGATGAAATCGACCGCAACCCCTTGTTCAAAGGTACTTGCGCCGTTGAAGACCGCTCGTTCATGAACGTGAATTTCTTGACCGCTGATCCAGCCCACGAAAAAGCGTTCTTGGAAATTTGCAATCAAAACGGTGTAAGTGGCGTTAAAGGTCACCGCTCGGTTGGTGGCTTGCGTGCCTCCATCTACAATGCAATGCCCGCTGAAAGTATCCAGTTCTTGGTTGACTTGATGCGCGACTTCAAACCATAAGCTAAAAAGTTGTTTACTGCAAGGCGAAAGCCTTGCAGTAAACAAACTTTATTAGATAAGAGAGCAGAGGGCAGAGATCAGAGCAGCCGGCGAGCTATGCTCGCCCAACCCCCGCTACCAACGGCCGCGCAGCGGCTGTGCAGTGGAGGGGGTCGCCGCAACGCGGCGGGGGGAGGCGCAAAAGAGGGCAGAGAGCTGAGAGCAGAGGGCAGAGTGGGAAAACAGCGTTTTTAATTAAACCGCGGGCTATACCGCAGGAAGAAGCCGTACTCGCCTCGGGCGTTAAAGGTAAAATCCACTTGAAAAACTTGGCGATAGGCCAACACGGCATCGAGTGATATTCCGGTGCCAAACAGAAATGTATTATCTAAGGGGTTGTTTTCCGTATAATATTTGTTGTAGGCAAAACCTGCATCGGCGTGGGTTCGAATATAAAACTGTGCAGGTAAATACCTGAAATAGCGCAAGGGTAACTTTGATTTTAAGGTAAAGTCAAGCACCTTGAAGTGCAAATCGCCCTGCAACAGCAAGAAATCTGTTCCGTTCATCACGTAATACTGGTAGCCCCGCACATAATCCTGTTGAAAACCTAGGGCAACCTGGTTGTAAAACGGCTGCTTTTGCCGGTTGGCAGCTACCCTGGCCTTGGCTACAAAAGAGCTATGCCACTTTGGCGCAATGGGATAAAACTTACCGTATGTCAGGGTCAGGAATAACTGGTTCACGTCGTTAAATACCCAAAGGCCCTGCTTGTCGAGGCGTAGCTCAAAGAAATTACCTCGTCGGGGGTAAGGCCTTAAGTCGCGGGTGTCGTATAAAAAACGGTAATAAAAATTGAATGAGCGCTGCGTACTTTTCCCGTTTAGAAATAGGTCGGGATTCAGTTGCGACACGGTATCGGCCACGCTGAGGTTAAGGTAATCAACACCCCACTCTTGAAAGTAGCGCCAGCCTTTGCGGTAGGTAAGGGAGGTTGAAACCCTGAACCGTCGGAAGGGTGGGTAGTCGTTGTCGAAGTCCCTGAAAAACAACTGTTTATTGAATTCCGCATCGTAGTAGGCCTCCCGGGTTAAACTATACAGGATGTTGGCCTTAATACCAAAGTGTTTTTTCCGGTCGATAAATGGCCTCTGGTACTCCAGTTCGTATTTTTGGGTATAACCGTATTGGTAATTCAGCTTAAAGCGGTCGTTGTTGCCGGTAATATTATCCAGGTAAACCAATGCCCCGACATTAATACGGTTAAGCTGCCTTTCTTGGTCAACCCACCATACGTTAAAGTTACGGTCGGCCAATTCAAAGTTCGGTACAGCCCGGATGTAGCCCCTTTCCATCACCGATGCCTTGAGGGTCACATGGTTTTCTTCCCAGCGGATGACGTCAATATCTACTCTTGAGAACAAACCAGTGTTCATCAACAATTGCTCGTTGCTCCGCAGCCTAGGTGCTAGGTCGTTAAAAGCGATGGTATCGCCCGGGCGGATATCCATTTCGCGCACGGTGATGGAGGCCCTCGTCCGTTTCAAACCCTCAATACGAATACTGTCTACCAACACGTAAGCGTAGCGCTGTGCTTGTAGTTCTAGCTTGCTGAAACAAGCTAACAGTAATAATATAGTAGCGAGGTATCTCAATCGTTTTATTTCGGTTTAGTCCCTGTCCTGCCTGGCGTGGGGGCAGCACCACCTTTTCCAATGTTGGCCTTGGCGCCTTTCCCTGCTTTAATATCGAGCGATAGCTCTGCATCAAAACCTTTTTGGATTTGCAGCGCATCGCTCAGCACGATGGCCTCTGGCTGCCGGGCATCAAAGTAATTGCCTGGGTCCCAACGGCCGTTGGCATTATCGTCGCGAATCAACTTGATGTAATAGCTGCCCAGTATTTGCCGGTTAAAGCTTACCAGCGTGTCAGTGGTTAGCACTGATTTACGGCTGATGAATTTTTTATCCTTGTCCAGCAATTCCATGATGTACACAATCCCGGTATCTAAACCCGCAGGTTTTACGGCAATGTTGCCGTAATCGGCCTTGCCCGCTGCCTTAAACTTGTACACCAAGGTATCGTGCGATTTACCGTAAACATCTTGCAGGGCTCCAGGGTTTAGGCTTAAGGTATACGAGGAGCCACCTTTCCAGTCGGCGCTGATCAATAGTTCTCGATTGTTTTTTATGGAGGACTTAAAACTAATGGCTTGACTATCCTGCAATAAAACACAGCGTTCCATCAACAGGCTATCGATGGGTAAATTAAATTGTAGCACCAATGCCTTCGTGCTATCTTGCAAAGGGAGTTCGCTCAGCAAGGCTTTTGGCGCTTTTTCCTTGGTATTTTTCGACATTTTGCCTGGGGCCGTAGCGGCCCCTGCTGCTGCGGTTTCAACCACAGGCAATAATTTGTCTTTCAAGCTGCTCCGGCTGGGGAATTTGGCCAACTTCACGGTATCTCTAAAGCCAGGCATTTGTACTTCAAACTGCACCTTGGGCAATGAATCGCGATACCAAACGGTTAGTTCTTTGTCGTTTTGTTCAAAACCCAGCAGCCAATCCTCCAAGTTATCGCCTTTTACCTCGATGTTTTTTTCGGGTAAGCTGGCTGCATAGCTCAATACTACTTTGCCAAATATCGCCGTGTTTTCCGACAAGCGGGCTTGCTGCTGTGCTTGTTCAAATAATTTAAAATTCAAGCTTGTTTTAAGGCTATCGCGCACAACCAGGTTTTGGTTCATGAATGCGATGGGCTCGTTCGGCAAGTCGAACTTATAATTCGAGTTGATATCTTTTAGCACAAAAACCTTGTATGTGCCCGACTTGATATTGGGCAATTGAAAACGGCCCGCCTTGGTCGTTTTCGAGATATACAAAGGCCTGCTATTCACCACCACCGAGTCGTTCAAGCCGCTGTGCAGCATCACGATGGCATTTTCAACGGGCTCCAGCGTCAGGGCATCTAATACCAGGCCATCCACAAAGCCTGAATCTAATTTAGGGCCAGTGCTAAACACCCGCACTAGGTCTTGTGCAATGTTCCCCTTGGTAATATCCTTCACGGCATCGCCAAAGTTAACGGTGTAGGTAATATCGGGTTTAAGCGGTCCTTTAAAACGCAACACCAGGCTACTGCCCTTGAGTTTCACATCTGGTTTTTCGTCCAGCAGCGGCGATACCACGATTTGGTTGGCCGGGTCGTTGAGCTGAACCCACTCGTCAAAGCTGAGAATAAGCTCGTCGTATTTGAAATTGGTGATACCGTTTGGCGTCGAATAATTTTTCTCGTGCAGTTTCGGCGCTTGGGTATCGTCCTCGCCACCGCTCAGCACGCCACGTACCGCACAGCCCGACACGCTCAAAAAAATACAGCCTAAAAGTACTAAACGGTACATATTGCTCAAGTTTCAGTCCTATAAAATCATGCAAAGCTACGCAGTAAGGCTTATATAAGCTACTCTTGTGCCAAGCAATAGGCATAAGTACTCGAGTAAAGTTAAATTATATTAAAAATGGGCCTATTCCCATCCTTAATCCGTTGAACAGTAAGCGTTCATAGTTCATCGTTCATCATTCATCGTTATTTTTGGGCGCCCCGGCGCTGCGCGCCGTCGCTACGCTACGCGGCTCGCTGTTCGCTCGGCCCGCGTTGCGGTCTGGCCCTTCGGGCCACCGCTCCGCATCGCTGGCGCAGGAACGGCGGCAGAGCCGCCGTATTTTGTCTGAACTATGATTTAGATGATTTTTATGATTAGTGTGAAAGTCGACTAAGCCTACTTTGCCGCTGTTGGCGCAGGTCGTTAGCATTGCGAACAAATAAAAGTCGAATAGTTTTACACAGCATGAAAATACCGCACCGCGGCAAAACATCTTAGCGATGGTTGAGGGCGGAACGCCTGTAACCCATCGTGCGAGCACAGAGAAACTGCCAGTCCTGAAAGGATGGCACGATTTGTCTTGAATATGTTTCGTCCTTTCAGGACTCAATGCCTAACCGCATCCCTCGATGGGTTCCGGTCGTGCCTTCAGCACTCCCTCACCCATCGCTAAGATATGGTGCCGCTTCGCGGCATTTTTAGGTTGTACAAAACTATCTGTCTTTTACATGGTCACAACGCTAACGACACAAGACATGAATTTCAATAAACCGTTAATTTAAATCAAGGGCACTACTGAATTTTATCCCCATGGAATACCTTGTCTACCCAGTTTCCTGTTAGGGTGTCTTGATATCTATATTCAAGTATAATTTTATTGGGGTCTTGTCGGTCAAGGTAGGCGTAACCCTCAAAACGTGGAATGGTCGGTAAGCCTTGCTCTTGGTAGCCTATCGTATTTAACTGTACCGCTTTAGGCGATGCATCATCAAAGAAACTTAAATTGTAGTTTAAAGCATGGTATAAACTAGCATTGGTGTTTTTGTATGGGAAGCCCCTAATTACTTGCTTGTAGTTTACAAGCGCCACCTCGGTAGTATCAAAAATGGTAATGCTGTATACATCGTTGGGGTTATCTAGGGTTGCGCCACGGTATGTTCCATAAATCAAGAAGTAATTGGCCTGAATCAAAGGAACACCACTACCGTTAAAGTTGCCGAATTCAGGTTGAGGCCAAATGTACACAGGACGAGTGGTAGATTGGTCATCGCCGCAGTCGGCAGCTTTATTTAGCGTAATATCGACCTCGTTGGTTCCTCCAACATTAGGAAGTAACCAATTGAGGTACAAAATTGAGCCTGCATTAAACGTTTGCCCTTGAATATTCCATGAATAACCTACACCATCTACCGTAGCCCGGAAACGGAGTGGTTTTAACCGCCCAATGGTATCGCCTGGAAACCAACGGTCGCCCACCTGTTCTTCAACAGTAAAGCTAATGGATGGTTGTTCACAATTGTCGTCTTTACAAGCTGCCAATATGCATAATATGGCAAGAGAGAGAAAGTATCGCATGGTTAGTTTTTTACAAATTTAATGGAGAATGTTTGATCTTCAAATTCAATGTTAGCATAATATACACCAGCTGCTAATGATGATACTTCAACAAGTTCGTCTAATCCGTTTTGGCAATTATGGTTCATTAATACATTGCCATTTACGTTGAGTATTTTTATATTTTTCATAGGCCACGACACCGAGGTTAAACGTACATGCCTATTAGCAGGGTTGGGAGATAGGGTTATTTCGTATTTGGGTGGGTTAGGATTTCCCCGTTCGAACATAGCAGTTTCATCTTCGAGTGGGTCTGTTGTTCCATATTGTTCACGATTTGTTGCACAGAAAGCTGTAATGTCGCCAGCCAATATTTTGGTACCGTGGCAGTTTTCTAACTGAATTTGATAAAGAAATACTCCTGAGTTATATAAAGCTATAGGGTAATGCCATTTAATAAAATCAATAGGGGCCTCTAACTCATCACATGTTTTATTCCACTCATTCCCATATACATGACCTCCCCAGCGTTCAAAAATATCATACCTAATACGAGAGGCATTATAATGCCTTGGGAAAACAGAAAATACTCTCCATATTCTATTGATATACTGATTGCTACAATAGTTTACTGTAAGGGGAATAAAAAATCCTGGTTCATAATTGGTTAGATTACTTACCCATGGAATATAATCATTACAATAATTGAAAGTACTTTCACAGTCTTGAATTACGGCTTCAAAATAACCATCAGGCTGGATTTCAACATTAGACGAATCCCAGTTGCCAAATGCTGGTTCAAATTCAATAAAATTTGAAGCTTGGAAGGTTGTATTTCTTGGTCTAGGAGTAGTACCGGGTAAAACACTTAATTTATATGCTGGATAAAGTTTTATAGATTTAGCCTGAACTATCGGCTCGAAAGGATGCTTCGTAAAAACTCCTGGCAAATCAGGGTCTTCTTGTTCGTGGGAGAAAAATACCAAATCTTGGTCACAATATGGGCTACCATTAATTCTAATGTTTTTGACTAGGAAGAAAAGGCCACAAGTATCTTGGCTTGACAATATGTTTACCGATTGATCTAATGCGCTAATCCAAAGTTGATTATATGTTTGATTAGGGGTAATACAAATTTCGGCTGTATTAAAACTTGAATTTATGGCCATCGTCCCATTCTGGCCGATGCCTGTAGCTGGAACATCCACATTTTCTAAAACAAACCCCTGAGACGATGAGTTGGGTATCTGATTGTTGTTGACAGGAATATTGTAACATCTTTCTTCTGGCATAGAATTGTCAGGGAAAGACAATTGTGTGTTTTCTGAAAGGCCGTTATACAGTACTACCCATGCTTTATCCATTTTGTAAGTTGTGTTCTGATTGATTGCGGCATCCGCTACAATTTTATAGTCAAAAGTAATTTTATAAAAACTACCTTCCTGGAATACATACGGAAAGAAAACGCCTTCTGATAGTGGTTTATTATTGTCAGCGGAACACAGGTTGAAATAGTATTTAGAGTTGACTCCTATAATTAACCCTCGTTCTCCCGAATTTGTAGTGAAAATTTGAGGAGTACCGTGACTGATTCTCCAGGGATATGTATTATTTTGATTTAAATAAAATGGGTCGTAACTACACCCAGTTGTGAACCAGTTAGCACATGTTGTATTTTCTAAATTTAAATTTGTTGTATACTGAGCGTTTACTGCTAATGAAAAAGTATAGCATATAAAAAAGTAAAAATATTTCATCCTAAAGTTGTTTATAAAGTGATAAACCCAAATGAATCGCTATTTGACGGAATTGAAAATTGTAAATCCATGTGCCTAAGTTGGCTTCTAGCTGAAATCCTTTTTTTAAATTGATAAGGTAAGATGCCCCTAGCCTGAAACGGGATAGGCTTTCAACTTGAAATCTTTTAGAATTCGCCTCTAGAAGTCTACCATTATCATAAGGTTTCAATCGTTCTTGATTGTAAAAACTAAACGTAGGTATTATGCCCAGGCTAAGGTATAGGAAATTATTTTTCACCTTAAGTAGAAGATAGTTTATATCTAGTGCGATGTATGAATTGGTTTGAGTATATGTCCATGTATGAGTTGCACCTTCTTTTTGAAAATAAAGAAAGTAGCCAGATGCTATATTACTAGTACGTAGTACGACATAAGGCTTATTAATTTGAATAAGTTCAATGCCTACGCCAGTATGCCAAACCAATCTTTTACCAATTGAGCCTTTTAACTTGGCTTCCATGCAATATGCCCCTAAAACAGGTATCCCTATATTCCTCCAACGATCTCCACGCATTGAAAACGTAGGGTTATAAGAAGCCTCTACACCTAGCCAAATTTTGGATTGACCAAACGACTCATCCGGTATAGCTACCCAAAGCAGGCAGCATAAAACTAAAACTCTATTAATCAGTATTTTTATCATTGTCTTCCAAAGTTTTATTGAGTATACCTAAAGCTGTTTATAAAGTGATAAACCCAAATGAATCGCTATTTGACGGAATTGAAAATTGTAAATCCATGTGCCTAAGTTGGCTTCTAGCTGAAATCCTTTTTTTAAATTGATAAGGTAAGATGCCCCTAGCCTGAAACGGGATAGGCTTTCAATGTAAAACTCACGGAATGACAAATTGTATGTTATTCCAGTATCTAACGGCCTTAATGTACGCCTTAGAAATAGTTGTACAGAAGGAGTATATGCAAACCTTACATTGAGATGATTTTCTTTAATTTTAAATAAACGGTACTCAATCCCCATGGTTAGATATGTGTTTAACTGATTATAGGAATAACGGTGAGTTGCCCCTTCCTCCTGAATCTTTACAAAAATACCTGACGACATATTATTAGTAAAGATTGCAGCTTTAAATCTATTAATTTGCAAAAGTTCAAGCCCTAAGCCAGTAGTCAAAAATAATTTCTTCCCAAGCTGAGTTTTCAGGTTCACTTCAAGGCACTGTGACCCAAAAACAGGGATGCCCATGTATCCCCAATGATCTCCACGCATTGAAAACGTAGGGTTATAAGATGCCTCTACGCCAAGCCATATTTTGGACTTGGCCTGGGCTATTGTTCGTTGTGGTAATAAAGTCAACACAAGTAGCCCAAAATATATAATATGCCTAAACCCATTACGCCAGCTCATCTGTTGAAGTGTTTAATCCAATAATAAGAAAACCCTAAGTAGAACGCAACAAACAGTGTGTTTGTGTTATCCTACTTAGGGTTTATTTTGGAGCTTATTGTAAACGCTACAACTACTGGCCTTGCAGCTTTTTAAAGTTTTCTAGGCCACAGCGCAAGAAGTCGGCGTAGGTTTTGGCATCAGGTGTATAGGCTACCGGTGTGTTCAACACACGCTCGTCGGTGTTGAGCAAGAGGTAGTACGGCTGCGAAATCTGGTTGATGTTCTGGATTTCAAACTCGGCCCAGAGGCTGCCCACGGTACGGAGCTTTTTACCCTCTGGTGTAACGATAACTTCGGGTAGTTTCTCGCGGTCGTCAACGTACAGTGAAACTACCACGTAATCATCTTTAAGCATGTTGTACACCTCGGGATTTGGCCAAACATAGTCTTCCATTTTACGACAATTTACACAGCCGTGGCCTGTAAAGTCTACAAATAATGGTTTGTTCACCGATTTGGCGTATTCCAAAGCTTCGAAGTAGTCGTGGAAACAGTTCAAGCCTAGCGGACAGTCACATGGATACACGTACGAGTTGCAGGCAGGCGGTGCTAAACCACTCAAAATATTAACGGGGCGGTAGGTTTTCAAGTCGCTATCGTAGCGGAAGCTCAAGGCAAAATATATAGCCAAGGCCGTGCTGACACCGGCAATAATCCAACGGGTAGGCGTAATGGCTTTGGGTTTGCCGTACTTGAAGCGCAAAATACCCAACATGTACAGGGCGATACCCAAGGCACAAAGTACCCAGATGGCTACAAAGGTTTCGTATTTCAAGATACCCCAGTGCTCGGTCAAGTCGGCAACGGAAAGGAATTTGAAAGCAAGTGCTATTTCTACAAAGCCAAGTACCACTTTCAGGTCGTTCATCCAGCCGCCAGATTTTGGCAAAGAGTTCAACCAGCCCGGGAAGGCCGCGAACAAGGCAAATGGCAAGGCCAAAGCTGTAGAGAAACCCAACATACCAATGGCTGGCCCAAGGATAGATGTTCTAGACGTTTCTACCAACAAGGTACCAATGATTGGACCTGTACAA
Organism: uncultured Saprospiraceae bacterium; assembly: GCA_964508975.1. Classification (GTDB taxonomy): domain Bacteria; phylum Bacteroidota; class Bacteroidia; order Chitinophagales; family Saprospiraceae; genus CAZDVQ01. Next base: position 17,258 of record CAZDVQ010000078.1, read on the forward strand.
GAGAACGACACCAAGCTCAAGGTAAATGCCATGAAGAAAATACCCAACAATCCACCACGTGCTGCAGCACGGTCGGAAGAGTTGGTCCATGAACTTGGCAAGGTGATTTCAAAGTATCCAAAGAAGGAAATCGCGAACACGATGAAAATCAAGAAGAAGGCCGTGTTCATGATCCAGTTGGTCGAAAGCATGTTGAGCGCGTTCTCGCCCAGCGACAAAGTAATCAACAAGCCAATCCCCACGTAGATAACGATGATAGATAAACCGTAGATGATGGCGTTTTTCAAGCCTTCAGCTTTGGTTTTACTGCGCTTGGTGAAGAAACTTACCGTCAACGGCAACATGGGGAACACGCAAGGTGTAAGCAAGGCTACCAAACCTCCAATAAAACCTGCGATGAAAATAAGCCATAGCGATTTATCGGCTTCTTTTTGCTCGCCACACAAACCTGCTGGATTTTTCACATCCAGGTTGGGGCGGCGGAGGTTGGCTTTATCAGCAACTGTGCTCGATTCTGTACCGTTGCTTGCGCTGCTGGTATCTGTTGTGTTGTTTACCGAGGCGCTGGTATCGCCATCGTTGCTAACGGGTGTGTCGGGGTCGAGGGTTTTAGGGTCTTGTGTTTTGCCATCTTCCACGCCGTTTGTAGTGGTGGTAGCGGCAGGTTTAGCTATTTTGAAGCTAAAATCTACATCTGTAGGAGGGAGGCAACGACTTTTGTCGCAGGTCATGAAGGTAAGGTAACCAACAATAGGCTTGCTGTAGTCTGTAACTTTAACCTTTTGCTTGAACAGCACTTTAGGGCCTTTAAACTTGATGATGTTCATATCGAACAAATCATCGTAGCCTTCAATTTTATTGCCTGACTCGACATTCTTGCCGATGGCCTGGAAATTTTTGCTGTCGTAGGTAAAGCTGGTAGCCACTGGGCCGTCCTCGCTAGGGAGGTATTGCGAGTATATATACCAACCTTCTTGTACCGAAGCGGTGTAGGTGAGTTCAAACTCGTCGCCGGAGAGTTGTTTTGGCTCAAAGGTCCAAGTTACGGGTGTTTGTGCACCAAGGCCGATGGCGCTTAAAAGCAAGGCAATGCTAATTAGAATACGTTGCATATCGGGTGTTGAGTGTTTCGCGAGGGCGAAGGTTAAGGGCTTTGGATTTTCTCGGCGGCTTTGCCGCCTGCGTTAGCTGCCCGGAATGCACCGCCGAAGGCGGTGGTGCGTAGCACCGAGCAAAGCGAAGCATGGAGGGGAGCGACGACGCGAAGCGGCGGAACGCCCAAAAAATAAAAAATATTAGAGTATGTTTGGATTTTGGGTTTCGAGGGAAAAACGAGCTATTTTTTGA
>CAZDVQ010000079.1:0-18482 GCA_964508975.1 uncultured Saprospiraceae bacterium
TTTCAACGATGCCGCGTTTGATGCCTTGAAGTTCATCGCCTGCACCGGGTAGAAGTAGGAGCAAGAATAGGTCGGTCATAGAGTGCACGGCCGTTTCAGATTGACCAACACCAACGGTTTCTACTAGTATGGTATCGAAGCCAGCCGCCTCGCACAAAATGATACTCTCGCGGGTATTTTGGGCCACACCACCTAAGGATGCCCGTGCTGGGCTGGGTCTCACAAATGCCCGAGGGTGCACCGATAAGCGTTCCATGCGTGTTTTATCCCCTAGGATGCTGCCCTGGCTAATTTGACTACTAGGGTCAATGGCTAGAACCGCGAGTCTTTGGGTATTCAGCGGCGTTTTTTCGTGGAGTATATAGGTGCCGAACTGCTCGATAAAAGTACTTTTCCCCACACCGGGCACACCCGTAATACCAATGCGTTTTGACTTTCCAGCATGGGGCAGGCAAGCTTCAATGACTTGGGCTGCCATGTTGCGGTGGGCGGGTAACTGGCTTTCTACCATGGTGATAGCCTTGCCTAGCAGCACTAAATCGCCATGTAGGATACCATTTACCAACTCGTCGACCGAGGGTAAGCTAAGCTTGGTCCTTTTAAAAGCGGGGTTATCCATGTTGCTTTGGTGCTTTAGGCAAAGGTACGTCAAATATAACTTACTCTTTACGAATCACAATCGGTAATAAATACGATTGCCCCGACACGATGCATTGCAAATAATAAGTACCTGAAATTGGCGTGTATGGTCCAAGGTTTAAACTCAGGCTTTGTTTACCGGCCAGCACCTCGGTTTGTATAACTTCCGATAAAAACTTACCAGAGGCATCGTAAATATGAATATCGAGCATGGCGGTTTCATCAAAGTTGCTCTCTAGTATGACGATGCCCGTGCTGGGGTTAGGGTAAAGTAAGTTGAACTGCTGGTGGAGGTAATCAGGGAGTTTTATATCCCGAACCGTTGAGTACGAAGATTTTATGATTTGATATCGATCTAATATTTGGCCATCCATGCTTAAAAACTGGCCCCGCAGCGTATCGCCATGTACCTCAATAATGGTACTGCCCCCGCAGGTATCACAACCGTAGTTGGCATAAAAGGCAGGGTGGTTTAACTCGGGATTGTTGGAGCTTGCCCCGGAGTTGCCTTGTACCACGTATATGGTTCCTTGATGGTGGAATGAATCCTTAACGTAGCTTTCGCCGAGGTCGGGGTTGCCCGAGCTGCCGTCAACGAGCATGCTTGAAGGGTCCCAAGTGCTTGAGTAACCATAATGCCCCTTCATCAGGTATGAGCGTTCGTATACGTGGCTATGGCCGCTGAGCACGAGGTCAACGCCTGCTTGGTCGAGTAGGGGCAACCAGTGCGTCCGCATGGCATACATATAGCGTTCCCAGTATTGGTCTGAATCATGCGAGCCTTTGCTGTAGGGTGGCTGGTGAAACATGACAATGGTCCAAGGCTGTACGTTTTGCTCTAGGTCGCAAACCAGCCAGTACATCATGGGCGAGCCGTGGAATGGGCTAGTAGGATGGGCGCCTGTCCAGTCGTGGTTTTGATTGGTGGTACTCCCCAATTCCGAGTTGATGGATATGATGTGGATATTGCCATAGTCAAAGGAATAATACAGCTCGGTACCTGAGGGGTAGCCACCGGCCTCGGCTTGTTGGTAAGCATTCACGATATCGAAATAAGCGCCGGTTTGGTTAAAGGGATAGGTGGTAATCCCGAACATGGGCGAAATCAAGTTGTAATCGTGGTTGCCTGGTGTGGCATGGAAATGCTGGTGGCTGAAAATATCTTGATAGCTGGTAGGCCCGCTAAATACCTTGTTTTGGTAATCGGTATCGCTGCCGTTGGTGTAGGCGTTATCGCCGAGCCATAGCCAAAGGTCTAGTTTTTGATCGCCGTTATGTTGTATAAAAGCATCGCGTACACGGCTTTGCAAGGGATTGCCCTTGCCAAAGTCGCCAATAGCCCAAATCCTGTAGGCATCGTTGCTGCCTGCTAGCGGGAAGGTGTAGAAATAATGGCTTGAATCAGCCCCTTCAAGCAAGGTGTTGCCGCTATAAATGGCGTAATAGTAGCGTGTGTTCGGGGTGAGTTGCTGTAGTTGTAGCTCGTGTTCCAGGTAATAGCCGTTTTCCGTGGCCGACTGGTTTAAATGGTTTGGGCTTGTGCCATACCACACCGAACCAATATGGGCTATATCGCTGCGCCAACGCAGGATAATCGATTGGCTCGTGGGGGCTTGTAAGTATGGTCCACGGGTGATGTGCTGGGCTTGACCATCGGTAATGGATAGCCATAAAATGGTAAGGGCCGAGAAAATAAGCTTGTGCATATTCGTCAATTGAATGACAAAGGTACGGTGGAAGTTTGTATTTGACTTTTTTAGTAACGAGTAGGTTCTTTTTTGGGCGCGTCGGCGCTACGCGCCGTCGGTGTCCGCCGGGTGCGCTGAACGCTTAGTGCGCGTTGCGCACCAGCCGCTGCGCGGCTGCCCTCTGGCCACCTCGCGCGGATATGCGTGCAGGTGTACCCATGCTAAGAGTATGTTTGGACTTTAGCTTCCGGCGAAAAACAGCTCTTTTCCGATGATTTTTGCTTTAAAAAATAGTTACGTAGCCCCGCTATGCGCCCATTTTTTAAAGCAACCTCATCAAAAAATAGCTCGTTTTTCCCTCGAAACCCAAAATCCAAACATACTCTAAGCAGTCTGGCTATCCGCACAAGGGATTGGAGGGGCACGAGCGTAGCGAGTGGTGCCGTCAGGCACTGGAACCCCGCAAAGCCCGGTGCTGCGCGTAGCGCAGCATGTGCCCAAATCAAAAAAATAATCTATATGCCCTTGATCCTGGCCCAGAATTGCTGCATGAACTTATCGCTGTCATCAGGGCCTCGTGTGCCTTCTACCACTTGTACCTTGCCGTTGAGCTCGATGGCGTGCAAGTTGAAAATGTATTGAGGCATGCTATCCGCCGGATTGGTCCCAATGTAAACGCCGTACCGCATATCGTTAATCTGAAGCCAGTATTCAGGTAAAACCTTGGCTTTTTTCATCTCGGCATGAAGCTTTTTATTCGGGAAATCCTCGATTTTAGTCAAGGGCCGCTTAACCACACTGTAATATCCCTTGGCAAACCACTTGGCAATTTCCACATCTTTTGAATCGCGGTAAGGCGCATTTTCAAGTAGCTCGTGCTTGGCGGGTATCTCAACAAAAGTGATATTTTGTGTTTTGTCCAACAAGGAGTAGTACCCAATGTAATACGATGAATCGCTTTCTACGGTGGCTGTCCACAAAACGTTATTCAAGATGGTTGGCGCCGACATGTATCGCTTATAGCTAATGTTTTGCGCGATGATATTTCGTTTTACAATGGCATCCACATTGATTTTGTTGTTAATCGTCCACAACATGTACAAACTGCTGATACCAATGCCCAACCAGTTCCACACTTGTCGACTCCGGCTGCCACGGGTATAGGCCGAGGCGATGAGCAAGCATATTAAAAAGGGAAAAGTATAAGCAGGATCCGCCACGGCAATGTTGTTGAAAGCCACCCTCGTGTAATCGAAAGGTACAAACATTTGGGTGCCGTAAGCCGTAAATGCATCAAGCATCCAGTGGGTAAAAATACCTAGGAAAAAGAAAATGGTCCACTCCTTCAAGCTGGCCGTAGGGGCTGGCTCTGGCGCTTTACGCAGGTAGCGGAACAAGTTGCGGTACAAGAAAAAGCCGCCTATACCAACAAGGCTGGCAAACACCGCGAAGGTTGGTTTTGAGGCCCAGGTAATATTCAAGATGAAAAACCCGATGGCGCCGAAAATAAAGCCCATGAAAATAGCCCAGGCCCAGCGCAAACCCTTTTTCTGGTGCCAGCCCCGCTCGTAAAGTTGCATGACCAGCCAAGCAAAAACTGGCGAGGCCAACAGCGTAAACAGGATAGAATGCGTGATACCCCGGTGCGCTACCAGCCGCTGCATGTCGTTCAGGAAAGGCGATGATAGCACGTCGAGGTCGGGAATTGTACCCGCGATACCGCCCCAAACCATGGCCCGGTTGCCTAATTTTTTACCGAGTACAACTTCGCCTACTGCGGCACCGAGTACAATCTGGGTTAATGAATCCATGGGGTATTATAATTGCTTGAAGGTATTTTCGGGTAACCAGCCTACGCGCTGGTCGCTTAGTTTTACTTTGTAAAAATTGCCAATCTTGTCCGACAGTTGCAAGCGCGTGCCCGGCGAAAGCTCCTGGATAACGGCGCTGTTTAAATCGGCGGCACTCCGCAGGGTAACGGGGTTGTCATACACCACGGCTATTTTGGAGTTGGTTACGAGGGCCTTGCGCTGTAACGATAAACCCAGCGGGAAAAAACTCAGGGCCAACATGACAATGCCCAACACAAATGCTTTGGCGCGTTGCTTGCGCTTCGGAGCAAACTTCCAGGCGCTCAGTCCTGCAACGCCCAAGGCCACCAGGAGTAAGCAAACCAATGCCCAAATGTTGGCATTAAGGCTGCCCATGAGCCAGTTCCAGGCCCGTTTTACACCTACATCGGGTATGTATTTGATGGGCTTGGGCAGCGACTGTTCGATGAGCTGTAAATTATCAAATGCAGCCCTATGGTTGGGTTTAATCTGCCGGGCTTTTTCTAAGTAATAACTGGCTGGTCCAAACTGTTTGAGTTGATAATACGACAAGCCTAGGTTGAAATATAAACCAAAATTTTGTTGTCCTTCAGCCAGTGCGGCTTCGTATAGCTCAACCGCTTTGGTATAATCAGCACGCTCGTAGGCCTCATTGCCCGAGGCAAAATTGGTAGCCAATAGCGGGTTCACGATGAAACAACAACAGAGAAATAAAAACGTAGTCCAGTAGCGCATACCTTTTACATTGGATTTGGTGTGCAAAAATAGCAAATTAGCGGCAGATGCCTAGGATTAGATTTTACCATTGGGGTAGGCATAAAAAAACCACCCCAGTTTGCTGGGGTGGCTTCGATATTTAGTCAGGGCTACGACTAACTCTTAGGCTTCTACAACGTTCAAACTGGTGTTTGGTGCTGCGGCCATGATTTCCTCGTTGGCGTTATCCGCGAATTTTTCAAAGTTGGTCACGAACAAGTTGGCCAGGTGTAAAGCTTGCTTGTCGAAAGCCGTTTTATCGGCCCAAGTGTTGCGTGGCAACAAGATTTCGGTTGGTACATTAGGACAACTGGTTGGTATGTGTAATCCAAATACGGCGGTTGTGGTAAATTCAACATCGTCGAGTTTGCCATCTAGTGCAGCGTGGATCATAGCGCGGGTATACGACAATTTCATGCGTTTGCCTACACCGTAAGCGCCACCGCTCCAACCGGTGTTGATTAGCCAAACGTTCACGTTGTGCTTGCGCATGCGCTCGCCCAACATCTCGGCGTACTTGGTTGGGTGCAAGGGCAAGAACGGTGCTCCAAAACCAGCCGAGAAGGTTGGTTTTGGCTCCGTGACGCCAGCTTCTGTACCCGCAACTTTCGCCGTGTAACCTGAAATGAACTGGTACATAGCCTGGCCTGGGGTCAATTTGCTGATTGGAGGCAAAACACCAAAGGCATCGCAGGTCAAGAAGAAAATATTTTTCGGGTTACCACCAACAGATGGCTCCAAAGCATTGTCGATAAAGGTCAGCGGGTACGATACGCGTGTATTTTCGGTAATCGACTTGTCGCTGTAGTTAGGCTTGTTGCTGTCGCCTTCAAAGCCGATGTTCTCCAACAAAGCACCTTCACGGATAGCAGCGTAGATTTGCGGCTCGGTCTCGGCTGAAAGATCGATGGTTTTTGCATAGCAACCACCTTCAAAGTTGAATACGCCATGGTCCGACCAGCCATGCTCGTCGTCGCCGATAAGGTCGCGCTCTGGGTCGGCAGAAAGGGTTGTTTTTCCAGTTCCTGAAAGGCCGAAGAACACGGCGGTGTCGCCGTTTTTACCCACGTTGGCCGAGCAGTGCATGGGGAATACATTGCGGTCAACTGGTAAGATAAAGTTCAAAGCCGAGAAGATGCCTTTCTTGATTTCGCCCGTATAACCTGTGCCACCCACGATGATACACTTGCGGGTAAAGTTCAATATAGCAAAGTTGGCTTGGCGCGTACCGTCAAGGGCAGGGTCAGCCAAGAAGCCTGGAGCGTTGATAACGGTCCACTCTGGGTTGGCGCTCAATACTTCTTGCTCGGTTGGGCGGATAAACATGTTGTAGGCGAAGATCGACGACCATGGTTTCTCGGCCACAACGCGTAACGACATGCGGTAAGTTGGATCGGCACATGCAAATGCATCGCGCACGTAAACGTCTTTGCCTTCAAAGTAAGCAACCACCTTGTTGTACAGGGCGTCAAACTTATCGGCGTCAAAGGCTTTGTTCACCTTGCCCCAGTCGACGGTATTTTCCGTGATGGCATCGCGAACGATGAAGCGGTCTTCGGGCGAGCGGCCTGTAAATTTACCCGTGTTGATGGCCAATGCACCAGTGTCGGTGATTACACCTTCGTTGATGGCCAAGGTCATCTGGGTTAACTCTTTGGGCGATAAATTCCAGTAAGCGTTCTGAACGCCTTTGAATCCTAATTGGCCTAAATCGGCGTTTGGATTTTTTATTCCTACGTTATTCATGTTCAATCGGTATTTTATAACCTTTCTAAAGAATGAAACCGTTAAGTGAATTAGCGGTAAGATGATTAATTTTGATGCGCAAAGATACTGAGATTGGCTGCGCTACACACATTTTAAGCGCTATTTTTACACAAATTCTACAAAATTCACTTAGTGTAAATTATACAATTACTAAAATTATCAGTAAATTAGATGCTTTATTTAAAAAATATCTAGTTATTGGTTGTTTTATTGCCAAATTTTTAAAAACCTTCAATTGCTAAAACAAAATAATATGCACGATAAAGATACGGTTGCCCAATTGCGCGAGGATTACACCAAAGCCTCGCTCGACGAAAAAGATGTAGCCCCAAACCCTTTCCAACAGTTTGCCCACTGGTTCGACGAGGCCCTGAAATCAAGCTTGCCCGAGCCCAATGCCTTTACCCTCGCCACTGTGGATGAGCAAGGCTTGCCCGATGCCCGCGTGGTACTCCTCAAAGGTTACGACCCCGCAGGGTTTGTGTTTTACACCAACTACAACAGCAAAAAGGGGCAGGATTTAAACAATCGGCCTTATGCCAGCATGACTTTCTTGTGGCTGGAGTTGCAACGCCAGGTGCGCATCCGGGGTAGGGTAGAGCAGGTAACTTACGCCGAGTCGGAGGAATATTTCCGTACCCGCCCGCGGGCTAGCCAAATGGGGGCCCTCGCGTCTAGCCAGAGCGAGCTGGTTAATTCCCGTGCCGAGCTGGAAGCCGCTTTCCGCGCCGTTGAGCTACAATTCGAGAGCGAGTCCGTTATCCCCATGCCACAACACTGGGGCGGTTACCGCATCATCCCCGATGAAATCGAGTTCTGGCAAGGTCGCCGCAGCCGTATGCACGACCGGGTACGCTACCGCCTGCATGGTAGTCAATGGCTAATTGAGCGCCTTTGGCCTTAGGCTATTGGAGGTGAATCCTAAAGGGCAAAATAAATTGGACCCTAACAGCCTGGCCTCTTTGATATCCTGGTCGCCAGGCTGGCATCTCGTTAATCAGTCGCAAGGCCTCGTCTGCTAGGGTTGGGTGGCCAGCTTTTATGACTTGCACATCGCCAACGCTGCCATCGGTATTGACTATGAATCGGACCACCACAGTACTTTCCACGCCTGCTTCTTTGGCTGCTTTAGGGTAACGCAAGTTTTTTGAAAAGTATTCAAGGAGGTTCTTGTCGCTGCAGCTCTTTTTTTCATCATGTGTAGCGTCTAGGCTATCACAGCTTAAAAGAATTGGCATTTCTTGCACAATGGTGAAAACCTCGCCTGTATCTACTGGCTGGTTTTGGTTTAAACTGTCTTGTTGCGCCGTTGCGATGTTCAACAAATTCAACAGCATCAAGCTGAATAGAAACTTTCTCATGTTTAGGCTATTGGAGTTTAAACCTTACGGGAACAGTATATTGTACTCTTATTGCTTTGCCTCCTTGCCGACCAGGAGCCCAGGCTGGCATATTTTTTATCAGTCGCAAGGCTTCTTCATCCAGGGCAGGGTCTACAGATTTAACCACCTTCTCATCACTCACACTACCATCGGCATTGACGGTAAACTGGACAACTACCGTGCCTCCCATCTTTTTTTTGCGGGCGCTTAATGGGTATTGTATATTTTGTTGAATATATTTTATCAGTGCAATGTCACTACATTTTTTTTTATCCCCGTATGAAGCGTCTAGGCTATCACAGCTTAAAAGAATTGGCATTTCTTCCACCGGGTCAATCAACAGCCTGGGCGGTGGCGGAGGTACGCTTTGGCTTAAACTGTCATGTTGCGCCACGGTGATGTTCAAAAAATTCAACAGCATCAAGCTGAAAAGTAACTTTTTCATGTTTGGGGGGTTAGGGTAGTGGAGGCTTTTTTACTAGAGCCTGTACAAAGGTAACAATTTTATTTGTAAAGTGCAAAGCACGGCTCCAAGCGTTCCCCGCTAATTTTACCATTCACCCATCTTTACCAACCTTTACCCATTTTTTGGGCGTTCCGGCGCGATGCGCCGTCGCTCCTTTCCGGGGTTCGCTGCGCTCCGTGCTGCGCACCAGCGCCTGCGGCGCTGCCCTCCAAGCAGCTAACGCTGGAAACGGCGATAAATCCGCCGTTTTTAGATAGGAGATAGGAACGATGAGATAGGAGATAGGAACGATGAGATAGGAGAGATGAACGATGAACCGAAAGTTGGGGCTCTACCCCTAAGCCAAATTTTAGGGATTCCTATACCTTTCATCTGTGCAATTATATAATCAGAAATCCATTAATAATTAATAATTAACAATTAATAATTAAAAACGGTGGCTTTGCCGCCGTTCTCGCGCCAGGTGCCCGGAGGGGGCCGCCAAAGGCGGCAGCGCGAAGCGCCAAGCGAACAGCGCGCCCGTAGGGGACCGACGGCGCACAGCGCCGGGGCGCCCATAAAAAAAACATCCGCCTACGAGGGGCAGATGCTTTTAATAGAATTATGTCGTTTAGGTGTGCACTAGATGAAGCTTATCTATACGTTTCAAAGAAATCTAATGCCCGGAGCAAGGATGGGATAGCGCAATCCTGGTGGGTGTAGTTGCCGGCGTTGTACAATTCAACATCGTAAAAACCTTTTGCCCTGAACGTGTTGTAGGTCACCAAGGTGTTTTGTGGGTGAACATGCAGGTCGGTTGGGCAGTAGCACATCAACATCGGGGCTTTGGGTGTCCAGTTGTAAGTATCGTTTTTGCGCAAGGCCACGCGGAATGGGTGGTACATGTCGGTCATGTAATCGTCAAATACATCCTGGCGGATAATGTTGGCGGGAACATCGGTGCCCATCGCGTTGTCAATGTGCCAAGCGCCGTACTCCCCGTTGAATAGTATCGGGAATAAGCTATCTTGTGGCGACGTGAAAAAATCGCTCAAGCTAGGGTACATGCTGTAGGCTTCATTATAGGCCATCAACAAGTATGGAAGGTAATACGGTGCGATGTACGGTTGGCGTGATTCCATCACACGGGCTTGCGTTTCCGACATGTCGTACGCACCCGACATAGGTGCGGTAGCCGTAATTTTAAACTCGTCGGCAAAGTCGCGCTCAATAGCTCTTTGTGTGGCCATAGTGGCATGACCCCCTTGTGAGTAACCAAACAGGTACAATTTATCGTTGAAGCCAAAGCTGTCATCACTTTCATCCATGTTGCGAACCGCCCGTATCATGTCAATACTGGCCGAAGCTTCAGAATCAGCATGTTGGTAAGGGTGTAAGCCAGGCGAATCGCCCAAGCCAAGGTAATCGGGCATAGCTACAGCATAACCTTTGGCTCCGGCCATCAACAAGCCAATCACCGACTCGTAGCTCATGTAAGAGGGTACGTCTTGCTTGCGCACAACGGTACCGTGCATATAGCAACCCAAGGGCAACTGACCGCCTGTACCACGCGGAATGAATAATGCTCCCGAGGCAAAGGTTGAGTTTCCATGTACGTCGATGGTTGTATATTTAACCCGGTAAACATCTACCCCAAATTCTGAGGGTAAAATGAATTGTAAAATTGGGCTGCCCAAGGTGCCTTTAACCGAGTCGACCTGCGCCGCAGAATAAGAGGCTATTTGCTCTGTCGAGATGATTTTACCAGTATTAGGCGCCAGTTTTTCAAATGGATCGGCTTTTTGACAAGCGCCTACCGCCAAGGCGATAGCTAATAAGGCCACTAAGTGTTTAATGTTTTTCATTTGCTTAAGGGTTAGGGTTAATTTAGACCTCAAAATACAAGTAATTTGTAAATTTTGCTAAATTAATGTAAATGTGAATTGTTTTGTGGCTGAAAATCAATTTTTTATTTGGTGTTTAAGTCCTGCTCTTGCATTCCTTTGGTTGATGCTAAAAAATAAGTCCAAAAGTGCAGTAAAATGCACTTTTGGACCATTGATGATACACGTTGATCAAAATTTCTATCTAAAAGTGCATTATATTACACTTTTGACTGTAAAACAAAATCAGCGCTTTATGCTTACCAATAAAACGAGCAAATGATAAAATGACTGGTATTACAATCATTTTATCATTTACTCATTTCATCAATTTAAAGGTTCGGAATATCGCTACGGGTTACGCCGTACAGCCTGTCGGCTTCTTCTTCCTTGAACTTGGTCACGAGGTTTAGGGCATCTGGCACCACATCGCTACTGATAACGATGAGGGAACCTTTCTGCGCATTGGTAATCGCGTGGGTTATGGCTTCCGTCTCGGTCCTGAAAATCTGGGTTTTCTTGTTCGGGTCAACGGAATGGATACCTTTCAGCAAGAACCCAATGATTTCTTCTTCTGAACGGCCACGTAGGTTTTTGTCTTGGCGGATGATGAGTTCATCAAACATCTCAGCGGCAATTTTGCCCAACTCTTCGGTGTCCTCGGGGCGGCGGTCACCAACCCCGGCAATGATACCTACCTTCACGCTGCCGTCCATTTTTTCAACCAGTTTTTGCAAGGCCCTAAAGCCTGCTGGGTTATGCGCATAGTCGAGCATCACGTCGAAGTCCTTGAAGTTGAACAAGTTCAAACGGCCTGGCGTTTGCGACGGCGATGGAATGAACGACTCTAACGATACCTTCAGGTCTTCAATGGCTAGCCCGTTGATATAACCGGTAATGACAGCTGGCAATACGTTTTGTATCATGAAAGCTGCCTTGCCACCCATGGTAAGCGGTACATTCACCGCCTTGGTCACGCGCATTTTCCACTCGCCTTTGCAAAGCGTGATATAACCGTTTTCGTAAATGGCCGATAAGCCACCAGCCTTCATATGTTTCAGTATGCGTGGGTTATTCTCATCCATTGAGAAAAGGGCCACTTTGCTTTTCACGTTGCTGCGCATCTCGTAAACGCGGTCGTCGTCAGCATTCAAAACGGCATAGCCATCTGGTTTAACGGTTTCGGGGATTACCCCTTTTACCTTGGCCAACTGGTCGATGGTATGAATACCTTTCAAGCCCAAGTGGTCAGCAGCCACGTTGGTCACGATGCCTACGTCGCAGGTTTTAAAGCCTAGACCAGCGCGGAGTAAGCCGCCACGGGCACATTCCAACACGGCGAAATCAACGGTCGGGTCGCGGAGTACGAACTCGGCACTAGCTGGCCCAGTGCAATCGCCCGTCATTAGCAAGCGGTTCTGGATGTAAACACCATCGGTAGTGGTATAGCCTACCTTGAAACCGCGTAGGCGCATCATGTGTGCAATGAGTCGGGTGGTGGTGGTTTTACCGTTGGTACCAGTTACCGCCACGATAGGAATACGGGCAGTTGATCCCGGTGGGAACAACATGTCAATCACGTGCGCGGCCACGTTGCGGGGTAAGCCCGACGATGGCGCGAGGTGCATCCTGAAGCCAGGGGCTGCGTTCACTTCCAACACGGCGCCGCCAGTTTCCGTCACGGGCACGGTAATATCAGAAGTCATGAGGTCAATACCGCACACATCGAGGCCGATGATGCGCGAAATCCGCTCGGCCATGAAGATATTGAAAGGGTGAACGATGTCGGTCACGTCCTCAGCTGTGCCACCTGTACTGAGGTTGGCAGTATCTTTCAGTTTGAGGAACTCGCCAGCGGCTAGCACGGTCTCCAAGGTGTATCCTTTCTCCTCGATGAGGCCCATGGTGAGGTCGTTGAGCGATATTTGCGTCAGTACGTTCTCGTGCCCGTAGCCACGGCGTGGGTCGGCGTTGGTTTTATCTACCAGTTGTTGGATGGTTGATATACCATCGCCAACAACGTGGGCGGCGGTACGTTTGGCTGCTGCTACCAACTTGTGGTTAATCACCAGCAGTCGGTAATCTTCCCCGGTGATGAATTTCTCGATAATCACCGAGCTACTTACTTTTTTAGCTGCCTCGAACGCCACTTCAGCATCTTCCCAGTTGCGGATATCTGTGGTGATACCCCGGCCGTGATTGCCATTGATGGGTTTAACCACCAGCGGGTAGCCCACATAACGCACGGCATCTTTTAGCCCTTCGAGGGTCTTTACAATATCGCCCTTAGGTACAGGTACCTCGGCTTGTTCGAGCAAGAATTTGGTATCTTCTTTATCGCAAGCCAATTCAACACCAATGCTGCTGGTTTGGCTGGTTACGGTAGCTTGGATGCGTTTTTGGTTTGAGCCATAGCCGAGTTGACAGAGCGAATATTTATTGAGGCGTATCCATGGAATACCACGGGCTTCGGCTTCCTCGATGATCGAGCCGGTGCTGGGCCCGAGGCGTTCTTTCTCGCGAATTTCGCGCATTTCTTGTACATCAGCGGCCAAGTCGTAAGGTTGGCTGTCCACCAAAGCCTGGGCAATGGCCACGGCTGCCTTGGCGGCAAAGCGGCCTACTTTTTCCTCCATGTAGTCAAATACCACGTTGTAAACTCCGTGTTCGCCGTAGTCGCGGGTACGGCCAAAGCCTACGTTCATACCCGCCATGGATTGTATTTCAAGGGCGATGTGTTCAATCACGTGGCCCATCCAAGTACCTTCTTCTACACGTTGGAAAAAACCACCTGCGGTACCAACCGAGCAACGATGCTCGTACATGGTTGGGAACATAGCTTTTAAACGATCGTTAAACCCTGCAATTTTATTGGTGGGTAGTTCTTCTAGCTCTTCTAAGTCGAGCACCATGACAATCAGTTTGTGGCGGTTTATCGACCAGTAGTTTGGGCCGCGCATGGCGTTAATCTCGCGAATTCTCATAGTGTATATTGGGTTTAAGTGTTGGTTTAACGAATATTTGTATCAAGGCAGCAATAATAAACTAAATATTGAATATGCAGGCTATTTGCACGCAAAAGTTTTGAAAAACGATATAAAGTAGTGATTTTATTTGTTCTAGATGTGCATGTACCCGCATGCTTTTATGCAATGAAAACAACGAGAAAGATAGGAGATAGGAGAGAGAAGATAGGAGATAGAAGAGGTTTCTAAAACCTGATAACTAAAACCTAATAACTAACCCCTACATATACATCCAATGCCACTTCACCTTACCCAGCGTGTTGATTTCAAGGCTAGGTGCAGGTAGTTTAATGATATTCAAGGCATGCAGCAATATTTTTACCGCTGGCTTTTTAGTCGGTATTCGGGTAAAATCAATATCGGGTGCGATAAAAAACTGCGCATAACGTGGATAACGCTCTGGGTCAGCCTCAAAGTCGAAGCCCCGCTCGTCGGTCCAGCGGTTGCGCTCGGCACCGTAGAGGTTCTCTGCCCCAAAGCCTACGGCAATGTTGAGCCATTTGGGGAATTTGCTATCAGCCTTCAAGAACGAGGAGATATTGGCCGATAACCACAAGGTGCCCACGTTGTAATCTTTCAACATAATAGAAGGCAAGCCGGTGCCGTATAAGGCCTCGGCCCGGTCCCGGTATGTGGTGGTGCCAAATCCGTTGCTGGATTGGATGATTGCCCCGCTGTAGTTTTGCGGGTGGAACGAAAATTTCATGCAAATACGCTGCTCGCCCCAGGCTAATTCTTGACCCAGGAATAAAGCCGAGCCCGCCGTGTTCGAGAGGATATCGCCCCAGGACCAGCCCCACTCGGCCGAGAAGCCGTCGAGTATCTCGATGGAGGTTTGGAACAAAGAACCCGTTACCGCTCCAGCCCAAGCAGCTTGCTTGCGTTTCAGGCCTGTCCAGGAATATACTCCAGCCGCTAATCTACTTTCAAAGTAAGCCGTGAACATATGCCCAGCCTTGTCGTAGCCCATCCAGCCGGGCCAGTCGTCTTTAAAATGGAACTTCGACCTAGGGTAATTGGCATACCACAAGCGGTCGAGCCCAATGGTGATACCGCTATAACCTACAGCTGCCACCGAGGTAACCGTCCAGAAACGGGTTTTGTGGAATGCTGGTGCAACTTGCAATGGCTTTAAACGGGTACTATCGGTCACTTGGGCATGGCCGAACGATAAACAGCACAACAGCAAGGCTATCGCGCCAGCGCTATGGAGCGTGGCGCGAAGCGCCAGCCACCGTAGGTGGCCGAGCGAATAGCGAGCGCGAAACATGAGCGTAGCGGTTTTGCGAAGCAAAAACAAATGTGCTAAACGCACATTTGTAGCTAGCGAACTATTTGCTCCTGCAAATAGCTCGACGGCGCGAAGCGCCGGGGCGCCCCAAATCAAATATAAATTGGGCTTGGGGCGATACATAATCATTCGTTTTGGAGGGTAAACAGGGCTGGGTTGAAGCGGGGCGATTGCAACATTTCTAGGTTTTCGCGTGTGCCGAGGTCGATTAGGAAGTCCTCGCTGTGCTCGTACAGGCTAACATTAAACTTGTTGGCCAGCGCGAGGTAGCTGTCGATGATGGAGAATTTGCCCCGCTGCGGGATGAGCGCCAGCATGAGCGGGTTGATAGCTTGTATACCGCTGAAAGCCAGGTGCCGCTCGGGGCCCTCGAGCTCGCGCACCATTTTGCGCTCGCCGGTCTTGGTGTTCATCCAGCCACAAAGCATGTTGGTATCGTCGGTCACCAAGTAGCGACTAGTTTCACGGGCTTGCACGGCCAAAGTGGCAATGGCATCCCCTTCCACGTGGGATTGGTAAAAATCCTGTAGTTTGATGTTTGAAAAAATATCGGCGTTGACCACCAGGAAGGAGTCGGGGCCGTCCAACAATTCGGCAGCATGCAAGAGGCCGCCCCCCGTTTCGAGCAGTTCATCCCGCTCGTCGGATATGCCAAAACGGATATTGTGGTTGGGGTAATCGGCCAACGCAGCCTCCAGTAAATCGGCTTGATGGTGCACGTTTACCACGATTTCAGTCACGCCGGCCAGGATCAAGCGGTCGATGATCCAATAAATGGCCGGCCTACCTTGCACGGGCATGAGGGCCTTGGGCATAAAGTCGGTCAAGGGCCTCAGGCGGGTGCCTAGGCCAGCTGCAAAAATCATTGCTTTCATTGTAGCAGGGTGGTATCGGGGTCAGGGCTGTTGAGGAATTCTTGCTCCTCGGGCGATAGTTCGTCGAAATTGCCGATGAGGCGGAAACGCACTTTCCACTGCTCGTCCACTTTGACTACGGTCACGGGCACCAGGTCGGGCTGGCCGTCGTCTTTGCAACAGAGCAAGCACTCTCGGGTCATTTCGTCGATGTTGGTACAATCCACTTGGCTCACCAGCTTGATTCCGTAGCCAAGGGTAAACACGTCATCGCTTTCAAATGCTTTGAGCGAGATAAGGTCTTCGTACGAGTCATCGGTAGATAGCTCGATGGCAAAATCAATGTTCCGGGTGTACAGCGCTTCTTTAAAAGCGGCAGCCACGGCCTCGGGCGTATTTTCAACCTCCGGGAACTGTTTGCAACTGGCTAGTTGGAGCATGGCTAGTGCCGCGAGGCAACATAAAATTAGGTATCTCTGCATGTCGGTAATTTCATTTTTGATAGAACGACTGCAAGATAAGGGTTTTAGCTGCTTGACCCGCAAAACCGAATGTATTTTTGATTTTTGGGCGTTCCCCTCGTGTATGGGCGTATACAATACGCCCATACACGAGGGGCGCTACGTTGCGGCGCTCGCTGTCGCTCGGCCCTGCGCCGCCCTGCCCGCCTAACGGCGGGAGCCGTTTCACGAAACGGCTCTATCCTGGGCGGCTTGGTCTGGCGCGTTGCGCCACGCCTCCACATCGCTAACGCGACAGGCCTATAGCGGCTTAATTAATACCAAATGCGATATAAATCTGGTAACCTACGTTACGGTCAAAATCGTTGCGTTTGGTGTTGTAGGTTTGCACCGAGTAATCGAGGTTGTTGTTGGTAATATCCAACAAACTGATGTTGTAGCGGAATCCTAGACGCAAGCTACCGCTAATGCGGTAGGCTAAACCAGCGTTGAAGCCCAAGTCGAAAGGTTTATAATAAGCACCTGTTTCGCGCTCTGCTTCGGTGTTGTAGTAGTAAGCGCCCAATACCAAGGGTACTGCGCGGGTTGTACCATCTATAGTCACGTTTTGTGTACCCGTTGATGTTCCGGCTTGATTTTTAAAGTAGGCATAAGTCAACTCGTACTCGAGGTTGCCGATGCTGGAAGAGCTGTACTTGGTATTGCCTACCGCCGATGCGCCAGCCAATAAACCGAAGCTTGGTCCTGCGGATAGTTCGAGCTTATCTTCGATCAATTCCACGTAGAACAATACGGGCAACTCCAAGTAATTCAATGATTTGTTGATGGTAGAGATGCGGGTACCACCGGTACCCAGGGTGTCGTATTGTTTATCAAATGATGCTCCATCATATTTGTATGGACCACCTTTTTGCATAAAGGCTAATTCCGACCATACACCGATGCGGTCGTTAAATTCGTAGCGGGCAAATAAACCACCACCCACGCGGAAACCGATTTTCGAGAATTCAAGTTGTTGGCCGTTGGCGTCCTCTTCCATGGGGCCACCAATCATCGAGAGGTTAACCCCTGCTTTGATACCGTAGCTTAATTTTTTGGTTTGTGCTTGGCCTTGTAGGCTAAAAGCAAGAACGAATGTAAATACCGTGAGGATGCTAATAAAATGGCGCATGATGTTTAATTTGACTCAGCTAAACGTAAATCCCAAGCTGCTTGGTTGGGGCGGCAAAGTTACTTGATTCCCATCGACTTGTAGATAGCTTCCTGAATTTTTGTTCGGATATCTAGGTTTTGGAGCTTTTTGTTGTCCATGGTTGGGAAGGTACGGTTCGACAAGAAGATGTACACGAGGTCGTAATCGGGGTCGGCCCAAACGCAAGTGCCGGTAAAACCAGTATGTCCAAAAGCCCTGCCAGAGCATTGCCAAGCGGTATTCACCGATACTTTGTAGGCATCACCTTTTTTGACCTCGGGTTTGTCGAAACCTAGTCCACGGCGGCACTCCATGTTGAACTGTTGTGTAAATTCGTTCACGGTTTCGGCCCTGAGGTAGCGTTTGCCGCCATAGTAGCCTTCGTTGAGCAGCATTTGCATGATCACGGCCAAGTCGGTAGCTGTTGAGAATAAACCAGCATGCCCAGATACACCGCCAATCATGGCCGAGCCCATGTCGTGCACATAGCCATGTACTACGCCATTCCTGAAGTACTCATCTTTTTCAGTCGGTACCACATAGTACTTGTTAAACTTGTCGAGTGGGTTAAACAAAGTACGGGTTAGCCCCATGGGCTCGTAAAAATTTTTGTGTACGTATTGGTCTAGTTTCTGGCCGCTCACGCGTTCAATTACCTGAGCAAAGAGGTAAAAGGCCAAGTCAGAATACACGTAATCCTTTTTGTTGGAGATTGGCGAATCATAAATGCGCTGCCAAACGGTATCTACGTAATCTTTACGCATGTATAAATCCTCGGTAACTTTCACGGTGAAGGGCTCGTGCTTGTAGTTATCGTAAATGTCCTTGCGGGGCTTTTTCTTATCATCGAGTGTTTCAAGGTAGAAAGGAATCCAAGCTTTGAGGCCCGACTGGTGTGCGAGCATCTCGCGCAATACCAAGTCGCCCTTGTTGGTTTTAGCCAACTCTGGCAGGTAGGTTTTCAAAGGTTTATCCAGGTTGATTTTGCCTTCTTCGTACAATTTCATCATGGATATGGTCGTGGCGCAAACCTTGGTCACGGAAGCCACGTCGTAGATATCGTTGCGTTTCACCATCTGCTCGTTGGCATAGGTGTGGTAGCCAAAGGTCTCGTGGTAAATAATCTTGTTGTTTTTGGCCACCAGAATCTGACAACCTGGTGCTGCTTTCGAGTCCACGCAATATTGTGCAATAGAGTCGATGCTTTTTTTCATGGCCACGCCGTTGATGCCAAACTCTTCGGGGCTGGTATAGCGCATCCGGATA
>CAZDVQ010000080.1:0-10408 GCA_964508975.1 uncultured Saprospiraceae bacterium
TAGCGTTCATCCTGAGCCAGGATCAAACTCTCCATGGTCAATTTTTTGAACTACGTTAATTACCTTTTGTCTGTCTATAAAATTATAAACTTCCTGCCCACTGTGTCAAAGAACTTCGGCTTGGCATTTTGCCTATTTTAGATGCTTCATCTAGTGAAGCACTGCCTTTCAAATTGTCGCTATCATTTTAGCGGCTGCAAAGGTAAGGAGTTTTTTTAAACTTGCAAGCTTTTTTGAAATTATTTTTGAAATAAATTTCCTCGCTTCATTTTCTAACTTCCAACGCCGTTGCGTTTCGGAGTGCAAAGGTAAGGACTCTTTTTAAACTTGCAAGCTTTTTTGAAATTATTTTTAAAATAAATTTCCTCGCTTCGTTTCAAATCGTCCAGCGCCGTTGCGTTTGGGATTGCAAAGATAAGGGCACCAGATTGACATTTCCAAACCTTTTCCCAAAGTTTTTTTGAGCCCATTGGAACTTAGTCGCCAAACTATTGATTTACAATAGTTTGGGCTTGCATTTTTTTTTCGGGACTCTCTTGTGCCGAGCGGGTGAACGCAGTCCTTATATATAGGATAGGGTTATGCCTATATTATGTAGATGTGAGTTGTGAGTGGTGAGATGTTGGTTGTAAGCAATAGGCATGTATACCTTAATACGTTGCTTCTCGTAAGGTATTATGAGCCCGTAGTGTGTGTCAATGTATTTCAGGAGAGAACAGGTATCTCTCCTAACGGAGCTCTCATACCTTGTAATGCCCTGTTTCTATTAACATACCGCTCCTAGAGGAGCGGGGCAATGCAGTGCCTATTCATAGTTCATCGTTTATAGTTCATCGTTATTTGGTGCCTCACCCCGCTGCTGCGCAGCGACCCTCTCCCCGGAAACGCTTGTGAACGCGCGTGCGGAGAGGGTTAGTGCCTTTAAATAGATGGAGCGCTAACCCACGTTGCCGGCTGCCCCTCTGTCACTGCGCTGGCGCTGGTGACATCCCCCCACTCGCGTATGCTCGCGTGGGGAACCACCGCCGCGATAAATCGCGGCGGGAGACGTTCCACGGAACGTCTCTACATTGATTGTCCCTGGGCGACCACAAGGGTCGCCCCTACACACGGTGGCCAAAGCCGCCGTTGCGTTAGCGATGTGGAGCGGTGGCCCGCAGGGACAGACCCGGAGGGGCCGAGCGATTAGCGAGCCGCGTAACGTAGCGGCGGCCGTAGGCCGCAACGCCCAAAATGAAATTAAACTATATTTGCCATCATTCAATTAATAGAGGCCTAAGCGGATGCCTTCTTTTTCTTTTTTCAGTACAACATGGGGCATAATTTGAAAAAATCCCTACACTCTGACTCATTCCTTGACAAGTTTGATAAGACCCAACCGTTTCATAAACATATTTACATTTTCTAGGGAATTTGGTTAAAATTACCCTAACTGTATCACAAAGTACTTTCTCATAAAGTATTCTCATACATAATGTTTTACGATTGTGGGTATGTATAACCGTAACCAGTCCTTCTTTACGTAAATCTAGTTCGCCCATGTTTACATAATTACCGATTCGCAACCCTTCAGGGTCATAGATGACTACTGAATCTATATTTAGTAATTTGCTTTTATACTCAACGGTAATGTTTTGACCTAAAAGTATAAATGGAAAGATTGCAAAAATTGCTGACTGACATAGTTTCTTCATTGTAAGCTTATTTTTCATAGTTTTTTCATTGTGGTCAATAATTTTATTAGGATCAGCTCCAAGGCTAGAGCCTCGCCTAATTGCATTAGAATCGAATATAAAGCAGCCTCATAACTTTGGTTGACAACTTTAGTTTAGGAACTCAAGGTACAATTAATGTTTGGGTTATCCTAAAAAGCTATCGTACAATATGTGTGTTCAGCCTTGTCCAAGGGTTTGAGCTATTTCATTTACCGCCAAGACGATTTTACCGCCGCCGCGATAAATCGCGGCGGGAGACGTTCCACGGAACGTCTCTACATTAGGGCCGGGGTCGCCCCTACATTTTTGTCTGAATACGGCGGCCGTAGGCCGCAACGCCCAAAATGAAAAAATGATGCAATGAATAATTGATGAAATGATAAAACGGTCATAAGACCAGCCCTGTCTTTTACTCCATTGTCATTTACTCGTTCATCATTCATAGTTCATAGTTCCATAAACTGCTTACCTTTGCAGCCTATTTCAATAACGACCATGACGACCTTACAAAAAGAAATCCAACGCAGACGAACCTTTGCCGTTATAGCGCACCCCGATGCCGGTAAAACTACCCTTACCGAGAAACTACTGCTTTTTGGTGGTGCCATTCAGGTGGCCGGCGCCGTAAAATCGAACAAGATTAGTAAAAGTGCGACTTCCGACTTCATGGAAATCGAGAAGCAACGCGGTATCTCGGTGGCGACATCGGTGATGGGCTTCGAGTACCGCAACCTGAAGGTGAACATCTTGGATACACCCGGTCACAAGGATTTCGCAGAGGATACTTACCGTACCCTAACCGCCGTTGACAGCGTGATCGTGGTGGTGGACGTGGCCAAGGGCGTGGAAGAACAAACCGAAAAACTGGTTGAAGTGTGCAAAATGCGCGACACGCCTATCATGGTTTTCGTGAACAAGATGGACCGTGTGGGCAAGGATGCCTTTGATCTATTGGACGAGTTGGAGCAACAACTTAAACTGAAAGTACGCCCTATGACCTGGCCCATTGGCGAGGGCAGCAACTTTAAAGGCGTATATAGCCTTTATGAAAAACAGCTAATCCTGTTTAACCCGCACGGTAAGCAAGATGCCGAGGCTAGTATCGTGATTGAAGACCTTCGCGATGCTCGTCTGGATAAACAAATTGGCGCCGAGGCGGCCAACCAACTGCGTGAGGACGTTGAGCTGATTGAACAGGTTTATGGTCCGTTTGTACAAGCCGATTACCTGAGTGGGGAGATATCGCCGGTGTTCTACGGCTCGGCGGTGAATAACTTTGGCGTTCGCGAGCTGCTGGATTGCTTTGTTGACATAGCGCCTAGTCCGCGACCTGGCCAAACGGAGGAACGCAGCATTAAACCTGATGAAACGAAATTCACGGGTTTTGTGTTCAAGATACACGCCAACATGGACCCCAAGCACCGCGACCGCATTGCGTTTGTGCGTATTTGCTCGGGCGAGTTCAAGCGCAACACCAACTACCTGCACGTGCGCCAGGGCAAACAGCTTAAATTTTCGAACCCTACCACTTTCATGGCCGACCGTAAAGACGTGGTGGAAGAAGCTTATCCCGGCGATATCGTGGGTTTGTACGACTCGGGCAACTTTAAAATTGGCGATACCTTGACCGAGGGCGAAGTGCTGCACTTCACGGGTATACCGAGCTTCTCGCCGGAGATTTTCCGATACATCGAGAATGCCGACCCGATGAAGTACAAGCAATTTGCCAAGGGCCTCGACCAGCTGATGGACGAGGGCGTGGCACAGCTGTTTACCAAGGTAGATACTGGCCGAAAAATCATTGGTACCGTAGGACAACTGCAATTTGATGTAATTCAGTACCGCCTAGAGCACGAATACGGTGCACGGGGGCAATACGAACCGATGTCGATACACAAGGCTTGCTGGATTACCAGCGACGATAAAAAGGCTTTGGAGGAATTCAAATACAAGAAAAGCCGGAACATGGCCGTCGATAAACATGGCCGCGACGTGTATCTGGCCGACTCGGCCTGGATGCTACAAACCGCCCAGACGGATTACCCGATGTTGAACTTCCACTTTAAATCTGAATTCTAGCACATGGCAATGCGTGAAATAACCCTGCGTTTCCTAGCCGAGCCCGGCGATGTAAACTTTGGTGGCAAGGTACATGGCGGCATGGTGATGAAATGGATTGACCAAGCGGGCTACACCTGCGCCGTGGGCTGGAGCAAAGCATACTGCGTAACGGTTTACGTGGGCGGCATCCGTTTTTTGAAGCCTATACATATAGGTAATATGGTAGAGGTATCGGCCAAAATTATATACACCGGCAACTCGAGCATGCACTTGGCGGTTGACATCGAGGCGGAGGACCTTCGCGATGGCACGCGGCATAAAACCACGCACTGTGTCATCGTGTTCGTGGCCACCGACGCCGATGGCAAGCCAGTCGCCGTGCCTAAATGGACGCCCGTGCTGGAGCAAGACAAACAATTAGAAGCCTACGCCATCAAGCTCATGGCCTTGAGGAAGGAAATAGACGAGGAGATGTTACCGTACGTGCGGGGCTAGATATAAGATTTGATTTTTTGGGGCGTTGCGGCGCACAAGGCGCCGCCGCTGTCCGCCGGGCTCGCTATTCGCTCGGTGCTTCGCACCAGCCGCTATGCGGCTGCCCTTTGGCCAGCTAACGCGGGGGGCGAGGGTTTGATTGGCTCAAGTCCTTCAATCTGCTGCGCGGCCAGGCTATTGTTTGATGAAGCTCTGGCTGCCCAACAGTTGTTTACCATCTGGTTGGCGTAGGTTTACCACATACAAGCCCGGCGACAGGTGATTTACATCTAACTGAGTCGTCCTTGAACCTGCGGTAAGTTGTTGAACGAGCATTGTTTGGCCGTAAACGTTTAGGATCTCTAGCTGCACGTCGTAATCAAGCTGGTCCAATTGTATGTTTACCTGAGCCTGGACAGGGTTGGGGAAAACCTTCAAGAACGTAGGTAATGAAAAAGCCTCTGTACTGACCAATGGGTATGACGGGAAAGTACCATGCTGCTCACCACAACGTATGAAGGCATATAAATCTCTCATACTTGCACCACTCAAACAAGCAACATTACGCGATAGTACAACCCCTAGACCAAAGGCAGTTACCTTATAACCCTCATTGTAAGATTCCACAATATTATTACTACCGCATACCATTTCAATATCTGGCAAAGCTCGGTATTTAACCATCCCATCAAGCATTACTGTATCCATGAAGGATGGAGAAAAGTCAAATGTATTGCTGTGTGTAGTTTTGCCCGCTATTGTTGGTCCATCAAGCCCCCAATCAGGAAAAATTGGCAGGGCAGACTTGATCGCATTGATTGGGCCAAAGTATTTAAAAGAATCAATGCTATTGCTTATTGAGTCCGTTATCTCTAAATTTCTAAAACCACCATGATATGTATAATGCGGGGAATTATAAGATTGAAACCAATACCTAGACCTTAATTCGTAGCTGATATAATAAGGCGTTTCAACCACGTTGACAACGGTATCGAGCGAAAATTCATACCATCCACCACCCATGTGCATCGCTAACGACCTCCATAAATAAACATCGCCGACACAGGGTCTGAAGGCATAATCGCGGTCGCTACCGATGATACCATATTGTTGGCTATTAGTGTAATAACCTTGTTTAACCCAATTTTTGTCGAGTTTTTGGACAATATCTTGGGCTTGGCTGTACTGCACAAATCCATGAGCTTTACTCAGGACAAACTCATGGCTTGGGAGATTGGGCAGCGCAGCTCCATTCAAACGATACGACAAGGTAAAGTACTTGACGCTATCGAGTTGGCCAAAGAGCGTTGCGGTATCTGCATGCGTGCATAGAAGCATCAATGAATCGAAGCCTTGTCCAGGAAAAGCTTGAACCAAGCTAGTACCAGGGGTCATATTGCAGGGAATGACTACGTTATCGGCGTTATGGAGAAACTTAATGGTATCCCTTGCAAAGAACCAGGCTTGACTATTTGGGATAAGGAAATCACTCGGGTTGTATTGCATGCAAAAGCCAGCATTGGGGCCAAGCGTCTGCATAAAGTCCACAATGGAGTCGGTGCAAGTGCCAAAATCTTTTCGGTAATAATTAGCGCCAATGAGCCATGTGGTATCCAGGTTTTGGTCTAGGACAAAACTATCGGCGTAGAATACATTGTAAGTATTGTCGTTGCTTTTCCAGAAACCGTAATCCATGTACGGGAACGGTGCCCAGGCTTGTTGGGCTTGAGCTTGGTAGCCCAAGATGATTGCAGCTGATATTACCGTAATTTTTAAAAGTAAGCGTGTATTCATGTTCCAATTCATTTTAGGTTTACAAGCTAAAAATCATTCAAATATAGGCATTACATGTGTACTTGTTATCAGGGAGTGCATTATTTTTTTTTGCAATATGGTAAATTTCGGGTACAGCATACCTATTTTGCATGAATCCTAAACCCAAAATTTCCATACCTTCGCGTTAGGTGCCTAGAGCAGCGCCGCAACGCGGCGAGCCCGAAGGGCCGAGCGCACAGCGAGTGCGGAAGGGACCGACCTGAGCGCATTGATGGGCGTAATTTTACGCCCATTCAACGCGAGGGGAACGCCCAAATAGAATTAGAGTATGTTGGGACTTTAGCTTCCGGCGAAAAACAGCTCTTTTTCGGATGATTTTTGCTTTAAAAAATAGTTACGTAGCCCCACTATGCGCCCATTTTTTTAAGCAACCTCATCAAAAAATAGCTCATTTTTCCCTCGAAACCCAAAATCCAAACATACTCTTATAAATTATAAGCTTAGCAATGTAGTACATCAACACGAATTTGCAGATAAATACTTCTAAAACCATTCAAAAAACATATACCATGAAACAGATAAAAAACCTTTTGCCCCTTCTTGCCCTCGTTTTATTGGCCGCTTGCGCCCAAGACAAACCCGACCCCAGCAAGGAAGCATCGGTGGATGACATCAAAGGTCAGTCGAAAATTAACTACTCCGAGATTGTACGCAACCCGGTAACCGCCGACTCGCCCGTGAAGGTTGAAGGTGGGGCCAAGTTTGAATTCAAGCAAAAAGTGTTTGATTTTGGTACCGTGAAAGAAGGCGAAGTGGTTGAACACGATTACGTTTTTACCAACGTGGGCAAAACACCGCTGGTTATTTCAAATGCCCAAGGTAGCTGCGGTTGTACCGTACCTGAGTTCCCGAAAGAGCCTATCGCACCGGGTGCAGATGGCAAAATCAAGGTAAAGTTCAACTCAGAAGGCAAAGGCGGTAACGTTGAAAAAGAAGTGACCCTTACGGCCAACACCTACCCGGAGACCGTGACCAAATTGACCATCAAGGGTAAAGTGACCCCGAAAAAATAGGTCCGGCTCATGCAGCGGCTTAACCCTATACCCTACCTCATGTTTGCCTGGACCATGTTGTTCATGGGGGTATCGGGCTTGCTGGCCAGCATGGCTTATTTCTTGATTTTCAACTTATTGCAAGATAAACACCAAGCTTTTAAACTCAGTTACCACATTACAAAGTACTGGGGTAAGTTTGTGAATATTTGCCTGTTTACCCGCGTGGTGTCGAGCGGCCAAAATAGCGTTGACACCACGCGTACCTATATTATAGCCAGCAACCACTTGTCGACCATTGATATTCCGCTGGCGATGGGTAGCTCGCCGCTGGCTTTTTCGTTTTTGGCCAAGGCCGAGACCCAGCGCATTCCCTATATCGGGTACCTGGCCCGCAACATGCACGTGTTGGTAAACCGCAAAGATGAGGCTAGTCGGCGTCAAAGTTTTCAAAACATGCTGGACCATGTGCAGCAAGGCAAGTCTATCCTTATCTTCGTGGAAGGAACCCGCAACCGCAGCGGGGCTCCTTTGGCTCCTTTTTACGATGGAGCCTTCAAGTTGGCTATCCAAACCCAGCAGCCCGTGCTGGTGTTGAGCATCAAGGGCTCCGATAAGGTTGCACCCCCAAGCCCAATTTACCGTATATATCCTTTCAAGCGGGTAGAACTGCGTTGGCACCCTGAGATTATCGAAACCCAAGGCATGACCGAGGCCGATTTGCCAGCGCTGAAAACCCGTGTACAACACAAAATGCTTGAACACCTAGCTGTATAGTTTATGCTCGCAACACTTTTCCGATACGTTATTTTCACCATACTGGGCTTTTTGGCCCTGTTGGTCATGTTTGGCTTGTGGCAGCATTACATCGACCGCAAGTTGATGCGCCGCATGGTACAGTTGTTCCTACAGTTGGAAACTACTTACAAAAAGCTGATTGAGAAACGATTATCGCTGTTGGTCATCGAGAAAAACAGCGTGGATATTGACGTGGACGCGGTTTCGGCAGAGATGATTGAAATGATGCAGCCCGATATCAACATGATTGTACATTTTATCGAGGCATCCAAGGCGCAGAGCAATATATCGCCCAGCGTATTGAAAACCCAGCCTTTGAGCGTGTTTGAAAGCTCGGCCATGAAGAGTTTGAGCCTCATCAACAAAATTGGGGCTAAACGACAAAAAGATACCGATGGTGTATTGAGCAGTGTACCTGATGCCGACCGCCAGGAATTATCAACCTCTATGAAAGAGGCTATTATATCGGATGTACGGCAGCGTTTGCTAAGCTTAAAATCAATTTAAAACCTATGCCCTCCATTGCTCAGCTAAAACAATGGAGAGCATAGACGTTAAGGTTCTAATCGCGCAGTACTGCACTGAACATAGACTCGGTAATACCAGCGAAGTTGTAATTTTTACCATCATTACCTGGTGCTATCACTACGTTACCCCGTATAACCCACATAGAGCACAGTGCTTTCGGGGGTAAACCATCGAAAAAAGCTGCGGGCAGGGTAAATTGCCCATTATCGGGTACTTTGATTGCTATATCTTTAGGACTAGCACTGCTACCACCTGGCGAATTTGTAGCCGGGTTAAACACCGAGCCATCGTAGTGCATCATGATTACCACGCCTAGTTCGTTTTGAGGATCGGCGTTCCATGTAATTTGCATTTGGTTCCTCGAAAAATCGTAATACGAGGTTTGAGGCAAAGCAGTGGCCGTAAAAGATGATGCCAAATCCATCATCCGGGGAACATAAAACGTGGTATCGCAAATGGTATCACCATCCCGCTCCAAGCGGTAGCGATTAAGTTTGCCCCAACTTGCGGATACAATATCGTTGTAATCCCTATTTTCAACATAACGACCGTTATTGGCTACTTGGTCATAAGAAAGGAAATCATCGTTGAAGTAGTAAGTACCACCGTTAGCCCGGGTTAGGTTAATCAAATCAGATAAATATCTGGCGCTTATACTGTTCTGCACAGATGTGCCCCAGCCGCTAATGTGCTGTGTTGAGCGGTGGTTTAGCGCACCATCGCAAAGCACAAAGTAATCGGCGTAGGCGCCAAGGGCAGCACGGGCTTCATTGTAGTCTGAAAATCCAAATATGTAGGGTTCTTCTAGTAATTCCGAATCCTTTTCACAAGAACCGAGCAGCATAGAAATACCTATTAATATCAGCAAAAACAATCTACTCATGGAAATATACAAATTTAGTCCAGCCCGTGTAAGCTATATATTAGCTCAAAGCCTCCATATTGCTTTCCTGGATGTCCTCTACTTGGATATCCTTGCGCAGGGGCAGGCCATTTTTGAGCAAAAGTTCTTTCGCAAAGTTCAAGAAATTGATAGAACCTTTTGAAAGTGCATCGTAGAGGGCGATTGGCACACCTTCGCTCGGGGCCTCGCTCAAGCGGGCATTGCGGTGGATGATGGTATCGAACACCTTGTCGCCAAAGTGCATGCGCACCTGTTCCACCACGTCCTTGGCCAAGCGAAGGCGACCGTCGTACATCGACAGCAGGATACCTTCAACGCCAAGCTCAGGGTTAAGTTGTTTGCGCACTAAACGGATGGTATTCATCAACTTACCCAAACCTTCGAGGGCAAAATATTCACATTGAACGGGTACGAGCACGGTATCAGAAGCGGTCAAGGCGTTCACGGTAACGATGCCCAGCGAGGGCAAACAATCGATGAGGATAAAATCGTACTCGTCTTTCACTTGGTCTATGATGCCTTTTAGCACGAACTCGCGGCGCCAGCGGCTAACCAGCTCGGTCTCGGCACCAACCAGGTCAATATGGCCCGGGATAATATCTAGGTTAGGCACCTTGGTGTGCACGATGGCCTCATGGGGGTCAATCTCGTTGAGGAGGCAGTCATAAATACTTTTCTCCACGGTATTCAGGGCCACGCCAAGGCCAGATGTGGCGTTAGCTTGCGGGTCGGCATCAATCACCAAGGTTTTAAACTCGAGTAGGCCGAGGCTAGCACCGAGGTTAATGGTTGTGGTTGTTTTCCCTACGCCACCTTTTTGGTTGGCAATGGCTATTACTTTTCCCATGATACTTACTTATCGAGTTTGAGGGGGCAAATTTAGGCAAAAAGACTGATTATTTTGCTTTATTCACTAAAGATTGCATAATGGTAATTTTGGGTAAAGGTGGGTAATATGGGTAAAAGGCTAAAAATTGGTAAATATGGGTAATATGGGTGAAAATGGGTGAAAGGCTAAAATTGGTAAATATGGGTAATATGGGTAAAAATGGGTGAAAGGCTAAAATTGGTAAATATGGGTAATATGGGTAAAAATGGGT
>CAZDVQ010000080.1:10508-17931 GCA_964508975.1 uncultured Saprospiraceae bacterium
GAAAGGCTAAAATTGGTAAATATGGGTAAAAATCGATGAAATCACTTTTGGCTATCTTCACCAATCTTAACCAATCTTAACCAATCTTAACCAATCTTCACCAATCTTCACCAATCTTCACCAATCTTAACCAATCTTCACCAATCTTCACCAATCTTAACCCTTTTTTGGGCGCCCCGGCCTGCGGCCGTCGCTACGTTGCGCGGCTCGCTGTTCGCTCGGCCCTTCGCCGCCCGTTTCAAGCGGAGATGTCTCCAGAAACGGCTCTACGGGGCGGCTCGGTCTGGCGCTACGCGCCACCGCTCCACATCGCTGGCGCGATGCCTATCGGATGCTACTAGCCTTGTGAAAACATCAAAGATAAAAGTCTACAAAATACCGCAACGCGGCAATATATCTTAGCGATGGTTAAGAGAGTGCTAAAGGCACGACCGGAACCCATCGAGCAGTGCAAAACAAAGATTGAGCCCTGAAAGGGCGATATTATAATTCTGTTGATTGTACATTATATCGTCGTTTTTGAACCTACTACCCACATTGCCCTTGTTGGCGTCCCCGCCAAAAAAGTAGTAAAACAGCGGCAAAACTTTGCTTCACCGTTCATCATTCATATCTATACAAACTGCGGCATAGTCGCCTCCAGCGCCAGCGCTGTGGAGGGGGGCCACGCAAAGCGTGGCAGACCAAGGCGCATCGCGCCGAAGGGCCGAGCGAGTAGCGAGCCCCGAAACATAGCGACGGCGCGCAGCGCCGGGGCGCCCAAAAAACAAAAAATCAAAAAACTAGCCCAGCATTTGAACCCAAACTCGTACTTTTGCATTAGATAGAATCTAAATAACTAAAAAACGAGATAATGTATCCAGAATACCTTACGGCCCCGATGGCCCAAGAATTAGTAAATGCTGGCTTTGAAAGCCTAAACAGCTCAGATGCCGTTGACCAAGCGTTGAGCAGCAAGGAAGGCACCGTTTTGGTGGTAGTAAACTCGGTTTGTGGTTGTGCCGCAGGTACGGCTCGCCCAGGCGCTATCCAATCCATTCAAGGCGATAAAAAACCGAGTAAATTGGTGACTGTTTTTGCCGGTGTTGACAAAGATGCGGTTGCTCGCGCTCGCGAATTCATGTTGCCATACCCTGCTTCATCGCCGTCTATGGCCTTGTTCAAAGATGGTAAATTGGTACACTTCCTGGAGCGTCACCACATTGAAGGACGTAGTGCCGACATGATTGCCTCGAACCTGAAAATGGCTTACGAGCAATATTGCTAAGCATTAAGCCCTTTAAACAGGCATAAAAAAGCCCCGTAGTCGATTGACCACGGGGCTTTTGTTGTTTACAGCATTAAGAGTATGTTTGGACTTTAGCGAACCAAGTTTACATCGCCTTTAAACTCGAGCACGGTACCATCGAGGTAGCGAACCCGGGCAAAATAGACAAATACCGCTGTGCTCATATCTTTGGATTGGAAGGTACCATCCCAGCCTAACTGGGTAAGGTTAGGCGCAAAATTGGTATTGCGGAATACCATTTCACCCCAACGATCGAAGACCATGAGCTCGTCGATAGCTGCAACAGCAGGACCAGCAAACAGCGTAAAGCCATCGTTAATGCCATCGCCGTTAGGCGTGAAGATGGTTGGGATAAACACATCGCGCACTTTATCAACGGTTACGATTACACTATCCGCAGCAGTACAGCCATCTATATCTGTTACAGTAACAGCATAAAGGGTGGTATTAATCGGGTTAGCCACAGGGTTCAGACAAGTTGTACAACTGAGGCTAGGACTAGGTGCCCATTGAATTTGCGGCCCTTGAAT
Source organism: uncultured Saprospiraceae bacterium (assembly GCA_964508975.1). Lineage (GTDB taxonomy): Bacteria > Bacteroidota > Bacteroidia > Chitinophagales > Saprospiraceae > CAZDVQ01. The sequence continues at coordinate 12,327 of CAZDVQ010000080.1, forward strand.
AGGCGACAAGATACTGAGCTGCAACTCGGTGCTGGTACCCAGCGGAATCGTTACATCGAGGGATAATTGAATTGTAATTGGTGGTGGTTCAGACAAGATTACCTGGGTGCTTACTTCGCAACCTTCTGCATCTTGAATGGTGAGGTTGTACACCCCGCCATCTAGTGCCTGGAACAAGGTATCTGGTGTAAACAAGCCGCTATCCAACGATGCCAAGTAACCTGGAGTACCGCCAGTTGCTGACCATTCAATGGCCCCGTCGAAAGCCTCGTGGCAAGTGAGGTGCGTACTGATGGTGCTCAACACGATTTGGCTAGCCTGACCTACCAGGACGTTGGCTGTATCTTGACAACCGTTGATATCGGTTACCGTGATGGTATATAAGCCCGCAGCCAACAAATCATTTTGAGGTGTTGCCGTGCCATCTGGCCAGGTATAAGTGTAGCCAGGCGTACCGCCAGCGGAAGAAGCAATAGCCGAGCCATCGTTACCGCCAAAGCAGGTCACATCGTCGAGCAGCGTGGCCGTGGCATTAACCAAAGCTGAAGGTTGAGACAAAGTTGTACTCGCCGTCAAGGTACAAGCCCTGCTATCCGTGATGGTCACGGTATAAGTACCCGCGGTTAAGCCAGTAATCCCAGCTGTTGTAGCACCATTTGACCACAAGTAAGTGTAGCCAGCTGTACCGCCTGCAGGGTTCACGTTGGCCGTGCCATCGTTACCACCTTGGCAAGAAATTGGCGTAGAGCTAAGCTGGGCCAACAAGGCAGGTGGTTGAGCAACATTTACAAAGGTGGTGAATGTACAACCATTATCGTCAGTTATAGTAACCGAGTATAAACCTGCTAACAGGTTGAATGGGTTCTGGTCGATACTGAAGTTCGACCACTGGAAGGTGTACGGTGCAGTACCGCCGGTTGGCAAGAGCGTTATAGAACCATCGTTGCCACCGAAGCAACTTGTACCGATAAAACTTGCAGTAGCTGTAAGTCGAGCAGGCTCGGCGATAGTAAAGGCTTGCGTGTATGTACAAGCATTATCATCCGTGATGGTCACGATGTAATTACCAGCCGTCAAACCAGTGAACAAGGTCGATACCTGGTTACCCGGGCCGATATTGTAGAAGTAAGGGGCAGTACCACCCGAGGCAGTTACCACGGCCTGGCCGTCGGCAGAACCAAAGCAAAGCGTATTGGTCACGGCCACGTTGATGGTGAGATCGAGCGGCTCGGTGATACTGGCCGTAACGGTAGCGGTACAGAGGTTTGCATCTGTGACAACTACAGTATAGCTACCAGCTACCAAGCTAGAGAACACGTTGGAGGTTTGAACACCAGTGCCTAGATCGTAGCTATATGGGGCAGTGCCCCCCGATGGCGTGAAGGTCAAGACAGCATTGCTGCCACCAAAGCAAGAAACATTCACAGCGGCAGCTGATACCGAAAGTTGGGCTGGTTGGAATACTTGTTGTACCCGAGTTGCAGTACAGCCGTTAAAGTCGGTGACGGTTACCGTGTAGCTTCCAGCAGTAAGACCAGTGAACTGGTTAGATGCTTGTGCGCCGTTGCCAAAGTCGTAAGTGTAAGTGCCCGTTCCACCGCTCGCTGTAACTGTAATAATACCGTCGTTGCCGCCGAAGCAGTTCACGCTGTCTTGCACGGGGCTGGCGGTGAGTTGCGTTGGCTGAAGGACCGTGACGGTTACCGAGGTATCACAGCCGTTGAAGTCGGTGATGGTTACGGTGTAAGTTCCAGCAGTCAAGCCTGTAAACTGGTTAGAGGCTTGTGCACCAGAACCAAGGTCGTAACTATAAGTACCAGTTCCACCGTTAGCGGTCACCGTAATTGCACCGTCGTTACCGCCGAAGCAGTTCACGCTGTCTTGGATAGCACTTGCGATGAGTTCTGTTGGTTCAAGTACATTGATTACGACCGTTGTATCACAGCCGTTGAAGTCGGTAATCGTAACGGTGTAGGTTCCAGCGGTCAGACCAGTGAACTGGTTAGATAGTTGTGCACCTGTGCCAAGGTCGTAGCTGTATGGCGTTGTTCCACCGTTGGCCGTTACCGTGATGGTACCGTCGTTACCACCGAAACAGTTCACGCTGTCTTGTATGGCGCTAGCGGTCAGTTCAACTGGCTCGAGCACGTCAATCGTTACAGTCGTATCACAACCGTTGAAGTCGGTAATCGTAACGGTGTAAGTGCCTGCAATCAAGCCCGTGAAGATATTTGATGCCTGTGCACCTATACCGAGATCATAGTTATATGGAGTTGTACCTCCGTTGGCCGTAACCGTGATTGTACCGTCGTTACCACCTAAGCAGTTCACACTGTCTTGTACGGCGATTGCGGTCAGTTCGGCAGGTTCAAGCACATTGATTGCGACCGTTGTATCGCAGCCGTTAAAGTCGGTGATGGTAACCGTGTAGGTGCCTGCAGTCAAACCAGTGAAGGTATTTGATGATTGTGCACCTACTCCAAGGTCGTAAGCATACGTACCCGTGCCGCCGATAGCAGCTACCGTGATAGTACCGTCGTTACCGCCGAAGCAGTTCACACTATCTTGTACGGCGATTGCGGTCAGTTCAGCTGGTTCAAGAACGTCGATTACAACTGTTGTATCGCAGCCGTTAAAGTCTGTGATGGTTACAGTATAAGTTCCGGCAGTCAAGCCCGTGAAGGTATTGGATACTTGTGCACCAGTGCCAAGGTCATAACTGTATGGCGTTGTACCACCGTTGGCCGTAACTGCAATCGTACCATCGTTCCCACCGAAACAGTTCAAGCTGTCTTGGATAGCGCTCGCGATCAGTTCTGTTGGTTCAAGTACATTGATTACGACCGTTGTATCACAGCCGTTGAAGTCGGTAATCGTAACGGTGTAGGTTCCAGCGGTCAGACCAGTGAACTGGTTAGATAGTTGTGCACCTGTGCCAAGGTCGTAGCTGTATGGCGTTGTTCCACCGTTGGCCGTTACCGTGATGGTACCGTCGTTGCCGCCGAAGCAGTTAACGCTGTCTTGTACAGCGCTCGCGGTGAGTTCAGCAGGTTCGAGTACGTCAATCGTTACTGTCGTATCACAACCATTAAAATCGGTGATCGTAACTGTGTAAGTGCCTGCAATCAAGCCCGTGAAGATATTTGATGCCTGTGCACCTATACCGAGATCATAGTTATATGGAGTTGTACCTCCGTTGGCCGTAACCGTGATTGTACCGTCGTTACCACCTAAGCAGTTCACACTGTCTTGTACGGCGATTGCGGTCAGTTCGGCAGGTTCGAGTACATCGATAGTTACCGTTGTATCGCAACCGTTAAAGTCGGTTATTGTAACGGTGTAGGTTCCAGCCGTCAAGCCAGTGAAGGTATTTGTCGCTTGTACACCTGTGCCCAGGTCGTAAGCATAAGTACCCGTGCCGCCGATAGCAGTCACCGTGATGGTGCCGTCGTTACCGCCAAAGCAGTTCACGCTGTCTTGTACGGCGATTGCGGTCAGTTCAGCAGGTTCAAGAACGTCGATTACAACTGTTGTATCGCAGCCGTTAAAGTCTGTGATGGTTACAGTATAAGTTCCGGCAGTCAAGCCCGTGAAGGTATTGGATACTTGTGCACCAGTGCCAAGGTCATAACTGTATGGCGTTGTTCCCCCGATGGCCGTTACCGTGATTGTACCGTCGTTACCACCGAAGCAGTTCACGCTGTCTTGTACGGCGCTCGCTGCCAGTTCAGCAGGTTCAAGAACGTCGATTACAACTGTTGTATCACAGCCGTTGAAGTCCGTGATGGTTACGGTGTATGCTCCAGCAGTTAAGCCAGCAAAGGTATTCGATGCTTGTACACCCGTGCCAAGGTCGTAGCTGTATGAAGGAGTACCTCCGTTGGCCGTTACCGTGATTGTTCCGTCGTTACCACCGAAGCAGTTCACGCTGTCTTGTACAGCGCTCGCGGTGAGTTCCGTTGGTTCAAGTACGTCAATCGTTACTGTCGTATCACAGCCGTTAAAGTCGGTTATTGTAACGGTGTAGGTGCCTGCCGTCAAACCAGTGAAGGTATTCGATACTTGTGCACCTGTGCCAAGGTCGTAGCTGTATGGCGTTGTTCCACCGTTGGCCGTTACCGTGATGGTACCGTCGTTGCCGCCGAAGCAGTTCACGCTGTCTTGTACAGCGCTCGCGGTCAATTCTGCAGGTTCAAGTACATCGATTACAACCGTTGTATCACAGCCGTTAAAGTCAGTGATGGTTACAGTGTAAGTTCCGGCAGTCAAGCCCGTGAAGGTATTGGATACTTGTGCACCAGTACCGAGGTCGTAAGTATAAGTACCCGTGCCGCCGTTAGCGGTAACTGTAATCGTACCGTCGTTACCGCCGAAGCAGTTCACGCTGTCTTGTACGGCGCTCGCCGTCAGTTCGGCAGGTTCAAGAACGTCGATTACAACTGTTGTATCGCAACCGTTAAAGTCGGTTATTGTAATGGTGTAGGTGCCTGCCGTCAAACCAGTGAAGGTATTTGATGATTGTGCACCTACTCCAAGGTCGTAAGCATACGTACCCGTGCCGCCGATAGCAGCTACCGTGATAGTACCGTCGTTACCGCCGAAGCAGTTCACGCTGTCTTGTACAGCGCTTGCTGTCAGTTCAGCAGATTCAAGTACATCTGTTACAACTATTGTATCACAACCGTTGAAGTCAGTGATGGTCACCGTGTAGGTACCAGCGGTCAAGCCCGTGAAGGTATTTGACACTTGTGCTCCAGTACCAAGATCGTAGCTGTATGGCGTTGTTCCACCGTTGGCCGTAACCGTTATGGTACCGTCGTTGCCGCCGAAGCAGTTCACGCTGTCTTGTACGGCAATCGCCGTCAGTTCGGCAGGTTCAAGTACATTGATTACGACCGTTGTATCACAGCCGTTGAAGTCCGAGATAGTTACGGTGTATGCTCCAGCAGTTAATCCAGCAAAGGTATTCGATGCTTGTGCACCCGTACCAAGATCATAGCTGTATGGGCTTGTGCCGCCGTTGGTCGTTACCGTGATCATACCGTCGTTACCACCGAAACAGTTCACGCTGTCTTGGACGGCGCTCGCGGTCAGTTCGGCAGGTTCGAGTACATCGATAGTTACCGTTGTATCGCAACCGTTAAAGTCGGTTATTGTAACGGTGTAGGTTCCAGCCGTCAAGCCAGTGAAGGTATTTGTCGCTTGTACACCTGTGCCCAGGTCGTAAGCATAAGTACCCGTGCCGCCGATAGCAGTCACCGTGATGGTGCCGTCGTTACCGCCAAAGCAGTTCACGCTGTCTTGTACGGCGATTGCGGTCAGTTCAGCAGGTTCAAGAACGTCGATTACAACTGTTGTATCGCAGCCGTTAAAGTCTGTGATGGTTACAGTATAAGTTCCGGCAGTCAAGCCCGTGAAGGTATTGGATACTTGTGCACCAGTGCCAAGGTCATAACTGTATGGCGTTGTTCCCCCGATGGCCGTTACCGTGATTGTACCGTCGTTACCACCGAAGCAGTTCACGCTGTCTTGGATAGCGCTCGCCGTAAGTTCTGCAGGTTCAAGTACATCGATTACAACTGTGGTATCACAACCGTTGAAGTCG
>CAZDVQ010000081.1:0-17263 GCA_964508975.1 uncultured Saprospiraceae bacterium
GCAGACGGGGTGGTTATAAATTCGAGAAAAATTAACGCTTAATGGCATTGAGCTAGCGCGAACCGTGTTCTGTTGTACACATTTTTTGGGACTGGGTAACATAAGTTACAAACTAGGCTTTTGTAGCGCCGTACCTTTGTCGAAAATTAACTTACTTCCATAAACCAATAAACCATGTTTGGATTCTTGAAAAACTTATTTGGCCCCAAAACAGACTTTGCAGCCTTGATTCAAAACGGTGCAGTTATCCTTGATGTACGCACGCCTGACGAATACCGTGGCGGCCACATTAAAGGCTCTATAAATATCCCCGTACAAAGCCTGGCTGGCCAAGTGGCCAAGGTAAAAGCCATGGGCAAACCCGTTATTACTTGTTGTGCATCAGGTATGCGCAGCGGTATGGCGGTACAAGTATTGAAACAAAACGGCATCGAGGCCTACAACGGAGGTGCCTGGAGCAGTGTAAGCCGCTACGTGAACAAATAATCTAACCCACATATTATTATGAAAGCTTCATTCAACGACTTAATCAACAGCGATGTACCCGTGCTGGTTGACTTTACTGCATCTTGGTGTGGCCCCTGCAAGGCCATGGCCCCCGTGCTACAAGCCGTTGCCGAGAAAGTAGGCGAACAAGCCCGCATCGTGAAAATTGACGTGGACCAAAACCCAGCCTTGGCACAGCAAATGCGTATCCAGAGCGTTCCAACCTTCATGATATTCAAAAATGGCAAGAAACTTTGGGGCGAAAGCGGCATGCAATCGGCTGCAAAGCTTGAACAATTGTTGCTGAGCAACGCCAGTAACTAGGCGTTAATCTAACTAAAAAAAGCAGCTACCCCTATAAAGGCGTAGCTGCTTTTTGCATAATAGCTTGTTTGGCCATTTCGAGTGCAATAGACAACTGCTCCTCTTGGCTCATGTATGAATTATCTATTTCGACGGCATCATCGGCCATGCATAAAGGGCTATCCTCGCGGGTAGAGTCGATGTGGTCGCGCTCCAAGAGATTGTGTTTAACTTCCTCGAAGTTGAGCTCAGAGTGGCCTTTCGCGCTGAGTTCAAGCAATCGGCGTTTGGTGCGGATATCGGGCTCTGCAGTCATGAATAGCTTTAGCTCGGCATCGGGGAAAACCACGGTGCCAATATCGCGGCCATCCATGACGATACCGCGTTGCTGCCCCAGGGCTTGCTGCATCTTGACCAATGCCTTGCGCACGATAGACAAGGTACTGACCGGGCTTACAAAGGAAGATACCCGCATTTCGCGAATCTCGTTTTCAACATCTTGGCCATTTAGGAACGTGTGGTTTTGGCCAGCTATCCGTTCAAAGTGAATTTTGATGTGGCCCAGGGCCTCAGCCACGGCGTCGGGTTTGGCGATATCTACCCCATGGTTGAGGAAATACAGGGTAACGGCACGATACATAGCACCTGAATCGACGTAGGCATAGCCTAGTGATTTGGCCATAGCTTTGGCCAAGGTACTTTTGCCACAGGAAGAAAAACCGTCGATGGCGACGATGATATTAGGGGTCATTCCAATTGCTTTTTGAGCACTTCCCAGACATATTCCAGCGGTAAAACCTCGAGTTCGGCGAGGAGGCCACGGTATTTGAAAGGGTTTTCTTCTAATCTGCTGAAGTATTTTGCTTCAAGGCTAATCTCGCTAGATTTGAAATCGGCCTTGACGAGTTGTTGTAGCAGGCGGATGAACTGAATCATGCGGTAAAATTCCTCTTTCTTGAGGTTTTTGTACGCGAACATCTTCAGTTTCTCAATACGTTCTTGGGCGGCGTTGAAACTTTTCTTCTCGCAGAAGAATAGTACTTGCGCAATCAAGGCCAAGCCCGTGAGCGGCCGCAATTCGCGAGGAAGCACCACTTGCTCACTCAAGAAGCGCGATAGCCTAAAGTTGCGGTTGGCTGGGGCTACGAGGGCCGCGTTGTTGGCCCCAAGGTGTTCAACGATAAAGTTGAGGTAAACCTCATAAACTTTCCAACGTTCCTTTTCAATAGTATTCAAGCGTTTGAACTTGACATTGTTGACCGTCTCGTTGAACACGGCAAGCGCGTTAACGTAGTTGGCCGTGTGCATAGACAGCAAGAAATACTGTTCCATGACCATGAACCAAGTATCGGAACCCACGGGGAATTTAGCCACCGAAGCATCGGCGGTGATTTTACCGTTTTTGAAATCACGAAGGTGCAGGTAGGCCGTCATTTTCTTCAAGTAGAAGTTGGAGGCCACGTCGTCGCGGTAATAAATCGGGTTATCTTGGATGTATTTCTCGGCCCTTTCACATACTTCAACCACGCTGTTATAATCGTTGAGCATCTCGTATCGGTACGCCCAAACCATGAACATATTGTAGTAGATAACGGGCGACTCGTACAATTCAGACAAACTTACCAAGGCATCACAGTAGATATCAATTTTATCCTTGAGGTCTTGACTTTTCAGGGGTGGTTTATGGTAGTTCATCTGCACCCGTTGCAGGAGTTCCTCCGAGCGAATCTCGGAGTTGAGTACGTCTTGGTATTGCTTGGCGTATTGATCGTACACCTCGAACTCCTTTTCATCATCTATGAGCGAGGCGTATTCGCGTAAGATCCGGGCACTATTGACGATAACGTCGGCAAATTTAAACTTGAGTGCGATGGTGAGGATATGTTTGGCTAGGCCGGCTGCCGTTGCAATGGCATTGTTGGAGAGTAGAATTTTGACCAGGGTCCAGTCCTTGTTGACGGTAAAATAAGCCCGGTTATAATTAGAGGTTGCGGGCGTATTGACATCGAGGAAAAACAAGGTGTTTAGCAAGCGTTTGCGAAACCTAGATTTAAGTTGACGGTATTTATCGTCGGTGGGGCTACAATCGTACAAGGCTTTGGCAGCGTCGCGGTCATTTTTAAATCGCCCGAGTTGAAGCGCTTCGTAAAATTCGTTGAATTTTGAATTCTTATGCTTCAGACTATGTTCATCGAAAATCTCTATCTTCTTTACCTTTTTCTTGGTAACGATTTTAGAAATCTCAATAAGGTTCTTCATTGACATGGTAAAAACATATTGAATTTAACTTATTTAATGGGTTGCTCTGTGCAAAGATAGTGTCCACATTGATTAAATCACGAAGAATTTGAAAGAATATGTAAACATTTATGCAACACCCCTGTTTGTGACATCATTTTAGACGTTAAAAATGGGGCGGGAGTTGCGCGAGGTGCCCGGAGGGCGCGGGGCGTGAAACGCCCATGCGGTGCCGCCGCAGGCGGTACTAAGCGCCAGCGCACCCGTAGGGGACCGACCCCGCGTAGCGGGGACGCGCCCAAATAAAAAAGTGTATATTTGTGCTCTTAAACAGCCAAATCAACTACAACAACATGCAACTTAGTGACTATATAACCATAGAAAAACACGATGGTGTTGCTACTATTTGGATTGACCAAAAGGGCGAAAAGGTGAATAAAGTATCGCCAGATGCCGTGCAGATTTTTGACCAAGTGATTAGCATGCTAGAACAGGACCCGGAGGTGAAGGCCGCCGTGATGATGAGCCGTAAACGCGACTTTATTGCAGGCGCCGACATTGAAGCCTTTGCCAAGGTGCAAAAACCGGGCGACTTTATTCAGATTACACAAAAAGGTCACGAGATCTTAAACCGCGTTGAAGCCTCGAAAAAACCAATTGTAGCTGCTATCCATGGCAACTGCTTGGGCGGTGGCCTTGAAATAGCCTTGGGTTGCCATGCTCGTATAGCATCGAACGATGCCAGTACTAAACTAGCCTTGCCAGAGGTACAGCTTGGCCTGGTTCCTGGTGGTGGTGGCACGCAGCGTTTACCGAGGCTGATTGGTTTACAAGCATCGTTGGATATGCTGTTGACTGGTAAAAACATACACGCCAGCAAGGCCCTGCGCATGGGTTTGGTAGATGAGGTGGTTGACAAAGGCATTTTGCACCAAAGTGCCATAAATTTAGCCAAACGCCTCATTAAGCAAAAGATTCAGCGCAAACGTCGTTTCCATGCCCCTACCTGGTTCTTGGAAAAAACATCGCTTGGGCGCTCTTTCGTGTACATGAAAGCCCGCCAAACGGTGATGAAGCTAACCAATGGCAACTACCCTGCCCCCTTGGCTATTTTAGATTGTGTGCGTGCCGGTTTAGAAAAAGGTATGAAAGCTGGTTTAGCCGTTGAAGCGCAGACCTTTGAGCGCATGATTTTAAGTCCGGAAAGCCGACAGCTCATCCATATTTTCTTTGCCATGACCGGCAAGAAAAAGAACCCTTACGATAAAGCTTTGATACGAGCAACGGAGAAACTAGGTATTCTGGGTGCTGGATTAATGGGCTCAGGAATCGCGAAAGTGAGTATCCCCAAAGGCATCATGGTAACCCTGAAAGACCTGAAGGACGAGTCGCTGCAAAAAGCTAAACAACTCATTTGGAAGAGTTTATACAAAAAAGTAAAGCGTAAAATTATCCGCAACCACGAGGCGGAGTCTATCATGGGCCAGGTGCGTACCAGCCAGGATTACGGTGATTTAGCGCATAGCGATATGGTGATCGAGGCCGTATTTGAAGACTTGAGCATCAAGCAACAAGTCATTGCGGATACCGAAGCGGTGGTTTCGCAAGATTGTATCATAGCCAGCAACACCTCGGCATTACCAATTCACGCCATAGCGGCTAATGCCAAGCACCCCGAGCGCATGATTGGTATGCACTACTTCTCGCCGGTGCCCAAAATGCCTTTACTAGAAATTGTGGTTACGCCACAAACGGCCGACTGGGTGAAAGCCAGTTGTTTTGAACTGGGTATCCAACAAGGTAAAACCTGTATCGTGGTACAAGACGGACCAGGATTTTACACCACCCGTATTTTGGCTCCATTGCTCAACGAAGCATTGCTGTTGCTCGAAGAAGGTGCGGATATTTTGCAAATTGACCAGGCCATGCAACAATGGGGCTTCCCAGTTGGGCCAGTCAAATTGATTGACGAGGTAGGTATTGACGTGGGCGCACACGTGATGTCGGGCGACTTAATTAAGCACTTCATTGCACAGCGCGGCGAGATGAAAGTGAGCCAGTCCTTGATTGCCATGAAGGAAAAAGGGTTTTACGGCAAGAAAAACCACCGAGGCTTTTACACCTACGGTCGTGGTCAAAAACGCAAGGCCAACCCAGAAGCTTACCGTTTCTTTGGTGGCCAAGACCGCAAGTCCTTTGACCAGCAGGAAATCATTGACCGTTGTGGTTTAATCATGCTGAACGAGGCGGTGCACTGCTTGGCCGAGGGTATTATCCAATCACCGCTAGATGGCGACATTGGCGCTATTTTCGGCTTGGGTTTCCCGCCATTCCGTGGTGGTCCATTCCGTCATTGCGATACCGTTGGCCCGAAAGTTATCTTCGAGAAACTTAAAGCGCTTGAAGCCAAACATGGCAACAGGTTTAAACCAGCCGCTTTGTTGGCGGAAACGGAAAAGTTTTATTTATGAGTTATGAGTTATGAAACTAATGATTATCATGTATTTATAAAATTATTTTGACTTGTATTTTTCCTGATTTCAAAAAAAAACTATTAACTCTGAACTATTAACTTCAATCTACCAACTACCAACATTCAACTACCAACTATTCCAATGCACAACATAAAATTTATCGGGAGTTTTGAAAAAATAAACCAGTGCCCCAAGCCTGATAAGCCCGAGTATGTATTCCTGGGGCGCTCTAACGTGGGTAAATCATCGTTGATCAACATGATTTGCAACCGGAACAGCTTGGCACGGGTATCTAAACAGCCAGGCAAGACTCAGGAGATGAATTATTACCTCGTGGAGGATACTTGGTACCTCGTGGATTTACCGGGCTATGGATATGCCAAACGCTCGAAAGATGTGCGCGACAAGTTCGAGAAAATGATTCACACCTACCTCGACCTTCGGGAGTCGATGTTGTGCGCTTTTTTACTTGTTGACATCAACGTACCACCACAAAAATTGGACTTGGACATTGCCAACTGGATGGGCGAGCACGGTATTCCGTTCGTTATTGTGTTTACCAAGTGCGACCGTTTGAAAAAGCCAGAAGTTCCCGCACAGGTATTTTTTGAGGCATTATCTGAGTCTTGGGAAACCCCACCACAGCATTTTTTCAGCTCGGCCAACACCAATATGGGCCGAGAAGACATTCTAGCACTCATCGAGGAGGTGAACGCCAGTTTTCTCAACCAGCAATAATACTTGCCTAAAATAACCCAGCACCCGCCAGCGCTCAAGCACGCTAACCTGGTAGCCCATACAGCTGAGCTGGCTAATCCATGCAGCTTCGCTTAAGTTGCGGTGTGGATGACCTGTAAATTCGAGATTGACGAGGCTATCCATCCAGTGGGTCAGCTTTTCTTGAACACGGCCCTCGAACACGTCCTCCATGATGATAAGGCGTTGGCTCACGCGTAGGGCTTCACGTATCGTGTCGAAGGGTGTATCAATATGGTGAAGCACCGTGATGAGCGTGGTTGTGTCAAAGCTATTATCGGCAAAGGGCAAGGTTTTACCATCGAAGATAAGGGGTTTTACCTCCGGGAAAAAGCTAAGGTCCCGTACATCAGCGGCTTGAATCTCAAAGCCTTGTACCTGTAAAGCGTGTACTAGGCCGCAGTTGCCCGAGCCAATATCGAGAACCTTTTCGTTTGGTTTAAGCAATCGAGCTATCCGTTGTTGCTTGATAGCCACCCGTGGCGGGATACTTGCCTTGTACAGCTTGCCCAACAAGGGAATGTCGCGGAGTTTGGAATATAGCACTTACTAACGCTGTTTTAAAAATTGATAAAGTTGCTGTGCCATGATTTTATGCGCCTCGGCATTGGGGTGTGAATCATACGGTGCATTGGTGTATTTGGGCTCGTAGAGGTTGATGGGTGCACTTAAAACCGAAATAGTAGGTTCACCCATTATATCCTCAAACTTATCCACTAAGGCTAGCGTATTGGCATCATTAGACATCCCGTAAAGTAGCAAAGGAATATCTGTTCCAATTACAGGATGTGTTTGACAAATGTAATGATTCAAATTATTCATGGCATATCGCATGAGCCAAGCATGCCGGCGGGCTTCAACACTTGATTGCATAGCATTAACTAGTGCCGAGTGTTGCCTAAAAGGCCAATAGCTGTACACCTTAGCCAGATTAAGCCGAAGCGTATCCATATTCTTACAATCATAAATGTACCGAGGCATGTAATTAAACCCAATATTCGACGGAATGTCTAAATCTTTAAAAGCATACTGAAGGCTTTGTCGCCAAGCGGGTGTCATTTGATTGCGTTCCAGGTGAAAATCCATAAAACCAAGTACAATCAGGTCAGGCTGTAGTTGATATTTTTGCATCAAGTATTGCAGGTGCTCCAACGACTGCACCGTGTTGTGGCCAGGCACGGCGGCATTGATAATCCTCACACCTTTTCCGCAATGTTGTTGAAACAAGTAGGGTAAACTCAGGCTGTCATCAACACCCATACCGTAGGTAAAAGAACAACCGATGAACACAATACAAGAGTCATTGTCGGGCAGCCCTTGGTAGCCAGTTTTCCTACAACCCATGGAGTCATTTGAAGCATGATATACCAAGCTATCGTTGAGGGTTATTTCAAATTGGCCTGGGGTGTTCACAAAACCAAAAGCTGGGTCAAGACGCAAAGAGCCCGCCGGTTTAGATACAATACTAAAAGGCCTTACTTTGTATCCATGATAACCCAATAGTCTCAAACACAACTCTAGGGCTAGCACTATGGCTAAGGTTTGTATGATCACAATCTTGAAGCGTCGAAACATGCTACGATTTTGGTTTCAAGCCCGAAAGTGCCGTTTCAATCAACCGCTTGTGCTTAGATGACATGCCTAAAATGGCGCTAGTTGTTTGTGTCCCTAGCTTGCGTTCCAGCATACCCGTGCCTTTCGTCCGCTGGGCTTCATGCTCATCGGTAGCCAATAGGGCTTCATCAAATAGTACAATCAGTGTGTTGGCCTGTGCCGTGCTGAGTTTCAGGTCGAAGGCTTTGCCACCATCATACATACCACTAGAACTTTCGAGGGCAGTAACAGGGTCGTAAACCAGGCGTTTGTGTTTCAAAGTGTACACATTGCCGTTGCCGTCGGCATAACTGTATATAGGTTTAGCCAGGTGGGGCTGGGCAAGGGCCAGCAAGAGTAGGTAGGTGAGTATCATAATTATGGATTATGGATTATGGATTATGGATTATGGATTATTTATAATTATTCATATCAATTTTAAGCCAAAGTTAAATAAAAAACGTGTTGTTCATTGTTCATTGTTCATCATTCATTGTTCATCATTCATTGTTCATTGTTATTTGTATGGCGCTGCGCCGCTACGCGGCGCCGGTCCATTACGCGCTCCCTAAACGGTCGGCCCTTCGGGCCCGCGCTACGCGCGGCGCTCCATGCACCTAGCGCGGCAATCTTGTACACACTCCTTTAGCTTCGTTTTGTGCTAAAAGCCTTGTAATCAATAATTTTACTACTTTTGCAATTCACAAAACTGCTAGCTAACATGAAAAAAATACTACTCAGCCTACTCGGCCTATGCCTACTCGTACTGGCACAAGCGCAAAAATCTGAACGCTTCTGCTACCTCGAAGGCGATAATTGCGTATGTGTCACCAAAACGCCAAGTACTTGCCCTTGTGCCGACAAACACCCGGTTTTCAACATTCCCAAAGGGGTAAAACCCCGTAAACTGGCCCGCCTGGGCTCTTTTCCGCAGTTCGGCAATTTGTCGGCTTACCCCAGCGTAGATGATGCCTACAAACACTTCCAGCAACTGTACAAAGAGAACAAAAACAACAATGCCCGCGAGTTCGACCGCATTTTTGTGGCGATGGGCTACACCGGCTTTACCGATCCCCGCTTTACCCCCGATAAAATGTCGATCGTATATTACGATGGTGGCATCACGGGCATGACAGGCAACGGAAACCATCAATACCTCTACGCTACAATATCTGAAGGCCAAAACATCAAGCTCAAGGCATTTGTCATCAAATCGTTCAACGGTTGTGATGCCAACATCATGGAAACCTGCGGCAATATCTCGTACTTTGGTAATTGCCAAGCGGGTACCATGACCGAAAACCGCCAAGTGTCGGCCATCGACTACAAGGCGCATGGCTTTACCAATGGTAAGGCGCAATATACCTTCAGCCGCAACGACTCCTGCTTCGTGCGTGTGTGCGAGGTCCCCGAGAAAACCTTGCGCGAGCAAGCCACAACGCTGGTCAACAACCTACAACACGACCAGCAGTTTGGCTCTATGATCCAGCTCAACACCGCCGATGAAGTGTATGCGCACCTGCAAAAACTATACAAGGAAAACAAAAACGGCAATGCCGCCGAGCTCGACCGTTTGCTAAAATCGGTTGGCTATACTGAAGGTGTAAAAGATGCTAAATTCAGTGCTGCCAGCATCAATGTGGTTAAGTATCCTGGCGGGGTAATGGCCTTGATGGGTAATGGTAGTCACCAGTACATGAACTCCATGGTATCAACCCCAATGCATGAATCATTGCGTGGCTTCAACATCAAATCGTTGAATGATAACTGCGACTTGACCATCATCGACGTGTGTGGCAATGCACTGTACTGCCCTACCCCAGTTAATTGTAAATCAATACCTTGCGGTTGTAATTAAGTAAAGTTAGATTACGCTAATACAAATCCCCCGTGCAGCATACCTGCCGGGGGATTTTTTGTTTCAGCAGTACGGCTATCCTGCGCGAGGTGCGTGGAAGGCCGCGCCGTAGGCGCGGGTACGCGCAGCGTACCGACCGTCCAGGGAGCCTGGAACGGACCGACCCGCTGTGCAGCGGCGGGGCGCGCCCAAAAAAAAGCTAAAACATAAACCCTTCAACAACAATACCGTATACCAAATAATCGACATATGCACTGTTGACTAAATCAAAGCTGTCATTTACTCAATTGACACCTGCTTACAGCATGCATGCCCATACATTTGAGAAATTGTTCAAGAACGGTAACGTTTTAAGTATCTACACCATATATTTATTTAACTTAAACTGATTAGTATGAAGAAAACCTTAAGTTGCCTCGCTATGCTCTTGCTGGCCTGGGCTACTCATGCTCAATCTGCTGACTTGCAAGTATTTGCAAGTGCGGGTACGGCTAGTAACCAGGCGGCGTTTACCATTGGCGAGCCATTAACAGCCACGCTTGTTGGCACAAGCACAACCCTTACCCAGGGCTTTCACCAGTCGAGGCTTACCATTGTAGGTATCGACGAAACGGCATATGAAGGGAACATTAAGTTGTTCCCAAACCCTACTGACCGAATGTTGGTCATCGAATTGGACGACATCAATACACCGCTTAGTGCTTACTTGTACGACATGCATGGCAGGTTACTCCTGAGTGCAGCACCTTTCAGTACCCGCACCGAAATGTCTGTAGAACAACTTGCAGCCGGCACTTACCTTGTGGTACTTGAGACGAGCGATAGGCAAGTTATCAGTCGTTCAAAAATTGTAAAACATTAAACCCTAATTCCCATGAAACAATTATTTTCTACAATAATTTTGGTACTTGCTTGCATCGTAGCTTTTGCACAAGCACCACAAGGCATTAATTACCAATCGGTTATCCGTAACAGTTCAGGTAATATAATCTCAAATCAAAGCGTGAGTGTTCGGATTAACATCAGGGCCAATGCAGCAAACGGCACTATCGGCTATAGCGAAACGCATACCGCTACAACAAATGATTTTGGCTTAATTAACTTGGTTATCGGCCAAGGTACAGCACAAACAGGCACTTTCAGTGCTATTGCTTGGGGCAGTGCAAGCCAATTTGCCGAGGTACAAATTGACCCTGCGGGTGGTTCAAACTTCCAAACCATTGGTACCCAGCAATTAATGTCTGTTCCATATGCTTTATATGCTGAAAACAGCGGTACGCCTGGCCCAGTTGGTCCACAAGGCCCTGCGGGTCCACAAGGTCCTGCTGGTAATGACGGTGTAGATGGTGCTGTTGGCCCACAAGGCCCAGTTGGTCCACAAGGTCCTGCGGGTCCACAAGGTCCTGCTGGTAATGATGGTGTAGATGGTGCTGTTGGCCCACAAGGCCCTGCCGGTCCACAAGGTCCTGCCGGTAATGATGGTGTAGATGGTGCTGTTGGTCCACAAGGCCCTGCAGGTCCTATTGGTTTAACTGGCGCTACTGGCCCACAAGGTCCTGCTGGTAATGATGGTGCTGTTGGCCCGCAAGGCCCTGCAGGCCCAACTGGTTTAACCGGCGCTACTGGCCCACAAGGCCCTGCTGGCCCTACTGGTTTGACTGGCGCTACTGGCCCACAAGGCCCTGCTGGCCCTACTGGTTTGACTGGCGCTACTGGCCCTCAAGGCCCTGCTGGCCCTACTGGTTTGACTGGCGCTACTGGCCCTCAAGGCCCTGCTGGCCCTATTGGTTTAACTGGCGCTACTGGCCCACAAGGCCCTGCTGGTGCAACTGGCCCTGCTGGTCCTGCAGGCCCTGCTGGTCCAACTGGCTTAACAGGTGCTACTGGCCCTGCTGGTGCAACTGGCGCTACTGGTCCACAAGGTGCTGATGGCCCTGCTGGCCCACAAGGCCCTGCGGGCCCAGTTGCAGGTTCAAACACGCAAATCATTTACAACAATGCTGGCGCAGCTGCTGGTAGCGCTGGCTTGACATGGACGGATGCAAGTTCATCACTAACAGTCAGCGGCCGAATTGTCAACACTAACACCACCGCTGCAAACACTACTTTCAACGTGAACGGTACAGGTAACTTTGTATTACAAGGTAGTACAGGAACCAGTTTTCAATTTAACAATGCTGGATTAATTGGTTTTGGTATAGCACCCTCTATCGCATACAAATTATACACCTACCGCTCGCAATTAACCGTTGATGGTGATGGCCAAGCCACCATTATGGGCTACCGTACGAGAGATTCTCAAAACGACGGGACAGCTTATGGCGTGAACACAACCAACAACGCCATTAAAGGTTACAATTTCTGGGGCGATGTATATACGTTTGGTGTAGCAGGTCACTCTTACAATGACTACAGCCGTACCGGCGGTGTACTAGGTGCAGAACAAGGCGGTTCTTACTGGGGCAGCCTTGGTTACCGTGCCAGTACGCTTGTAAACTACGGTGTTTATGGCTCTTCGGCTTACATGTCAGGTACTGGTTTATTGTCGAACACTGGTTCTGCTGGTGTTGGTGGTGGATTCTTCGGTAGCATGGTTGGTGCGGTATCGCGCGGTCAAGTGATTGGTCAACTGAACGCAGGTGAGTTGTTTGCCAGCTACAACCTTGGCGATGTATATACCCAAGGCAAACAAGTTGAAATTGTTGAAACTGGCAATACCCGCACGGCGGCTTACGCTGTTACTTCGGCTGAACTTACCGTTTACAACAAAGGTAAAATCAACTTGGTAAACGGTAAAGCAACCATTAACTTCGACGAGAATTACCGCAACTTGTTGGGCGATGCACCAGTTGTAACCGTAAGCCCAATGGGTGCTTGCAATGGTGTTTACATCTCAGAAGTAAGCAAAACAGGATTTACCATCGTGGAAATGAACAACGGTAACAGCAATGTTCAAATCTCTTGGATTGCCGTTGGCGACCGTGTTGATGCAGAGCACACTGTGCCCGCTGAACTCCTCGAAAACAACTTTGATACAAACCTGAAAGAAGCGCTATACGACGATAGCAACTTGGAAGGTCAAGGCAAAGGCATGTGGTTTGACGGTAGCCGTATCCAGTTTGGTGTGGTTCCTGCCGAGCTTTCGCCAAAAGCCAAACCAGAAGGTACTCAAGAATAAGCAATACTTATCTTTTGCGCCCAAATAAAAAGGATTTCCCGTAATTTGCGGGAAATCCTTTTTTTATGGCTCGTACCATACTACACTGCCTTGTATGTTGGCTTTTATTGAACCAAGCACTCTTGGCTCAATCCGACACGATGTTGCTCCAACGCTACCAGTTTTGGGTCGAATTCTTGGCCAAGGAACAACTTCAAGGTCGACAAACCGGGAGCATACACGAGCAGGCCAGCGCGGTGTTTATCCGCGACGAGATGCGAAAAATGAGTCGAAAAAAGGTAAAAATACGTTCGTTCAACTATCAACATGCCGATAGCAGCGCCCTCCGTACATCGCAAAACGTAGTATTGTGCATCAATAACCGACAAGATAGTACCATACTCATCGGGGCGCATTACGACCATATTGGGCTTGGCGGCGCACTGTCAAAAAATTTCAACAAAAAGGAGGTTCACAACGGTGCCGACGACAACGCATCGGGCGTGGCGCTCCTCCTGGGCCTACTTCACAACTACCCCAATTGGCCGTTTTCAAAGCGCTATAATTATGTATTCGTGGCTTACGGGGCGCATGAAAATGGCTTGTTCGGCTCTACCGCTTTTTTCAACCAGCAACTACCGAAACGCTATAGGAAACTTAAATTGGCTATCAATTTCGATATGGTTGGCCGCATGGATCCACAGTTGCGTTGGCTTAAAATTGCAGGATTAATATCTATTGGCCTCGATGAAAAGGCCTTGGAAGCATTAAACAGAGACAAGCTTAAATTTCGGCTAGGCCACGACGAGGTACTGGATTTGCTCGATACCCGCATCTATAAAAGTCATGGCATTGCGTGCTTAAACTTCAGCACCGGCATACACGACGATTACCATAAAATAACTGATGACGCTGAAAAAATCAACTACGCAGGCATTGGATATATCCAAAGATTGATTGAGGCTATGCTCAATCAACTGTAGTATTCAACTTTATTTTTTGGGCGTTGCGGCGTGGCATTTGCCACGCCGCAACGCCCCCTCCGGGTGCGCTAATCGCTTAGGCTTTTTACAAAAAAATATAGCCCGCATAACCAATTGATAATCAATATATTTAAAAGCATAAATCACAAATTTATACCTGCGGTTCAAAAAAATAATCTTGCAAAAGCTTGGAAATCCAATTTACATGACCTTACCTTTGCAGCAGTTCTTTAAAATCATCTTATCCAGAAAGACTGAGGGAATTGACCCTACGACGTCTTGACAACCTACCACCCAGTGGAAAGGTGCCACATTCAACTCCTTAACCGGAGAAAGATAAGTTAGAAACCAGCAGATAATTACTCGCGATATATTATATGCTCTTCTGACTTGTTGGGAGAGCATTTTTTTTTGCCCTACCACAAGTTAGTCGCTTCGGCCTTTCGAGGTAAGATGAATTTTAGTGTTACATTATTTCTTAAACATTAAATTTATCTCGCCATGCTAGAGCAAACCCATATCCTCCACAGTATCCCCGTTGATCCACTAACCGGTGCTATCGCTGTTCCCATTTATCAAACCTCAACCTTCGTGCAAAACGAGCCCGGCGTACACAAGGGTTTTGATTATGCCCGGAGCAATAACCCCACCCGCAAGGTACTCGAAGACCTGATTGCCCAACTCGAAAACGGTAGTCAAGGCTACGCCTTCGCCTCTGGCCTAGCCGCTATAGACGCCGTAGTCAAACTCCTGCAAAGCGGCGATGAAATCCTGGCCGTTGATGATATTTACGGTGGCGCATTCAGGCTCTTTACCCACATTTACCAGAAATTGGGCATCAAGGTTAACTACACCGACACCACCGATGCCAACAATGTAGCCCACGCCATTACACCTAATACCAAGCTCATTTGGTTGGAAAGCCCTACAAACCCCACACTTAAAATATCGGATATCGAGGCTATTGCACGCATTGCCAAGGCCAACAAGGTGCTACTTTGCGTAGATAATACTTTTGCCTCGCCCGTGGCACAAAAACCACTCGACCTGGGCGCCGACATTGTGATACACAGCGCCACAAAATACCTAGCTGGCCACAGTGATTTGATTGCCGGCCTCGTCGTAACCAAAACACCCGAGCTGGGCAGCCAAATTAAGTTTATCCAAAACGCCTCCGGTGCCATTCTTGCTCCATTCGATAGTTGGTTGACCATCAGGGGTATTGAAACGCTGGCCTTACGCGTCAAGCAACACTCGGAAAATGCCCAAGCTATCGCCGAGTTTTTACAAGGTGAGGAACTGGTGCAAAATGTATACTATCCAGGCCTTGAAACGCACCACAACCACCAGGTGGCCAAGCGCCAACAACGCTATTTCGGTGGGGTTATTTCCTTCGACCTCAAGATAGATGATAAAGCCTTGGCCAGTTACATCGTGTCGAACACCAAGTACTTCAAGTTAGCCGAGAGCCTAGGCGGGGTTAAAAGCCTCATCTGTTTGCCCTGCGAGATGACACACAAATCAATCCCGGCCGAGATTCGCCGCCAAAGTGGCGTGAGCGATAGCCTGATACGGATTTCGGTTGGCCTCGAAAACGTGGAAGACCTTATCGAAGACCTGAAACAAGGCCTTCAAGCGGCGAAACAACATTTTTCAACCCAAATATACACGGCAACGCATGCATAGGAAAAACATCAACATTGGATTATTTGGTTTTGGCTGTGTAGGGTTCGGCTTATACGAGGTCTTGGGCAAAACACCTGGCTTGAAGGCCAGCATACGCAATATCTGCGTGAAAAACCCTGGCAAAACAAGGCCCATTGATGCCTCAAACTTTTGCTACAATCCCGCTGAAATCCTAGACGACGACAACATCAACGTGGTGGTAGAGCTCATCGACGACGCCGACGCAGCCTTCGAGATTGTCTCGGAGGCCATGCGCAGGGGCAAAGCTGTCGTTTCGGCCAACAAGAAGCTCATCGCAGAACATTTCGAGGCACTTTTGGACCTACAGCGCCGCTACAAGGTGCCCTTCCTGTACGAGGCGGCTGCTTGTGCCAGTATTCCCATCATCCGCAACTTGGAGGAGTACTACGACAACGACCTGCTCGAGTCATTTCGGGGTATTGTGAATGGTAGTACCAACTACATCCTCAGCAAGCTCTACACCGAGCCTATCCCCTACCCCGAGGCATTGCGCCAAGCTCAAGCCCTCGGCTATGCCGAGACCAACCCAACACTCGATACTGGGGGCTTTGATGCCAAGTACAAGTTGCTCATCCTACTGGTGCATGCCTTTGGCCTGGTACTCAAGCCCGAGGAGCTATTCAACGCTGGCATTGAACAAATAACCGAGGCCGATTTAACCTACGCCCGGGAGAAAAAGCTCAAAATAAAGCTCACGGCGCATGCTTACCGCAGCGAGCAAGGCAACATTTCCGCCTTTGTGATGCCGCAATTCGTAGACCCCAGCGATAAATTGTTCACGGTTGACGATGTGTACAATGGCATTGAAACCAAGACCTCGTTTGCCGATACCCAGTTTTTCATGGGCAAGGGCGCTGGAGCGCACCCTACGGCCTCGGCGGTACTGAGCGACCTCTCGGCACTGAGCTACGACTACCGTTACGAGTACAAAAAATTAAACCAAACCGAATTGCTTGAATCGGATGAAAACACTTGGCTCAAGGTATATTTCAGGCATAGCAGCGCCCAAGCCGAGCTGTTCAGGCCCTACTTCGAGTATATCGAGGAGGCCTACCTCAACAAGCAAACGGGCTATTTTATCGGTATCATCTCCTTGGCACAGCTCAAGTTTGTGCAGCTCCTCAACCCAAGCGAGCAAGCATGTATCTTGATAGAGCCCATCGGTTTCCGGAATTACCTTGGTCTACATGCCGAGCAAGACACACTGGCCTATGCCGCTACTTTTTAGGTTTTCTTTGGGGCGTTTCGGCGTGGCTTTAGGCCACGCCGCCGCTCCCCTCCGGGTGCGCTGATCGCTTAGTGCTACGCACCGCCGCTGCGCGGCGCCCTCCGGGCAGCTAACGCTTATCGATTTTATCCTTGATGAAGGTAATTTGCGCAGGGCTTAACTGTCTTTTATCAACGTAATGACCAAGATTATTTTGGTACTTTAGAATTAGAAAATTACCCAAATCTAAATACTTAATGAAATGCTGCCATTCGATATGACTATCAAAACCTTCACCTTGAACATGAACACCAGCATCGTTAAAGGTCTGATGAATAGGCTTCTTTAATGCAGAGGATTTATTGAACATGTTCAACGCAACGAGCATTTCAAATGTTGGCAATAATAAACTACCCAATCCAGCAGCGAATAGAAATACTTGATAAGAGAAATCTTCATCCTGTCCGGCTGAAAGTTCATAAAAGAAATTGGCAAGCAAAA
>CAZDVQ010000082.1:0-16400 GCA_964508975.1 uncultured Saprospiraceae bacterium
GCGTTTCAGGGGAGAGGGTCGCCGCAACGCGGCGGGGTGAGGCGCCATTCCCGGATGGCACTCTGCCCTCAGCGCTCTGCTCTCATAACTAATGTTGTGCCTCACCCCGTCACGAGCTACGCTCGTGCCACCCCTCTCCACGGGCACACGCTGCGCGTGTTGTAGAGAGAGGACTTATATACCTAACACGGCTTCATTCCCTCTCCGCACGCGAGTATACGAGCGTTTCAGGGGAGAGGGTCGCCGCAACGCGGCGGGGTGAGGCGCCATTCCCGGATGGCACTCTGCCCTCAGCGCTCTGCTCTCATAACTAATGTTGTGCCTCACCCCGTCACGAGCTACGCTCGTGCCACCCCTCTCCACGGGCACACGCTGCGCGTGTTGTAGAGAGAGGACTTATATACCTAACACGGCTTCATTCCCTCTCCGCACGCGAGTATACGAGCGTTTCAGGGGAGAGGGTCGCCGCAACGCGGCGGGGTGAGGCGCCATTCCCGGATGGCACTCTGCACTCAGCACTCTGCTCTCTGCTCTCACTACCCGTTTGTTTGCGCAAAGTTCATCTTATAACCAATAGTGTGGCTCGGTGCATCGTCGTCGTAATCTTCCCAAAGGCTGAGTTCTTTGACGAACTCCTCCATGTGGCGGAGCAGGTAGGCTTCCTTAAGCTCTTCTGGGCGATAAATACCCAAGGCTTTAGGCTGGCGCTCCTCACCAAAGTTTTCGATATGCGGGTAACTGACCATCACCGATATTTTACCGTTAAACAACTGCTGGTAAATCAAGGAGCCGTTCTGTTTGACTAACTCGCGCATCATGCCCGCGCCAACGGCCTGTGCAATGCCACTAGGACTTTGTCCGAGGCTACAAACAATAGCTTCGAGGTTGGTCAGGTTGGCGTGAAGCTCTAACTGGGCATTTAAACCGCTGGCTTCAATCATGCCAGACAGCGACTTGATAATTTGCTCCTTAAGGCTTTCTTGCCATACTTGGCGATAGGCGTTCGTGTTGCCCAAGGTGGCATGGTAGCTTTGTACTTTAGCTTTGAGGTTAGTCAGTTCGTCCATGATTATTTAAGTTCTGCTTCGAGTTCTTTTAATAGGGCCTCGGCGTCTTTCAGGAAATCTTCAAACAGCTTGATATTGCTTTTCTTGATTAATAAAGCAGAGAATGCTAGGTTCCGGAAGGATTCGGTTTGTATATGCGCCATCGCATTCTTGCGCCATTGTACCGAGTCGTACAAGGTGGTATCTTCTTGGTAAAACGTAGGCGATGGCATGTTTTGCATGTGGTTGGGGATAATCATCTCTAGCACCACGTAGCGGTCGATGGAGTTCCAGTTTTTCAGTCCATCGTAGCTGTTGGTGTAAAAAGAGATAATGCTGGCCTTGAGCTTCTGGTTGTCGATTAAACTCATTTTACCTGAGTAACTGAGCTCCGTAAACCCAACGTTGTGGCCAGTAAAACCGCTAAAATTCTGCAAGGTGTACACATCGCGTATAAGGGTATCTACGGGCATTGAATCATATACCTTTGGGTTTAAAGCCAGCCTTCGACTGTATTTGTAAATGGCCTTAAGCACCTTGATTTCCTTGTTGATATAAGCCGTATCGGCCTGCACGTTCTCGTAAACGGTTTGCAAGAGGTTGCGTTTCTCGTTGGCATCACTGCGTCGGTTGTTCCATTCGTTGAGGTTGAATGAAATCATAATACCCAGCACCACCACCACTAGGTCGGCGAGGTGTAGTTTCCATGCGGCGATGGTATCTACTATTTTTTTGCGGGAGAAGAGAGACAATGTAAAAAGTTGATAGTTGGTAGTTGATAGTTGGTAGCTAAAAAGGCCCTAATTAACCACAGAAGTCCAAATCATTAGCTTATTCTACATAGAGCACGAGGCCCTTGAGGTAGCTACTTTCGGGGTGGTAGATGCTCACGGGGTGATCGGCGGGTTGTTCGAGGTGGTGCAAGATGCGTACCTTGCGGCCTGTTTCGATAGCCGCTGCCATGATGGTGTTCTGGAACAACTGGCGGTCGATGACTTGCGAGCAAGAAAAGGTAAACAACACGCCACCCGGCGCAATGGCTGCAATACCGGCTGCATTGAGGCGTTTGTAGCCTTGTACGGCGTTGTGGCGCTTATCAAGGCTCTTGGCGAAAGCTGGTGGGTCAAGCACCATGAGATCGTACTGGAAATCGCTTTTCTTGAGAAATTGCTGGACATCGGCGCAGAACGACTCGTGCGTGCCCGCGAAGCCTGGGTTTAGCGCTAGGTTTTGCTCCAGGATATCGAGCGCCGATTGCGAAGCATCTACCGAGTGGACCAGCTTAGCGCCACCCCGCAGGGCGTACATCGAGAAACCGCCGGTATAGCAGAAAGCGTTCAGCACGTTTTTATCCTTGGCGTAGCGTTCTAGGAGTTGACGGTTATCGCGTTGATCCAAGAAAAAGCCTGTTTTTTGGCCTGCCACCCAGTCGATATGGAAGTTCACATCGTTCTCGCTGACGTTGGCGGCTGATGTAGCGCCATAAACGTAGGATTGCTCCAAGGTAGATGCGTATTTCGGCGGCAAGGATGCCTTGCTTTTATCGTACACGGCCACGAGGGCATCGCCAAAAACCTGTTGTAAAGCCTGGCTGATTAAAGGCAAGGCTTGGTGCATCCCGATGCTATGGCATTGCACCACGGCGGTGCCATTGTACCAGTCGATGATGAGGCCAGAAAGGCCATCACCCTCGGCGTGCACGAGTCGGAAAGCGTTGGTTTGCGGGTGTTCCAGCAGTCCAACGGCCTTGCGCACGGCACGGGCCGCTTCAATTTTGCGCACCCAGAAATCAAGGTCGAGGGTAGCTTGTTCAAAAGCTACCAGGCGTACGCTGATACTCCCTTGGTGGTAGTGCCCGGTGCCCAGGCATTCGCCTTTTCGGTCGTACACTTCAACAATGTCGCCATCGTTGGGTTTGCCTTCAATGCGTTCGATACCGCCGGAGAAAACCCAAGGGTGGAAACGGCGGAGGGATTCATCCCGACCGGCTTTCAGAATAATTTTTGTAATGCTCATCGTTATGGTATACGAGGCTTATTCGCCTAGTTTTTGCTCGATTTTATCGAGGGTTTCCTTCATGCTTTTGAAGTTGTTCTTGAGTTCTTCTTCCGATGGGGCCTTGGTGCGCGAGAGTTGGCCTTCCTCGGCGGCGGCTTGCACCTTATCGTAGGTATCGATCATATCTTCCATGCGTTCCTTGCGGGCGCGGAGTTCTTCGAGCTCGGCCGAGTAATCAACACCGTCTTTTTTGGCGGCTTCCTCGTTGTTGGATAGCGTTTCGATGAGGGTATTAATCTGGGCAATTTCCTTGTCGTACATACCTTTTTGGTATTTACCTTTTTCCGACTGGAAGATTTCGCCAACGGTTTTGCCGGTTTCTTTTACACCAGAGAAAAGCTTGTCGCGCAGCACTTTATCTTCGGCTGTACCGAAAAAAGTAACGTAAACAACCCATCCAATCAGCAAGACAACGATTAAAGAGATTAGATTTTTCATATCGTTAAACTTAGGTTAATGTTTATTGAAGCCGAAAGATAGTAGTTTTTGTAGATTAAGCTTGTAGCAAAGGCTAAAAAACAGTTTTGGGCTGCTTATTATTCATATCTCATCGTTCATCGTTCATAGTTATTTTTTGGGCGTTTCGGCGCATTGTTGGGCGTATGCAATACGCCCCTACAGATGCGCCGCCGCTACGCTTCGCGGCTCGCTGACGCTCGGCCCGCGTTGCGGTCTGGCCTTCGGCCACCGCTTCGCATCGCTAACGCAACTGCGGCCTTTGGCCGCAGTGACTTGTTTGTTTTTGCTGAATTTCAGCATCTGCCTTACGATTAGGAAACATCTTTGCTCCTGCCCAAAGGGCAGGCCATATTGGTAGCCCCAGGTAAGCGCAGCGCAACCCGGGGAATAAAGCGCAACCCAGGGTTTAGCGCCGCAACAGGAAACCCGTGGCGGCGAGCCATAAAGTATGAACGATACAGAAATCGCCACGGAACGATAGACGGACCGAAACCCGGTCGGCCAAATTCATTGTTCATCGTTCATCGTTCATCGTTTTTTAGTGCCTCACCCCGCCGCATTGCGGCGACCCTCTCCCCTGGAACGCTCGTAAACTCGCGTGCGGAGAGGGTAATAAAGCCGTGCTTGGCATGTAGCCCCCTCTCTACAACACGCGCAAGCGTGTGCCCGTGGAGAGGGGTGGCACGAGCGCTAGCTCGTGACGGGGTGAGCCACTATTTCCGTGGCTTCGACACCCTACCCTGCACCGGCGTTGCGCGTCCTTTGTAGCGTGGGGCCGAGCTCGACCGAGTTTACATAGAATTTGGCAGCTATATCAAGCCGAGCTCTTTAGCATCCTGAATAATGGTTTCTACTTTAGCCACATCCATGTTCAATTGCTCGGCGATTGAACCGATTGGCAGGCCTGCACGGTACAGCCTTATACATTCCTTAAACACTTCAATACCTTGCTCAATACCTTTTTCGATACCTTTTTCGATACCTTTTTCGATACCTTGCTCGATACCTTTGTCCAAGCCTATTAGCTCGCCAACTTGCACACCTTTTTGGTAGAGCATATCGTCTTCGGGATTAATGTAAAGCGGCATATCAATAATTTCTTTTACGAGTTCGTTGTCAAAGTTACGCAATCGGGCGAGAATACCCAAATGTTTTGAAAATTTTTCAAGCGGTATTCCTTTACTATGCTGCAAAAGTCTACTGAAAGTTAAACGCAGTATGCGCTCTGATTGTTCCTTATCGTACTTTGAAAGCAAGGCAAGCATGACAAGTTCAGGTACCTGGGCGGAGAGAAACAATTCAGGTTCAAGCTCGTTAAGGGCAATTATTTCAAAGCTATAGGTCAACTCAACATCCATCAACTGGTTTGCCATATTATGCTTAGCGGCCCCAACGTAAACCACCACCTGCCTGATAGGCAGATTGTAATAATGGCGTGCTAAAGCGTAGTAGGCCAACATACGATTGGCCATCATCGGGTGAGAGGCTGCTTGAAATTCCAGATGTAAAAGAGTAGCTTCCCCAGCATGATGCTCTATTTTGAAAAGCATGTCAAGTTCCCGTTCAAGGCTAAAAGGGAATTTGTCCTTTAACTGTTGTATTTTACGTGGCTTTACCTTGAGGAAAAAGGGCAGCATAGCCTTGGCATTCTCCTTGAATACCCGGTCGTAAATATTACCCAACGCTACCCTTTCGGGTGTTTGATTAATTGGTTTATTTTTAGTTTTTGCCATGACACAAAGGTCCTACAAGTATTTGAATACCAATATATTAAACTGGTTATACTTTATTCGATTTGGAATAGTATATTTGATTTGGAATAAATTATTCCGAATGGTTATCAAATCATATCTTACGGGTGGAAGTTATGGGGAAGGGCTTGCTAGCTTGTTGCGTGCCATAGAGTTGTGTACATACAAGAGACGTATTGTTTTGTACATTCTAAAAACGCCGCGAAGCGGCTAGATTTATCAGTGATGGGTGAGGGAGTTCTGCAGGCACGACCGGAACCCATCGAGAGATGCGGTTATAGATTGAGTCCTGCAAGGACGATATGAAATGTATATACACCGTCTATTGTTACGCCCATTCAGGGCTCAATCTTTGTTGGGCACTTTTCGATGGGTTCTGGTCGTGCATACAGCACTCCCTCACCCATCGCTGACAGCTTTTGCCGCGGTGCGGCATTTTAACCTTGAGTAAACAACTTTATGTTGCAGATGTATGTCACAACACTTTTAAACGCGATAAGCTATACCCTCCCCCCGTCACAACTACATGAAAAATTAAAATCTGAAGCATAACCGCTGAAAACTTTGTCTGAGTAAACGAAATGTATGTTTAAGTAATATTATCAAACTGCTGAGCGTAAGCTACTAGTTGATGAAACAACAAATACAAGCAAGCTCTAGTATTCATGTCCAAGCAGGGTTTGGGCGGGTGTCGCTCCTAGCGGAGCTTTTTTACCCTGTAAAATTCCCAAGTTAAATTAACATGCCAATCCGCTACTTAAATGTAAAAAGAAATAATATTACCTTTTATCTGCTGTAGCTAGACTTCCCCGCGTCTGCCCCCCTGTCACTGCGCGGTGCTTGTGACATCCCCCCACTCGCATACGCTCGCGTGGGGAACTTGATATTTTACGGGCAGGTTTTCCATGCCAGTTTCCCAAGGTTTAAGCATCATCAGGCTTGAAAAATTGTCCTGTGCAGCCAAAGAAACGAGTTCCCCACGCGAGCGCATGCGAGTGGGGGGATGTCTGAACGAAGTGAAGACAGGGGGGCAGAACGGCCGCAAGTATAAGTTCCTTTTGCAATTAGGTACTGGAGCGAGGCATTTTTTTGCGCCTCTGTTCATCGTTCATAGTTCATCGTTCATCGTTAAATAAACGGCAGCTTCGCTGCCGTTTCCAGCGTTAGCGATGCGAAGCGGTGGCGCAACGCGCCAGACCCGTAGGGGCCGAGCGATTAGCGAGCCGTGCAGCGTAGCGACGGCGCATTGCGCCGGAACGCCCAAAATGATAAAATGATGAAAAGATTAAATGAGTAATCGACCAATTTGCGAAAAGCTTAATTTGGCTTAATCTTGTTTGACGCGCAATTAGTCCTTACCTTTGCTACACTTTGTTTTGTGCCCTTGAATTCACCACATGATTATTTATAACCCCAAGGATTGGATTAGCCTCATTTTCGCGTTTCACAAGAGCGATACGCTGCGCATTATGCTGCCCAGTATCATCGCGGTGGCCGTGTTTACTGGGATTGTGGCTTACGTGGAAACCGACCTGCTGCACCTGAATTTTAAAAACACCACCATTGTACACCAGCTGGCAGGTTTTGTACTGTCGATGTTGCTGGTGTTCCGGACCAACTCGGCCTACGACCGCTGGTGGGAAGGCCGCAAAATATGGGGCGCATTTGTCAACGATTCGCGCAATATGGCCCTGAAAATCAACGCTCTAGTTCAAGACCCTGCCCAACGCGATGTGCTGCGCATTTTAATCAAGAATTACATCGTGGCCACCAAGGATTCGCTGCGGGGCAAACCCCAAGCCGAAGCCCTGGAAAACTGCCACAAATACCCCAATACCAGCTACGACGACAAAAAACACCTGCCCAACCAGGTGATGAAAAACCTATATGTAGAAATTCAGCAACTGGTTAAAAACCAAGTGATTAGCCAAGAACAAATGTTGTACCTGAACAACGAGCTACAAGGTTTTTCGAACAACATGGGCGCCTGCGAGCGCATCAAGAAAACACCTATCCCCTACTCGTACAACATCTTCCTGAAAAAAGTAATCTTTTTCTATATCCTGACCATGCCCTTCGGCTTCGTGATGGAGTTTGGCTATTGGGCCATGGGCATTGTACCGGCCTTGTTCTACGTGTTTGCGAGTATCGAAATTATTGCCGAGGAAATTGAAGACCCTTTTGGATTAGACCCAAATGACTTACCTTTGGACAACATTACCGAAACCATACACCTAAACGTGGATGATATATTAGCCTAAATGTCGGACCAAAACCTAGAAATTTTAAAGGGTAGCGTTGAACGTATCACTTTCCAGAGCGAGGATACGGGCTTCACGGTGGCCAAGCTGAAGGTGCCCAAGAAGAAAGACCATGTGACCATCGTGGGGGCCATGCCCAGCGTGCAGGCCGGCGAGCAGATTACCTGCCAAGGGTTTTGGAAAAACAACATCAATTTCGGGCTACAATTCGAGGTAGTGCGCTACCAAGTGGAGCAGCCCACCGACGTGGACGGTATTCAGAAATACCTCAGCTCGGGCCTGGTAAAAGGTATCGGCGATGTGTTTGCCGAGCGCATCGTACGATACTACGGCCTCAAAACCTTGGAAATTATAGAAAACGACCCCGACCGTTTATCCGAAGTGGACGGTATTGGTCCGGTGCGCCTAGAACGCATTAAAAAGAGCTGGGAAGAGCACAAGGCCGTGCGTGAGGTGATGCTGTTTTTGCAGCAATACCAGATTTCGCCCGCCTTCGCCCAAAAGATTTACAAAACATACAAGCAAGCCAGTATCGAGCGCATCTTGCGGAACCCCTACGACCTGGCCGCCGACATATTTGGCATCGGCTTTAAAACCGCCGACAAAATTGCCCGTCAACTAGGCACACCCCTCGACGCAGAGATCCGCACCGACGCGGGGATTGAATATACCCTCTCGGAATTGAGCAACGAAGGCCATACTTGCTACCCTGTGGAGCAATTCATAGAGGTGGCCGCCAAGCTGCTGGAATGTGAAGCCCCACAGGTGAACGCCCGGCTGGAACAACGCAACATGGAAGGCCGTATCGTGCTGGAAAATAAAGCCAACCCGAACGATCCCAGTGCCGCCCCTACCCTATTCATTTGGCTGAAGTCGTTGTACATGGCCGAGTTTGGCATTGCCAAGCAAATTCAACGCCTGCGCTCGCTGCCCAGCAACATCGCCATTGAGCAGGAGGACCAACAGTGCCTAGATGCCGAGGAAAAGCTAGGCATACAGCTAGAACAAACCCAACGCTCGGCGGTGGTGAAATCATTGACCGAGAAAATACACATCATTACAGGTGGGCCAGGTACCGGTAAAAGTACCATCACCAAGGTAATCCTAGAAATATTCAAGGCATACACCCAGAACATCCGACTGGCAGCCCCTACAGGCAGGGCAGCCAAGCGTTTGGCGAGCATCACAGGTTTAGAAGCCTTGACGGTGCATGCTTTGCTGGAATTTGACTTCATGTCGGGCGGTTTTAAACGCGGTTCCGACAACCCGCTCGATGCCGATTTACTGGTGGTTGACGAAGCCAGTATGCTCGACACGGTGATGGCCAATAACTTGTTGAAAGCCATTCCGGATCATTGCTGCGTGTTGTTCGTGGGCGACGTGGACCAACTTCCTTCCGTTGGTGCCGGGAACGTGCTCGACGATTTGATTGAATCGCAGCGCATACCCGTAACGCGCCTGACCGAGATTTTCAGGCAAGCCGCAGGCTCGGCCATCATCACCAACGCGCATAAGGTGAACCAGGGCATTATGCCCAATTTAAAACACGATCACGATAGCGATTTCTTCTTCATCGAACGCGAGATTCCCGATGATATTACCACGCTCATTTGCGACTTGGTAGCCAAGCGCTTGCCCGAGAAATATGGGTTTCACCCACTTACCGACATTCAGGTGCTCAGCCCGATGAAAATTGGCCTCGTGGGCACGCACAACCTCAACGAGAAGTTGCAGCAACGCATCAATCCTTCCAGCACGCCATTTACTAGGGCAGGCCGCGATTTCCACCTCCGCGACAAGGTGATGCAAACCCGCAACAACTACGACAAAGAGGTGTTCAACGGCGATATCGGCTACATCCAATCCATCGACAAGGACGAGCAGGAAATGGTGGTTATTTTTGATGGGCGGGCCATCAGCTACGACTTCTCGGAAACCGACGAGTTGATACACGCCTACGCTTCATCGGTACACAAATACCAAGGCAGCGAATGCCCTTGCATCGTGATGCCCATACACACCCAACACTATAGATTGCTGAACCGCAACCTTTTATACACGGGCATTACCCGGGGTAAAAAGCTGGTGGTACTGGTAGGCACAAAAAAAGCCTTGTACCTGGCCGTCAACAACAAACGCGACAGCTTAAGGCATACAGGATTAAAGGAAGCCTTGCAAAAGTTACCACCCAGCAAGTCGATGAACAAGGTGGTAGTGATTAAGGAGTTGTAAGATTTGAGTTGTGAGATGTGAGCGGTGAGCTTGCTAGTTCATCGTTCATCATTTCCTCCCTTACTCATTTAATCTTTTTGGGCGTTGCGGCCTACGGCCGCCGCTGTCCTCCGGGCTCACTGTACGTTCGGTGCTGCGCACCAGCCGCGCTGCGGCTGCCCTTTGGCCAGCTAACGCGGGGGGGGGGGGGGCGGCATTAAATACTCTTCTCCGAAATTGTGGATAAGTTATGGATAAATAGTTATGGGTAAGAGTAAATAATAGCAGTATTTACCGTAATTTTGTAAGGAAAAATGGCTAAAGGCCATCTTTTGTGTTCCCGTTATCTTTCAAAAAAAGCGAATTAACAGAGCTTTTTTTGCTAAGCATTAGCAAATTGAATATCACTATCAAATTAACAAAAACCTAAAATCATGCACAAAATATTAGCCTTAGGATTTTTATTTTGCTTTTTATGCTCTTCTGCCAATGGACAGATTTTGAAATACAGAGCCACAAGTTTCATTTTTTTTTCAAATGGAGCATGGGGAGAGCAGAAAGAATGTGATGTACTTATCGTAATGGATTTAAATAGGAAAAGAATAACAATATATAGTGATGTAATTCAAAAATTTGATGTAGTAGACTTGGAAGATAGTTATGCAGATAGCGACGGGGATACTAATTGGTTAATTAATTGTGTTGACCAAGATGGGGATTTATGTACTTTAGTTCACTGTATATGTGAATCACAGAACGGATTGCAACAACTAAGCATCAAGCATCGCAATACAGGATGGGGATATACTATGCGGCTTCTTGACTGAAAATTTACTTATAATTGCAACCTAAAACTCAAGAACACTGCTTGTACGGCCTTAATGTGGCACAAGTTCCACAAAATTGATACAGTTAGCTGTGCCGCCGCCTGCGCACCAGCTGCGATGCGGCGGCCCTTTGGCCAGCTAAAGCGGAATAGTATGCGGTGGGAGGGCAAAAATAAATTCCGAAAATTTATTTTTTTATATTTATCTTTGCATAACAAGTAAAAGGCGATTAACTCACACATTTATTATAGGGATTAAGAGAAATTATAATAGTTGCTTTTTTTCTACGAAGAGCAATCCACAATTGTCTTGAAATAAATTATTACACCAAATCAGATTATTGAAATGTTTGAATCTAAAGAACTAATTCGTAAAGTGGAATTTTTAGAAGACGAAAGAAAAAATTTATGGGAAAGGCTTACCCGTTTGGAACGCGAAGCCAAAGAAAACGCAACAACTCATGAGAAAAATGCACAGCAATCTTCGAAAAAAGCAGCTGAATTCAAGAACAAAGCAGAGGAAAGGAGAGAACAAATCGAGGAAATATATACTCAAGCAAACGCCACTATTGTTGAACTAAAGGCTATACTAGGTGAAGTAAAGACTATAAATGAAACTGCTACTCAAGAAAAAGAAGTCTTAGAAAGTTCTATAGATACGGTCAACAAAAATGCTGAAATTCTTGAAAATAGAATCGTATTGATAGATACTTTCCTGAAAAAATACCCGTATTTAGAAAGCAACATTTCTAGTTTAGACTCAAATTTAGCAACATCTCAAGAAAATTTTTCAAAAATATCCGCAATATTTAAAAATATTACTGAAAAGAAAAACGAGATTGATGAATTATACTACGAAATAGCTGGTTATGTAGAAAAAGATGACGAAACAGGGGATGAAAAACAGGTTGATGGACTGAAAGGCATGTTAGAGATGCAGTTCCAGGAGTTATCTAAGAGTATTAAAGATTCTGAAACAACATTGAATTCACATATATCAGAAAATACAAAAAAAGTTGATGATTCGATTACGAGCTGGGATAATAGATACTCAACTATTATCAATAAAATAGAGTCACTTTTGCCTAATGCCTTAACTACAGGGTTGAGTTATGCATATTCTGATAAAAAGACAAAAGAAATAGAACACTATGAGTCTTTGAAAAAACAATTTAATATAGGCATTACTGGGTTAATCTTAACTTCTTTGCTCACCCTTTCTATTAGTGTTTATTTTATTAAAACAGGTACTTCATTTAAAGACGTAATTAATATTCTTCCAAATATTTCCGCCGCTCTAATACCTCTTTATATTCCAATGCTGTGGTACACTTTTGCAGCGATTAAAAGAGTAAATCTATCCAAAAGACTAATCGAGGAGTATACTCACAAAGAAGTAATAAGTAAAACTTTTGAAGGGCTTTCTGCACAAATTTCAAATTTAGAAGGGAACCCCGTTTCAAAAGAATTAAGGTTAAAACTTCTTTTTAATTTATTAGAAATGTCAACCGAAAATCCAGGAAAACTGATTTCTGAATATAAAAACAGCGACCATCCCGTTTTAGAAGTCTTAAAACATCAATCCAAGTTGGAACAAGCTTTAAAGATGGCAAAAGAAATTCCAGGAGTGAGTAGACTAAAAGAAATTGTGTTTGATACTAAAGTCAAAGAAATCCAAGAAAAGAAATTAATTGTCGAAAAAATAGCAAAGGACCTAGAAGAATTAATCAGATAATTTTTTTTAACCCAAAGCAAATTGCTTCAATAGTATGAGTTAAACTAATTTAGGAAAATGATGATAGAACACTAAAGCCTGTATTATAAATGATAGCTGCAGGCCTACCCTTTTGAGTAAATTTAACGTCGTTAAAATATGAATACATTTGCCATACAGCTTACACTTGATAGTAATATCTTGCAACTTCCTGATATTGAGAAATTTATCGGGAAAGAAGTAATCGTAACCATTGTAGAGTTACAAGAGGACCGCCAACCCAAGAAAAAAAATTGGCGATTCCTAGGGGCCGTTAATTTGACTAAAGAACTTGACAACTCAAACATTCGGGACCTAGCACATGACTAAAGTAGTAATATAAAACATATAGCATCTTTTAATGTGATTAATTTTCAAAACATCAGCGAGGTGAATATCTTATCCTGAAAATATTAATCACGAGCGACCGTAAAAAATTACTTTGTGAGCGCACGACTGGCGCAGCTGTGCCGCCTCTCCCGCGCCAGGCATGCGAAGCGTGGCCCAGTAGCGGCCAGCCCGAAGGGCCGACCGTCCAGGGAGCGCGTAGCACGCCGACGGTGCGCCAGCGCCGGGGCGCCCAAAAAAATATACTAATCATCGGCATATCCGCCAACCGGCCTGCCCAAACGGGCAGGGGCGCTGTTTTACCCACCTATCGGCATCCCTGCCAACAAGGACAAAGTCCTAAAACCTAATCCCTAAAACCTAACCCCTACCCCTAATACCTAATTTCTCGCACTTGATTGAACTTAAAGCGCCGTATCTTGTCATATTGGTATCGGCCTTTGCAAAAGGGTACAAGCATTATATCAAAAACGCCTTCAAACCCATGAATTTTCAAAACAAGTCGGGCTTTGTATTTACCCCCTACGAGGAGCCGGAACGCAGCCCCTTCGAGCGTTTGTTGGAGATTTTTCAGGAGTTGATCGTCTATACCTCTGGCGATGTGGACGAGACCCTCGACTGGATGCTGCAACTGGACCAAGAATACAAGCTCTTCTCAGATGATTACACCATGGAAGATTTTGTAGAGGACCTGAAAAAACACGGCTACCTGAAAGACGACGAGGATAAACCGCCTGGACAAGGTTTGAAAATTACCGCCAAAACCGAGCAGGTAATTCGGCAAAGGGCCTTGGACAAAATTTTTGGCGACCTTAAAAAATCTGGCCGCGGCGACCATAAAACCAAATACACAGGCGCTGGCTCCGATAAAACTGGCGATTTACGCCCCTACGCTTTTGGCGATGGCATAGACCAAATCGCCGTGACCGAAAGCGTGAAAAACGCCTTTACCAACAATGGCGTCGATGATTTTCGATTGACCGAGCAAGATCTGGTCATGCACGACACGCACCACACCTCGCAAATGAGCACCGTGCTGATGATCGACATCAGCCACAGTATGATTTTGTATGGCGAAGACCGCATTACGCCCGCCAAAAAAGTAGCCATGGCCTTGGCCGAGCTCATCAAGACCCGCTACCCCAAGGATAGCCTGGATATCATTGTTTTTGGTAACGATGCCTGGCCCATTGAAGTTAAAGATTTACCCTATTTACAGGTAGGCCCCTACCATACCAACACCGTGGCAGGCCTGAACTTGGCCTTGGACATTTTGCGCCGAAAAAAACAGGCCAACCGCCAGATATTCATGATTACCGACGGGAAACCCAGCTGCTTGAATTTGCCCAACGGCGAGTATTACAAAAATAGCAACGGCCTGGATCCATACATCACCGAAAAATGCTTCAACAAGGCACGGGAGGCCCGTAGAATTGGTATTCCTATCACCACCTTCATGATTACCGACGACCCCTATTTGCAAACATTTGTGGAGCAATTTACCGAGGCCAATCAAGGCAAAGCCTTCTACACAGGCTTAAAAGGCCTGGGACAAATGATTTTTGAAGATTACGAGAAAAACAAAAAACGAAACATACGATAATATGGAACTTAGCATAATCAAAACCTTTGGTGAACTAGAAAAGTCGGGCTACAGCTCACGCTCCATCAAAGATGAATTGCGCCACAATTTGATCGACAAATTAAAAAACAAGCAGCCCATTTTTGAAGGCATCATCGGGTATGAAGACTCGGTCATACCGCAGTTGAAAAACGCCATTTTGGCTAAACACGCCATCAATTTACTAGGCTTGCGTGGCCAGGCTAAAACGCGTATCGCCCGTACCTTGGTGAGCTTGCTCGACGAATACATTCCCGTTATTGCTGGTTCGCCCATCAACGATGATCCATTTTGCCCCATTTCAAGCTATGGAAAGGCGCTCAAGGCCGAAAAAGGTGCCGATTTGCCGATTGAATGGCTACACCGCAACGAGCGATTTTACGAAAAACTAGCCACCCCTGATGTAACTGTTGCCGACCTGATTGGCGACATTGACCCAATTAAAGCGGCCACCCTGAAATTGACCTACGCCGATGAAGGCGTGATCCACTACGGTATGATTCCAAGGGCTAACCGTTGCATCTTCGTGATCAATGAAATACCCGATTTGCAAGCACGCATCCAGGTGGCCTTGTTCAATATTTTGCAAGAAGGCGATGTACAAATCCGTGGTTTCAAAATGCGTTTGCCCCTCGATGTGCAATTTGTGTTTACGGCCAACCCCGAAGACTACACCAACAGGGGTAGCATTGTAACCCCTTTGAAAGACCGTATTGGCTCTCAAATTTTGACACATTACCCAAAGAGCGTGGAGATTGCGAAGCAAATCACGCAACAGGAAATCATTGCCGAAGCCAAAAACCACAACATATTTGTCCCAGAAACGGCCAAAACCATTCTAGAACAAATTGTATTTGAAGCCCGGAAATCGCCCTATATCGATGCGAACAGCGGTGTTTCGGCGCGCATGAGCATCACGATGTACGAAAACCTGATGGCTGCCGCCGAAGTGCGGATGTTGCAAAACGGGGAAAGCGCCACGGCTATCCGCATGGCCGATTTTGAAGCTATTTTGCCCGCCATTACCGGGAAAGTAGAATTGGTGTACGAAGGCGAGCAATTGGGTTCGGTTAAGGTGGCGCATCATTTGATTGGTGCGGCTATAAAAACCACCTTCGACAGTACCTATCGCCCGATCAAAAAGCTCAAAAAACCCGGTGTTCCAGACGAATTTGATGCCGTGGTACAGTGGTTTGTCAAAAACAGCAACTTCGAATTACCCAACGATGCCAACGACAAGGACTATGCGGCTCTGTTGAACAAGGTCAAACCCATGCAAGCTATTCTGGATCAATACACTCCGGCGGCAGATGAAAAAGAGCAGGTTTTCCTACGGGAATTGCTGCTTTGGGGCTTGGTAGAATACAAGCAATTATCAAAGCGCAAGTTGGACCAAGGCATCACCTTTGAGGATGAACTCACCCAAACCGTTTATGGCAAAAACTAAAGTAGATCGGCCCATGCTGCCGACGGCAATTCTAGAGGGCATTAGCAACCCAGGCGAAGCATTCCAGAACGAGGTACTGCGGCCCTTGGTGAAAATGCAAAGCGATTTGTTGATGGCGCACATCATGGCTAAACTACAAACGCTAAAAATTGATTGGGAACTGTTAGGCCCCATCCAGCAAAGGGAAGCCCTGACCACGCTGTTCAGCAAAGATCAATCGTTTAAAAGTGAAATCGTGGGCATGGTCATCGGTCAATTTGACCTGCAAGAATACCAACAATACCTAGCCCTACAGAAAGACATGAACAGGCGGATCAGCCAAATTCTGTTGAATCGGGCTGTAGACCTTTTAACGAGTACCTAAAAAATATTATAGATTTTATTTTTTGGGGCGCCCCGGCGCTACGCGCCGTCGGCGTGCTCCGGGCTCGCTGTACGCTCGGTGCCTACGGCACCAGCCGCTGCGCGGCTGCCCTGCGCATGCCTGGCGCAAGTAGTTTCCTGGTTTGCCATTAGCGTTTTTTCCCTGTAATTCACAGATGCTTTAATATGCCGCTCCGCTGTAGCGCAATGCCATTAAGCGTTAATTATTTTGTTTGTTTTTCAGCATTTTTCGGCC
>CAZDVQ010000083.1:0-15178 GCA_964508975.1 uncultured Saprospiraceae bacterium
AACTACCAACTACCAACTACCAACTACCAACTACCAACTACCAACTACCAACTACTGAAGTACCTGTAAACCTTAGCGAAGCTAAGGCTTACAGGTACTTCAGTTCCTTAATATAAAAATAATTCACCTTGCCCTGTATGGCCACAGCAAGCCGGCCATCAATCCCGATGCCCAGGATTTGGCCCGTGAATGTACTCTCGTCGCTCATGCGTTCAAACAAACACTCTTCCTGATAACGGTAAAGATTACGAATGTAATTAGTCTTTATCTTGTCGAACTGCCCGCCCCGGAGCAACAAATATTGTGCTTCGATGTGGTATAAAATGTCGGGGAGTAAGGAATCTGGCTCCATCGCTTGGCCACAAATATCTTTCAAACAACTCGCTGTTTCTAAAGCTGTTGGATAAGTATTCACGTTGATGCCAATACCAACAATAGCATGCTGAATCCAGCTACCTGCTATGCCACATTCGGTTAAAATACCAGCTATTTTTTTGCCGTTGTAATAAATATCATTGGGCCATTTCACCTTCAGTAGGCTTAGGTCGGGTACTAAGGTTGCAAAAGTATTGTACAGGCCAAGGGCCAACACGAGGTTAAGCTGGTATTGCTCTCGGGCAGGGATGAATTTTGGGTAAAGTACAAAGCTAAAGGTTAAGTTTTCACCCGGCAGAGTAAGCCATTCTGTCCCCATTTGCCCCCGGCCTTGTGTTTGTTCACGTGCTGTGACAACTGTCCCTTCAACAACATTCCCCGCTGCCAACATGCGTTGCA
Organism: uncultured Saprospiraceae bacterium; assembly: GCA_964508975.1. Taxonomy (GTDB): domain Bacteria; phylum Bacteroidota; class Bacteroidia; order Chitinophagales; family Saprospiraceae; genus CAZDVQ01. The sequence goes on from CAZDVQ010000083.1 coordinate 775, forward strand.
GGTAAAGGTTCGTCGAATCTACCTGGCCAAGTGCCACTAGATTTTGACCTAAGAACATCGTTTTCATAATCGTATGCTGCGTTTCTGTGTCCAACTGCTATAATTTCTCTACTTTTGCGCGACTTTAGGGCCAATGCCTAGCATTTTGCCTGTGTCTTTTGCAAAAGTTCTGTTTTGTAAAAGTACAATACTCTTGGATAAGATTCTAATTTTTTGAGATTTTTTCCTAAAAGTGACAGTGTAAAATGCTGCGCTGTTTTACTCTTTTAGCTATTACCCATTTTTACCCAAATATATATACATGAAACCACTCATTTTAGTTACCAACGATGACGGAATTACCAGCAGAGGTATCAGGGCTTTGGTCGAAGTAGCTAGTACATTTGGTGAGGTAGTCGTTGTGGCGCCCGATAAGCCTCAATCTGCTAAAGGCCATGCTATCACCCTCGAAGATCCGATCCGTATCCACCCGGTTGATATATTCGATGGTATTGTGGCTTACGAATGTAGTGGTACACCCGTCGACTGTGTCAAGCTGGCCAAACAAGTTATCCTGCGCGATCGCAAACCCGACCTCGTTGTGTCAGGCATTAATCACGGCTCCAATGCCTCGGTCAATATCCTGTACTCCGGCACCATGTCGGCGGCCATGGAAGCATCTCTGGAAGGTATCAACTCCGTTGGTTTTTCTTTGCTCAACTACCACGCACAAGCCGATTTCAGCGCGGCAAAGGTATATGCCCATAAAATTATAGCCCATGTGCTCGAAAATGGTATTGAAGGCACAAACTTGTATAATGTAAACATCCCAGACTTGCCAGCGGCCGAAATCAAAGGCATTAAAATCTGTCGTCAAGCTGAGGCTCAATGGATTGAAGATTACCAAGAGGCACTTGATCCTCGCGGTAAGCGTTACTTTTGGATAACTGGCCGTTTTGTAAATCTAGATGAAGGTACCGACTGCGATGTCTGGGCCCTTGATCAAGGCTATGTGTCGGTTGTGCCTTGCATGCACGACCTCACCGCCCACGCTGCCATTCGTTTAAACCAAAACATTGAATCATGCTAACGATCAACAACAAACTCTGGGGCTTCGTGCTCGGTATCCTTACGCCCATCGCGGCATTGGGCTTCCTGCTTTTTGTCAATGAAATGCTCATCGAGTCCGATATCATGATGAAAGTCTTCGGTGTCGATTTTTATGGCTTTAAAGACCGCACCCTCTTCGTTATAGCCGTGGTTTTTAATGTATTTCTCTTTAACCACTTCAAGTCTAAACGCCTCAACGAAACCATGACCGGGATGCTTTTTGGCACCATGGTCTATGCAGTACTGTTTATGATTTGGTACTACATAGATAAAGATTTCTCGCCCATTTACTACCTCCGTAATCTCTAGTTGTCATGCACTTAGCCCAGGGAATCATCCAAAAGGCCAAGGCCGTCAAGTTAGTCCTGACCGATTGTGACGGTGTGCTGACCGACACGGGCGTGTATTACAGCGCCGATGGCGAGCAGCTCAAACGCTTTTCCATCCGCGATGGCATGGGCGTGGAGCGTTTACGCGATATTTGTCAGCTTCCCACGGGCATCGTCACGGGCGAGCAGTCGGCCATTGTGCAACGCCGGGCCGATAAATTAAAAATCACCGAGCTGCACTTGGGCATCAAAGACAAGCTGGCTTGTTTTGAACGCATCCTCGCACAGCATCAGCTGGATTGGTCGCAATTGGCCTACATCGGCGATGATTATAACGACCTGGAGGTATTGCAACGCGTTGGCCTTTCAGCCTGCCCTGCCGATGCCATGCCCGAGATTGTACAAACGGTTCATTATCATTGTCAAACCCAGGGTGGGCAAGGCGCTTTCCGCGAGTTTGCCGAGCTGATTATTCGGTGCCAAACCACGGTTTAACGCTTCCATAACCTTCATTTTTCGCTGAGCCCTAGGCTTCCCAAATCCCTTTTGCATGTATAGTCACTGGACAGCCCTCTTGGTTTCTTCTTGTTTCGAAATTGGTTGGCTTTATAGTATTAAGCACCTGAGCATCAATAAAATACGTTCAGCTCCTTGGGGCCAGGCGCTTGAAAATACCTCGCCTTGGATAGCACTTTTGCCTTTGCTGGGCTATGTGGTATTCGGTTTGGGCAACGTGTACTTCTTATCGGTTGCGGCCAAGCATATATCAATGGCCACCGCCTTCGCGGTATGGACCGGCTTGGTGTTAGTCGGCACCAAAATATTAGATACCTTCGTCCTCGACCAGCCCGTTCGCTGGGGCGAGATGCTATTTTTATCGCTCATCGTATTGGGCGTGGTTGGCCTCCGGGTTATCGACAAAGGCATGGCCGTGCATTAAAAATGAATGGAAGCTGGTCGTAGATGCTTTCACATGTTTTTGAACTTACCTCAAGTTGAACTCGCTTGGCTTTTCATCGTTCATCTTTCATAGTTCATAGTTAGGATTTGGGCGCCTCCCTCGCTTTGCTCGGGTCGCTACGTTGCGCGGCTCGCTATTCGCTCGGCCCGCGTTGCGGTCTGGCCCTGCGGGCCACCGCTCCACATCGCTGGCGCGGGCGGCTACGCAGCCTACGGATGTGGGGATATGAGGATGTGAGGATGAATTTTATCCACTCTGCTCTTTGCCCTCTGATCTCATAGCTAAACTCCATTGCCGCTGTTGGCGTCCCCGCCAACGGCCGTACAAGTTTGCCCATCATTTGCGCTGTTTTACTGCTTGTTGGCGGGGACGCCAACAAGGGCAATGGTTAATGACGTGTAGGGGCGCACCTACGTGTGCGCTCGATGAAATTTTTTCAGCCCATATACAGGGATACCATATATATACATCACCGACCAGCTAAACCCTATAATTATATAACCTAACCCCTAAACAAAAATTTAACATAAAATAAATTGGCAAAAACTTGTATTGTCAAAATATATGCACTATGTTTGTATCATATCCCAAAATATATAACCTGCTGGGTTCAGGGAAAACCCAGCCGAAAGCTTGTCCTCCCCAAATAAACAGGCTTTTATTTTTTTATTGTTAAACGATTTAAATTATTGGATTGTGAAATTGATGCATTTAACAAGTATTGCCCCCCCTAGTCGCAACTCCGTGGGGATTAGGATTTTTTGCCCCGTCTGTATTTTTAAAAACAATCCTGAAACACAGCGATGGGATTTGCTCACGACAGACAAGTTCATTGGGTATAAACGGTAAATTATTATCCTTTGTTTTACTGATTCTTTTAACCATTTTTTCTATTAATCTGCTCGGTGCGCAGGTTCAAGGGCCGCTGAATTGTGATGTGGACGATGATTGTAGTAATATAGTCGAAGGTGATATGACTTCGGGGAGTTGCAAGTGGGGAACCGCGGCAACGATATTGAATGGTGATCCTTTTTACTTACCGCAAGCTCAGGCATTTGTCGATAATGCCTTCAGGTTTCTACAGTCAGATTGTACCTCTGGTTCCTGCGATGAAAGTTGGTTCGTGCTAGATATACCTTCAGGTAACCAACCAGATTACTACCTGCTTACTTTCTGGGTGAGGACTCCCGATGATTTACTTTATGATATGTTCCACGATTTTAATCTACAATATTTTTTTCTTGCTGATGACGCACCGGGGTTCGATGCATTAGGAATTTACCCGGACCCTAACAATCCTAGCGTGAATCTGGTGGGTCAAATTTACAACGTTAATATACCTGCCACAAACCAATGGACAAAATATGAACGTTTGGTCTATCTTCCAAATACATACTGATTAGTCTTCAAAGGGAATAACAACAATGATTATCCTGTTAGGGGGCTAGGCATTGATTCTGTGAGATTAAGTAGGTTAGTAAGTTTTACCCCTCCACAAAACATCTGTGATGGGGCGGTAGTAAATTTACAAAACCATGTGTTTAGACCGTTTTTGATGGGGTACCCAGGAAACTCCATCGTGGGAGATGGGGTTGTGTTGGGTATCGGGGGAAGCCCCTACTTTGATGCCAGTGTTGCTGGTCTTGGAGCGCATCAACTAACCCTGAATTACAATGTACCTAATAATTTTGTAAACCCTGCTCGCCATTGCCAGGGTTCAATTTCTAGTACCATCACCGTCCACCCTTCAAGTTTCAGCACTAACGTGACCGCGCTTGGCTGTAACGGCTCTATAAATACTTTCAACGTAGAGCTTTGCCTCGGCGGGACTTTGAGTGGTAGCTACACGGTGACGGGGCAACTCGACCTCTCTGGAATTAACGGTACATTTCTGCCAAACGCTTTAGTCGATGCCAACGGTAACTTCTCGCTCACGTTCCAAGGCACAAGCACATGCCAAAGCTTCCAGCTACAGTTTAACACCAGTAATGCCGCTGGTAACCAGACCTACCCGTTTTCGATTACCCTTGACGACCCCCAGGGATGTTTAGCACAAAACCCAGTGACGAGTACAGTTACGGCGGTTGCATGCCCCTGTGCCTGCCCTGCTGGCGCAAACGTTTTTAACGTTGGACAACCAGGGCAAATTACCCCAGCCAGTACAGCCTTCGGGGGGCAAACATCGTTCAATAACGCTTGCGTTTCGGTCCAGGGTAACCTATTCCTGAACAACAACGTGCTAGATTTTACCAACACCCGTTTCTACATGAACCCGGGGTCGTCTATTACCTTGGATAACGAGTCGAAGCTAAGCCTGAACAACTGCCACCTTTCAGGCTGTAGCAGCATGTGGAAAGGTATCCTCATGAAAAACAAAACCAAGTTGTTGTTGCTCAACAACACGCTGGTAGAGGATGCCCAGTACGGGGTTGATATCATAGCCTTGACGGTGGACCTCACGGTTAAAAATACCACATTCAACAGGAATTACACGGGTATCAGGGCCTCGGCGACGAACAACAATACCATTTTTATCTCTAACGGCGGTTTCGAGGGTAATACCTTCGACTGCACGGGGCCTTTGTTGCCCTATTACGCTGGGCAAAGCCCAAGCCCCGCAGATCGCTGGGCCTGGACTGGCTTGGATTTTACCAACTTGTTGAGCTATAATATCCTGCCACAGACCGGGATTAACACCTTCCGTAACCTGAACAACGGTATCATTGCCAGCAATTCAGACCTGAACATATCCATGACGGTGTTCGAGAATATTTGGCCCTCCAATAGCCAGAGCTATACCACCAGCGGCAGGGCTATATCCTGCACGGGCGGTAGTCTCAACTACACAGGGATCAACTTCTTGCCCGGGTTTGGACCCGCCAGCTTCCAACAATGCCACACAGGGATATGGACTGCACAAACCCTTGCCACCAATGTTGCCTTCGCTGGCATGCAGGCGGTCAACACGGGTATCATGGTGCGTGAACCCCTTCGCGACCTGGTACTCTGGGCCAACAACATCAATGCCAGGATGTACGGGGTTGACCTGCAAAACGCCAAGCCCCGTAACAGCGGCACGGTACGTCAAAACAGCATAGTTGTAGGCACGCTTGCACAGGCCACGCTGCCCAGTCCTTTCAGGGCACCTAGCTCACTTGGCGTGGTTGACCAAACGGGTATCCGCATGAACAAATGCTCTTACCTCGAGGTGTACGCCAACCAGGTACAAACCACACGCCAGGCCATGTACGGCATATTTAGCCAAGCTTCCAGCCTAAACAACCTGTTCTTGAACCAGGTTAACCTAGATATGCTTAACAAGGCACAATGGGGCATTCACCTGGGGGCATCCGATCGCAACGTGCTGCGGGAAAATAACGTGCTCGGCAACACGCCCAACGCCTTGCCAGGCTCGCAGCGCCCTGCTGCTTACCGCCTGAGCTACTCGCTCGACAACGATATTTATTGCAACAACAGCGGTAACGTTTATTATGGCTTCCGCTTTGAAGCCCCTAGCCCAAGCCGTTTCGCTACCAACCAAACAGGTATCAACGGTACACACTTTACCGGGCTCTCCCTTTCCAACACGGCGGTCATTGATAAACAGCTACACCGTGGTAATCTCTGGCAAGGTATCTATAACTCTGGCTTCGGGGCTATCAACGAGAATGTAGCAGATATGATAGCTAGCCGCTTCTCCATACACACGGGCATGGGTACCAACTTCTTCCCTGTCTTGAATAGCTCTAACCCTAACTTTCCAGTTAATGTTGGAACCGCAGGAGGCTTTTTATCCGACTGGTTTTTAAATGACCCTTTTGGTTCCCCAGAAATATGCGAGCATATCAGCCAGGACGAGTTTGGTCTCATCAAGGGTCTCGGAGAAAAAATTGCGGCAGGTGAACTAGGCTTTGGCGAGTACCTCCCGGAGTTGAACAAACAGTTGGACAAGGAACTATACGACCAGATCAGGGAGCAAGGCATTCAGTTTGTGCCCGGGAGCATCATGGCCAACTTCCTGGATAGCATTGCTGCCCTGGGTGTTGAACATGAGTTTTACCTGAAACGAGATGCAGAACGAGGTTTGCTTGACCTTGAAGCCAGCTACGCGCAGAGCCTAGCGGCCCTTGATGTACTCCTCTTGCAGTACAAGGCCACCCTGGCCCAACTCGACAGCAGCTTGCAATTGCAATACGATGTGCAACAGGATAGCCAAACGATACAAGTGGCAGCAGCGCTAAAACAGGCACGGGAAGATATACAACTTCAACTCGAAGCGTACCAAAATGCACGCGAGGCCGCGTCTATTAACGCCAAGAACTTGAACACGGCCATCAACGCCCAAGAACTGGCCGACTTGTTTGAACAAGAGGTGTCTGAAATTAGTTTAAGTACTGTAGCCAAAGGGCTGTACAACTTTGATTCCACGCAGTTGGCCACCTTGCAAATCATCGCCCCACATTGCCCATTACTGGGAGGGCGTGCCGTTTACGAGGCCCGTAGCCTCTTGGCCATAGCGGGCTTCTCACAAGCCTACAATGATGATGACGCTTGCTTACAAGAAGGCTTACTCTGGCGTAACGCTCCTGCTGTCGCCGATGAAATGGAACCTACAGCTTGGCAATGTTACCCCAACCCGGCACAGGATGTATTTACCTTGTACCGTTCAGGCCAGCTAGGAACCACGGTGCTGACCATGCACGACATGCAGGGTAAACTAGTTTTGAGCCAGTCCTTGGCGAGCGACGCGAGTACCTGGCAAATTTCTACCCGGCACTTGCCCGCGGGCTTGTACTTGCTCCAGTGTATCGACGAGCAAGGTATTCGCTTTACCGAAAAACTGGTCATCGGCAGGCCGTAATGATTATATGATGAAGCAACCAGCCAGCCTTGGAAAGGCTGGCTGGTTTTTAAACAGGAAAAAAGCATGAAAAAAAATATAATACTATTAATGCTACTTGCCCTTGCCCTTGCTGGCCAGGCACAGGTGGGGGAAGAGTTCAGGAATAATATATGGGTTAGCGGGTATGACAATTCGTTTGGCCCTGGAGTTGAAATTAATGTTATTAATTTTAAGACTAATCAGACGAGCTACCGTAGTACTAACTCAAATGTAACGTTTGGAGGTCAGTCTGAAATTTGTACAGAGCAGGGTAACCTAGCGTTGATAAACAACGGTAGTTATGTTGACAACGGTAGTTTTTTCCCAGTGATTAACGGCCAGCAACTCATCGGAGGCCCAGACCCCAACGGAGATAACGCCAACCTGGTGTTCCAAGGCATGTTGACTTTCCCCATGTACGGGCAAGAGGGCAAGTACTGGCTACTACACCAGGAATACGACGTCGTCAACTCCTACATCATCCCGCTGGGACTACGCTTCTCGGTGGCTGACATGAACCTGAACGGCGGGCAGGGCGCGGTTATTTTGCGGGATCAGCTACTCTTGCAAGATTCCTTGGTTGGCCGTATGCAAGCTTGCCGCCATGCCAACGGGCGAGACTGGTGGCTCATCGTCCCACGCTGGGGCTACCGGCATTATTACACCTTCCTGGTACAGCCCGACACAATACTGGCCATGCCGGTGCAGTATTTCCCGCAATTGGACTACGTGGCGGGTAATCGTATGGCCCAGTCCAACATGTCGCCTGACGGGCGTTATTTCGGTATACACAGGAGGGCATCTGACTTGCATGGTGGTGTTGACCTCTTCAGCTTTGACCGCTGCGATGGCACCTTGACCCACCTGGAGCGCTTCATGATGGATGCAGGCCAGCCACTATCACAAGGGCTGGTTTTCTCCCCGGATGCATCTAAGTTATACCTGCACAGCAATTCGGAGTTGTTCCAATATGACATGAATGCTATCGACATCTCGGGGTCTGGACAGCTTGTCGGGGTATTTGATGGAACAATCGACATTTGGCACGGTATATTTGGTATTTCGAATCGTGCACCAAACGGCAAGATATTGATAGCCAGCAAAACCAACCGTTTTTGGCATACCATACACAATCCCAACGCAGCAGGCTTGGCCTGTGATTTTCGCCAACATGATATAACATGGCATTATCCCTCTGGCGGTACCGTACCACACAACCCTGAGTACAAGCTGGGTCCAGTTGATGGCAGCAGCTGCGATACCCTGGGCCTTGACCAGTACGTGGAAGCCGTGGCGGTGGTTTCACCCGCCCTGTTGGATTTTGGCGAAATAGACTCGGGGCAGCTTGCCAGCCTACCCTTCCATATTTACAACCAGGGCGAGTACACGCTGTACGTGAACGAGTTTCTGCACCATGATACCAGTTGGGTAAACCTAGACATGGACACTTTCAGGCTAGTTTCAGGTAGCGATAGTAGCCTCGTGAACCTACAGTTCAGGGCACTACAGCCGGGTGTATACCGCGACACGGTAGATATTTATACCTCGGTTGGCTCGGTACAGGTGGTCGTGCAGGCCGATGTACGGCAGTTTAGCGGGACAAACACACAGAATCCTGTGTCATGCATCGTGTTATACCCCAACCCGGCCACCGATGCATTCCAACTGTTGGGCCCGGCCAGCCTGCAAGGCGGCCAACTCGACATGCTCGATGCACAAGGTCGTTTGGTACACCGCCAGCGCTTGGATGGCACCACGGGCGCTTGGCAAATATCAGCGCAGCATTTGCCCGCCGGGCTCTACCTTGTAAATTGCCGCGATGTGGAGGGCAAACAGTACAGCTCGAAGATAATGCTAAATGATTAAGGGCTATGGGTTAATGGTTAATGATAAAGGGTTAATGGTTAATGACGTTTAGGGGCGACCCTTGTAGTCGCCCAACGAATGGGTACGCCAGAACACTGTTCGGCCTAGCTTGTTGATGTGAGGATATGCGGATTTGAGGATATGCGGATTTGAGGATATGCGGATTTGAAGATGTGAGGATTTGAAGATGTGAGGATTTGCGGATGAATCCTATCACTCTGCTCTTTGCCCTCTGCGCTCATAACTAAACTCTGCTCTCAGTCCTCTGCTCTCATAACTATCCAATGGCCTAGCGATGCGAAGGGCGGCCGTAGGCCGTACCGCAGGGGCGTAGCCCCAAGGTATGAGCGAGCAGCGAACCCGTAGCGTAGCGGCGGCGACCATCGGGAGACGCAGGCCCCAAAACCATAAATGATAAAATGAATAAAACGATGAAATGACTTTGGTCGCACTGGATGTCACGTTCCGTAATAATTTTATATATTTGTGCGGATTAAGCAATTACTACAACCTTAAACATACAACTATGCGCTGGCAAGGACGACAAGGAAGCGATAACGTAGAAGATCAACGCGGTGGCCGAAACGTGCGCCGGGGCGCTGCTGGCCTCGGTATTGGAACCATTATCATCGTGGTGCTGGGCCTGTTAACGGGCGAAAACCCTATGCAGATTTTCCAAAAAGTACAACAACAGCAACAAGCTCAACAACCCGCCGAGCAAAGATCAGATTACCAACCCAGCGAGGCTGAACAGGAATTGGCGCAGTTTGTATCGGTCGTATTGAAAGATACCGAAGACGTGTGGAATAAACTTTTTCCAGAACAAGTGGGCGAGGCATACCAAGAACCTAAGTTGGTGCTGTTTACCGGCCAAGTTGAATCGGCCTGCGGGGTAGCCGGCAGCTCGACTGGACCATTTTACTGCCCTGGCGACCAGAAAGTGTACATCGACTTGTCGTTTTATAACGACATGAAAAATAAACTAGGTGCTGGTGGCGATTTTGCCATGGCTTACGTGATTGCACACGAGGTAGGGCACCACATTCAATACTTGCTGGGCACGACAAAAGAGATGAACCAGAAGCGCCGCCAACTAGATGAAGTGGCCTTTAACAAAGAATCGGTTAAATTGGAGTTGCAAGCCGATTTCCTCGCGGGCGTGTGGGCGCACCACGCGCAAAAGATGAAAGGCATGATGGAAAGTGGCGACCTAGAAGAGGCCATGAATGCCGCTAACGCTATCGGTGACGACCGTTTGCAGAAGCGTGGCCAAGGCTACATCGTACCGGACGCCTTTACACATGGTACTTCTGAACAAAGGATGCGCTGGTTTAAAAAAGGCTTTGAAACCGGTGATTTGCGCCAGGGCAATACCTTTACCGCTAGAACATTATAAATCATATCGAAAAAGGCCAGACTCCAAGTGAATCTGGCCTTTTGGTTTTAGGGCCAGCAATATGCATACCTTTGTGGCCGTTAAGAGTATGTTTGGACTTTAGCTTCCGGCGAAAAACAGCTCTTTTCCGATGATTTTTGCTTTAAAAAATAGTTACGTAGCCCCACTATGCGCCCATTTTTTAAAGCAAGCTCATCAAAAAATAGCTCGTTTTTCCCTCGCAACCCAAAATCCAAACATACTCTAAAGAAAAAACGCCGTGAATATGTATAAAATGATTGTATCAGGCCTTGGTTTGGCCGTTTTGTGTGCTTTGTTTGCCTTTGCTCGCCCAAATCAAGCAACGCATACTGCCGATGAGGGTGGCATTGTATTCCACACGGGTACCTGGGCTGAGGCCCTGGCTTTAGCCAAAGCACAAAATAAGTTGATTTTTGTGGATGTGTACGCCACATGGTGCGGCCCTTGCAACATGTTGAAGCGCAATACTTTTTCAGACGCTGCCGTGGGCAAGGTGTTCAACGAAAAATATATCAATGTAGCCTTAGATGGCGAAAAAGGCGAAGGGATTGAAGCTGTCCGTAGATTTCGGGTGCGGGCTTACCCTACCTTGTTGTTTGTAAACGGCGACGGGAAAGTGGTTCGCAAGGCTGAAGGTTATCACCGGCCGAATGAGTTGTTGGAGTTGAGCGACGCGGTGCGATAGATTATGATAAATTAAAAAGCCTTGTGGAAAACCACAAGGCTTTTTTTGTGTTCAAGAGGGCAGTATGTTTTAAGCTACAATTTATGGTTGGCTTTAGTATACAAGAGCAGATAGCTGTAAAAATAGATGAACGAATACTTTGAAGTTCAATCATTACCAGAAAAAAGCGCGGATTATGGCTATCTTTGCGGCTTGATGCAAAAGCGCTCGGCCTGCTGCGTTAGCTGCTTGGAGGGCGCCGCATCGCGGCGGTGCGCAACGCGCACGGAGCGCCAGCGAACCCCGCAAAGGAGCGGCGGCGTAGCCGCAACGCCCCCATCAACAATAAACTTAGGAATCTGATATCCAAGAGATTATACATACCCATGACTGAAGAAATCTATATCAAAGGTGCCCGGAGCAACAACCTGAAGAACGTGAGCCTCAAAATTCCACGGAATCAGTTAATTGTGGTAACGGGCGTGAGCGGTTCCGGTAAATCGTCGATTACCATGGATACGCTGTTTGCCGAGGGCCAACGCCGTTACGTGGAAAGCTTGTCCTCGTACGCGCGGCAGTTCTTGATGCGGATGAAAAAACCTGAAGTGGATTTTATAGAGGGTATTTGCCCGGCCATCGCGATTGAGCAAAAAGTAAGCAGCTCCAACGCCCGCTCGACCGTGGGTACCCTGACCGAGATGTACGATTACCTGCGCTTGTTGTACGCCCGCGTAGGTAAAACGTACTCGCCTATATCGGGCGAAATCGTGAAGAAACACAGCGTGAGCGATGTGGTTGACTTTGTACAAAGCCTGCCAGAAGGCAGTCGGGTGCTGTTAAGTTGTACCCTGGAAGTACGCGACAACCGCACCCTGGCCCAAGAACTTGACCTGCTGCAACAAAAAGGTTATTCGCGTTTGCTGGTGCAAGGCGAGGTGAAAGCCATTGACGAGGTGGATGCATCGACCACCACTTGGGACGATGTTGCCTTGCTGGTTGACCGTTTCGTGGTGAAATACGGCGACGAGGATAATATAAAACGCATCGCCGACTCGGTGCTGACTGCCTTTAACGAAGGGGCGGGCGCTTGTACCGTGAAGGCCATTGACGGGCCATCGCGTTATTTCAACAACCGTTTTGAACTAGATGGGATGCGCTTTGAAGAGCCATCGCCCAACCTGTTTAACTACAATAACCCATACGGTGCTTGCCCTACCTGCGAAGGCTACGGCAAGGCTATCGGTATTGATGAAGAAAAGGTAATTCCTGACCCGAGCCTATCGGTGCTTGAAGACTGTATAGCCGCGTGGAAGGGCGAAAAAGGCTCGGAATACCGCGATGCGCTGGTGAAAGCCGCCTATAAATTTGACTTCCCGGTACACCGTGCTTACGAAGACCTTGAACCCGAAGAACGCAAGTTACTGTGGGATGGGAACGAGTATTTCACGGGCATAAACGGCTATTTTAAAGAGCTGGAAGCGGGCTCGTACAAAATACAAAACCGTGTGATGCTGGCCCGTTACCGTGGCAAAACCACTTGTCCGACCTGCGACGGTTACCGCCTGCGCCAAGATGCGCTATACGTGAAGGTAAGCGGAAGGCATATTGGCGAACTGACCCAGATGCCCGTTGAAAAACTGTTGCCATTTTTTGAACAAATCGTGTTGAGCGATTTCGAGATGAGCATTGCCAAACGGATATTGCTAGAAGTGAAAAATCGTTTGGATTTCATGTTGGAGGTTGGCCTGGGCTATTTGATCCTCGACCGCCTTTCGGCTACCTTGTCGGGCGGCGAAACCCAGCGTATTAACTTGACCCGCACCTTGGGCAGCAACTTGACCAGCTCTTTGTACATACTAGACGAGCCGAGCATTGGCTTGCACCCCCGCGACTCGGGCAAACTGGTGGGTGTATTAAAATCGCTACGCGACCTGGGTAACACCGTGGTGGTGGTGGAGCATGAAGAAGATATCATCGCCAATGCTGACTACCTGGTGGATATTGGTCCGGCCGCGGGTATTCACGGCGGCGAAGTTGTTTTTGCTGGTCCATACGAACTCATCCACACGGAGGCATTTGACAGCTTGACGGCAGGATATATGAGTGGCCGGATGAAAATACCCGTGCCTGAACGCCGCAGGGCTTGGAACGAAAGTATCACGGTGTTGGGTGCCCGTCAACATAACTTGAGGAATATCGACGTGACTTTCCCGCTGAACACCCTGACCGTGGTAACGGGCGTGAGTGGCTCGGGTAAGACAACCTTGGTGAAACAGATATTATACCCGGCCTTGAAGACTCATTTTGACGAGGCCAGCCGCGAAAAACCGGGACAGTTCAAAGGACTGGAAGGCTCGGTGAAACGCATCAGCGGTATTGAAATGGTGAACCAAAGCCCGATAGGTAAATCGTCGCGTTCAAACCCGGTGACCTATGTGAAAGCCTATGATGCTATCCGTAACTTGTTCACGAAGCAGCAGTTATCGCAGATGCGAGGCTTTCAACCGCGACACTTCTCGTTCAACGTAGAAGGTGGCCGATGTGAGAACTGTCAAGGCGAAGGCGAAACGATTGTATCGATGCAGTTCCTAGCGGATATCCGCCTGGAGTGCGAGTCGTGCAACGGCAAAAGGTTTAAACAAGAAGTACTTGACGTCACCTTCAAGGAGAAAAATATCTTCGAAGTATTAGACTTGAGCGTGGATGAAGCCTTGGTGTTTTTCCAAGGCGAGAACGAAGTAACGAGCCGATTACAACCCTTACAAGATGTTGGCTTGGGTTACGTAAAACTCGGACAGTCGTCGAGCACGCTGTCTGGTGGTGAAGCCCAACGGGTTAAGCTTGCCTCGTTCTTGGGAAAAGACAGGCCCACGGAGCAGATTTTCTTCATTTTTGACGAGCCGACCACAGGTTTGCACTTCCACGATATCCGTAAGTTGCTGGATGCATTTAATGCATTGGTAGAGCACGGGCACACGGTTTTGGTGGTAGAGCACAACATGGAAATCATTAAAAATGCGGACTGGGTGATTGACCTCGGTCCAGATGCCGGCGACCGCGGCGGTGAACTAGTGTTTGCAGGTACTCCCGAGGATTTGGCTAAATGCCCAGGCTCGTTTACAGGGCAATACCTTAAGGAAAAGTTAGGAGTTAGGAGTTAGGAGTTAGGAGTTAGGAGTTAGGAGTTAGGAGTTAG
>CAZDVQ010000084.1:0-15131 GCA_964508975.1 uncultured Saprospiraceae bacterium
TCAGCACATCAGCACATCAGCACATCAGCACATCAGCACATCAGCACATCAGCAGAACCCCACAAATCACAAATACACTATGCGTTTCGTATTATCGTGCATCTTTAGCCTGTTCGTTACCCTTGCCTTTGCTCAAAAGATTGATCGTGTAGACCCTGCTTATTGGTGGTCCGGCATGAAAAACACCCAGCTAGAACTGCTCGTCGAGGCCAAAGGCATCGGAACGTATCGCATGGTAGGTAAATCGGTAGGCACCATTAAGGTGCTAGCCCAAAAAGCTGGCGATAATCCCGATTACCTGTTCATTTTGTTGGATTTAGGCCGGAGCAAACCGGGTAAGTATAACTTTGAACTCAAGGACCAGAAAAGCCCAAAACTGTTCAAGTTTAGCTATGAGTTAAAAGCACGCCGCAACGAGAAGGACTATATCAGCCCTGTTTCTCCCGCCGATGTGGTTTACCTCGTTTTCCCCGACCGTTTCAGCAACGGCGACACAAAGAATGATGTGTTTCCCAAGATGCACGAGAAAACCATCAACCGCGACTCGATGTATTACCGTCACGGTGGCGACTTGCAGGGTATCATCAACCACCTCGATTACTTTGAAGAACTGGGCGTAAGCGCCGTTTGGCTCAATCCTGTATTCGAAAATGATGAACCTAAAACATCATACCACGGCTACGCCATTACCGACCATTACAACGTTGACCCTCGCCTGGGCAACAACGAACAATATGCCCAACTGGGCGAGCTGCTCCGCAAGCGCAACCTAAAACTGGTGAAGGATGTAATTTTTAACCATATCGGCGATAAACACCGCTTGTATGCCAAACCGCCTTTTGAAAGCTGGATTCACCGTTTCCCTACTTTTACCAAGACCAATTATAGGGCACCATCCATCAACGACCCCTACGCTTCCGAGCGCGATCGCAGCATTTTCAGCGATGGTTGGTTTGATTTTCACATGCCCGACCTCAACCAGAAAGACCCCTACTTAGCCCGTTACCTCATCCAAAACACCATCTGGTGGGTTGAGATGGCCGGCATTGATGGGCTCCGCATTGATACTTACTCGTACCCAGATTTGAACTTCATGGACAAACTCTGCGAAGCAGTATTGAATGAATACCCTGGCTTGTACATCACTGGTGAGATTTGGGAACATTCCATCCCGGTTCAATCGTACTTTACACAAAATATCGGCGATGGCGGTGCACGTAAACTACCTTGCGTAAAGGATTTCCAGTTATACTTCGCTATGACTGAAGCCCTCAACAAAGAACAAGGCTGGACAGAAGGTGTATCGCGTATATATTACACACTATCAGGGGATTACGTGTACAAAAATCCCTTTTTAAATTTAACTTTCCTCGATAACCACGACTTAAGCCGTATATACTCGGTAGTAGGGGAGAACCCCGACAAAATGCGTCAGGCATTGGTGTTCTTGCTGACCATGCGCGGCGTGCCTAGTATTTATTACGGCACAGAGATTTTACTTAAAAACTTCTGCGATCCTGACGGTAAAGTACGCCAAGACTTCCCTGGCGGCTGGGCAGAAGACAAGGTGAACAAGTTTAAAGTGGAAGGCCGTACCGAAGATGAGCAAGCTATTTTTACCTTTACCCGCGATTTGATACAATTCCGTAAAGCTCACAAAGCCTTGCAAGATGGCAAGCTGATGCAGTTTATTCCCGAGAAAGGGGCTTATGTATATTTTAGGTATAATGACAAAGAAACCATCATGATGGTTTTTAACACCTCGAAAAATGTGCAAGAGCTCAACCTCGACCGTTTTGAGGAGCGTACAGGTGCTTTCAAAAAGGCGAAAAATGCTTTGACTGGCGAGCGCCTATCGTTGGCCAAGGGGAAAACATGGTCGCTCAAGCCCCATTCAGCCGATGTGTACGTTTTAGAGCGCTAAACGTTAGCTGTGAGATGTAAGATTTGAGATGTAAGATTTGAGATGTAAGATGTAAACCGTTTTCCAGTCATTGCTAACCTCTTACAACTTACCTCTTACAGTTTACCGCTCACAACTTACCGCTCACAACTCACATCTTTTTCCTTATTTTCGCGTTTTGCAACTATCCCACAATTTGTGCGTTTTTAAGCCTGAGCTTGCAAGAATTCTGCGCTAGCTGCCTGGAATGCAGCCCGCGAAGCGGGCTGGTGCCAAAGGCACCGAGCGAACAGCGAGCATGGAAGGCAGCGGCGGCGACTGTAAGGAGCCGAAGCGCCCAAAAAAAACAAAGCAACTCAGGGGAGCATTTTGCTGTCTTAGTACCTAACTATTTGACTAAATATTATATTCATGAAACAGTTTTTTACCTGTTTATTCGCGCTGGTATTGTTGAACCAGGGTAATGCGCAACGTTTATTTACAGGCATGCAAATGTGGACCGACCTATCGCAACGCGATGTTACGTTAACCGGAGAACGCCGCATAGTACCCACCCAATTCAGGCTTTTATCGGCTGATATGAGCAATTTGGAAGCCTTGCTGGACGGAGCGCCGCTTGAATTTACCCCATTGGCAGATGCAACGGAATATGTTGTAGCCATCCCGATGCCAGACGGTTCCTTCCAGCGTTTCGACATGAATTTATCGCCCATCATGGAGCCCGGCCTAGCCAATAGATACCCCATGATTCGCACCTACAACGGCCAAGGTATTGAGAATGCGGCTGCGACTATCCGTTGTGATATTACCCCGCAAGGCTTTCACGCGATGATTTTATCGCCTGAAGGAACCGTGTTTATCGACCCGTATCAAACGGGCGATCGTGTACATTACATATCATACTACAAACGTCATTTCGTGACCAACAAGACGATGGATTGTTTGGTAGGCACAGAATACGACGAAATCAACAGCGATCATTTTCACCCAGGTGGAGGTACGCCCAATTATCGTTTTTTTGGCGACTGTACCATGCGTACGTACCGTCTAGCGGTATCGGCTACAGGTGAATATAGTAACTTTCACGGCGGTAATGCGACCAACAACAACAAAGCCATTGTTTTGGCTGCGCAAGTTACCACTATGAACCGTGTTAATGGGGTGTTTGAAAAAGAAGCAGCTATTCGCATGATTTTGATCGCAAACAACGATCAAATTATTTATTTATCGCCAGGCTCCGACCCTTTTACCAACGGGACGCCAGGTACCATGATCAACGAGAACCAAACCAATACAGATGCGGTTATTGGAACGGCTAATTACGACATTGGACATATTTTCGGGACAAACAGTGGTGGTTTAGCGCAGTTGAACTCGCCTTGTACAACCAGTAAAGCACGGGGTGTAACGGGTAGCGGAGCACCCGTTGGCGACCCATTCGACATCGACTATGTAGCGCACGAGATGGGCCACCAGTTTGGTGGACGCCACACCCAGAACAACAATTGTAACCGTGATGCTACATCGTGCTACGAACCAGGCAGTGCATCAACTATCATGGGTTATGCGGGTATTTGTGCCCCCGATGTGCAGAACAACAGTGATGATTATTACCATGCAATTAGCCTATCGCAATTCGGTACCTTTGTTACAGGTACAACGGGCAACAGTTGTGATGTGCCAGTAGTAAACGGCAACAGTGCTCCAAGTGTAACGGTTACACAGGGTGCATATACGATACCTCCTAGCACGCCATTCTTTTTAACGGCACAAGGTTCCGACCCTAATCCTGCCAATACAATTACCTACTGCTGGGAGCAATACAATAATCAAGTATCTACTCAAGCACCATTGGCCACCTCGACCTCTGGACCTAACTTCAGGTCGTTTGACCCAACAACATCCCCAACCCGGTATTTCCCGAGTCTTGCTGCGCAGGTGGCCAATGGTCCATTCACTTGGGAAGTATTGCCCAGTGTAGCCCGTACGATGAACTTCCGTTGTACCGTGCGCGACAACTTTGCATCAGGTGGTTGTACTGCGCATACAGACGTAGCCGTTACCGTAGCAGCTGGAAGCCCATTCACCGTTTTGGTCCCATCCAATACAGGCTTAAGCTACCCAGCCAACAGTACACAAACCGTAACTTGGAACGTAGCTGGTACAAACGCAGCACCGGTAAGTTGTGCCAATGTCAATATTTTAATCTCGCTTGATGGAGGTTTAACCTATCCAACTGTTTTGGCTAGCAATGTGCCCAACAACGGGTCGGCTACGGTAACCATGCCGGGTACTCAGTCAACCACGGCTAGGGTAATGGTGGTTTGTGCTGATAATATCTTCTACGACATTTCGAACAATAACTTTTCTATTACGGCTCCGGTATCCGACTTCCTGTTGTCTATGAGTCCAACAAGCTTAAATGTTTGTGCTCCTAATAATGCAGTATATACCATCAATGTTGGTTCATCAGCTGGTTTTTCGAACCAAGTTACCTTGACTGCATCTGGTTTGCCAGCTGGCGCAACGGCTACCTTTGGAACAAACCCAATAGTGCCAGGTAATACAACAACCTTGACTATTAGTGGTTTGGGAACAGCGGGTACGTCAACTATCTCGGTTCAAGGCAGCAGTACAACAGGTACCAAAACAGTTACAAGCCAGTTGGTGGTGAGTACGGCTCCTACGGGTACCGTTACCCTTGGAACGCCTGCCAATAATGCAACAGGAGTGGCTACAACGCCAACCTTGACTTGGACGGCCTTGAGTGGAGCCACAAGTTATGACCTCCAAATATCTACCAATACAGCCTTTACGGCCATAGTTGAAGCCCCAACAGGTATAGTTGGCACAACATATAGTTTGACAACCTTGCTAAATACAAATACCGTTTATTATTGGCGTGTTAGGGGCGTTAACGCCTGTGGCCAAACTGCATACTCAACAACTAGAAGTTTTACTACGACTAATCAGGCTTGTAATACTTATGCCAGTACAAATGTTCCCATTGCCATTACGGCAGTAGGCACACCTACAGTAACCTCTACCATCAACATTGCGGCAGGTGCTACCATTACTGACATAAATGTATTGGGCTTAATAGGGACACATACATACATCAGTGATTTGGATATTGTGTTGACCAGCCCAGCAGGAACTTCTGTAACGCTTTTCTCGTCATTGTGTAACAACCAAGACAACTTCAACCTCAACTTTGATGACGAAGCCACCAACGCCCACACCGCAATACCTTGTCCGCCAACTGGTGGTGGAACATACCAGCCTGAAGGAACACTTAGTAGTTTCGATGGACAAAACATGGCAGGTACCTGGACCTTAAGCATAGTGGATAATTTTGACCAAGACGGTGGCTCATTGACGGGATGGAGTCTTCAAATTTGCGGAAACCCAATCACTTCTTGTACCATGACAGCTAGTGCAACAGCTACAGCCGCTGGTTGTGCTGGAAATACAGGTACGGTAACGGTAACGCCAACAGGAGGTGCTTCGCCCTACTCCTATAACCGTGGTACAGGCGCTCAAGCATCTAACACGTTTACAGGCTTGACGCCTGGTGCATACACCGTAACCGTTACTGATAATGCTGGCTGTACGGCAACTGCAACGGCAACGGTTGCAAGCACACCTTCACCAACTGCTGCTGTTACCGGAACCAATACCATCTGTAATGGTGCTAGCACTACATTAACGGCAAGTGGCGGTGGTACCTACTTATGGTCCAATGCTTCTACTACAGTAGCTATAACGGTCTCACCAACTGCAACTACTACCTATACAGTAACGGTGACGAATGCATCAGGCTGTACAGCAACAGCAACACGCACAGTTACCGTTAATGCCTTGCCAACTGCCGCCGCAACAGGTAATAATACGATTTGTGCCGGCGCAAGCACAACCTTAACCGCAAGCGGTGGAACGGGTTATGCTTGGTCGAATGGCACCAACACGGCAGCCAACACGGTTTCACCTGCTACTACGACTACTTATACTGTTACCGTGACGAACGCCGCTGGCTGCACTGCTACTGCAACACGTACCGTTACCGTAAATGCAGCACCTAATGCGGCTGCAACAGGTACCAATACCATCTGTAATGGAGCAAGTACAACACTAACTGCAAGTGGAGGCGGTACTTACCTGTGGTCAAATGCTTCTACCACGGCTGCTATAACGGTTTCACCTAGTGCAACTACTACTTATACTGTAACCGTAACTAACGCATCAGGTTGTACAGCAACGGCTACACGTACCGTAACCGTAAATGCCTTGCCCAATGCTGCTGCAACAGGTACAAATACGATTTGTAACGGCGCTAGCACAACATTAACGGCTAGTGGTGGAACGAGCTATGCTTGGTCGAACGGTACCAATACGGCTGCCAACACGGTTTCGCCTACAACTACGACTACTTATACTGTTACCGTTACCAACGCTGCAGGCTGTACGGCTACAGCTACTCGTACCGTTACCGTTAATGCCTTGCCAAGTGCAGCTGCAACTGGTACCAATACAATATGTGCAGGAGCTAGTACAACGCTTACTGCTAGTGGTGGAACAAGCTATGCGTGGTCGAACGGTACCAACACGGCGGCCAACACCGTTACACCTACAACAACTACAACTTATACTGTGACGGTGACTAATGCCGCAGGATGTACTGCTACTGCAACCCGTACAGTTACAGTGAATACCGTTCCTAATGCTGCTGTTACAGGAACCAATACCATCTGTAATGGTGGAAGTACAACCTTGACAGCCAGTGGCGGTGGAACTTACTTGTGGTCTAATACCTCAACAACGGCAGCAATTACCGTTTCGCCAACTGCTACAACTACCTACACCGTTACCGTGACCAACGCTTCAGGTTGTACAGCTACTGCAACCCGTACCGTGAGCGTAGGCTCAAACCCAACAGCAGCTGTTACAGGAAATAACGTGCTTTGTGCTGGTGAAAGTACCGTTTTGACTGCCTCTGGTGGTACCAGTTACCTTTGGTCAAATGGCGGAAATATTACTGCCTCAATT
Organism: uncultured Saprospiraceae bacterium; assembly: GCA_964508975.1. GTDB lineage: Bacteria > Bacteroidota > Bacteroidia > Chitinophagales > Saprospiraceae > CAZDVQ01. The sequence goes on from CAZDVQ010000084.1 coordinate 6,950, forward strand.
ACTGTTTCTCCTTCTATTACTACAACTTATACGGTTACGGTAACTAACGCTGCAGGCTGTACAGCTACAGCAACTCGTACGGTTACAGTTAACCCTTCAACCATTGCAGCCATTAACGGTAACAATGCCGTTTGCGCTGGAGAAAGTACAATCTTGAGTGCAAGTGGGGGCACGAGTTTCTTATGGTCAAACGGGGATAATACGGCTTCTATAACAGTAGCACCCACTACTACAACTACCTACACCGTCACGGCAACCAATGCTGCCGGTTGTACCGCAAGCACGAGCACGACTGTAAGTGTTGGAGCTATCCCAACGGCCACTATTGCAGGTGATACTGAGATTTGTGCCGGCGAAAATACCGTCTTAACCGCTGCAGGTGGCGATACCTATACTTGGTCTAACGGTTCAACCGATGCCGATATTATCGTAAATCCAACAAGTGCTACGAGCTATACTGTAACGGTTACGAATATCGCAGGCTGTACCGCAACGGCTAGCGTACAAGTTAACGTGAACACTGCAGCAAGTACGAACATTATCGCCCAAAATACCGCATGTAGTGGTACAACGGTATCTTTGATTGCTTCTGGAACAGGTGATTTTATCTGGTCTAATGGCGTACAAACACCGTTAAACCAACTGGTTGCTACCACAACTACCGTGTTTACCGTTACTTTGACCGATGCAAATGGTTGTACCTCAACGGATACACACACCTTGACCGTTAATGATTCGCCCGTGTTCAGCAATACTATCCAATCGGATGAAACTTGTGATTATGCCAACGACGGTAACATTGATCTAACGATCAGCGCTGGACAAACTCCGTTCTCCTTCCTTTGGTCAAATACAGCAACAACAGAAGACCTAACTAACCTCGAAGCCGGAACTTACACTTGTACCGTTACCGATGCCAATGCTTGTACGGCTACTACAACAGTTGTGATTACTGAACCTGCACCATTCATCGTTGACGCCCAAACCACCGATGCCCAAATTTGCTTTGGCGAACAGGTAGTCATCTCTGCTAATGCAGGTGCTACATTTGCTTGGAGCACAGGTCAAACCTCGGCTAGCTTCAACATCGTGCCGCAGGCTAATACCAACTTCAGCGTAACGGCTACCGACCTGAATGGTTGTACCAGTACCGATGACGTGTTTGTTCAAGTATTCCCGCAAGCTAACCCGACCATTACGGTCAATGGCTCAGATCTGGTTTCTAGCTTTGCGTCAAGCTACCAATGGTACTTTAACGGTGCAATAATCCCTGGAGCCAATGCACAAACCTACACCCCACAAGACAATGGTACCTACACCGTTGAAATCGTTACAGGTAATGGTTGTACTTGGGTGTCGGCCGATTTTGAGGTAACGTTTATCAATACCAATATAGTGCCGCAACCTGCATGGAATATCTATCCTAACCCAAGTACAGGCGATGTATTTGCCACTGGCTTGCCTGAAGGCAGCTTCATCGAGGTTTATGATGTACTGGGTAGAATGTTGTTCAGCGTTCCTGTAAATGCAACGTTAACCACAGTAAGTTTAACTGAGTTACCATCTGCGGTTTATATCCTTAAGGTAGATGAAATCGTAGTTAAAGTGGTGAAAGAGTAAATCTCTGCATAGCTACTTCCCGCAAAACCTCCTGGTCTAATAGTCCAGGAGGTTTTTGTTTTTCAGGCTAAAACCGAACTCTTATCGGGGCATTTTGTTTTATCTATCGAGTGTTCATTGCCTAACCCAAGTACTTGTCTTATGTCAATACCACGCCGTAATTTCCTGACCAAGCTGTCCCTTTTCGTTACCTCTCTTTTTGCTTTACCACTTAAAAGTGCCCACGATGCTGTTCAAGCGGCTGCCGCTGAGCCTGAAACTGCCAAAGCTATGAATCCTATTATCCTTATCAAGCCCCTCGGTTTCGTTTGGGAAACCGCAGATCCTTTCCTGTTTTGCGTACACCACGAGGATAAATTCCCCAAGGGCAACAGTGTCATGGGCCCGGCTACCTCTTTAACTGGCCGTAACCTCGGCGATGATTTTATCATTAAGGATGGTTTCCGCATGTACCACGGCAAGAGTATACCTGGTTTCCCGGGGCACCCGCACCGTGGTTTTGAAACCATTACCGTTGTGCGCGAAGGACTGGTTGACCATGCTGATTCACTCGGCGCTGCTGGCCGTTACGGCGATGGCGACGTGCAATGGATGACTGCTGGTAAAGGTGTACAACACTCGGAGATGTTCCCCTTGATTCATCAGGATAAGGAAAACCCCATGGAGCTTTTCCAGATTTGGCTCAACTTGCCGAAGAAAAACAAGATGGTTGATCCACATTTCACCATGTTGTGGGGCGATAAAATACCCAATCATCATCATACCGACGCCAAAGGATTGAAAACCATGGTAGAGGTTATCGCAGGTAAATTGGAGCAACACCAACCCCTTTCACCGCCACCAAATTCTTGGGCCAATGATCCCGCCAACGAGGTGGCTGTTTGGAACATCAAAATGGAAGCTGGGGCTACTTGGACTTTGCCCAAGGCCAGCAAGGGCATTAACCGCACCTTGTACTATTACCAGGGCGAGGGCTTGAAAATAGGGGAGGAGCTAATCCCTAAATATACTGCCGTAACGGTGCATCCCGACCAGGATCTCATTCTGAACAATGCTAATTCCCCCCTGGGTATCTTGGTTTTACAGGGCAAACCCATCGATGAGCCTGTGATTCAGTATGGCCCATTCGTCATGAACACGAAGGAGGAAATCAACCAAGCTTTTGAAGATTATCACCGCACGCAATTCGGTGGCTGGCCTTGGCCTCGTTACGATCAAGTACACCCCAAAGAGCGTGGCCGTTTTGCCCGTCATGCCGATGGCCGAGAAGAAGTAAAAGGGTAATATTGCGGCGCCGGCGTGCTACGCGCTCGCTGACCGCTCGGTGCCTACGGCACTGGCCGTTGCACGGCCACGCTCAGCGTGCCTAACGCAGTTTTTTGTGCTGTTTTGGGAATCAAGCATCACTTAGCCAAAAGCTAAGTGATGCTTGTCATAAGAAAATATATACTACTAAATAGATATAATATGTATGAATAATATAATTTTGTGCCTCTGTTTGGCATTATCGCCAACATAAAACACAACACATGTCTGAATTATTTAATACATTGACCATACCCTTCCTTTTAGCCATGTTTTTGGCTATGAATATGGGAGGTAGTGGTACTGCACCAGCTTTTTCGGCGGCATATGGAGCCAACGTAATCAAAAGAACCATGATTCCTGGTCTATTCGGTATCATGGTTTTAGCGGGAGCCTTACTTGCTGGTAAAGAGGTTTCATTGACACTTGGGGTAGGCTTATTGGATCAAGTTTACTTTACCCCGATGAATACCAGTATCATCCTCTTGGCCATAGGTTTAAGTGTGTTTTTTGCCAACTTGTTAGGCGTACCACAATCCACAAGCCAGTCGACGGTGTTGGCAATAGCAGGTGCAGCCACTGCCTTAGAGGGTTTGAATACCCGTAAGTTGTTCTTGGAGATTATACCAACCTGGATTATTTTGCCCATTATAGCTTACATCATCATGTATGTGCTGGCAAAATGGATTGTACCAACGCTTAAAGACAAAGTAATCAGCACCGATTATGCCCATCTCGGCGAGCATAAAGGACTCAAAGGTTTGCTCATTGTTGCCTCGTTGTACGTTGCCTTTTCCATCGGGGCCAATAATGTGGCCAATGCAGCTGCGCCCATCGCGTCCCTGACCGCCAATGAGATAGGGCATAGTTCTATTCAAAATTTCTTGCCCATTATCATCCTTTCCATACTTATCGTAGCGCCATGTTTTGCCATTGGTAGCTCCTTGTTCGGCCATAAAGTTACCGAGAATAACGGAAAGGAAATTATTGAAGTTACCCCATTTTATGCCACTATTATCGCTGTAATTGTAGCCACATTGTTGTTGTTGGCTTCTATTACCAAGGGTATTCCTACTTCGTTGGTGCAGTTAAATGGAGCTGGTTTTATTGCTTTGAGTGTATCTCGAGTAGGGTTTAAACAAACCTTCCAGAATAAGGTGGTTAAACGCTTTTTCCTCATATGGGGCGTTGCGCCAATATTTGCATATGTATTAGCATACGTCTTGATTCTGTTGGTAAAACAGTAGGCGTGTTGGTGCACCATTTGATTTTTTGTATTGGGCGAATAATCAATCGTCCAAAATACACCTTGGTAGAGACGGCCAACCTGGGGTCTCCCGGCATTGCACTAGCGCCAGGTGCCCGGAAGGCCGCGCCGTAGGCGCGGGTGCGCAACGCGCACGGAGCGAATAGCGAACCCTGGAGGGGACCGCCGGCGAAGCCGGGGCGCCCAACAAAATCAATACGCAATGATAGCCGACGGAAGGTTATCCCGTATTTTCTGCACTACTGCCGCGTTGCTATCGCTATTGAAGGCGATGCCGAACAGTAATAGGCCATAATCTATCTGTATCACCAGGTCGTGGTTTTCGTTGTCTGGAATAATGCCCGATAAACCCGACACTTGGATGGGTATTTGAAGCCCGTTGCCATAACTGCTAAATACCGAGCGTTGGCTAAAATCGCTGCCATGCCGTATCACCACCCTAAAGTGCGCAAAACCCTCCGTGCTGTTGTACATCGAATCAAGTGAGCTGTTGGATAGGGTAGAGCCTGCTGTTTGCTGTGTGGCATCTACACTGCGTTGTAGGTCACTCAGGCCAATGTTGAAACGTAAGGCTTGAAAGTTGCCATAACCTGATACCCGGCCCAAGGTTTGGAAGCTGGCACTGGGGTTTAGGGCTAAATAATCCTTGCGAGTATACTGGCCAGAGGGCAGTTTAAAGCTATCCAGCACCTGAACAATTTCGCCCGAATTCATGTCAAAACGGAAACCCGATACGAAAAAAGTGGCTTGCTCTACCTTGAAACTATCGTTCTGTAAATCGAGGTAAGCAGTGGTATCTAGCTGAAAATCAAGGCCATTGTACTTCGGGTCGTTTTTAACCCGCGTTAGGAAATACGTACAACCCGTGTTGACATCAGCCTCGGGGTCGAAGTTGCTGGCCACGGGGTCGGTACAGCCTTCTGGCTTGGTATAGCAAGCCTGTACGGATAGGGCCACAAGACATATGCCCAGGAAATGAATTAGCGTTTTTTGCATATGAATACCTCGTAATCGAAGAAAAAATCTTGTTTTTGGGTAAAATGACGTTCCAGTTCAAAGCCCGCTTGGTGCAGAAATGCCTTGTAATCGGCCAAATCGTGTTGTTGCGGGTGGAGGATATCGGCCTTGAACAAACGGAAAATCTGCTTGAATCGTTTGTTGCGGTGTAGGTCGCTGCTCAACACCAGGGTACTTCCAGGTTTAGCCGATAAGCTTAACTGCTTGAATGCCAATTCAATATCCCGCACATGGTTGATGGCGTTGAGGCAGAAAATGTAATCAAACGCCGCTGTGGTATTAAATTGCTCAATGGTGCAGGTCTGGAAAACAACATTCGGGTATAAAACTGGACTAAAATGCTGTAAATCATGGCTATAGCTATCCAATAAAGGATCGATGGCCGTAATCTGGCTTTGTTCCAAAATACAGAAAATACCAGCGGGACCGCAGCCAGCGTCAAGTACATTTTGTCCTTGTAGCAGGTTGAGTTCAATGCCGCAGGCTTGCAAGAAGTTGAGCCAGTAGTTTTGCTTCCAACGCAGGTAATCTTCCGGCGATTTACCCCGTAGGTAGTTCCTCCACCAGAGGCGTTCGGTAAACTGTGCTATTTTCCAGCGGATTGACATGTGTTGGTTTTGAATGGACTGCAATATTAAGGACATTATCAGGATTAACTACATGGCCTTAGATTATTTGTTTTTAAACACATCTTTGTTACTTAATTTAAATTGGACTATCTTTGTAATTCACAAAATAAACACATTGAACATGAAACGGAATAACATTCAGCAGTGGATGCTAGTTTTTGTAGCTTTTTTGCTTTTCACTTCTTGCAAATCACCTATGTTTTCTTATGCTAAAAGAGAAACAACCATAGAAAACGGAGCAATCCCTCCTGACTTCGGAAAAGAAGATGTTGTAATGCTCTGTGTTTTGGCTGGTTATAAAGCGTATGACAAACAAATGAAGAAACAAGTGAGCGAAAATTATTTTGGGAAGTACGAGTTTATAACTAAAAAGCAAATTAACTCAAGTCAATATGAAAATGTAGAAAAGTTTAGGTACTTGTTTGACAGTGAAGAAGGGGCTGTGAATACCCCTTCACACGACTCAAGAGGAGAGCGTTTATTAACCTACGATACTGACTTTACTTTTATCATTGTTGATCGGAAAAACAAAGTTACTTACAAAAGCCCATTTAAGACAATCACTTTTCCAGCCGTAATCGAAGCTTACATGATTAACCTTGAAGCTTTACGGCTGGCGAACAATGGTAAATAGTAGTTACTCATTTCATCCTTTATTCAATTTATCATTTTGGGGCCTGCGGCGCGTTGCGCCGCCGCTCCCTTCCGGGGTTCGCTTTGCTCCGTGCTACGCACCAGCCGCTGACGCGGCTGCCCTCCAGGCAGCTAGGCCGAGTCGTGTTCTGGCGTGCCCAAACCTTGGGCGACCACAAGGGTCGCCCCTACAGCATCAAATTGGCAGATTTACAGCGTTAGCCCGCAAGGCCAGACCTAATCGCCCATTTTAGAGGCGAGGCATGTGTTTGCTTCACACTACAGCAGAATTTCATTGATTTCAAGCTTTGTAAAGGTAATAGTGATTTGTTTTCCACCACTAAAAACAAAAATATACAGATATTGATTTTTTGAATTAAAAGAAAATTGATGCATAAGTAAATCTGATTCTTTAAAATCTTGATTGTCCCCTTTTATTTGTACGTTAACAACGCCTGAGAAAACAAATTTAAATATTCGGTCATGATAAGGCCCTAAAAATTCCATTAATAACTTATCATCGCCTCTATAAATATTTAGTTGAAACTTCAATTTAGTAAGCCAAGCATCGTGCAGGGTTTCCTCTGGATCTAATCGATATCTATTACGATCCAGGATAAATTCTTTTATCTCTTTGGGGATTTCGTCTTTTTTTGTCTCTAAATAAGCAAAGTACTCATCTAGATACCAGGTGTTTCCTCTTTTAAATATTTTTCTCATGGCTACGTACTGGCCCATCTCTGGCCCAAAAGTTTTGACATTTTGAATAATGGTTTAGTGTTCCAGCGTTGACTAGCCAAATAAGCTAGTTTGCGTCACAAATTAACGGAAAAAAATAATGTAGGGTAATTTTTGGGTTATGTAGTCCGCTACTGTTTTCTGTTTACCCAATATGCAGTTATCTATTTTAACTTCTTTACGTTCGTTTAAATAGTAGCGCTCAACCCGTCCTTTTTTGGATACAAAATCAATGCAGATATGAGGGCTAAAAGTAATATTGCTGTCACCATGGCATTCCTGCAGTATTTGGTTTAAAAGTAACAGTAGTTTTTTACCTGCATTCCCTTTTAAAATCGTTATGTATGCCATTTTGATGTCATTACTGTCAATATCAACTTTAACGTAATTAATATTTGATGCGGATACAACTTTCCCCTTTTCTACAACAATTTCGATAAATGATGAATCATGCAAATGAAAAAAATGATTATACGGAGTCATGCTGTAAATACGCGTTTCTTGGATTTTACAACTGGATACTGCACACAGACAAACAATTGCTACAATAAAATATTTAATCATGTCGACGTTCTTAACGGTTTCTTGGCACGGCGAATATACAGAAAATTGTGGTACAGCATTGCACCGCCATGCAAAAGCTCCTGGTTTTTCTTGTGAAAAAAGCTACATCTATCGTTCCGTGGCGATTTCTGTATTGTACATGTACAAACGGCTTGCCGCCACGGGTTTTCTGTTGTCGCCCTTAATCCCCGGGTTGCGCTTCGCTTACCCGCAGCTACCAAAAGGGGCTGCCCTACGGGCAGCATTAAAAGATGTGTCCTAATCGTAGCCTTTGCATGGAGGGGAGTTTATGCCTTGCTATAAATATTTGATTTACACTAATTTAAAAGTACAAGCTGAATTCCCCTCCATGCAAAGGCTACGATTAGGACACATTTTTCTTAAACACACAAAGCACCAAAGGTGCAAT
>CAZDVQ010000085.1:0-8016 GCA_964508975.1 uncultured Saprospiraceae bacterium
TAACCCCCGCTACCAGCGGGCACGTAGTGCCGCGCAGTGGAGGGGGTCGGCGCAACGCGCCGGGGGGAGGCGCTTCTTTGAACGATGAATGATGAACGATGAACAAGCCAACCATTCCCACTATATCCCTCGTTTGAATACTTGAACCATTAAATAATACACATGAAAGCAATTAAGGTACTTGCTGCTCTACTTTTGGTAGCGATGAGCCAAATGGCCTGTAAAAAAGAAATCACAAACATGGTCATTGCAGGATACACGATAGAAGGCATCCCGCAAACCAACGAGATATTAATTTTTGGTCGATTTTACGGTATGTGTGCCGGTGAAACTTGTGTTGAAACCTTTGCCTTGGCCGATGGCAAGCTGTACGAGGATAGCAACGATCATTATGCACAACCCCAAGAACTAGATTTTACGGAGCTACCAGCCGCCCAATATAATCAGGTAGCCAATTTGCTCGACAGTATCCCTGCAGGTTTGTACACCAGTGCCCAAACCCTGTTTGGATGCCCTGATTGTGCCGACCAAGGTGGCTTATTTATCCTAATCAAGGACGCCAACATGGAGCAAAGCTTCCGGGTAGACCAAAACAAAACGAATGTCCCGGCTTATCTACACAACTTCATGGATATGATCAATACACACATAGAAACCTTGCAGTAAAGGCTAGTAAGGATTTACTTGCGTGTGAGCATGGCCATGTAAAAACCATCGTAACCAAACTCCTGTGGATACAAAGTTTGTGATTTAGTCAACTCGAATTCCTGACCAGCTTCTGAGGCGAGGAACTCCGTCACTTGGTCTTCATTTTCCTCTGGCAAGATACTACAGGTAGCATAAACCAAACGGCCACCACCAGGCTTGCAGAAGCCAGCGTACGACTGTAACAGCTTCTGTTGCAGCGCAATACGGTTATCTAGGAACGATTCTTCCAACTCCCATTTCAAGTTCGGGCGGCGGCGGATGGTGCCTGTTCCGCTGCATGGTACATCCAGCAGCACGGCGTCGGCGCTATCGGTCAAGTAATCAACCACCGTTTCGTTAAACATACTGGTTTGAATCACGCGCACCCCGGCACGTTCCGAGCGGCGCATCAACTCCTTTAACTTTTCAACATGGACATCCATCGAGATGATGGAGCCTTTATTTTTCATCAAGGCAGCTAGGTGAAGGCTTTTGCCACCAGCACCTGCGCATGCATCGATCACTTTTTCGCCAGGTTTAACCTCTAGGTATTCAGATACGGCCTGTGAGGCAGCGTCTTGCACCTCAACAATACCATCGTGGAACAACTGTAACTTACCAATTTGGATACGGCTTTTTACCTTGATGCCCGTTTTGCCTACATGTTCCACGTCGTAACCCAGCTCCATCAGCTTTTCCATCACCGAGCCAACGCCAGCTTGCAGGGTATTTACCCGGAGTACAATATCGGTTGGTTGGTTAAGGCCTTGCATGATGGTAGGCCATTTATCGCCTAGGGTTTCGCTACCACGGCGGTGCAACCACTCGGGGAACGATTCTTTCAGGTCTTCGTGTTCGCGGCAAGCGGCAAAGCGTTTTTGCAACTGTTCCTTGTCTAGATGCGCCCATTCGGGCCAATCGGGTAGCTCGTTGCCTTTATCCAGCCACCACAGGCCAATGGCTTGGTACCAGTTGGTATTTTCAAAATCCTCGGCCTCGAGCACGTGCGTATACAGGCGTGCGTAGCGCACCACCTCGTGGATACATTGGTTAATAAACTCGCGGTCGCGTTTACCCCATTTAGGGTTGTTGCGGATCATGGTATCAACCGTCAGGGATATATTGGCTTGGTTAACTAGTATATTTTCTAGGGCAAGGGCTACTGGGTCAACCAGGTTCTTAAATAACTTGTTCATGTAAAGTATTGGCGTAAAAGCGTATTGTAAGCCGCAAAGGTACGTAAATATCGTTTCATCATTTATTCATTTCATCATTTTGGCGATTTGGGCGTTGCGCCGCTATCGCGTCGCCGCTCCTTTCCGGGGTTCGCTGCGCTCCGTGCTTCGCACCGCGGCTTACGCCGCGCCCTCCAAGCAGCTAACGCTTGCCAAGGCCGCAAAGCGGCCTTGGGGAACGATGAACGATGAACTATTAACTATGAAAATAGTATAGCGTTGCCAGCTCCGCTAGGAGCGACATGTTAATAGAAACAAGCCTTCAGGATATTAAGCTCCGCTAGGAGCGGCACATCTTTGCTCCTGCCCCATCAGGACAGACTATAACGGAACGATAGCCGTACCGAAGCCCGGTCGAGCGAAGCTCGGCCCAACCCCCGCTACCAACAGACGCGCAGCGTTGGTGCAGTGGAGGGGGTCGGCGCAACGCGCCGGGGGGAGGCGCAAAATAGCGCAGCGCGCAAAGTAATTCACTTCGTTTATAAGTGAAACCCAATCTTGAAAACAAACGAATACAGCCTTAAATTAGCCTCTTCCCAACAAAACGGTCCGCAGGGCCTATTTCTTGCTCTGTATCCAAAAAGATAGTCTGCGCCGTCGTATTGATTAGAATAGTTGCTAAACCCCTAGCATAAAAGGCTTCAAAGACCAAGTCTTGAATACTGCAATTAGCAAGCTAGTGTAAAAATGTTGCTTTTTTGTTTTGGCAAAGCTTATATTTGCATTCAATCACATGCTAAATTAAGCCTGAACAAAATATAACTATCATATGAAATACTTAATATTTGTAGTGTGTACATTTTTCATGTTGGAATCATGCACAAAAACGAACTCTATCAATCTGAAAAACGACCTGCAAAAAGCAGAACTTAAAGGTAAAATCAAGTCAATAAGCGCTAAACATTTTAGTGCCCGTGATAGTTTTGGTATTGTAGTAAAAACGGGATACTTCAATGAACTAAACTCCTATTCAATACGATATTACAATCAGCATGGATATATTACAAAGGTTTTAGGTTTAAATAAACACGGCAATCCGTTAGGGACTACTTTGTATTACTACAATGCATCGAACCATTTGGTTAAAATAGAAGAAGTAGATCCAAATTCGGCAAGTGTATCAATTGAAAGAATAGAATACGACTCAGTGAGCAATACTGAAATTGGAATTATTACTAAAAATGAGAAAGTAGAAGGGAAAAAGTTAACCAAATACAATCTTAATAAGCAAGTACTGGAATATAGGTATTATGATTCTTTGGGTAATATTTCAACTACAATTACGCATACTTATGATATAAACGGTAATAATATAAGTTCCGATTACGTTTTCAATAATAATACAAGGCAAAATCAAAAAATGTACTACGATAGCTACGGGAAATTAATAAAGTTGAAAATAACTAGCCAATCACCTACTGTTAATCATTCATCTGAAACCATCTATACATACAATGATATGTTGGATGTAATTTATTCAGAAGAAATAAGCAAAGACAATGTCTTTAAAACAACCTATACCTATCTATATGATGAATTGGGTAATTGGATAAAAAAAACATGTAAATCAGATAACCTGATTTACATATACGAACGTGAAATAGAATATTACCCGTAAAAAGAGGTCGTTTTTATGCAAATATATTGCAAATAAAAAAGGGCCATGTATCTCACAATACATAACCCTTTGATATTCAGGTGATCGCGACAGGATTCGAACCTGTGACCGTCTGCTTAGAAGGCAGATGCTCTATCCAGCTGAGCTACGCGACCTCTTTGAGCCTGCAAAGATAAAGATATTTGTAAGATATAGAACTTCAATTGCGTTATTTTGTTCTTATTGTACTTTTGAACCCTACTATACCATGAAACTGAACATCTTAGCCTTTGCCGCCCACCCCGATGACGTTGAACTCTCTTGCGCCGGCACCTTGCTCAAACATATTGCTCAAGGCTATAAAGTAGGCGTTGTAGACCTAACCCGCGGCGAGCTAGGCACCCGTGGCTCGGCACCCGAACGCGACATCGAAGCTTCTAACGCAACCAAGATACTAGGCCTTTCCGCCCGCGCAAACCTGCGCATGCCCGATGGCTTCTTCACCCACGAGGAGGAAAATATCCGCGCCATCGTGCAAATTATCCGCCTATTCCAACCAGATATTATCCTGGCAAATGCCCTGAACGACCGCCACCCTGACCATGCTCGCGCCGCTAAACTCGTGGCCGATAGTGTCTTCTACAGCGGTTTACGCAAAATCGAAACCACTTGGGACGATCAAGTACAAGCCGCTTGGCGACCAAAAGCCTTGTACCACTATATCCAAGATTATTACCTGGCCCCTGATTTCGTGGTAGATATCACGCCTTTCATGGATCAAAAAATAGCATCCATCCACGCTTATAAAACACAGTTTTTCGACCCGAACTCTACCGAGCCGATTACACCTATTTCAACCGAGGGCTTCATGGATGCCATTAAATCTCGGGCACGTGATATGGGTCGCCCCGCCGGCTACGATTATGCCGAGGGCTTCAATAAAAGCCGTACCATCGGTGTCAAAAACTTGTTCGACCTCGACTAACGCGGTACTTCCAACTTGTTGATAATGCTCTTGATCACGTCGCTTGAGTCGATGCCTTCCATCTCACGCTCTGGCGTAACGATGATACGGTGATTCAACACGGGGCCACACACGTTGCGGATATCATCTGGCGTCACAAAGTCGCGGCCACTCATAGCTGCCAAAGCTTTCGACGACTTCAAGATGGACAAGGAGGCCCGTGGCGATGCGCCCAGGAATAAATCGCCGTTGTTGCGCGTGCCGTGTATAATCTCGGCGATATAATCGATCAACTCTTCCTTAATATGGATGCGTTCAATCATTTGCTGGCAAGTTAACAGCTCGCTCACGCTGAATACCGCCTTCACAGTATCGCTCACCTTAGCCGAGAAATCTTGGCTAAAACGGCGCAGAATAGCTTTTTCCTCCTGCAAATTCGGGTAAGTAATCTTGATGCGGAACAAGAAACGGTCGAGTTGTGCCTCGGGCAATTTATATGTACCTTCTTGCTCAATAGGGTTTTGCGTGGCAATCACCAAAAACGGGTAATCCATGCGGTAAGTTTTGCCATCAACCGATATTTGGCGTTCCTCCATCACCTCAAACAGCGAGGATTGGGTTTTGGCCGGGGCGCGGTTAATCTCGTCAATCAGCACGATATTCGAGAAAATTGGCCCGTGGTTAAACTGAAATTCCGAGTTTTTAACGTTGAACACCGTGGTACCTGTCACGTCGGCAGGCATCATGTCGGGCGTGAATTGTATACGCGAAAATTCAACCGACAAGGTTTTGGCCATCAGCTTGGCGGTCAAGGTTTTGGCAATACCAGGAACCCCTTCAATCAGCACGTGCCCGTTCGACAACAAGGCAATCATCAGTAAATCAACCAGTTCCGATTGGCCCACGATGACCTTGCGCAGCTCGTTACGCACTTCCTCCACCTTGCGGTTCAGCAGGTTAAGGTCAAGGCTATTTTTGTTCCAGTTGTCTTGAGTTACAGGCTGCTCGTTGGGCTGGTTTATCGGGTTTTCAGGAAATTCACTCATGGTCGGTGCTTAGCTGTTAGGATTACTAGGGCAAATGTAATGAGTTTATCGGTATGCAGGGCACGCTTTTGAAAATATTGTTTTGCGTCTTCATATCTGGCTATTAATGCCTAAAAACAAATACGCCCAAAAATCAAAAATTCATTTACTCATTTCATCCTTTATTCATTTCTTCTTTTTGGGGCCTGCGGCGCCCTGCGGTTGCCGCCGCACCTTTCCGGGGTTCGCGATGCTCCGTGCTTCGCACCAGCCGCTGCGCGGCTGCCCTCCAAGCTGCTAGGCCGAGTAGTGTTCTGGCATGCCTAACCTTGGGCGACCACAAATTTCGCGTGACCTAGAGTTGTGAGATACATAAGACGTATAGTATTGTACATCCTAAAAATGCCGCGAAGCGGCACCACATCTTAGCGATGGGTGAGGGCGGAACGCCCGTAACCCATCGAGGGAATCGGGCAGAATTTTAAGTCCTGAAAGGACGATACCAATTACAGGCTAGCGATTTAGTAGAGGTGCCGTCCCTTCAGGACGGGCTGATTCTCGGCATGCGCACGATGGGTTACAGCCGTGCCTACAGCACGGCTTCACCCATCGCTAAGATGTTTTGCCGCGGTGCGGCACTTTTTAACCTTAGTAAACAACTTTCTGTTGCAGATGTATTTCACAAGGCTCATAACCTACGACAACTATGAGCGCTTCACCAAAGCACTAACCTGTATTTAATACATTAATAATTAATCATTTACAATTAATAATTTAAAAGCGCCAGGTGCCCGGCGGGCTGCGCCGTAGGCGCAGGTGCGAAGCACCGACCGTTTAGGGAGCCCAGAGGGAACCGCCGACGCGTAGCGGCGGGGCGCCCAAAAAAAACAACATCAAGCGTAGCTTAATCCGCAGTGCTGGTCATCTAAAAAAATGAAGGTTATTTTGAACTTTTTATATTTGTTGCGTATTTAACTATTGCTATGGAAACATTTGAATTTCAAACATCATTTGGTCGAATATTAGGTACTGCACACACTGCCATGTTCCGGCATTTGTCAAAGCTGATGAAAGACCACGCTTTACCGGTTACCCCTGATCAATTCAGGGTTTTAACCTACCTCTGGCAACAAGACGGCTTGCAACAAAGTGAACTTGCGCATTGCACCAATCGGAACAGGGCCAACGTAACCCGCATCATCGACATCCTCGAACGGGAAGGTGTAGTTGAACGCCGGGATGACCCCAACGACAGAAGGGTGTACCACATTTACTTGACGGATTTAGGCAAACAACTCAAGGAAGCTACCGCTAAATGCGCTTACCAGTCGATTGAAGATGCCCTACAAGGCGTGAGCGATACCGAGCGGGCAATTACGCTTGCAGTGCTGAAAAAAATTATCACCAACGTAGGCTAGTATAAACTCTCAAAACCACCTGCCATGCAAAGAAGAAACTTCATCCAAAAATCAATCATAACCTTTTTAGGCCTTTTGCTTTTCAGGGATGTAAAGGCAAGGCTAAACACAACACATACTAAAATGAACAAAACTGTAGTACGTAAAACCGACCTCAAATTTAAACAAGCCTTCCCTGGCCTCAAAGGCGTTGACATGATGGCCAGCAATTACCCCATCGAACCTTTCTTGGTATTTACCGAGTTCTTGATGGACAAACCTGTATTTGGTCCACACCCGCACGCTGGCATCTCTGTAATGACCTACATGTTACCTGATAGCGCCGGGGGCTTCATCAATAGAGATAGCCAAGGGGATTTCAGTTACATCGAACCCGGTGGTATGCATATCATGCAGGCCGGCAGCGGCATGCACCACGATGAATTCCCTAAAGTAAGCGGAGTTGAATGCCATGGCTTCCAAATTTGGATTAACCACGCGGATAAAGACCGCTGGGTTGAACCAAAATCGATGCATGCTAGCGCACTAGAAGTACCCGAGGTGATTACAGATACATACAAAGTTAGGGTTGTTCATGGGGCATTCTCAGGCGTTTCACCCGCCTACAAAATGGTAACGGATGTAACCCTGTTACATGTATTCTTACAAGCCAACCAAAGCATTATACTTGATGCAAAAGAAATGGCTTATGTTTATGGCCTAAACGGCTCAGGCGAGGCTACAGGAGGTAGTATCCAAGCTCAAACTTTGCTCAACTACTCTAGCGAAGGCAATACCGTTGAATTGAGCGCTGGAAGCAATGGCTTAGAATTTATGTTCGCATCAGGTACACCACACCGTGAACCTATCGTGTATGGTGGCCCCTTCGTAATGACTACCAACGAGCAAATGGCAGAAGCTAAACGCCGGTACGCTAGCGGCGCCATGGGAAAACCTGATTAAGTATTAGTTATTAATTGTTATTTATTAGATATTTAACTCATTTGCAACTTTCAACGGAGCGATAGCAAAAATTAATTTTTACTTTTGAGCCCGCTCACTCCTCACTCCTCACTCCTCACTCCTCACTCCTCACTCCTCACTCCTCACT
>CAZDVQ010000085.1:8116-14966 GCA_964508975.1 uncultured Saprospiraceae bacterium
CTCACTCCTCACTCCTCACTCCTCACTCCTCACTCCTCACTCCTCACTCCTCACTCCTCACTCCTCACTATTTTTGCTTCCTTCCGACTTTACCCAGCGCATGCACGAACGCCTTGGTGCCGAATACCCAGCATTTGAGGCAGCTATCATGGCAGAGGTGCCAACTTCTATCCGACTGAACCCGGCTAAACCTGCCGCTGTTTTTGCGGATGCAAGCCCTATTGCCTGGTGCGCAAACGGTCGTTATTTAGCCGAAAGACCGAGTTTCACCCTCGACCCAGCCTTTCACGCAGGTGCGTATTACGTGCAGGAAGCCTCCTCCATGTTGCTACATTGGGTATTTGAACAAGTAGCCCCCAAGCAAGCCCTCAATATATTAGACTTATGTGCAGCGCCTGGTGGAAAAACAACCTTGCTGGCCAGTTTAATGCCCGAGGGCTCGCTACTCGTGGCCAACGAGGTGGTGCCTAACCGCGTTAAAATCCTGAAAGAGAACATGCTGCGCTGGGGCCATAGCCACCAGATAATCGCTAACCACGACCCTGCGGATTTTGCCGCATTGGAAGGTTTTTTCGACATCATCCTCGTGGATGCCCCATGCTCGGGCGAGGGGATGTTCCGCAAAGATGATTTTGCCCTAAAACAGTGGAATGAAGCCTTGGTGACACAATGTGCCCTCCGCCAAAATGATATCTTGGATGCCACTATCCCCTTACTAAAACCCGGTGGCAAGCTCATTTACAGTACTTGTACTTTCAGCGCCGCAGAAGATATTGAAGTACTGGACAGGGCTCTACATCATTTTCCAGATTTAAAACCAATAGCCTTAAACCCAGATTCAAGTTGGGGTACTAGGCCATTTGGACATGGACATATCTGCTATCCGCACCTGGTTAAAGGCGAAGGTTTCTTTATTGCAGCTTTTGAAAACCATGCTTCGCGTGAAACCAATTTCAAACCCGCTCCGATCAAACTGCCCTTGCTCGACAAAAAACTATTGGGTATCTTTAACGATTGGATGGAGGAACCAGAAGCGTTCCAGTTTCACCAAAAACCTACTGGCGAGATTATCGCTATACCACTGGATATCCTTCCAGCCAGTGCCAGGATAGATCAAATGCTTAAGCGAAAATCGCTCGGTATAAGCATGGGCGAGCTCAAAGGTACGCAGCTTATCCCAAGCCACGACTTGGCCATGGGCCACCTACTGCGCCAAGATATTCCAAGCGTGGCCTTGAGCAAGGATGAAGCACTGCAATACCTTAAAAGTGCCACAAGCATTCCCGCAGCCGCTCAAGATGCCAAAGGTTGGACCCTCATGCAATACGAAGGGTTAAACCTAGGCTGGGCCAAGTTCATGCCGGGCCGGATGAACAATTACTTGCCCAACGAGCTGCGCATCAGAATGGAAGTTCATTAGAGTATGTTTAGATTTGTATAATCACCGCATCGCCGAGGAAACGGGGTTGGCGATTGAAGATATACAGGTCGGTAACCGCTTTTACCCTAGCTAATATTTCGCGGATAGCCGTTTTTTTGGTGGCCGTATTGGGGTACTTGGCGTCGTAAGCCACGGCATCCATACCGTAGTAGTTGGCGATAAACAAGGCTCTATGGTCGTGTATACCTTGCGAGATGATGGTCACCTCGTTTTGCAGAAATACTTTTTTGCAACGCACCACCGAGTCGAGGGTTTTACGGCCGCCAAAGTCCATGGTGATACAACTATCCGGAACGCCCAATTTCTTGAGGGCTTGTTTCATATCGCGGGGTTCGTTGTAATTCATGTTGCTATTATCGCCGCTTACGAGGATATGGCTAATTTTTTTCTTGTGGAATAAGGTCGACGCCGCGTTAACACGGTAGGTAAAAAACAAGTTATCCCACTTCCCGTTGATGGTTTTGCTGGTGCCTAGCACCAAGCCGACTTTGCGGTATGGTATCTCGTCAACGGTTTTGTAAACTTGTTCATCAGTAGAGGACACAACCCAAGTATTGCAAAGTAGTACAAAAACTACAGATGCAAAACCAGCCAGAAAAGCAAACTTGGTCAAACCTTTGAACACGAAAAAGGATTTAGTCCATTTAGAAATAAGTACTCCTAATAAACGGCTCTGCCACACAAATGGTTGCATAGCCAAATCTTACAACTCACATCTTACAGCTCACATCTTACAACTGTTTACCGAGCCAATTACTGGCATAACTTAGAACATCATCTTGCTCTGGCTCATTGTGGATTTCATGGAACAGGCCCGGCCAAAGTTTAAAGTTCACATTGCCTTTCGATTTTTGGGCAAAAGCCTCGGAACCCGCTGCTGAGGTAATTTTATCGTTAGAGCCGTGCATAATCAGTACAGGCATTTTGAAATTAACGGTTGAGTCTGCAAGGGTGTTCCCCCACTCTATCAAACCGATTCCAAGTTCAGCATTTACGACATCGTGTACCAGTGGATCGGCTACATAAGCATCGATAACCTTTTGGTCGTGCGAGAGTTGCTTGACGTCAAGTTGATTTTTCTGCGAGAAAGCTGGGTACAACTTGCGCATAAGTTTGCCCAAGGCCAAGATGAAGGCTGGTGGCTGAAAGGCCAATCGGATGGCAGGAGCCGTAGCAATAACGGCTTTCACCTCCGGCGAACGGCGTGCTGCCTCCGTTAAAACGATGAGCCCGCCCATGCTGTGCCCGTAAAGGCAAATCGCTTTGCCTGGGTATAAAGATTGCGTAAAGGCAATGAACTTATCAAGCAAATCGAGGATATCATCCATCTTGCGGACATGCCCAACTTTTCCCGTGGTTTTACCGTGGCCATACTGGTCGTATGCGATGAACGCATAGCCCAATTGATGAAAATGCGCCGCCACGTGTTCATACCTACCGATATGCTCGCCAAGGCCGTGTACGAGCAATACAACTGCTTTAATATCTTGAGGGTCAGCCCATTGCTTATAATGTACCGTTTGACCTGTTGGAGCTGTAAATGTGTTCATTGGTGGTGTTTATTTAGCGGCAACCCGTTTCCCCGCTTTGAACTCAACGATAAAAGCGTTGGGGTAAACCTCGATGATAGAATTTTTCAAGAACATTTCGGCGGACTTTAATCGCGGAAAGTTTCCACAAATATAGCTAAAACCTTGTTCCGATGGTAATTCGTACACGGTGTTGTATTGCTTGAAGATAATATTCGCATCGTCGAGGCGATCGTTGCTTTGCATCAACTCGATGGCATAACCTTCAAAGTTAGCCGGTATGGGTATGGCCTTGCTGTACTGCAAGCCTGTATTGGTTTTAGGCTTAGGTTCAACTAGAACTTCAACAATTGTAGACTGGCTTGGCTTAACTGGTGGTGGATTGATATACATGGTATCAACCGTTTTCACCGGAACCTGAACTACGTTGTTGGCTTTAACTTTTACGTTGGTCTTCGTTTCAGCTGTTGCAAGTGCTTCAATTTCGCGCTCGAGCATGATGCTACGCAGCGACATAGAATCCATAGCATTGGGTAAAATGTGTACCACGGCAAACTCTGTGCGGCGGTTTTCCTGGTGTTTTTCCTCGCTACAGTACACGCCATTTTTACAGTCGTTTACCAGCAAGCTCTCACCGTAGCCCACGGCTGCAATCCTAGCGGTATCCACGCCACGGCTCACGATGTATTCAACAGCGGCCTGGGCCCTGTTTTGAGAAAGGATTTGGTTGCTTTTATCATCACCACGCACATCGGTGTGCGAGCGGAGTTCAATCACGATTTGTGGGTTATCGCGCATGATATCAACCAGGTTGTCGAGAATTGGTTTGGCATCAGGCCTGATGTCGTACTTGGCAAGGTCGTAGTAAATGTTCTCTAGCTTGATGCCTTTGTTCAGCTCGATTTTTTTCAGGCCAATGTTGGCTACCAGCAAGCCCATAGTGTTGTTTCGGGTAAGGTTATCGACCACGCCAGGGCTAACGCTACCAATACCTTCAAAACAAAGGATACAACCGTTTACATTCACGTTGATTTTAATCCACTTGTTGTAATAGCCTGCCTTGCGGATAAGCATGACGTATTGGTTGCCTTGTTCGAGGCGCATTTTGAAAGTATGCTCCGGATGGTTAATCAGCCTAAGTTCTTCCATTTTGGTGATGGTATTGAACACCTCGATGGTAGCGCCTTCAATGGCAAAAGAACCGCCACCGCTGAGGGTATCGTCGGGACTTGGGTTCACATCGGCCAGGGTGGCGTCGAAGATGTAGCCAGGCATGCGGTTGAGCGGGAACTTGAGGAAGACGGCGTTGCTATCAGGTGAAATGGCCTCAACGGTTTGTGTCTCCGAAACAAACCACTTGTAGGATGCCGTTATTTTATATGGAAAGCCGGGATTGATTTGACATTCGAAACCACCTAGATAGTCGGTGTATATGGTATCACGCACAATGATGCCCGCCGAGTCGACAATTACGGCCGCACCTTCAAGAAATCCACTGTTATTGGCAGCATAGACATATCCTTTTACTTGAATGGTTTCTTGGGCATTAAGCCTCAAACTTGTCAAAAACAAGCTTGCGACTATCACCGCGTAAAAAACGGGGCTAGCCGTGTGCCCGCGCCAGCGATGCGCAAGGGTGGCGTGCGACAGCGCGCCAGCCCGCAAGGGCCGACCGTAGGGAGCCCTGGAGCGTAGCGACCCGCGAAGCGGGAGGCGCCCAAATAAGGCTATCAAAAATAAAATAAATAGACTGAATAAGGTACCGCTCTGCATGCTCTTGGGGATTTTTGGAGCGGTAAAAATAGCAAAATATGTGAAAATATTGCCCTTACCTGATAACAACGAGGATCATGAGCGTGCAAAAAGAGATAGCAGCTAGCCAAAATTTAGAATCTTTGTAGCAATCGTAGCCCTCTTGCATGACGAGGTCGCCGATGCTGATGAGGAACAATAACGATATGATTGCCAGGAACAACATGGTAAAATAATTAATTTGTTTGGGAATGGATTATGAAAAATGAGTATCCAACAACAATGCCAAACCACAGAAAATGCTTACTTTTGTGCAAAATTTAGCCAAATAAACCAGCATGCGCCTACAACTCGAACCGGAACAGAAAGCTCTAGAAATTAACCTGGACGAAAGCATATATGGGTCCTTCGCCGAGATCGGTGCTGGACAAGAAGTAGCCAGGCACTTTTTCCAAGTTGGAGGCGCAGCCGGAACGATTGCCAAGACCATGTCGGCCTACGACAAAACCGTTTCAGACCGCATTTATGGCCCCGAAGAAAAAGGCCGATATGTTTGTGAATCAAGGGTTTATAAAATGCTTGACCACGAGTACGACCTCATGGTGTCGCGCCTCCGGGAAGAGCGCCCAGGCACCCGGTTCTTCGCCTTTGCCGATACCATCTCGGCCATCAACTACCATAAGACCAACAAAGGCGACGGCTGGATGGGCATTCGTTTTCAATGTGAGCCAGGCGGCGACGCCAACGATATCGTGATGCATATCAAGATGTTGGATAACGACAATACCTTGCAGCAACAAGCCGTAGGCATACTTGGTGTTAACCTTATTTATGCTTGCTCTCGTTACCGCACCAAGATTGACCAGCTCATATCATCGTTGTTAGATAATCTGCATGGCAGGATGCAAATTGATATGTTGCGCATCCAAGGGCCTGATTTCAGGCATGTAGACAACCGTTTGGTGGCCTTGGCGCTTATCCGCCACAACATGACCGACGTGTCGATGTTTGACAGTAAAGGCAACCCAGTGCACGCCTCGGAGTACCTCTATAAAAACCCGACCTTGGTGGTTCGCGGCAGTTGGCGCCCCCCTACCCTAGTAAACCTAGACATGCAAGCCGCTGCTATGCAGCAGTTTATAGATCTTCCAAGCATTGATACGAGTAGGATAAAAGTACTTTCGGAAATTACCCTGAGCAACTTGCAGCTGTTTGGCGATGTGGACGAAAAAGACTTTCTCGACCGGGTGGATGTGCTTGGACGGCTCGGGCATACGGTCATCCTCTCGAATTGTGATGAATATGCCAAGCTGGTGGCTTACTTGAGCGACTATAAAATACCGCATCTGGGCTTGGTTATCGGGGTGAGGAACTTGATGGAAATTATCCGCCGCAAGTATGAAAACTTTACTGATGGCCGCTTGTTGGCCAGTATTGGCGACATATTCGTGTCGAACGCACGCCTATACGTGTACCCCTCGCAACAGCCTGGCAGCGATGTGCTATTGACTTGCCAGAACGTTGCAATACCCGAGGGCGTCAAATATCTTTACAAGCATTTACTTGAAAATCAACAGATTATAGACATTACTGGCTTCCGTAAAGATATCCTGAACATCTACTCCACACAAGTACTAGACCTACTGCGCAGCGATGCCGAAGGTTGGGACAAATTCGTGCCCGAAGAGGTGGCCAAACTCATCCGGGAGAACTGTTTATTTGGATTCCCTTGCCAACGCATGGAGTTCGAATATTAGTTATTAGGTTTAAGGGATAAGGTTACAGGGATAAGGAATTCCAGATTTATCTATTACTACAATTTAAAAAAATAGTATCTTTGCGCTGCGAAAGCATAGCCGTGCGTAGCTCAACTGGATAGAGTGTCGGTTTCCGGAGCCGAAGGTTAGAGGTTCGACCCCTCTCGTGCGGACAATTATAAGTTTATTTTTTGGGCGCTGCGGCGCCATCGCGAGTACTACTGCTGTAGCTATCGCGGTGGCGCCGCCGCTGCTTTCTGGGCTTCGCTAATCGCTCGGTGCTACGCACCAGGCCTGCGGCCTGCCCGCCAAGCAGCTAGCGCGCAATGCCATTAAGCGTTAATTATTTTGTTTGTTTTTCAGCATTTTTC
>CAZDVQ010000086.1:0-14874 GCA_964508975.1 uncultured Saprospiraceae bacterium
TTCACCCGCACATTGTTGGGGTACACTGAAATCAAGCCCCAGCCCCACATGTTGATGGTTTTATAGGTCCAGGGCGACCAATGCACATCGTTCAAACAGTATTGCTCTAGGGACCAGGCCAGCGATGGATCAGAGTTGAATCCATGTAATTCGCCCACGTAAAAGGGTACATTCAGGGCTTGATACGCTTGAATCTGGGGCAGATATTGTGCGTTAAAGTAGTTTTGATTTTCGGATAGCGTCGCAAAACTCATCCCGTAGTAATGGTCTTGGTAAATCACGTTGGTCCAACGACTCGTATCAGGATTCGTCCATTCAATCGAAATGATATGCTCTGGATCCACGCTGCGGATGGTATCGTAAATCATCTGCATCACATGGTCGTTCCAAGAACCTGTAGGCTCGTTGAGCAGGTCGTAGCCCAGCACGTGTGGGTTATTGTTGAAGTGGCTCGCCACGGCCTTCCAGATCAAGCAAGTATGTTTTTTAACGGTATCGATATCCGAAATTGAATTGTATGCACTATCCTGTTTGAGCCAAATATGGTAATCAAACAACACATACAAGTTGCGTTGCGCCGCCTCGTTGACAATCCAATCAAAGCGTGAAAAATCAATCTCCCCGTTCGCATTTAGGCGCCATTGGCCATGTTGGTCTTGCAGGTTGCGCCAGCCAAAAGGAACACGCACAAAATTGAACCCCAACGCGCTAATACTATCTAGGTCGGCACTGGTAATCCAATGGTCTTGCCAAGTATTCACCAGTGTATCAACCTGGGCAGGCGTAAAACGGCTTTCAAGCGTTTTCAGCGCCGAGCGGCCCTCGTTCAAGGTGTCGGTAATGCCGCACATCCAGTTCTCGGTTACGAGCCAGCCGCCCAAGTTTACGCCCCGAAGCATAAATCGGTTGCCCGACGAATCAATCACCTGCGTACCAGAAACCTTTAAAACACCTTGACTATAAGCAGGTTGCACACAGAGGAGCATACCTAAAAAGGCCATGCAATATATCCACATGGGTTTAATCACTACAATTTTGGACAGATACATCAGTAAGGATTTAAGGGTTTCAAGCAAGATGTAGGCTCAAAAATAGTTCAAAAAATCCTGATGATTTATGTTTCTTTTTGGGGCGCGTCGGCCTACGGCCGTCGGTCCCTTCCAGGGTTCGTGCGGTCGCGTTGCTCCCTTACGGAGCACTTCGTGGTTCGCTGTCGCTCCGTGCGCTACGCGCACCTGCGCCGATGGCGCAGCCTTCCAGGCACCTCGCGCGAACAGTGTTCTGTTTTGTAATAACCGTAGAGACGCAATATCTTGCGTCTCAGAACAGATCGGGAGACGCAAGATATTGCGTCTCTACCAAAGAATCCCAAACAGAACACTATTCGCGTGAGCGATGCGAAGCGGTGGCGCGCAGCGCCAGACCAAGCCGCCCTGTAGAGACGTTTCGTGTAACGTCTTCCCGCCGTAAGGCGGGCAGGGCGGCGCAGGGCCGAGCGAATAGCGAGCCGCGTAGCGTAGCGACCCCCATACGCACAGCGGCACTTGTGCTGCTGTACGTATGGGGGACCCGCCAAAAAAATCACTAAAATAATAGACTTTGCTTAGTTAGCACCGCCAGCGATAACCTTCGTCCAGCTACCCGGGTGACGGGCGCTAAACGACTTGTCGTACATGGCTTCCACCTCGATGGTGGGTAGGTAGAAAGTGCCTTTATAACTTGCGTTCAACATGGTTTTCAAGGTGATACTCGCCCCTTTGTTCAAGTTGAAGAAGGAATACACACGGTCGTCGCGAATATCCTGGTAATCAGGTTTTTCGCCGAGGAGTGCATCGCCGTTCAGGCGGGCATTGTGGATTTCCCAACCCGCCGCGAACATCTGGTTCAAGGCCAAGCCTTCTAACCTGCGGCTAGCGGTATTGGTTACTTTAACCACGCACACAAAATCGGTGCCTTGTACGATGCTGGCCACGTCAACAGGCTGGCCTTTCAAGGTTTGGTAGCTCACCTCCAGTTTCAAACCGTTGCTGGCGGCGGCATTGCTGCCCTCCATCGGGATACCCGAGGCCACCAAACGTGGGAAACCTGTGGTGGTCCCGTTATTTTTAACTTCAATTTCTTGGTTCTGGTCGGCCTTGCTCAAGGCGATACGGGCAATCGGTGTTTTGGAAACCACCTCGTTCCATGTACCACCCTTGGTACGCCATGCAAATTTGTACTCGGCTTTTTCCTTACTGGTGCCCACGTAATCGGCCACAGCGGCCAAAGCCATACCAGTGGTGTGGGTGCTATGCCAATCCTCGCTGGCCAATGCCGATGATATTGATTTCAACACTTCCAGCGCCTCGCCTTTTTGCTGCATGATAGACAAGGACAGTAATATCAATGCCTCATCACGGGTGCCCGAGCCGTAGGTGTAGCTTTGCTCGCGGTAGCTGCCTACTTTCTTACCCAAGCCTGTGCTGATGGATTTGGCCACATCCTTTTGGCCTGCCATATAGTACGAAGCCGCCAAGAGCCATTTTGATACTGGCGAAATGTTGCTGTTAGCCTTGAAACGGTTCATCGAACCCATCTCTGGCGCGCCCGACAAGGCCAAAGTGAACAAGCGATATGCCTGTACATAATCGTTGCGGGTAATCGTGCTGGCCGACCATGCACGGGCCTTGTCCTGTTGATACTTGGTCCAGTTGGTCATCATATCGCTCGACACGGTGTAGCCTTTTTTCTTGGCCATAATCATGAAGTGGCCCACGTAGCTGGTAGCCCAATCATCGCCAGCCGTTTGGCCGGGCCAATACACAAATCCACCCTCGGTGTTTTGGAAACCTTGTAAACGAGCGATACCCGCTTTGACAAATTTCTCAACATCGGCAGCTTGCTTCACGGTCAAATCCGATAAATCTGGCAGGTAAAGCTGCGCCAACACGCCCGAAGTGGTTTGCTCCACGCAGCCGTATGGGTATTGAATCAAGTATTTTAAGCGGCGGATCAGGTTAATCGGCGGGATGAACGACATTTCAAGCGTGCCCTCGTTGGTACCTGTGATGCCTACCGGCACGTAATCGCTGCTCCAAGTTTTGCCAGCCTCTACAATGCCTTCTTTGAAGTTTGAAATCTCAGGGTTTGGTGCACGCACTTCGATATCAACGCTGTACTCCGAGCTGTAACCGCCTGAGGTAACGATGGCCTTGATGGTGCCGCGGCCAATATTCGGTTTCACCTTGAGGTTAAACGAGGTTTGCTCCTCACCGGGTTCGCTGAATTTCAGGTTGCGGTAAACGCCACCGTCGGCCACTTCAACTAGGCCACCCGTTTCGAGTTTAACTTTCACATCCTTGATGTCGGCCTCGTTGGCAAACACGGTCAGCGGGAAACTCAACTCTTCGTTCGGCGATAAAACCCGAGGAAGGGTACCCATCACCATGAGCGATTGTTTTACTTTAACGGGCTTGTCGGCTTTGCCATAAGCACCGTCAGGGGTAGAGGCGACCACCATCACGCGTACCTCGCCAAAGTAGTTTGGCATGTGGAAGGTGTGGGATTTAGTCTCTCCTTTTTTCAACTCGAACGGACCAGCATACATCACCACGGGTTTGAAACGGTCGGGTTTTTCCTTGCGGAGGGCCGCTGCGTCACCACCAATGGATAGCAAGCTTTTCACCTCACCTTTGAACGCGCCGAGTACTTGATCGTACAAGTCCCAGGTTTTAACCAAAAGGGCTTCGCGCTGGTAGAAATAATCCCAAGGCGATGGTGTTTGGAAACGGGTTAAGCCCAGTAAGCCTTCATCCACCACGGCAATGGTATATGTCATCGGGCCTGCGCCTTTCTCGCCCACTTTAACGGTAAAGTCTTGGTCGGGTTTCAAACTCTCGGCCACGGCGATAGTAGGTTCAATACGGGTTGTAGGGTCAACCACGCCAATAGGCACCACGCCGTACATGCGCATGGGCAGGTCGTTGGCGGTTTGCGCGTGTGGTTGCAACAACGACACGGTGATGTACACGTTCGGCGCCATTTCTTTGCTTACTTTAAAGCTAAAGTTACTCACGCCTACTTTCGATTCAATCCAGTGTGCTTCCAGTACTTTGTTGCCTTTTTCAACGGTAATCAAAGCACGGCCCGCGTTGGGGGTAGGGATAGATAGTTGAACCGTTTGGCCTACATCGTAGCTGCCTTTATCGCTGGTAAATTCCAGTGCGGCAGGGCCACGGTAATTATCATCGTCAGAGCGGCCAGCCCAACCGGGCCAGTCGATATAGGTAATCTGGCCAGTACAGTGTCCGGCATCATCACAAACGCGAACCAAGTACCGGCCCCATTCAGGGTAATTCACCTGGAATTTCCAGTCGCCTTCGCCATTAGCACCAGTGCTGATGGTGCCCTCGCTGATGGGGGTCGAGCTCATTTTACCACGGTAGGCCGAAACCTCGTCGTTGTCTTGGTCAAACCACCATTTCCATTCTAGTTTATACAGCGCCACTTTCACGTTGCTGCGGGCTACCGGGTTGCCATCTTTGTCAACGGTTGCAATGCGCACCGAGTGATCTACATCCGTCAACAACATCTTGCGGGCAGCATCACCTTTGGGTAGTTTAACGCCCACGTAAGTATCGTACGGGAAGTACGGTACAGTAAATCGGCCTGTGCTAAAGTTACCGCCGGGCTCGAACGCACGGATATTGAAATTGGCATTCATGATACCAGGGGCATCACCCGAGAGTTTAAACGCACCCGGTACCATCGCTTTACCTTGGTCGTTGAGGTTACCTTCAAAGATAACAGCCTCTTCAGAGTAGTACTTGCGGGCAGGGTCGTCGAACACAAAATCTCCGAATTTCTTGAACTCCGTTTTAGCAGGAATTAAGCTCACTTTCACGTCGGCTTTCAAGTTTTTAGCCACGGCACCGTGCAGCCAGTTCACGCTCAGGGTCGCTTTAAGATCCTTGGCGCTAGAGCGCACAATGCGCTTGAGGCCCCAGTCGAGGTCCAGTTTCAAGCGATTAGGCATAACGGTTTCCACTTTCAAGGTTTTCTCAAACACGGCACCACCCACGCGTACACGCGCCAGGTAATTGCCCGTGAAAGCATTGTCCTCGGTTTTACACGTAAAGTTGTACAAGCCGTTTAAGCCTTGTGTTTTCACGATGCGCTGCACCACTTGGCCACGTGGGCCAATCAATTCAAAGCTAACGGGGTGGTTGGCAGGCAAAGTTTTCAGTTTATCTTCCAGCATGAAGTTGATAAACATCTCGTCGCCGGGGCGCCAAACGCCGCGTTCGCCGTAGATAAAGCCTTTCAAGCCCTTTACGAAGGTTTGTCCACTAACGTCGTATCGACTCATGAGCAAGGCCGAGCCATCGTCCATGCGCAAGTAACCGCGTTGAGTGCCATCCTTGGCGATAACCAAGTGCGGGCGGCGTTCTAGGTTCAAGAATACTTGACCGTTATTATCGGTTTTGGTGCTCAAGATCAGTTCGTTCTGGTAATCGTAAATTTCCAGCACGATGCCCTTCATGGGGCTAGTGGTCTTGAGGTTGGTCACGGCCAGGTAGGTACCGCCATCGCCATGTTTGGCAATGAGGCCCAAGTCAGAAGCCAGCACGTTACGGCGGGCTACTTTTTTCGAGTTGTAGTAGTAGTTGGTACAAGGGTCATCGTTGGGGTCGTAATCATCTTCCCAGTAATCCCAGTAGCTCATTTCGTTCTCGCCAACAAAGCGGTCCCAGTTTTCGTCAACGGCCAGCATGTCTTCTTCTTCGGGCTCGCCAACGGGAGCCATTTCGCGGCCTTCTTCGTCCAGTTCTGGTTCGGTTGCGGTGGTGCTACACTTGTCGTATTTCACGTAAGCGCGTTTAAAACCGATGGCCACCTCGTAAATAGCACCTGGCTCGGCGTTCACCAGCTTGGCAATATCAAAGCTGTGGAAGTTCCAAGTATTGAGGTCTAGCTCGGGGTTTTGGCGCAGGTCAAGGGTTTTGCGCAACACCACTTTGCCCACTCGTTTTAGTTCGCGGTCGCCGTCCAAGTTGTTGACTTGCAGGAATTGCGGAACACTTTTCTCGTTGATTTTAATGATGCGCACATCCACTTTTTCAAGGGCTGCGGCTTCAAAGATGAAAGGCAAGGTTTCGGCACGCGGCATGATTACACCTTTGCCTACGAGCCTAACTTCTGGTTTCAAGTCGTCGAACTCTAGGGTGGTAGCAAAAGGCGCTTTTAGGTCGAGGCCATCGGCATTGCGAACGCCTTTAGATACATTGATAGCAATTTTGCCCTTAAGGGCCGAGCTGGCAAAAGCCTTTACTTTATTGCCTTCAACGGAGTAGGTCAAATCGTATTTACCGGCCCGAATCAAACCTTCGAGGCTTTGGCTTTGGTCAATCGGGTCGGAGAACTCGAGGACGATATATTTTTCTTTCGGGTTATCAAAACGGGTCACGTTTAACACTTTGAAATCGCCTTTGGCGGGAATTTCAATCTCGGTTTTGCCCTTACCCGAGATACCCATGGGTTTACCGTTCCACGACACTTTCACGGCGCTGGCGCTGGTGCCGCGGGGCACATCGCTGATGCGGAAAGCGTGTTTATTGCCTTCTGTGAACCATTCGATCGGCAGGGTATTGCCTTGCACCACGGCACGGAGCAATTTTTTAATGGCCTCGGGGTCTTCGCGGTCGCTGGTTTGTATATAACCGTTGAGGGCGTAATTGGCGTTATTGTCGGTGCTGACCGAGATGGGGCTCACGTTAATACGGCGGGCCTTAGCCAGGAATTGAAATTCAAACTCCCGCAGGTCTTTCGGGATATCGGGGTACACCTTTTTCATGTTCAGCTCGGCGGTATAGCGGGTGCCGGGCTCCAGTTCATCCTCGGGTACAAACTCCAGGGTGCGGTTATCGATCCATTGGACTTTACCTTTGATGCGGGGCGAGAAATCGAGTAAATCGGCATCTTCTTGGCGGGGAGCGTCTTTGACCACCTCGTCGGCAAAGCGGATTTTCACGGATGAAAAGCGCGAAATCTCACCGGAAGTATAGGCTGAGAGATAGGGTAAAAAAGCTTCGTTAAACTTAACGTCTTTAGGTTTTCGGTTGCAGCTGCTGCTGGCCAACACCAGCAGGGTGTAGAAAAGGAACAAGGAAAAATGGTGTAGTCTAATGGATTTCATCGAGGCAGATATTTGGAGTTTGAACGAATGACTAGGATTATTTTTTGGGCGCTTCCCCGGCAGGGCCGGGGCCGCCGCCCTCCGGGTGCGCTATTCGCTTAGTGCGCGTTGCGCACCGCCCGCGATGCGGGCGCCCTTTGGTCGGCTAGCGCAGATCCCTGCGGCGAAGCCGCAGGGCAGAGAGCAGAGAGCAGAGAGCAGAGAGCAGAGTGCAGAGGGCAGAGAGCTGAGTTGGCGTCCCAGCCAACAAGCAGTAAAACAGGGCAGATGATTGGCAAACTTGTACGGCCGTTAGCGGGGACGCCAACCGCGGCAAAGTGTAGGGATTAAAGCACTTTTCACGGCAAAAACCAAGCACTTTAACCTGGTCGATTGCCTAAGGATAAAGTTAAGGGATTTATTGTGATTGGGTGGATATATTTTTTTGGGGGGCGGAAGCTTGGAATTATCTTAAGCCTAGCGCTAACTGCATATTTAAGTAGCAGCAATATACGAATATGACGATATGACTAACATTAACATATATGAATAGAGTTTATAAGTTTAGCATATTCTATTGATTTTCAATTGTAATTTTGAGGGGCATTAACCTATTTAATGAGCAATGCCTAGCCAATTTTCTCTTGATAATATCAATTGATAATCCAGATTTTGATTTAGTGAATTTCTGTAACCGTTTTTCCAGTAATGGAATTAAATACGATTTACCAGAAACAATACGAAGTAAAGTTTCATTTGTATCACTCCATTTTTCATTTTTCCTAACCAAGAGTCTATGATATTCCTCGTCAGTGTCAATCACTCCCTTTTCAACTAACGCCTCTTTAATTTTTTCCGTTACATGAAGTATGTGAGAATTAACTCTATCGACACACAGTACATCAAATTTCTTCTTCTTATCAAGAAAAAAGTAGGCATTTTGCAAGACAGGTGCATACTTTTTTTTAAATTCATCACTTTCTCCTATTAATAGATCTCTTTGTATTGAAAACACCAGAAATAGATGAATTAAGCATGACTTAATTTCACTTAACCAATTGTTAAAAGTCAAAGCTGCTTTTATTTGATTCTTATCTTTTCCTGTATATTCCCAGATAATTTCAATAATGCCGTCCTCATCTATTAAATAGTTTTCAATGCAGTATGAATCCAAAACAAATAACCTACTAATATCATTAGTATTTGAATCTGTTATTAAATCTAAATCGGCATCAACTATGTACAATTTTCTTTTAGAGTAATCGTTATCTTCTTGGCATAATTGTATTACTGTACTTTTAGGGCCAAGGGGATGAATATCGTTTATTTGGCAAGTTTTGTCAACAAGCCTTCCAAGAAGCATCTTATAGAACTCTTTATCCGCCAGATTATCTTCTGTATAAATTATTATGTCATTTCTATAATGAAGAAAAAGTGCCTTTATTTTACTTGTAACAGAGTTATATTTAGGAATCATACTAGATATTATTGGTTAGGTCTTGGCATAATTTTTCTCTTTCCGCCTTGGCAATTATTGAAGGAGAATGCGTTGCTAATATAAATTGTGTATTAGGACTAGCTTCAAGTATAGAATCAACAAATATTTCTTGCCAAGCAATATGTAATGATAATTCAGGCTCATCTATGATGAAAATACCAGGTTTACCTCTGTTTTCATAGAAGATTAGATGCGCAATCATTATTATAATTTGTTTTTCTCCAGAGGACAGTTCGAAAATACTTGAGGGTTCTTCTATTTGTGGTAATTTAACTTTTATTTCGCCATTACCCTGAACTGTGAGTTCTTTTTTCGCCTCTTTAAAAAAATTAGAAACAAGCCCCTCTAAATTTCTGACAGGCTGCTGTAAGTTATTTATTTGATTTTGGTATTCTTGGCTATATGTAATAATATTTTCTATACGTTGTAGTTGAGGACTATTAACACTCCATTTGGTAATTGCATCTATGAAATTAGGATTCCTAAGATTTTCTGAAGTTATTTCCAGAGATTTACCTTTGTTAAGCCCTTGCATTACACTCACTATTTCATCCATTTTTAGGAAAAATTCATTTATTTGAGTATTTATCTCTACGACATTCAAACTAGCAGCAGCCTGTATAATATCCGCCTTGTAATTACTCAAACGTTTTACCGACTTAGCGATATTATTTATATCGTTTTTATCAGAGTCAATGAATTTAAAGGTAGTTGAAAATATTTTATTTTTAAACTGCTCGGATATTTTAGGTTGATCATTCGCAATGCTCCGATAATAATCAAAGACCATTTCTTGAACATCAATTAGACTTCGATCTATTGCGTTATTAATAGGTATTTTATTATATCTCCTTGAATGAAAGTGTTCTTGCATTTGAACAGCGTCCATCCTTCGTATTTCTGAAATACGCCTGTCTAGCCCAAGAAAAATAGGAGTATCTAAACGGCGAATATGAGTTGCAGTATTTGATTTATCAAATAACTGACGTTCTTGATTTAGACGTTCCCTAACAAGATCAGAACTTCTATCATGTTCACATTTTTCAAAAACATGGACAACATCCTCACCTTTATCGGAATCAATATATGAAAGTTTGACAGACGAATCACTTTGCTTTTCAGCTTTAATTGAAACCTTCCTTTTGCTATCTGTTAAACAAATCAATTCTATGGTATCGTAACCAATTTGGTTTAAATAGTCATATGAAGGATTTATTAAGCCAAGAACTAATTTTAGTGCGGTGGTTTTACCTGCACCATTGATGCCTACCAAAAATGTTAAATTAGAGTCAAATTTAATATTAAAATTAAGGTACCCGTGTACTTTTGCGCCTTTAAATTGAATTAGCTTCATCGTGTTATACTATATAGTTGTGGAAAAACTAATAATTTTCATACCGCCACAATTTCGCTTGCACCATTGGGCTAGTATTCATTGCCCGTTAAGGGTTTAAAATCCATAAAACGGTTGCCCTATCATGTGATAGCGTTCAACCCTTTGCAAAAGTAATGAAAAAACGATAGCATTACAAAACTTGCTAATTTTTTATTTTAATAATTTCAGGCATCAAATATATCTGGGACATTAAGATTGAGTTAGGCTGATTAATGGGGAACAAAGGCTGTCATTCCCTTACTATTTGTGTAGTAAATTATTACGATGGCCAAGTTGACAAGTACCATCGTATGTCGTTTACCTAAAACACAAAATGATAAGTCTGATGTTTTAGAGTTGAACACTTTTCTAACTTTCATAGTAACGTATTTTTCTTCATTTACATTTTTTACAACTTACTAATTGTCAACATTGTATCGCAGATATTTGACCTAAAATGAGCCCGAGAGTTAATAGTTTCTAAGGTCTCATTATCATCTGAGCTCAAGCGCTCAATTAAACTATTTGTTACATCCATACTATCGACTTTACCGTCAATTTCTTGGTCTTTCCTTTTTAATACTTGATTTAAGTCAATACCTAATTTTATATGAGAAGTTAAATTAAATGTAAATGTATCTAAAATTGATAGTGCAATATGCTCAGAAGCTATTTTACCAGCTTCTCTTAAATTTGTCAATTTTTGAAATTTAATTTTTTGATCATGTTCTTCTTTACTCAATACTTCAGTGTTCTCAAGAATTTTCCAATCAATTCGCCGTTTGTACATTTCATAGGAATATTTCAATTCTCGGACTGATGCGCTAGAATTATTTATCTCAGTAATAGCCTTTTGGTAATTAAGGAATTCATCGGACGATAATAAAAATAATATATCTTCATAACTTAGTGTAAGAAGACCTTTTACAAAATTAACAGGGTTTAAATAGCTCCTTAGAACCAATGGCTCTTCAATATCTTCAATTTCAGATGTAAACGTGTCTCTCCATATATTAAACGCTCTTGATAATTCACTACCATAAATTGGATTGGCTGTTAAAGTGGAAGGAATATAAGCATGAAAGTTCGCTATTGAAACATCGGTTAGAAACTTACCATACAAATCCCAAGCAGACTTTCCCGGAAAATATTTTTGCAGTTCTTTATAAACTCCCTCCTTTCTCTCAAAGAAGCTAGAATTTATATGCCCATCTTTTGACATCTTATCTTCCGTGATATTTAAAATGAGAGTTTGAACTTTACTTGGCAAATATTTTTCGAAATTAGACTCACGAAAAGAATCTAAAATTGAATTAGAATAATACTTTTTAGCTTCAGATATTGAATAAGGAATCTTATCAGCATTTTTATCCAAATGTTCAAGAACCGTGAAATCTTTAAACTCTTTCTTATTAATGAATGAAGGGCTAATCGTATTATTTGTCAAAATATTATTCGCTAATTTTTTCAAATCAATAAAAGAATCGTTCTCTTTAACAGAAGCAATGCTTATTATTTTATTATCAAACAAGCCCCTAATCGTTTCGTTTTTTACAGCATTTCTAAGATGAAAAACATTTATTAACATATTGTCTAGGACAACCATTTTGCCCTCAAAAAGAATTGAGTATATAATCGTTGCAGAAATTTTATCTAATGATCTATCTTTGGTAATGTTTGGTACGATACCAAAAAAGTCCGAAGGAATGAAATAACTTTTATTCATTGTAGTTTTGATTTAATTATCACGAAATGCTATTTTCTGAATGACTGGATTCGTAAATCAAATTTTACTTTTTATTTCAAATCTTCCTTCTTGAGCCTGCGCAAAAGATATTTGAAATTCGAGTTCTTCTTCAAACCATATTTCATACATTTTTTTAATTCCAATTTCGATTTCGTTGTAATCATTAGGATCATATTGATGAACTAATGTTGAGATGTGTGCTTCTTTATTCCTAAAAACCTTTGCTATTTTCAGTGTATTAATGATGGCAGGGTCTACTTTTGCCTTTTTGATATTATTAATCTTCCTTTCTAGTTCATTAAGACCTTGAATTAAATGATTAAAACCTATAGTATCTCCTTGATCGACATCAGAACTAGAAATTTCTGAGAACTTAAATGCGTTATTACCTTTTCCATTTTTGATATTTTCAGGTATCTTATTAATATGGAAACCAGATTTCAAGTAATATGCCTTGAGTAACAATTCACTGCCAATTCCAATGAAAAGTCTTTTAGTTTTATTTCTAAGTAATAACCTTGCATCTTCCTTTCTGAACGTGTTTAGGTAAAGTTCTTCATTACCAAAATCCTTTTTTAATAATTTAGCAGCTAATTCAAAATACTTATCCGCAGTTAGCTTGAATACTTCCCAGTCCTCTTTTTGGAAAAGACTACTGTAATCAGATTTGAGTTTCATTTCTAATGACATAAAATAATTTTTTACGACAGATGACTTCCCCATCACAACTTCACGTCCTCCATTGCGCTAGTATTCAGTCTCTGTACAGGTTTAAAATCCGCTTAACGATTGTATTTACAAGCAAATCCAAGTGTTGGATATGTACAAAAGTAATGAAAAAAACAATATCATTACATAAATAGCTAACTATTTTTTTCATAATTTTTGGGGTATACAAATTATGCTCGACGCTCATATCCCTTGCACTGCTTAACTCTGCTCTCTGCTCTGCTTTCTGCACTATGCCCTCTGCTCTACACCAGCGGCTTCGCCGCTGGTGCTCGCGCCAGCGATGTGGAGCGGTGGCCCGCAGGGCCAGACCAAGCCCGCAGGGCGCAGGGCCGAGCGAACAGCGAGCCGCGCAACGTAGCGACGGCGAAGCCGGGGCGCCCCCATTATTTTGCTTTTTTTGAATTTTTGAGCTTTAGTTGTTTTAGCTATTGAGGAAAGGAGCTTCGGCTCGACAAAGCGGGGCAAAAAAAGGCTGTGCCTATCTTAGCGGCCAACTATTCAACGCCGATGCACACATTTTTTATACCTTTGCCTTTGAACCAGGTAAAAAACGAGTTTTATGATTCAATCCATGACGGGTTTCGGGCGCTCGAGCCGTGATTTTGGACACATGCAAGTGTCGGTCGAGATACGTTCCGTAAACAGCCGATCGTTCGATTTCAAAGCGCGGATTCCATCGATTTACCGTGAAAAAGAAATGGAAATCCGCAGTATTTTATCCCGCAATATCGACCGGGGTAAAATTGACCTGGTACTCGACGTTAACCGCCCCGATGGTGGCACCGACCTGGCCGTGAACGAGACGCTGTTCCGCACCTATGCCCGTAAACTCAAACAACTGGCCGAGGAAGAAGGTATCGGTACTGGCGATTTATTGTATACCTTGAGCCGTATACCCAACGTGATTAGCGGCTCGGATGCCCTGGTGAACGAGGAAGAATGGCTCATGGTGGTATCGGTCATCGAGGACGCCGTGCAGTCGTTTAAACGCTACCGTTTTGACGAAGGGAAATCTATCGAGAACGATTTCAGGGAACGCGTGGCCGCTATTACACACGCGCTTAACGAAATTCCGAAATACGAACAAGAACGCCTAGATAAACTGCGTGCCCGACTAGTTAGCCAACTGGAAGAATGGGCCCAATATACCGACGAGAACCGCCTGGAACAGGAACTGGTTTTCTACGTGGAAAAACTTGACATCAGCGAGGAAAAACTGCGCCTGCGACAACACTGCGAGTATTTCTTGGAGCAACTGGACAAGGTGGATGAATCGAAAGGTAAAATTCTGAGCTTCATCGCGCAGGAAATGGGCCGCGAAATCAATACCATCGGCTCTAAAGCTAACTCGGCAGAGATTCAGCGCCACGTGGTTCAAATGAAAGACGAACTGGAAAAAATTAAAGAACAAGTGGCCAACGTATTGTAATTACAAGGCTTCGCGCTATATTTGCCGAAAATCAATCCAATAGCAATGCCTCCCGGAAAACTCATCATCGTAACGGCACCATCGGGTGCTGGTAAAACGACCATCGTGAAACACCTGCTTAAGGCTGTTCCTGAGCTTGCGTTTTCCATCTCGGCAACCACCCGCGAACTTCGCTACGGCGAGGTAAACGGTATGGACTATTACTTTATATCGCTCAAGGATTTTGAGAAAAAAATTAAAAACGAGGAGTTCCTCGAATATCAAGAAGTATACGAAAACCAGTTTTACGGTACCCTCAAGAGCGAAATTGAACGCCTCTGGAAAATGGGTAAAACCGTGCTGTTTGATATAGACGTGAAAGGTGCCCGCAATATTAAAAAGGCTTACCCCGACAATTCGCTGGCCATTTTCATCAAGCCACCTAGCAAGGACGTGTTGTTTGAACGCCTGCGCAACCGCCGCACCGAGGACGAGGATAGCCTGCGCAAACGCATGGCCCGTGCCGCTGAAGAACTTACCTACGAGGATAAATTCGACGTGGTTATCGTGAACGACGTGCTAGAACGGGCTCAACAAGAAGCGATAGAATTGGTAAAAGGTTTTATATTTAGTTGATAGCTTTCTGCCCCCCTGTCACGGCGCTGCGCTTGTGACATCCCCCCACTCGCATGCGCTCGCGTGGGGAACTCGACATGCTTGTAAGTTGGTTGGGAAGTGAACTAGGAGGAAGGTTTTCCTTCTTTCACGCGCCTGCCCCCCCTGTCACGGCGCTGCGCGTGTGACATCCCCCCACTCGCATGCGCTACGCGTGGGGAACTCGATATGCTTATAAGTTGGGTGGGAAACGAACTAGGAGGAAGGTTTTCCTTCTTTCACGCGCCTGCCCCCCCCCTGTCACGGCGCTGCGCTTGTGACATCCCCCCACTCGCATGCGCTCGCG
>CAZDVQ010000087.1:0-14244 GCA_964508975.1 uncultured Saprospiraceae bacterium
TGCTTTTTCTGTTTGAGGAAAATGTGTCCTAATCGTAGCCTTTGCATGGAGGGGAATTTAGCTTATCTTATATTTAATTGATTATCAATAATATAAAAGAAAACCTAGACTCCCCTCCATGCAAAGGAGGGGTGGATGCGCAGGTGGCGTTTTACGCCACGTAGCGCAGACGGGGTGGTAAACCACAACGAAAAATAGAACCAATCAATCCTGCCCCCCGGGTTGCGCTTTGATTAACCCGCGGCTATCGATTTGAAAATCTATCATTTAGCTAGTTTTTCAAGTACTTCCTTATCTTCTGCCAATATTGTATTTAGGTACATCGAAAGTTGTATTTCATCTTTGGATGCTTTTTCTACTAGCCTTAAATACTTAAGCAAATCACTCAATTTTTCGTCGGGTAATTTATTGACAATCTGTACGATTTCTTGTCTTGTATCCATACTTACTCCTCCATCTCCGACAATAACTCCAGCAAGGTGTAGTTGATGCGATTTACCACCTTGTTGAGTTCTTCCTGTTCAATAATGCCCATATTGCATTTATTGTCGGTTTCCTTGAGTTCGGCGTGATGGGTAACCAATTGGTTTTTAAGCTGTTTTGGCAAGTTTTTACCTTTGGTTTCAATAATGGTAATAGCCTTTTCGGTATTCGCTGAGCGGATGGCAGATCGGGCTAGTTCCGCATCAGCGGCACTGATACTAGCCTTGAGCAGCACTTTCTTGTTGATGACAAAACGGTAGGCAAAAAATCCACCTACACCGGCTAAAACAAGTCCTAATAGCACAAACAGCAAGGTTTTATAGGAAGACTTGGAAGCCTGTACGTGAATCTCTTTGGTAAACACTGGGAAGTTTTGTGGGTATTCCCCGTTTTTATCCGAGATGATAGCGTTAATCTCGAGGTTTAAGGGGTAATTCCCTTTTTTCAAAGGCATCACATCCCACTGCCAGATGGCGTAGTAGTTATTGTTTTCGTCTAAAACTTGGCGGGCATTACCGATGGGGGTAATACGCAATACTTCCTGACCACCGCTGTTGCTAGAACAGGTCAGTTCTGCTTCCATCACCTTGCTCAGGTTGATTTTTTCTACTTTGACTTGTGACGGAGATACCTTTTTGCTCGGTAGGTTCGATAAGTCCGATACCGAAATTTTTACCTCCTCGACGCTGGTATTCAAATCGTTGATGCGCACCGCAACCCGTGAAACCTGGTTTACAGTCATCGAATCGGGGATTTGGTAACCAATACTGCCTTTGATAAAATCTACAAACTGGCCTTTTATGCGATCCGATATAGTAGTCGTTGTACTGTCGTCAGCATCCTCTGACACAGGCAGTGTACTAGAGGCATCATCATCGTTGTTGTCTGTAGCTGGGTCAACAGCTTGGTCCTTGGGTTCCACGGGCTTTACTTCCCCTGGAATAGGCTTTACGGGTGGTTTTACAATGATTTTTGGTGGAAGTTTTTCTTTGATTCTATCTTTTAGCAAGTCGTCATTACTCGAAAAATCATCCCGCTTGTCAATCTTTATCCCACCGCTGTAATCAGGTTTCGGCTTGATTGTAGGCCTTGTACCACCATTAATTTTGTTTCTATCGATGACGATAGGTTTGGTACTAGAGCTTTTAACAGGTTGTTTTGTCGGTACCACTTTTTCTACGACATATTGCGTATCAGAGGTATTGGCCAGCGCCTTTTTATCCATGCTAATGGTATCAAAGTTATCAGCCGAGATATCCATTGGGGCAGATGGATTCGTTTCGTTGCCGCAAGCCGCTAGCACACTTAAAAGTAAAAAAGTGGCGATTAATTTATAGTACATGTTGCTCTAGGTTATGTTGAGGTTACTGCTTCTAAATGTCAGCATTTGGAAGATAGATAAACCAAAAGCATATTCGGTTGCGCTCCACCTTCAAATCCCAAAAAACAAAGATAGGTAAAGCAACAACATTTAGGCGAAAAAAGTGCTTAGACAGCTAGCTTTATCAACGTACCTTTGCCTGGGCACTTCGGTTTTGTGTACCTTTAATTACCCACTTATGAGATATTTTACCTTGCTCTTGGCGCTCTTAGGCTTGATTGCTTGCCAGCAAAGCCCCAAGATGGAAACTGCTATTGAACTGGATAACTCGGCTCAACTCGCTGAAAACAAACCCGTTTACGCCAAGAATTACCGCGTGGAACAGCTCGATAATGCGCGTAAAATTACCGTTATGAACCCCTGGCAAGGTGCACAAGAGCAGTTTAGCTACTACTTGTACCCCAGTAGTCAATACCCTGACAAAGAAAATGCAGGAAAAGTACAAATCCCGGTACCCGCCCGCAGAATCGTGTGCCTTTCTACCACACAGGCCGCTATGCTGCAAGTTATCGGTGCTGCCGACAATATCGTTGGCCTCTCGAATACCAAGTTTGTATACGACGAATACTTGCAAAAGCGCATTGCCGCTGGTCAAATCAAAGAGGTTGGCGATGGCTCTAACCTGGATTATGAGGCTATCGTGGCGCTTAAACCCGACCTGGTTTTTGCCTTTGGTATGGGCAACGCCGATGATGTTTACCAAAAACTTCAAGCTCTTGGCTTAAATGTTGTCCTCACCGCCGAATATACTGAGCGCACGCCTTTAGGCAGGGCCGAATGGATGCGTTTCATGGGCGAGTTTACCATGCAAACCGATACAGCCACCAAGTTATTCTTGAGTCGGGCCAGCGAATACGAATCGCTGGTCAAGTTTAAGTTAAATGAACACAAACCCAATGTACTGGTAGGCATGCCTTACAAAGGTACTTGGTACATGCCCGGCGGAGATAGCTATGTGGCTCAATACATCAAGGATGCAGGCGGGAACTACCTGTTCAAATCTGGAGCAGGGCAGGGGAGTGTACCCATGCGCTTCGAGGATGTGTTTGTAAAAGCTGCTGAAGCCGATGTTTGGCTCGATGTCATGACAGCGCAATCGCTAGATGATATTGAAGGCAACGACCGTAGATTGGTGCATGTAAAGGCCTTTCAAGATCGTCAGGTATATAATTATACCAAACGGATTTCAAGCCAAGGTGGTTACGATATTTACGAATCTGCCGTGGTTGAGCCCCAGAAGGTATTAGCCGATTTTATGAAAATGATTCACGGTGATTTATTTGGTGAGCACCAATTGTTCTATTATGAACACTTGATGAGCAAGGATAAACCTCGTTAGTTCGTGTTTGTTGCGCGAGGTATGTACTATTTAGTGTTAATTTTATTCGGCTTTAAACTCATCGACTCTGCGCATAGGGTGTTTTGTACCCTATCCGCTTCTATCCCACCTTGAAAAGGCTAGGATAAGGAGACATTTTTTGCAAGGCACAAAATGAGCCCCAAAGGGGTGAATATCATTAGCCCCAGGTAAGCGTAGCGCAGCCTGGGGTTTAGGCGGTAACAAATGAACCGTGGCGGCAAGCCTTACGATAATGCCCGATACAGGAATCGCCACGGAACGGTAGCGGGACATATTTTCACAAAAAACTCGGAACCATTGCGCGGCGGTGCAATCTTGTGGCCTTATTTTTTGGTATAGCGCCGCGCCAAAGGTTTGGGGAGGGGCACTATTGCCCCCGGGCTGCGCTGCGCTTACCCGAGGCTATTGATTATTGCACCTTTGGTGCTTTTTCTGTTTGAGAAAAATCTGTCCTAATCGTAGCCATGAAAAGGAGGGGTGGGATTAAACGAAACGCAATGCCTGTAATTGCACCCCCAAACAATCATCCATAATCAACAATCCATAATCTATAATCAGGACCAGCAGCTTTGCTGCGGGTTCCTGCGCGAGGCATGCGGAGGGCAGCGCCGCAGGCGCTGGTGCGAAGCACGGAGCAACGCGAACCCCGTAGCACGCCGACGGCCGTAGGCCGACGCGCCCAAAAACAAAAACATAAAATGATTTGATAGCTGTAAATCTAGCCCTCAAAATTGAACGAAATGGTGATACAACGGGCGTAGACCTTTTCGAGTAGGGTAGAGTAAATCAAGTCGCGATCGTAGAACAGGCTGTTATTCAGGCCGTAAGAGAACTTGATTTCTGGCGAGAAGATAAAATATGGGAAGTACACCTGAAAGCCGAAACCCCATTCCAACAAGAAATCGTGGGTTGAAACCTTAACCAGGTTTGATACCTGACGGGTACGGGAATTGCCCGCCAAATCGAAGTTATATTTTACACCGGCCAGCACAAACGCCCGCACGTCGCGGTATGGGGCCGATTTATAGCGAATTTGAAACGGCGCCTC
Organism: uncultured Saprospiraceae bacterium; assembly: GCA_964508975.1. Lineage (GTDB taxonomy): Bacteria > Bacteroidota > Bacteroidia > Chitinophagales > Saprospiraceae > CAZDVQ01. The sequence goes on from CAZDVQ010000087.1 coordinate 4,273, forward strand.
CAAGAACACCGCCTCGATGCGTTTATCCACCACACGGCCATTTTCCATGTATTGCAAGCGGCGGTCGGCAAACGATAGGGTAGGCAAGAAGCGCACGTCAAAAAACTGCCCCAACTTGAGGTTGGTGATGATGCCTAGGTTAAAACCTGGGCCACGCGGCGAAACGATAGAGGTAATACTATCGCTGGTAACGAACTCGCGGGCACGGTGCACGTAATAGTTCGAGGTGTTGTAGGCCAAGGTAATCCCAAAATAATAGGGCTTATTCATGAACTCCAAATAGTTGCGCGAGTAACGGTCAATTTGACGTTGGGCGTGCAATCCATTCAGTATCAAGAATGTAATAGCAAGGACTAAGCAGGTTTTTGAGCGGTGTATAGCGAGCATATGCCTAAAGAAAGCGGTTTTGTATGGATGTTCTCGTAGCCGTTGCGTTGCAGTACCGATTCAAATTGTTTACCATCGGGAAAGGCTTGAACAGACTCGTACAGGTACGCGTATGCCCGGGGATCTTTTGAAGTAAAACGGCCTATTGTCGGTAGTATATAACGGAAGTAGAACTGGAACAGTTGCTTAAACGGGAAAATTGTTGGTTTTGAAAACTCTAGCACGGCTAGTGTAGCACCAGGTTTCAACACGCGCAACATATCGCTTAGGCCTTTGTCCAAGTTCTCGTAGTTACGTACTCCAAATGCAACGGTCATGGCGTCGAAAGTATTGCTTTCAAAGGGTAGATTCTCGGCATCGCCGTCAATTAGCTCTATATTTTGGCTTAAACCCAGCTTGGCTATTTTCTCGCGGCCTATGTTCAACATCTTCGGCGAGATGTCGATACCCTTGATTTGTATAGGGGCTAGTTGTTTGTGGGCTTCTATCGCCAAGTCGGCGGTGCCGGTAGCTACATCCAGCAACAAGGCTGGTTTTTGTGCCTTAAGTGCTGCAATAGCCGACCTCCGCCACGAGCGGTCGATACCCAGCGATAGGAAATGGTTCAGGAAATCATAATAACCTGAGATATTGTCGAACATGTTCGACACTTGTTTCTTCTTTTCTTCAGGACTTTGGTACGGTGTTACGTGCTGCGACATGTTGGTTTTTAATTTAGGTTCATCCCGAGATGCCCTCCCAGGATGGTGAATTGAGCCAACCAAGCAACATCGTGAAAGCTAGAAAGTTCTTTAGCTTGCGCTATTTTATGGTAGAGGTTCTGGCTTTTATGCTTGTTGAAGATAAACTTCATTTCACGCAGCAAAGATAAGATTTCATTTAACCTTATCAGTTGTTCTAGCGTTAAAGTACCCGCCGCTAATTTTTCGACCTCGGCCGCAAGCCTTTGCCCGGCTTTCAAACTGATAAGCTCTGGATTGACAATCTCGATTTTCCACTTTTTAAGCTCGTAGGCTAGCCTACGCAACTCCTTGAGGCTAAGCCTGTTGTTGGCCAAATAACGATCTATGTCACTGTTCAACACATAAGCCGCAGCCGTGCTGTACGCCTTGGGCACGGGAATCTCGGAATCCAAAAAGGCCGACATCAGCTGGTAATTATCTTCGTAAATACTCCTGAAATATGCCTCGGCCTCTTGCATGTTGTCGTTTAAAGTCTTGTGCAGTATCTTTTGCTTCTCGGCCTTGAAGAGGTGTTTAATAGAGTATTTCTCGCCGCCAAAATAAGTTTGCATTAAACCGATAAGCTCGGCTAAGTTGCTGGCTTGAAAGGCTTTACGCATAGATTCCTGCATTTGCAAGAAGGTATCGGATGGCATATCCAGCGAGATGTTGCCGATGATGTTGTGCTGCCCAAGGTATAATACAGCAAAACAGAATTGCTTCTCCGACAGGGTGATTTTACTCTTCACCGTTGTGCGGCCAATCGACAAAACATGGCTGCCCGCCCGGTAGCGCTCCAGCTGGTCGCTGCTGGCTTGGTAATTAAACAAGGGCAATTTATCAGGCTCCGATTCAAAAATCGAGGCCACGGCGTAGTGCATACCCACGCGCTCTAGGTCAACCCGCGATGGAATGACATTCAGCTCGTAGTTTCGGGCCCCGTTAAGTATTTGCGGTAAATTGCTGGGCGCATTGGCCAAGCGTTGAATAAACTCGGGCTCCAAGTTTACGCCATCTACCTGCTGGGCAAAGTGAATGGCCCGACAAGCATATTGCAAAATCTGGTTGGTTTCAATCCCCGAAATCTCGTCGAAAAACCAGCCGCAACTGGTAAACATGTACAGGGCGTTGCGCTGCAACTCGAGCAAACGCAAGGCATGCACCCTTTCTTCGGCCGTTAAGGGCCGTAGGGCTTGCGCGGCAAAAAAGGCATTGATATTGGCCTCGCTGCGGTCTAGAATCACATCGATGTAAGCGTTTCGGGCTTGGTAAGGATCGTGGAACAAAGCCTTGGCTTGTTGCTCATAAATAGGTATCAGCTTGTCGCGAAGCCAGTTGAGGGCCTCCCGGAGCGGTGCTCGCCACTGTTGGTTCCAATGGGCTTGGCCGCCGGTGCTACAGCTACAATCGTTGCGCCAGCGCTCCACGCCGTGCACGCAACTCCAAGAGCTGTTCTCATGGATGCGCACCTCCCAGGTGGGCGGGAATTTATGCAGAAAAGCGGCGTAATTGATAAGTTCAACATCGTCTTGGGTCGAGAGGTAGTCGAGGCACCAAGCCAGGGCCATATCGCCGTGGCGGTGGTGGTGGCCGTAACTCTCGCCATCGGTGGCGATGTGTACCAGTTGGGCCTCGCCGTTATCGGGTCTAAAACCCTTGTTGAGGTGTTCGGCAAACACCTTCCCGTTGTTGAGCAAGCCGCTAAAGGCCACGGATTGTGCAATTTTACCATCGTAGAAAAAGATAGCAATTTGCTTGCCCGAGGGCAGTTTGCAGAGGTAAGGCCTGCGGGTGTCGAGGCTGTTTTCGTCCACGTTTTGCCAATTGTTGGCGCTGAGTGGTTTAACTGCCGCGGCCTGCCTCGGCGAGGCGATGGTATACAGGATGCCCTGGGCGGCTAGCACTTCAAGGCTAGCGGTGTCCACGGCGGTTTCGGCTAGCCAAATACCTTCAGGTTTGCGGCCAAAGCGTTTTTCAAAATCCTTGATACCCCAGGCGGTTTGGGTAATTTTATCCTGTTCGTTGCAGAGCGGCAGGATGAGGTGACTATGCACCTGGGCCACGGCGTTGCCAAAACCAAATTGTTTCAGCGAGCGTTTATCGGCCTCTTGGATGGCCTTGTAGGTCTCGGGGTCGTTTAATTCGAGCCAAGAGAGTAGGGTAGGCCCAAAATTGAAGCTAATCCGCTCGTAATTATTCACGATATCGATGATCTGACCTTGTTGGTCGAGGATACGCGAGCTAGCGTTCTGGGCGTAGCATTCAAAGTTAATGCGTTCGTTCCAGTCGTGGAACGGCGATGCAGATTCTTGAAGCTCAACGGTTTCGAGCCAGGCGTTCTCGCGAGGCGGCTGGTAAAAGTGGCCGTGGATACAGATATATTTGCGCATAGGGTCAGTTCAATAACGGGCGAAGTTAGTGTTTTTTTGACACTTAGCTATTTTTGGAGGGTTTTGATTTGGGCGCCCCGGCGCGATGCGCCGTCGGCGTGCTTCGGGGTTCGCTTCGCTCCGTGCTTTGCACCAGCGCCTACGGCGCTGCCCTACGCATGCCTGGCGCGGAAACGGCGGCGATGCCGCCGTAATTAGAGAGGAGATGGGAGCGTAATTTTTTTTCTCCTCTCTTCTATCTCCTATTTCCTCTCTTCTATCTTCTCTCTTCTATCTCCTAGTTAATACCTGGCTTGCTTTACCTTGCGATAAACCGTAATGGCCGCATATAAATATTGCGCTGCAAAGCCCGCAAGCACCGCCAAAAATGCCATTACGATAAGAATGCCGCGATACAAGTTAAAACTATCGGTGTAGGCGGGTGCAAACTTGTCGATGTATAAAAACTGGATCAAAAAGGCGAAAGGCGATATGAAGTAGAACACGATGCCCGTTAAAATGATGTAGTTGACCCAGGTTTTGCGCTGGCGCAGCAAACAATCGCGGTAGGCTTTTGCCAACGATTTATCCTTAGGGGCCAAGTTGATCAAGGCATCGAAAATGCGGTTGGACTCCTCAAATTGATGCAGGTTAAACAGGGCATCAGCCTTCAGGAACAGGGCGCGGAGGTATATATCTTGCTCGTTGTAGTACTGTATGTTTTCCTCGATGGAAAAAGCGATTAATTCATCACAGGCCCGGTTGAGGTCGTGGAATAACTTTAACTTGTACAGGGCCTCGGTATAGCGGATGATTAAAGGCAGGTACTGCTCGGTGTCTAGCTGTGCGAGTGCGTTCCAGTTTTTTTCAAAATAGCGGACAAATCCCTGGTTATCAGCGGGATTGATATTCCGGATAACAGCATATAAGTCTTTTGAATTTGAATAATACGACATACTACGCGCAGGAAAAGATTTTAAGTTTATAAAAGACTGAACAACAGGGGTTTACTTGGTGCAGCATCTATTTCAAATGGGCCAGTAACGAGGTTAAGTAGGTAATTACCATCTTTAACTTGAAGGGGCACAAAAATCAGCTCGGTAATTGTTGCTTCTGCCCTTGTGGCGTGGGGGTATTGCCAAAAAGCATGGTGCGCTAGTAAAAGACCTTGGTCTTCTTCCCGGTCGACAGAGGGCAAATCAATCAACAAGTGATCAATGCCTTGTTCTACGAGCCAGGTAGCGGCCTCGTGCGCCATGTAACAGGGATTAGACCCTGAATAATGTACGTATTTTTTAGTGTTCTCGTTGGGTAAAGTGCGAATAATAAACGCTTTTGTGCCCGGCTTGAGCAAGCCGTCAGCCGCCAACTGTATTTGCTCGAGCGTGATGATACGGTCGCCATTATCCAGCTGGGCGGGATAGATCGAGACCAAGGCCGCCAGGTGAAAATGTTGTCGTAAACTCTGGTTGATGGTATACGGCTCCTTGGCAATATGCCCAACACACTCGGTATGGGTACCATTACCGTGTGGATTCAGGCGAAGGTTCAAGAAATTAACCGGACCTCCTTCCAGGGTAGAGCCCACGAAAGTACCCATGCGCACGGGTTCGGCCTCGAAGTATGGCGCCCAAAAACAGTTAGGGCCATTCGGGCCTGGCACCAAGGGTATTGAAATGTCGATGGCCTGGTTTAAATCTACTTGGTAGGCTTGGCCTTGCAGTTGTAAAGAAACAATCATTAGTTATTAGGTATTAGTTATTAGGTGTTAGGGGTTAGTTTTTAGGGAAGTCTAGAACACATTTTTTGTTGCTGTCCGTTACTGAAATGTTTAATGAACTAATACACACATTGCCGCTGTTGGCGTCCCCGCCAACGGCTGTACAAGCTTACGAATCAACTGCCCTGTTTTACCGCTTGTTGGCGGGGACGCCAACAAGGGCAAGGATAGGAATAGGAGCGCTCCTAATAACTAATACTTAATAATTAATACCTATTCAAACGGATTGCTCCACTCCGGTTTGTCGAAGTAGCTGGTATCCGTGAGGGTATGTAAGAAATTGATGATGTCCTGCTTTTGCGATTCCGTTAAATCCTTGACCGTTGGGAAGCTTGTTGGTGTGGCCGGGTCAATATTCGGGTCGAGGTTTGGAGCGTATTGCACATGGTCTACGTAATGGTTGAGTACTTCTTCTAAGGTAGCAAACTTGCCATCGTGCATGTAAGGTGCCGTCAATGCAATATTCCTCAATGTTGTAGCCCGGAACAAACCGTTATCCGAGATGCGGCCCGTAACAGCGCCGAGGCCCTTGTCGGGGAACTCTGTACCGGTGGGTGCATAGCTTTGGCCATTATTGAAAAAGCCGTTATTGGTCAGCAGCACCGTGTTGTGGCAATGCAAACACTGGGCATCGGGTAGGCTAGGGTCAAAGTTAGGGCTATTAAAATCGTTGAAGAACATGATGTAGCCATCCTCTTCTGATTCGGTGAAATCAACCCCGAGTTGGTAGGGAGGGATTTTAACCTTGTCGTATTTTGAGTTAAACGAGATGAGTGTTCGTTCAAACTGGGCCAAGGCTTTGGCGGCCAGGAAGCGGGTAATGTCCGTGTTCTTTTCAATCCCGAAAGCCTCCCGGAACATACGTTGGTACATGGTATCAGCGCGGAGAAAACACTCTGCGTTTTCCCAGGTGTTGTGCATTTCAATGGGGTTGGTAATGGGCGTTAAGGCCTGGTCTTCAAGTGTTTTGAAGGCCCCATCCCACATGAAATTATGGTTGCGGGAGCTAATCTGAGCAAAGCCGATATTAATCAAGGAGGGAGCACTGCGGGTACCAGCGATTCCATCAATGCCAACACTCACGGCATTGCCATCGGTGAAGGCTTGGTTCAAGTTATGGCATGAACCACAAGATTGTGTGCTGTTACCGGATAGGCGTTTTTCGTAAAACAGGTATCGGCCTAGTTCAACGCCTTGTACCGTGAGCGGATTATCCGCGGGTACCTCCATGGTAGGGTATGCCGCTGGCAAATTGGGTAGTTGATACGGTGTGGGTGCGTAAGGGATGTAGCTTAGGTCCACAATCTCAATGTCGCACTGTGGGTCTAAGTTGACGTCATCTGGTTTGCAACTCGTAAACCAGGCACTACAGGCTAATGCTATGAAAATAAAGGTTTTATTCATGGTATGTATTAGTCAATAGAAAAAGCTGCTGCAAAGTTATCGGCAATTTTGACACTCAAAGCATAAGCCACGGGGTCTTGCGCGGGGGTGGGCGTGTGCGTGAAGTTCTCGGTCCTTGGCGCTACGCTACCGCCTGGGCCAGCGAAAATCCCACGTGCGTTGAACTTGATGTTAAGTTGGGTATCTAAACCTTCGCCCAATTCAAAAGCTTTGTTGAGGGTAACGGTTTTATCAAAGTTGTTGGTTCCTATATGATACAAGAACCCAAAAGGGTTAACCGCACCGAGGGTATCATATTTTCCTTCAATTTTCTCAAAGATGTAGCTATCCCAGGACTCCCAGTACATTTCGCCGGACGAAAGCGGGTTATCGCTGCTAAAGTCCTCAGGGCGTTTACCGTTGAGCACTGAATCGAGCCCCAGGGTAAATTGAATACCCGTGTAACTGCCTACAGGTAAATCCTCTAGGCTAAATCGTTCGCCGTCTGTAGCGCCAGCCAAAGTAAAATGGCCCCGGGTGTAATCTACATAAAGCACTTTGTCGATGCTGACATTGCCGTTGGGTGAGAGCAAGGTTATGTTTGAAACCAACAGCTGAACCTTGGTCAAGAAGAACGAGTCGATTCCGTTGAAGCTATACATCTTGTTGAAAACCATCGGCTCGTCGTCGATAGTAGCCTTAAACGCTAGGTTAAGCTTTACCGCTTTATCGGGTTTACAAGCACTTATGCTATAGATGCCCAGCATCAAAATCGCAGCGATAAACGGGAACAGTAGTTTTTTCATAGAAAACGATTTGGGTAATGACATAACGCCATTTGACTAAATAGATAACGTATCGAACACGAAATTGATGAGTAAAAGTATTAAAATTTGTGATTTTTGGCACAATGTGGAATTACCATGTGTTTTATACTATTTTTGCGAAAGAAAGTAGTCCCCTTAAAACAGCACTTTAATCGCCATGTCGAAGAAGTCTAACCCTAAAGTAACGCAAAGCAGCAAACCAGCGGCCAAGCCGGTTTCGCAACCCTTGCAGCAAAGTACCGGAAGTAACTGGTTTAGTACCGAGAACTTGTTTAAAGTCATGCTCTTTGCTTTGGTCTGGATTGCCTTTTATCCAGCATTGGCCAACGGTTTTGTCGATTGGGACGATCCCACTTACGTTACCGAGAACATCCTGGTATTACAACCCACGGCCGAGCATTTCAACCAATTGCTCCATACAGTCATTTCGCTGAACTACCACCCGCTGACCATGATTAGCCTGTGGATGAATTCAGCTATCTCCGGCGCTGAATCTGCTACGCCTTTCATCGCGACCAACATCTTTATCCATGCCCTCAACACCATTTTGGTGTTCGTGTTTATCCATCGCCTTACCCAGGGCAAGCTTTGGGCGGCCTTGTTCACGGCCTTGGTGTTTGGCTTACACCCCATGCACGTAGAGTCGGTAGCCTGGGTATCAGAGCGCAAAGATGTGTTGTATACCTTCTTTTTCTTGTTGTCTTTACTGTCGTACTTAAAATATACCCGTGGCGGCAGCAAGCTACAATTAGGCTTAGCCTTAGTGTGGTTCCTGCTGTCTTGCTTGTCAAAAGCCATGGCTGTATCTTTGGTCCCTGTGTTGATTTTGGTTGACTATTGGGAAAAACGCAACCTCTTTAGCGTGTCAACCATCGTTGAAAAGATACCTTTCGTGCTCATTGGCTTTTTCTTTGGCTACATCGCGTTGGTTATACAGGGCGGTGACGACCTCGGTGGTATGCTAACCCTCACTGAGCGCAACGACGCCATTGCCGCTGCTGATATTTTTACCCCTTGGCAGCGCTTGCAATTTGCTTCTTATGGGTACATGATGTACATCGTCAAGTTTTTCTTCCCCTTCGGTTTGTCTAATTTTTATCCATACCCTAGCGTGCCCGAGGCTAGCCATTGGTTGTATGTAATAGCACCTTTTGTGTTTATCGGTAGCCTCATCAAAGCGGTGGCTTTATTCCGCTGGATGCGGGCTGCAACATTTGGCATCGGCTTTTACTTTTTCACTGTTTTACTGGTCTTGCAGTTTATATCGGTGGGTGCCGTAATCATGGCCGACCGTTACACCTATTTGCCTTACATCGGCTTGGCCTTTTTCTGGGGGATGGCCCTTGAATACCTTATTGAGCGCAAACAACAATATGTGGCCTACAGTATCGTGGGTATTTTCTCTTTATACATGATGGTTCTGACCATGCAACGCATTCCGGTTTGGAAAGACCACATCACCTTGTTTAGCAATGCCTTAGAAACTTATCCAAATTGCGGTGATGCACTGCGTATTCGTGGTCACCACTACGGCAAAACAGGCCGTATAGACGAGGCCATGAAAGACTTTGAGAAGGCCCTGTCTATCAACTACCAACACATGTCGGTTTACGAAGGGCTAGGTAACGCCTACGGCTCAAAGGGCAACACCCAAAAAGCATACGAGATGTTCAACAAGGCTATCGAAATGGCTCCAGAGAACGGTAGCGTACACTTTAACCGAGGTATTGCCCTACTCAACATGGGTAAAAATAAAGAAGCTATCGACGACTTTAAATTTGCCGAGGGCAAAATGCCTCAAGGCAAGCAGAACATCATGTACGCGCCTATGGGCTTGGCCTATTTGAATCTCCAAAACTTCACAGAGGCCATCAAAGCCCTTGACAAAGCCATTTCTACCGGGGCACGCGAGCATACCAATTATTACTACCGCGGCTATTGCAAAGAAATGACTGGCGATTTTACAGGCGCCCGTGCCGATTACCAAGAATGTATCAAGCTTAAACCTGATTTCATCGATGCGCAAACCCGTTTAAACGGTTTGGGCATTGGCTAATCTAAAAACATTTATACTATGGAAATCCTCAGTAACGACATTTTGAGCGAACTCGCCAAAGCTTTTGGAACCCTTTTCAATGCCTTTTACATCATCGGGCTTTCGGGTTCGCTTTTCCTGGCCGTATTGTTCTTGCAATCTGGCATTGATAAAGTGACCGACTGGAAAGGTAACCTCGGCTGGTTACAAGGCCATTTTGCCGAGACCTTCCTCAAAGGTATGGTAACACCCATGTTGGCTACCGTTACGGTTGTAGAATTGGCGGCAGGCTTGCTCTCTGCTTACGGCATCATCCACTTTTTCGTGGCGGAAAGCTTTCAGTTCTGCCTCTATGGCGGCTATGCTTCTGCCTTGGCCATCATCATGTTGTTCACGGGTCAACGCATTGCTAAAGATTATGCCGGAGCAGCTACCTTGGCTTCGTATTTCGGCGTAATAGTGCTATTGA
>CAZDVQ010000088.1:0-11400 GCA_964508975.1 uncultured Saprospiraceae bacterium
ACCAAAAGGGGCTGCCCGTAGGGCAGCAGCAAAAAAATGTGTCCTAATCGTAGCCTTTTCAAGGAGGGGTGGATGCGCACATGGCGCTTGCGCCGTGTAGCGCAGACGGGGTGGTTATAAAACCCTGAAAAATTAACGCTTAATGGCATTGGCCTAGCGCAGGATAGTTGATAGTTTGTAGCTGGTAGTTGAAAGTGGGGAAAACAGCCATAATGCTTGCTTGCGTGTTGCGGGTGTGCAAGGAACTAGTACCTACATTTGTATTGCAACTAAAGTGAAGTCTAGGCAACTTAATGATAGTCAATTGATTACAAACAAGTTAAAAAATATTGTTGCATTTTGAGTTATGGTTTTTTATCTTTGCAAAGGTATATGCGAGTTGAGTATATTTATGAGTTACAAGCAACTGTAGGACGACCCTACAACTAAATAAACAGATAATGAAAATGACATACATTATTATCGGAATTATTTTAGCAGGCGGACTTTTTTTCTATTTGACAAGTTGCGGAAACAAATCATCCGCAAACGACAAACAATCAGTTGCCGACCAAGACACGACAAAACCAAAAGTTCATCAGACAAAAGAGAACGCCTTTGAAGGACTTCGGAATATGGCGTTTACAGCGACACCAGAACAACTTGGACTTTCATTGCCTACCGACAAGACAGTTGTTTACGGAGTAATTATGGACTGGGAAATGGTCGGTGCGACAGCGACAACAGTTTCTTATCAGACAGGTGACGCAAGTTTGTATTTAAGTTCAGGTGGTGGCGTTATAGGTGGCGAACAACATCAAAACGTAAATAGTGCAGCGAAACAATTCGTGACTTTAGCACAAACATTTCTCGACAAGACAACTAAAACAGAAACAACTCCTTTACCATCGACTGACGAAGTAAGGTTTTACTTGCTGACAAACAAAGGTGTTTTCGTTGGACAGGAACAAATGAAAAACTTTGAAAACAATTCATCGACTTGGCAAAAATTATTTGAAGAAGGAAATAATGTATTGACTGAACTTCGTAAGACAAGTGAGATGTAAGATTAACGTAACTGACAGAAGAACGGCAGCTTGTAACACGGGTTTTGCGCCAGGCGGGCTGACGTGCAAACTTGTAGCTTTGTGCTTCGTGTCAAGCTCTGTGCTGGCAGACAGTTTAGTGCTTCGATTTCCGCCACTTCGCAAAGCCCCAAAACGTTAGTGGGCATTGTAACAGACAACACTTAAAGATAAACAGACTGAAATGGAACCAGCTTCAAGATATGGTACAAGAAAAGCGATTGACGAATTGGCAAAAGAACTCAATCTGCCTAACGAGCATTGGATGCAAGATTGGCCAATAGAAGTTATAGTACCTGCTGACATCAAAATTTATATTGACCATTACGAAAAGCTCACTGACGATGACAAAAAGTTTGTACTAATGGAAGGAATATTGGATGCTACAGAATATCAACCAACGGAAGAACTTTTTTTAAAATATTGGAATAGAGTAAGACAAATTTTAGACCAAGACTTTGCTATCCATGAATATACTATCCATGATTATGCTTGCTTTGAAACAGAAACTATCGAGGACTGTTATAGGTTAACACTAGGAATGAGAGAGATCTGGATAGCCAAAACAAAGATACACTAACAACTAAGGTTTCGTTGGGCGCGTAGCACCAATAATGCCCCCCGTTGAACGAAACCTGATTGCGGAATGGCTCCACGTGTCTATAGTACTATTCCACCGTATTTCTATTAACATTCCGCTCCTAGCGGAGCTGGGCAATGTTTTCCACCGCTCCGCTCTCCTCGCTTCTATCTCCTATCTATAAACGGCGGCTTTGCCGCAGTTCTAGCGTTAGCTGGCCGGAGCGTGGCCGCGCAGCGGCCAGTGCCGTCAGGCACCGAGCGTCCAGCGAGCGCGTAGGACAGCGGCGACGCGCTAGCGGCGCAACGCCCAAATCAACATCAAATCGTTTATCCACGATTTGTAGCGCTGTTGTAGATATTTTTTTACTTTTGTAACCCAAGGTTGAGTCCGGCTACAACTAAAAACGGGGCAAAACTACCACGCCATACGAGTAGACACACCAAATTCCAATCCAAATGAAAAAAATCCTTTTACTTTTATTTACCCTTGTTTCGCTTGGCGGCTATGCCCAGAACATCAAATTGATGGATTCATACCTCAAGCTCGACGACTTGGCTACGCGCTACGTGGTGGTGTTGCAAGATAATAGCATCTGGTGGTTTGCCCCGAACCAACCTTGGAAAAAATCGAGTGTTGAAGGTTTGCCCGCAGGCTACAACATCAAGCATTTTTCGGCTTACTCTAAAGAAGATGGCTCATCGCGCTATGTAGCCGTGTTGGCTGATAACTCAATCTGGTGGTTCGCCCCAGACCAGGCTTGGAAAAAATCAAGCGTAGAAGGCTTGCCAGCGGGTTATACCATCAAACAATTTGAGGCTTATACCAAGACGGACGGCACCCGTTACACCGCTGTTTTGGGCGATAATACCATCTGGTGGTTCAGCCCAGAATCAAACTGGAAGGCATCCTCTATGGAGGGTTTGCCTAAGTAGAACCTTCATTATTTTAGTGCCTACCAAAACAGGGCATAAGTAAGTTAGCTTGCTTATGCCCTGTTTTGTTGTGTGCAGTACTCATTGGTGAAAACAATGAATTATCAGCAAACGTTATACAGCGCGGGCGCCCTAAATGGGAACAATCCATGGATTAGAAAGCCTGCTGCTCTTGCATTTTGGCGTACAACAGTTTAAATTATTACACAACTCAATATTTGTATGGAAGCCTATAAAGTACAGTTATTTGAAACGCTAGCCGTATTGATTCTATACGCTATCGCATATTTCGTAACAGACAATATCATCAATAACTCCTTGAAGAAAACCCAGTTACAAAGGGCTCGGCGTAAGATGATTATCAAGGCCATGAACCTATTTATTTTCATCGGGGTGGTGGTTGTGCTGGCGGGTATCTGGGGCTTGGAGCAACATGAAATTGCGGTGTTTGCATCTACTTTACTAACTGCCTTGGGTGTAGCTTTCTTCGCTCAATGGTCCTTGTTGTCTAATATTACCTCCAGTATCATTTTGTTTTTTAACCATCCACTCAAATTAGGCGATACCATTAAAGTGATGGATAAAGATTGTCCTTTTGAAGGCGAAATCACGGAGTTGACCTACTTTTTTATACATCTTAAAACCGCTGATGGCGAGATAATAACCGTACCCAACTCCATGATTTTGCAGAAATCTATTTCCGTCATTGAAAAAGCTGATCCTAAATGATTAAGCGCTTTATTTTGCTACTGATTGCCTTTGGCACTTTGAGTAACCTTGGAGCCCAGGGCTTCGACCTCGGTAGCTGGAATATCGTAAACCTTAAATACAACATAGACCCCAAATGGAGCTTATTTGGGGAGGCTCAAATCCGATCACTCAAGTTTTACAACAACTTCCACTATTACGAATACAAAGGCGGCGTAAGCTTCAAAGCCTACAAAAATATGAGTCTATCACTGGGTGCAGGTAGCTACCAGACCTTTAAAGAAGGTGGAAACTTTGTGCTACCCAAAAACAACGACGAGTTTAGGCTGTGGCCGCAAGTGCTGCTTACACAAGAAGTTGGCAAGTTTAAGGTGGAACAACGCTACAGGGTAGAAATGCGCTTTACCAGTAATGGATACCGGAATAGGTACCGGTACCGACTAGGCCTTTCTTATGCCTTTGGCAAAGCCACCAAGGGTTACAAACCTTTTCAAGTTAATGCCAGCAACGAGCTCTTTTTTACCGACAGAGAGCCATACTTTGAAAGGAACAGGGTGGCGCTTGCTTTTAATTACAAGCCATCAAAAGCCACCACAATCCAACTGGGCTACTTGCACCAGTTCGATTATCGCATCAACGATGAAACTGGGCGCGATTTTTTAGTCCTCGGCTTTTTTGTAGAGCTTTTCAGGAAGGAATCGCCCAGCAATACCATAGATACCGACATTAAGGATAATTGATGAAGGCTAATCTATTTTTCAGTATCCTCGTCGGGCCTGAACTCTAGAATATCGGCAGGCTGGCAGTCCAGCGCTTTACAAATGGCTTCGAGGGTCGAAAACCGGATGGCCTTGGCCTTGCCTGTTTTAAGGATAGACAAGTTCGAGAGCGTTAAATCAACCTTTTCGGAAAGCTCGTTGAGCGACATTTTCCGTTTGGCCATCATCACGTCTAGATTTACAATTATGGCCATGGTTATACGGTTAAGTCGTTTTCGTTTTGAAGTTCAACACCCTTCTTGAAGATGGTCCCGATGACATATACCACGGCAGCCATCAAGATAAAAGCTTGGCTATCAGCCCAAAATTCGTCCATTTTATTAATATCGTAGCCGTGGTGCTGCAAGCCTTTGCTCGTTTCCCGGGCGATGTAGCTCAATAAACCAATCGAAAAGGTGTAGTGGCTGATTTGCATGATTTGCTTGGCCACAAGCTCGTTGAAGGGTTTCTCGAGTTTAATATCAGAAACCAACTTGATGACCACGTAAAACAATACGGCTTTTAATAGAGCAATGCTCAGGATGAAACTATACATACCATAAAATGCCCATTGACTACGAGCATGCAGTGCGCTCAAATCTAATTTTTGATATAGGTTTTTGAGCACCAAAGGATTGAACATGCTAAAAATAAAGTTGACCAACAAGGCTCCCGCCTCGATACACAAGCCAATAAAAATAACCCAGGCTATCACCTGTAAAGCTTGGAAAATGAATTTGTTTTGATTTGACATAAGGCTGTATTTTTAAAATGACTCTGCAAAGATAATAAATATTTATTGATTATCAATAAATATTTATTATTATTTTCAAATAAAATTCTTTTTGCCACTTTTGGGTCTGTGCTATAGTTGTTTGCTAGGCGTATGGTTTGTACTTTTGGTAATCCATAATCCAACCCAAATTTTGGATCAAGTTAAAGAACATCGCTACAGCGCGAGGTTATAGTCAATTCCTCATTTATTCCATCGTCATTTAATCGTTTTGGGCGCCCCGGCCTACGGCCGTCGGCGTGCTACGCGCTCGCTGGACGCTCGGCCCGCGTTGCGGTCTGGCCCTGCGGGCCACTGAGCCATTTGCAGGAGCAAATCGTTCGCGCAGTCGCTTCGCTCCTTTGCGGAGCACTTCGTGGTTCACTCGTTACAAATGTGCATTTAGCACATTTGTTTTGCTACGCAAACCACTTCGTTCATGCATCGCTGGCGCGGAGGGGTGGATTTGGCCTTTAGGTTTGTAGCCATAAAAAAGTTACCGAAGTTTGTAATTAGTTATTTTTCGTTATCTTTGTAGGGAGTTGTTGGTGGGAGGGACTCTTTGGGGCTCAGACAGTTTTTTAAGCATTGAAGTCTATGTAGATATTGAACATTCACTCAACCGAGGTTGTTGAATTGCAGTTGTAGACAATTTGTACAACACTATTGAGGGTTTGTGTATAACCATTAACAGAACAATCATAATATTTAGTTAGACATATCTACATGCAGCGAGTCAAAAAAGAAGACAATAATCTACCGTTTTTTATGCATGATGCTATTGCGGTAATGTCTTGTGAGGTACATTTGCGTCTAAATTATAAAAACAATAGTTATGGGTTTTAGCTATTCATGCTTTATTAGTTATCGCCGCCACCAAGGAGATGAAAAGTTTATTCAAAAACTTAAAAATTTAATTGAGGTGGAGGCTTTTAAAGTCACTAATCAGAGAAATGTCTTTTTTGATGAAAAAAGTATTAATTGGGGAGATAATTTTGATGACAAAATATATGCAGGAATAGTTTCATCCTATTTCTTTATCCCATTGTTTCATCATGTGTACTTGCACGAAGAAAATCTTTGGTGTGCAAAGGAACTCCATTGGGCCATTCAACTTGAAACAAAAATTAGAGAAACAGTAGCTCATTATTGTTTCATTTTACCCTTAATTGATAGAGGTTCGGCTTCAGACTTTCCAGAATGCTTAGGCAGAAAAAATGCAAAGGAAATTAAAAGATTCAGTCATTTAATAAACTCAAATAAAACTTCTAAAGCGTTTGAAGAGTTTAAATCTGAAATCTATGATATCCTACTAAATAACTATAGGCTTTTGGCAAAAAATCATTCGTTTTTAGAATACTTAGAGGAGGTTAAACCCCTATCTGATGGTGAAATCAGAGCCTGGGTCAAGACACAAAAACACAATGAAAAAGCAAAAACAGCAAGTCATCTACCTACATTGACTAAAAGTATATTTTAATGAATGAGTTGAATAATAAATCAGGGAAAGTAGTGACCTTTTATTCTTTTAAAGGAGGGGTAGGTCGAACTATGTCTTTAGTTAATGTGGCGTGTCTTTTAGCTAAAAATCGCAAGAAAGTACTGTTGATTGATTGGGACTTAGAAGCTCCTGGGTTACATTCCTTTTTTAAAGATAATATCAATAATGAACGCTTAGGTCTCATTGATTTTGTTTTGGAGAGTATTAAAATCCATGATACCACCACAGAAATTGAAGAAAAAATAATCGGAGAATTTGTTGGCCAAAATATAGATAACTTTATCACCAAAAACGTGCTTGGCGAGAATGCGTTTAATCTGGACATGATTACAGCAGGAAAATTTGATGGTGAATATTCCAGTAAATTGAATTCTGTAAACTGGATTGAGTTTTATAAAGAATCTCCCTTTTTCTTCAGAATTTTTGCTGAAGTTTTAGAATCAAAGTATGACTATATCCTTATTGATTCAAGAACAGGCCTTTCGGACACTGGGGGAATTTGCACTATGTTGATGCCTCAAATTTTGGTTTTGGTCTTTGCCCTTAATGACCAAAATATTAAAGGAGTGGTTGACATGGCAAGACAATCAATTGAATATCGGTTTGACTCAAATGATTTGCGTAACCTAAATGTGTTGCCATTACCTTCTCGTATCGATGATAACCAAAAAGCAGACGACTTACAATTTTGGATAAATCGGTATTCTTCAGAATTTGAAGATGTTTTCAAGCAAGCCTATCTATTGGATGACTGTTCTTTGAGCCCTTACTTCAATAAAGCCAAAATACCTTATAAGCCAGAACATGCTTATGGGGAAAAAATTCCCGTTTTAACTGAATCTACGAAAAACGACTTGTTTATCTCATACCATTATCAACAATTTACAAATCTTCTTTTGGAGAATATCCCCACTTGGGAAATACTCTCAGAAGAACAGTTAGAGGAGAACCTTAAAAATGCTAATGATGCTTTTAAAGAAGGTCTTAAATATATTTCAAAGGCTGATTTTAAAGACGCTTATTTAAATATCAAAAAAGCAAAGAGCATTGCTCCGAACAATCACTTTTGGTATTTCAATTGTGCAGAGAGTTTGGCTGCCATAGCTTGGAATGAAAAAATAGGAAAAAAAATGGATTTTTTATACGAAAAATCTTTTGAATTGTATCAACAGGCCATTGAAATAAAACCGGCTTTTTACGAAGCCTTACACAACTGGGGATCAAATTTAGCTAACTTAGCAAAAACAAAAGAAGGCAAGGAGGCAGAAGACTTGTATAGCTGTGCTTTTGATAAATACCAAAGGGCTATCGGCATAAAACAAAACTTTTATGAAGCTTTTAACAACTGGGGAGCCGATTTGGGCAACCTAGCGAAAATTAAAGAAGGCAAGGAGGCAGAAGACTTGTACCTCCAAGCTTTTGATAAATACCAACAGGCCATTGATATAAGACCGGACAAATATGAAACCTTGTTCAACTGGGGAACTGAATTAGGTAACTTGGCAAAAATTAAAGAAGGCAAGGAGGCAGAAGACTTGTATTATCAAGCCTGTGATAAACTCCAAAGGGCTATTGACATAAAACCGGACAAGCACGAAGCCCTTGACAACTGGGGAACTTGTTTAGGCTACTTAGCACATATGAAAGAAGGCACGGAGGCAGAATATTTGTTTCAACAAGCTTTTGATAAATTCCAAAGGGCCATTGAGTACGGAGCAGATTCATACAATTTTTCTTGTATCCTTGCACTTAAGGGAGAAACCCAAAAGGCGTTTGAGTACTTAGAAGTCAGCCTTGCAAAAAGAGAGATTGATGCTGCTTTTGTTCAACGCGATGAAGATTGGAAAGAATATTTTAAGGATGACGAATTTCTAAAATTACTGAAAAAGTACGAATAGATCAGCCTTTATATAACCTCTTAGGGCTAGGCTTTATATACTCAACTTTCTGCCCTAAACACCATGGTTACTTATAAAACTTTCAGGGAATTAACCCCTGAAAGTTGCGTTTGTGGGTAGAGTCTAACTAATTTTACTCCGGCGTGATATAAGTATCATCGTTGTCGTTGTTGCGGCGGCGCGGACCGGCCGTGAATGTAAAACCACCACCTTGGCCGCGGTTTTGGCCACCACCAAACATGCCGCCACGAGCCATACCACGGCCGGTGATACCACCGCCTGTAATTAATCGGCCCAGCAACATCAGGCCCAGGGCCTCGATTAAACCAATCTCGGGCAAGCCAAACAGCGGCACCATGAGCACGTTCCAGAGGAACATCACCAAACCACCAAAAATACTGGCCACCAAGACCACCAATAATAAGCCTCCAAGGAGGAACGAACCGAATAAATTTTTCATGTTTATGTTGTAAAATCGTGAGTGCGTAAAAATGACAAAAGACGAAATGAGCAAATGACTTTTGGCAAATTTCGCTTTTTACAAACTTTAGCTAATTTAGCGTTCAGCTAATTGACTAAAAGCTGCTAATCTAAAACGCAAATCTATGAAACGTCGTTCATTTTTACAGAAATCTATTTTTTCGGGCTTGGCATTAAGCCTGGCCAGCAGCACCGATTTAGCTGCCGAGGCCGCGCCAAAACGCCGTAAAGGACAACCAATCGCCCTGGCAACCTGGAACGTGAAAGCCGCCATCGATGCCGCCGCCGAGGTGCTCAAGGCCCAAGGCCGTGCCCTAGACGCCGTTGAAAAAGGCGTGATGGTAGAAGAAGCCGACCCCAAGGACATGTCGGTAGGTTACGGTGGCCTGCCCGACCGCGACGGTCATGTAACCCTCGATGCCTGTATTATGGACGAGAAAGGCAATGCTGGCTCGGTATTGTTTTTACAAGATATTATGCATCCCGTGAGCGTGGCGCGCAAGGTGATGGAAGATACCCCGCACGTGATTTTGGCCGGGGAAGGTGCCCGTCAATTTGCCATCAGCAAGGGTTTTGAACCCATGAACTTGCTCACCCCAGAGGCCGAAAAAGCCTGGAAAGAATGGCTGAAAACCTCGGAATATAGCCCCAAAATTAATGTGGAGCGCCACGATACCATCGGCATGTTGGCTTTGGACTTTAACGGCGACCTATCGGGGGCCTGTACCACCAGCGGTTTATCGTATAAGATGCACGGTAGGGTAGGGGATTCGCCCATCATTGGCGCGGGGCTTTTCGTGGATAACGAAGTAGGGGCCGCCACCGCTACCGGTCTAGGCGAAGCCGTGCTGAAAACCTTGGGTACTTTTTTGATTGTAGAGTTTATGCGCCAAGGTAAAAGTCCGCAAAAAGCTTGTGAATTAGCCATCGAGCGTGTGGTGCAAAAAGTGCCGATTTATCGCGACATACAGATTGGTTTCATCGCGGTGAACACAGCCGGGCAAATGGGTGCATTTGCTATCCACAAGGGCTTTAACTATACGGTATTCAAGGATGGTGCGGTGCAAGTCATCGAGGCGGGTCATTATTTAAAATAAGGCTGTAGGGCTTGTATTTGAAATAATATTGCAGAAATATTTTTTCAGGCAAAATATATTATTTATTTTACGCCCTGTAACCCTATTATTTTATCCTAAAGTATTTTTATGAAGCTTAATTTTATCGTACTAGGCTCTTTTATCATCGCAATTATTGCGGCGTTTTTGACCTATGCATCTGTTGATGTAATGGGCGAAACGGTTCTGTAACCGGTGTTGCTGGTCGTGGCAAGTACGGTGGCCAACCTGGCTACTTGAGCATTATTTTGGCAGCTATTGCCTTTGGTCTTACCTTCATCAACAAGAAATGGGCATTCATCATCGTTGCCGTTTTCGGTTTGTTGGCTTTGGGTTGGGAGTACGTTGTGTACACTAAAGACTCGAAGTGCGAATCAGTTGGAGAACTTGAGATCTGTGCCAAAATTGGTATCGGTCACTACCTCCAGTTGTTGGCTGCGCTTGGTATTATTGTAGGCGGTGTACTTGGCTTCATGAAAGCTGGTAAGCCTGCGGCATAACCTAGAACTTCATTAAGAAAAAGCCCTGGCATATCATATGCCGGGGCTTTTTTAGTTTAGAGTATGTTTGGACATTAGCTGCGGATTAACCTACACTTCGTGTTGTTTTTTTGGGCGTTGCGCCGCTAGCGCGTCGCCGCTGTCCTACGCGCTCGCTGGACGCTCGGTGCCTGCGGCACTGGCCGCTGGCGCGGCCACACTCCGGCCAGCTAACGCTTGAAACGGCGGCAAAGCCGCCATTTTAATGGTTAATGGTAAATGGTTAATTATCAATGTTTTGTTTGTAAAATAATCCATAGCTCACGTTAAGCAATAACCTTTACAACATGGCACTCAACTTAAATCAAATAACCTTGCTTGTAACCGATGTAGCCGTTTCGGTAG
Source organism: uncultured Saprospiraceae bacterium (assembly GCA_964508975.1). Lineage (GTDB taxonomy): Bacteria > Bacteroidota > Bacteroidia > Chitinophagales > Saprospiraceae > CAZDVQ01. The sequence continues at coordinate 10,696 of CAZDVQ010000088.1, forward strand.
ATTTTTACCAGAAACTTGGTCTTCGGCTTATTGTATTGGCACTGCCCAAGTACGCCCGCTTTGAAAGCCCGGCAGGCGATAGCACCTTTTCCTTGCATCAAGCGGATGCAGGCCAAAACATACACCCAAGCGCTTGGATTTACTTTGAAACCGAAACCCTGGACGAGGACGTGCAAGCACTGGAAGCCCAAGGGTTCGTTATGGAAACAGCGCCGGAAGACCAGCCCTGGCTATGGCGGGAAGCTCGCTTAAAAGACCCTGATGGACACCAAATTATATTGTTTTGGGCAGGGGAAAACCGGAAGAACCCTCCTTGGCGCTTGGGGTAGGATTGATTGGTTCTTGATTAATGCATACAGCGTTATTTTTTACCACCCCGTCTGCTGCGCTACACGCTACGCGTTCCGCTTGCATCCCCCCTCCTTTGCATGGCTACGATTAGGACACATTTTTGTACTTTCTTAGGGGCTCGAAAAGACAAAAGCTGCCCAAAGGGCAGCCAATATCGGTAGCCGCGGGTAAGCGTAGCGCAACCCGGGGATTAAAGCGCAACCCGGGGTTCAGGGCGACAACAGAAAACCCGTGGCGGCAAGCAGTTTGGACAGGCACGATACAGAAATCGCCACGGAACGGTAGCCGTTCGTTAAGTAGTTCAAGCACGTAAACTAGTGGAATTATTTTTCTTCGTTCTTTTGTCTTGATACA
>CAZDVQ010000089.1:0-11372 GCA_964508975.1 uncultured Saprospiraceae bacterium
GTCAGGACCAGTATCGCAGAAACGGTCGCCAGCGGTAGCACAGTTAGCTTGTGTACCAGTGCGGGCTTGGTTTTCAGCGTTGGTAGGCAATGTCATGTTACAAGTGTGTGTCAAGCTCTCCCATCCAAAGAAAGGGTGTGGCAAGCTAAAGAAGTGGCCTGCTTCATGTGTCAGTGTTGGAGAGTTTGCATTCACCGTGCTCTTGATGGCAAAAATCAAGTCGTAAGCAGGTGTGTAATAACCCAATGTTGTACCGCCACCTGTACCAACACCACCAGCGGAGTTACCCACAAAGATGTTCAGACAGTTTTGTGTTTTGAAACTGTTCATCAAGAACTGGGCACTAGTAGAATTCGTGTGGTTGAAAATAGTTGAGTTGTTGCGGTATGCAAAACCACTGCTATGGAGGAAAAACTGAATGTTGTAAGGCGCATAGTTGGTATTCATGCGGCAAAGTGCATCGAGGCATTGTTTTTCCGTTGGGCGGCCAGTACCGTTTGTCTCGGCTACAAGCTGGAATTTAACGGGGATGTAAATGGTACCACCAGAGCGTTGTGCGAGCAATTCGCCCATGCGTTCGCGGTTCCTCAACAAGCGTTCAACAATCATTTCTCCATCTTCCAATCCGACGCCGCACTGTGCGCCGTGAACATGTTGTGCTGTTAAGCTAACTGTGGTCATAGTTGCCAACAGTACAAACATGCTAATCATTAATTTTTTCATAGCGTAAATGTGTAAATAATAGAAAGTGTTCAAATAGGTAAAATTATTAACCGCAAAGATAAATAATCTAAAAATAATTATTGGTTTTTAAGCCCTGCTATTTAGACAAACGTACAATTTATGGCGATGGTTTACAAGTTAACGCTTTGTCAAGGCATTAAACGTTTTCACCCGGCCTACAAAATGCGCCCAAATGATACTCCCTTTGTAAACACCATGCTCGTGCCTGCTAGCTGTGGGACTAATTCCCTCGCTTTGTAATAGTTGTTTAAAGGCCTTTCGTTTCTTTAGGTTTACGTCTAAATGCGCATAGAACGACATGTGCGCCCGGAAAACTGCACTAAAATTACGCCCTTCTCCTTTTAGCAGGTACACACCTGCTGCCAAGCCGTCTAACACCATCCTAGTTAAAATGATACCAAGCGTTTTTACGCCTGTTTCGTTTTTTAAAATCGTCGATAAGCTGTTCCTGAAGTTCAAAAACGTTTTGCGCGGGTTGCTCTTGTGCAAGGTGCCCCCGCCCACGTGATACACCTGCGCGTCAGGGCAATACATCACTTTATAGCCAGCGCGTTTTACCCGCCAGCAGAGGTCAATTTCCTCCATGTGGGCAAAGAAATCGCCATCAAAACCACCAAATTTTTGAAAAAGCCCAGCACGGATAAACATACAAGCCCCCGATGCCCAGAAAATCTCTTGTGCATCGTTATATTGGCCTTCATCGGCTTCCAAGTGCTCTAAAATTCGGCCCCTGCAAAAAGGGTAGCCCAGGCTGTCCATCCAACCACCAGCCGCACCGGCGTACTCAAAATGACTCTTGCGGTCTTGCATCAGCAACTTTGGCTGGGCAATACCTATTTGTGGGTCCTTTTCCATCATCGCGATGACGGGTTCAATCCAATGCTCGGGCACTTCCACGTCCGAGTTGAGCAAAACCCAGTATCCTTCGGTATCAACCTGTGCTAGTGCACGGTTGTAGCCGCCCGCAAAACCTTCGTTTTCGGCATTGATGATGTATGTCAATCTCGCATTTGAACCACTTTGCTGCGCGGTATATCCCTTCGCTTGCAAATAGGCCACCGAGCCATCGGTAGAGGCATTGTCGGCCACGATGATGCGTAAATTCGGGTAATTGCTGGCTTCGACACCACCCAGGAAGCGCTCTAGGAAATGCAAACCATTGTAGTTCAATATCACCACGGATACCTTGGGCCATGCGTTGTGTTCGGGCATTGGGATGTTTGTTTCCCGCAAAATTATACTTATCCCGTCATTTTTTCAGCATCGAGCTGAATCTCGATCTGGTTTCTAGGCCACCTTACCAAGTCCGCTTAAAAAAATGAGCCAACACTTTTCTGAATTCATCGGGGTAATTACCTATCTTTGCGGGCTATTTTTTGCATTTTTAATCAATCTACTGTCATGTCAATCAAGAAAAGAGGCCAAGGTTTAAGTGCGTTGTTGTCCAGCATAGATACCGAGTTGGAAGAAAACCCGCAGGGTGTCGTTACCAAACTTTCGGGTACGGTGACTGAAATTCCGCTCAGCCAGATTGAGGTAAACCCTTTCCAGCCTCGGGTTGATTTTGATGAATTAGCCCTCGAAGAGTTGGCTGAATCTATCCGTATCCACGGCCTGATTCAACCTATCACGGTGCGCCGTATCCACGACGACCAGTTCCAGCTCATCTCGGGCGAGCGCCGTTTCCGCGCCTCTAAACGCGCCGGATTAAGTGCTGTGCCCGCTTACATCCGTGTGGTGGATAACGACCAGACAATGTTGGAGTTGGCCTTGATCGAGAATATTCAACGACAAGATCTTAACGCCATCGAGGTGGCCCTCACCTACAAACGCCTCATGGAAGAATGTGCCCTCACGCACGATACACTCTCCGATCGCGTGGGCAAAAAACGTAGTACCGTAACCAATTATATGCGTTTGCTCAAGTTGCCGCCATCGGTACAACTGGGTATTAAAGAGTTGAAAATCAGCATGGGACACGCCCGTGCCCTCGTCGCTATCGACGATGTAGCGCTACAACTGAGCCTCTATAATCAAATCCTCACAGAGGGCCTTTCTGTGCGCCAAGTAGAGGCCCTTGCCACCAAAACCGATGCGCCCAAGGCCAGCGGTAAGAAAGAACAATTGCCCGCTGACTACCTGCGCGTACAAGATACCCTCACCTCGTATTTCGGTACAAAAGTTGCCGTCAAACGCTCGGCTAACGGCAAGGGCCAAATCACCATCCCTTTCTCAAACGATGAGGATTTGAACCGTTTGCTCGAGTTGATGGAGAAATAATTGTTTTTTATTTGGGCGGTCCGCAAGTGCCCGCGGCACTTGCGGCGCTACGCTACGCAGCTCGCTGCGCTCGGCCCCGCAAGCGGGTCTGGCCTTCGGCCACTGCTCCGCATCGCTACCGCTTAATTCCTTCCTGGCATGACCACAACAACTGTTTACCGATTCTTAGCACGTATTGTCATGCTCGTCGTGGTTGGCCTTTTCTTGTCGGTTAATGCCCAGGCCCAAGTGGATACCGTTAAGACAGATAGCAGCCAAACCATCAAAAAAGGGCGCAAGCTAGAGGACTTAATGACCGATCCCAGCCTTAAAGTTCAAGATAGCACCGCGCGTAAAACACTAAAGGGCCGCTCTGATACGAGTGTGGTTAAATCGCAAGTAGATACCAACCAGACCATTGTAGCCAAGCCTCCCAAAACAGAACCCGATACACTTAAAACCAAGCCACGTAGGCATTCGCCTATGCTGGCCACTTTATTGTCGGCAGCCGTGCCTGGTGCAGGTCAAATTTATAACCGAAAATACTGGAAAGCTCCCATCGTTTGGGCCTTGCTGGGTGGGGCTGGGTATTATATGTACTACAACCTCAGCACGTTCAAGGATTACAGGAACGCCTATAAGGCCCGCATCGACGATGACCCATTAACCCTTGATGAACAATTTACAGATCTCGGTGATTCAGAGGTCAAGGCACGCCGCGATCAAGCCCAGAAAAACTTTGAACTGTCAATTGTCGGCTTGAGCATCGTGTACATCCTCAACCTCATGGATGCATTCGTGGATGCACATCTCTGGGATTTCGACGTGAGCGACGATTTGAGTTTACGGCTCGAGCCAAGTGTTTTGCCTAGCTTTAATACTTTGCCTGCCTTTGGTTTCAGAGCAGCTTTTAGTCCGAAGTTTAAATCTAATACTGCTCGAGCTTATTTTCAATATTAAGCCTGTATTTACAATACAATAACGTAGTGGGAATGAATCCACTCGTTGGGGCCTATTTGATACCAAAGTTTGTATTGGCCTCTTTTCTGTACAATTTCGCCGTTCAACAGTACGCGTTTTATAGGGTGTTGTGTGCCTGGGCCTGAACGAACGTTTAATTTAGCGGTGTTGACTTTCAAGTTACCAGGGGCGGTGTATGCTGCGGTTATTTCCCGTTTAAATTCAGCCCAAATTTCCTCGTCGAGCATCATTTTGGGACAGTCTTTACCCGTAATATCAAAATGCCGAAGTACCGCATCAATACCTAATTGGTGCTTTTCGAGCAGGAATTGTACAAGGTCAACTGTGTTTTGCCGTGTTTTAGAAAAATCACCATCGCTGTTCACGCACATTTCAATTCCGATGGTATAGTTATTCGGCGAATCAGTCCCAGCAGCTGGGTTGCCCATCATGTCTAGTGCGGCAGTTTTATATCTACTCCAACGGGCACCTACATGAAAACCGACCTCGTTATCTGGTAAACACTGTATGATATTACGATCATCAACCACATAGTGCGCCGATGCGTAAATTTTATTGCCATTCCGGTCCTTGATGTAAGGTTTGGTGTTGAAGTAGTTGCGGTTGGCCATGGCGTTAGCGCCCCGGTTGGTATTGGCGGTCCAGTGTATGATGATTGCCTTGAGCTTTTTCAAGTTCCTGCGTGGCCGATTGTAATTATCGAGTAATTTGGGGGTTATAGGTAGCATAATCGGTCCCTTGGCTTAAAGGTTATAATCTTGTTCGTCTTGGCGGTCTTCGGCAGTAATTGTAGCGATGAGTTGCTCTGTAGTCACATTTTCGCCTGAGTTGAGTTGGTCTTGAACTGCTTGCTGGTTATTCATGATCATGCGTTTGGTATTTTTGAAATACAGCAAGGTGTCGAGCAAGTCATGAAAAAATTTAGAGCCCTGACTCAAGAAGATACCTGTAATGCTACAACCCAATATGGTTAGGAAATCAACGGAAGCGCTATCTTCCCAACTTTCCAAAACGCCTTTATTTTTTACGAGTTGAAAAAAGTTGGCCTTGCTCATGAAAGCCACAACAACACCTATCAACATGGCCAAAAGTTGTATTTGGCGTTCACGTCGTTTTTCCGCGATGGGGTCGTTGTCGATTTTGGTATACAAGGCAGGTAAATACAGCTTGATGAAATTAGTGATACGCTCGGTTACTAAACTGAGCATAAGTAGCACCAAGGTTATGGCAATTAGCGAATTTTCCATGATGAATCTTTAGGTATTAATAAAATCCTTTATACGCTACAAACTTATACAATTTGGTGGAATTGTACCACAAATTTTCATTTTATGTAATGCCTTAAAGCGCTAGCTGGCCGGAGGGCAGCCGCAATGCGGCTGGTGCTGTATACAATCCTTGGTGCATTGGGCTAGTGCTTGGAATAAAACGACAGTGTATGTTTGCAAATGTTTAGTTAATTTGTATTTTTGAAGTATTAGTTCTCACGATTAAATATTCTAAATGAAAAAAAACGACTTCACATGAAAAAGATTTTGACTTATTTACTCCTTTTTATGGGCTTACAGTCTGCAATGGCTCAAGGTTTTCCACATGACTATATCATTGATTTTGAAAGTGGCATAGGCTACATCAGCATTGATACGGCAAGCAACCCCAACAACGTTTGGCAGATAGGCCAACCCCTCAAAACGCTATTCGATACAGCTTACTCAGGCACCAACGCTATTGTAACAGACACCCTGAACCCATATCCCATTAACGATACTTCTTCATTTACATTAACCCACGTTAGAAGTTATAAACCACTTTGGGGTGGAAATACTTTTTACCTTAACTTTTGGTATAAAATAGATACCGATTCAGCCGGTGATTATGGCATGGTTGAAATGTCAAATGACGGTGGTATGACCTGGATTGATATTCTTACACAGGCTACCAATTTTGGCGCCCAGTGGATTGGGCCCTTGCCTAGTTTAAGCGGACAACAAGCAGGATGGCAATATTTTAGCCTAGAAGCGGGTACGCTTTCGTACATGGGTGCTATAAACGATACAGTACTATATCGATTTACGTTTATATCCGATAGTATACAAAACAACTATGAAGGTTGGATGATTGACGAAATCAGCATCTGGGATGATTGGGAAGGCTTAAGCCAGTATCCCAATGATTATGTAAGTTTGTACCCCAACCCATCAACTGGTCTAGTACACTTGGAAAGCAATTTCTTAGATTTAGTAGATTGCCACATGCACGTGTACAATGCTACCGGAGAACTACTCTTGGATAAACCTTATGATGGGGCATTAAACCTAGATTTGCCCAACGGGACTTATTACTTAAGGGTATTTAACGGAACGGGTTATGTGCTTAAACCATTTACTATAAGTCGATGATAGTAGTGTAATTATTTAGGAACTATCCTCACCCACCAATCTCACCCACAAAAGCATCATGCTAGTATTACCAACCTAAATCAATATATTATGAAAACGATTCAATCTTTTGTGCTGGGCCTGTTGTGCTGTTTACCTTTCTTGATGTCCGCCCAAAGTAATCCCGTAACCGAACAGCCATACATCGACGTAATTGGCAAAGCCGAACTCAGTGTTGTTCCTGATATGATTTTTGTATCTATCGTTGTCAAGGAACGCCAAGAAGGCCGCGACCGAATTATCACCGTGGAGCAACAAGAAAAAGACCTGAAAGCTGCCCTGCAAGCCGCCAATATCTCTATTGAAAAGCTTTCCTTGGCTGATGCTAGCGCTGATTATGTCCGCGTGAAAATTGGTCGCCGCGACGTAATCCAGAAGAAAGCCTATGTGCTAGAACTCAACGATGCCCCGAGCGTGGCCAAGGTTTTTGAACTGTTGGATAAACTAAAAATTGAAGATGCCAACATCAGTCGGGTTGACCACAGTAAAATGGACGAGCTGAAACAACAAGTTAATATCATGGCTGTAAAAGCTGCCAAGAAAAAAGCCGATTATCTTGCTGAAGCAGTTGGAGAAAAAATTGGTAAAGCGCTTCAAATCACCGAGCAAAGCAGTGTGGAGTTTGACTATGCGCAGGTGAATAATATTCGCCAAAACGAATATAAAAGCTACGACAAGGACTATGGCGACGATGTTGAAATTGGTTTCCAGAAAATTAAACTACAAGCTTCGGTTTATGTGAAATACGCTTTGTAAGTTAGGAGTTAGGAGTTAAAAGTTATGAGTTGGGCTAAACGCGAAGCGTTTAGCCTTATTTTTTTATACACATGCTGCTGATTGGCACCATCTGCATACCCGGATTTTTAAACTAAAGCTGGTTAGTCACTTTCCCAAAACATTGAAAAATGGTTTTAAATGGTAGTATAAATCGTTAATAATTAACCATTTATCATTAACCATTGTATAACGGCGGCGGAGCCGCCGTTTTCTGCGTTAGCGATGCGGAGCGGTGGCCCGCAGGGCCAGACCGCAGTAGAGCCGCCCAATCTGGGCGGCTAACAAGGGCCGAGCGTCAGCGAGCCGCGTAGCGTAGCGACGGCGCATCGCGCCGGAACGCCCATGAAATAACTATGAATGATAAACAATGAACGATGAACGATGAATTTGAGGGCTGGACGCTTAACTTTTAACGCATAACTTTGAACTCTTAACTCTAAACTTATATTCGTACTTTTGCAGCACATTTTAAAAAATCTGCAAAACCCCGCTCGATGTATTTCGAAAATATCTTGCAAACCATTGGCAATACGCCGCTGGTGAAGCTCAACAAAGTGATGAAAGATGTGCCAGCAACCGTGTTGGCCAAAATTGAAACCATCAACCCAGGTAACTCGGTGAAAGACCGCATGGCCCTGAAAATGATCCAGGATGCGGAATCGCGTGGCGACCTTAAACCTGGCGGTACCATCATCGAGTGTACCTCTGGTAACACGGGTATGGGCTTGGCTATTGCTGCTTGCGTTAAAGGTTATAAATGTATTTTTACCACCACCGATAAACAATCACGCGAAAAAGTTGATATGCTTCGTGCCGTGGGTGCTGAGGTTATTGTTTGTCCAACCAACGTGGAATCATCTGACCCACGCTCTTATTACAGCGTAGCCGAGCGTTTGAGCAAGGAAATTCCCAACTCATACTGGTGTAACCAATACGACAACCTGTCGAACCGCCAAGCGCATTACGAATCAACTGGACCAGAGATTTGGGCCCAAACCGAAGGTAAGATCACCCACTTCGTGGTGGGTGTTGGTACTGGTGGTACCATCTCGGGTGTGGCTAAATACTTGAAAGAACAAAATCCCAACATTAAAATTTGGGGTATCGATACCTACGGTTCAGTGTTCAAGAAATACCATGAAACGGGTATTTTTGACGAGGCGGAGATTTATCCGTACATCACCGAGGGTATTGGCGAGGACATCTTACCGAAGAACGTTGACTTTAGCCTGATTGACCACTTTGAAAAAGTGACTGATAAAGATGCCGCCTTGTTTACACGCCACTTGGCCCGATACGAGGGTATTTTGGTGGGCAACTCTGCGGGTTCTGCTGCGGCTGGTATCGTTCAAATGGCCGATCAACTCACGAAAGACGATGTGGTGGTGGTGTTGTTCCACGACCATGCCAGTCGCTACATGGGTAAAATGTTCAACGACGAGTGGATGCGCGAACGCGGTTTCCTCGACGAGGAGATGACCATCGCGGATATTCTTAAGAAAAAATCGAGCAAAGGCTACATGTCGGTAAATGCCAGCGATAACCTACGCCAGGTGTTAAGCATCATGAAAGACCACGACATATCTCAGTTGCCGGTGGTTGAGGGCGAGCAAATGGTGGGTTCCATCACGGAGAACGTGGTGTTGAACCACTTGCTCAGCAACCCGCTCGACAATGCCATGAAACAAGTGAGCAGCGTGATGGGCCCAGCCTTCCCAGTGCTTTCTGCAGATTTGCCGATTGGTAAAATCAGCCAGTACATCAACAAGCAGCAGCCCGCTGTGATGGCACAAGACAAAGCTGGTGTGTTACATATCGTGAGTGAATACGACTTGATTCAAGCCCTCGGATAACCCATGATAACGGCTACCAACATACACAAATCGTACGAGAACCTGCATGTGCTCAAAGGGGTTGACCTCCACATCGGAAAGGCCGAGGTGGTGAGCATCGTGGGGCGTTCGGGTGCCGGTAAAAGTACCTTGTTGCACATTCTGGGTACTTTGGATTATCCCGATCAGGGCAGCCTTGAAATCAACGGACAGTCCGTGCACAAGCTCGACAACAAGCAACTGGCCAAGTTCAGGAATCAGCACTTGGGTTTTGTGTTCCAGTTTCACCACTTGTTGCCTGAATTTACGGCTATCGAGAACGTGATGATACCAGCTTTCATCGCCAATAAACCCGAGGCAGAAGCCAAGAAACGCGCTGCTGAGTTGTTGGACTACTTGGGTTTAAATGACCGGTTACAGCACAAGCCCACGCAGATGTCGGGCGGAGAACAACAACGTGTAGCCGTGGCCCGTGCCTTGATGAACCAGCCCTCGGTTATCTTTGCCGATGAACCTTCTGGTAACTTGGATACCAACACCTCAAAGGATTTGCACGATTTATTCTTCAAACTCCGTGACGATTTTCAGCAGACTTTCGTCATAGTGACACACAACTTGGAACTAGCTAGTATGAGCGACCGAAAAATCGTGATGCTAGACGGTAAGATTGAGCCTTAAAGGCAACATAAACACTAGGTTTCTCGTTAAACAAGCAATCATCTTTCATGATCAATAAACCAATTAAACTCTCCATGCGAAAATTGATTATCTGCCTTTTGGCTATTTTGCCTTTTGCTGCAAGTGCGCAGCGCTATGGCGGTTCAAGTTCATTGAAATACTTTGAAATTGGTGCAATGGGTGGCACGGCCAACTATTGGGGCGATTTGTCAAAAAGTCCTTTCGGTAGCGGTACATTAAGCTACGCTGTGGGCGCTTTTGGTCGTTACAATATTGGCTCTTACGTGTCGATTAAAGCAGCCATAACCCATGGTCGTTTGCAAGCCAGCGATGCGAAATCGGGTAATGCCGAGCGCAACTTGAGCTTCCGCTCACCTATTACCGAGTTTGCCTTGACCGGCGAGTGGAACATCTTGGGCTATGCTCCAGATGGCTTGGTTAAACGTATTTCGCCTTACCTTTTTGCTGGTGTGGCCGTGTATAACTACAATCCACAGGCAGAAGTTAACGGCACTTATTACGCTTTGCAACCGCTGGGTACCGAAGGTCAGTTCATCAACTCGCCAGACTATGCTTTGCCATACCGTTTAACGCAAACCTCTTTGCCTTTTGGCTTGGGTTTGAAGTTTGCGGTAAGTAGCACGGTTAACCTTGGCTTGGAGTTAGGCGCTCGTTATACCTTCAACGATTACTTGGATGACGTGAGCGGTAACTACGTGGCTGCTGATGATATTATTCTGCTTCAAAGTTCTACCTCGCAAGGTGGTTTAGCGTTTGATTTGTCGCATCGTACTCCAGAAGTCAATCCTGATGCTAGCTATTCAGAAGTAGCAGGTACCCCACGTGGCAACGGCGCAGGAAAAGACATGTACTTTTTCGGCGGTGTAAGTGTATCGTACAATTTCTTGTACGGTGGTGGTGGCCGTTCTGGCTGTCCTACATTCTAAATTTATATTTCCCTTTGTATTAAGGCGTTATAGACTTTCGGGTTTATAACGCCTTTTTTCGTTCATAGCTCATCGTTCATCGTTATTTTTCGGGCGTTCCGGCGCTGGCGCGCCGTCGCTGTCCTACAGGCTCACTGGACGTTCGGTGCTGCGCACCAGCCGCTACGCGGCTGCCCTCCGGCCAGCTAACGCAGGTACGGCGGCAATTAGAAGTTCATTTTGCAAGCAGGTAACGCCGCAGCAATTTAGACAGGAGATAGAAATTATTCATTGTTTATCATTCATCGTTCATCGTTAAGCCAAGGCTGTGAAACGAGCCTTGGCTCGCGTGAGCCGACCGGAGCGCAGCCGCGCAGCGGCTGGTGCCGTAGGCACCGAGCGAACAGCGAGCGCGTAGGGTGGCGACCCGAGCCCTTGCATGGGCGTATGCCAAACGCCCATGCACACGAGGGGCACGCCCAAAAAGTAAAGTAGTATATTTGTGCTGCCGTTGGCCATTTGCCTAAATACCCATGTCGAAACAAAGCAGCCATAAATTGATAGGATTGGTGCAGGATAGCCTGCGCAACGACCCTGAATTTAAGATTCAGTATCCCACGCTTTTGGCGGTGAGCGCGGGTATCGACTCGGTGGTGATGGCCCATGTGTTCCATGAAATGGACTTGCCCTTTGGTATTGCGCATGTAAATTATCAGCTCCGGGGAACGGACTCGGAT
>CAZDVQ010000090.1:0-11151 GCA_964508975.1 uncultured Saprospiraceae bacterium
GTGCCCGTGGAGAGGGGTGGCACGAGCGCTAGCTCGTGACGGGGTGAGGCGCAACGTAGTTATGAGGGCAACGTGCCATCCATACCATTTTACTGCTTTAGCCAGCCTTACGCCCGTCTGCCCCCCTGTCACTGCGCTGGCGCTTATTCCATCTTACCGCTCACATCTTACATCTCATCGTAAGTATTTAGGTTTCAGTTGTTGTTCGCCGCTTTCGATAATTTCAGCGATGCGTTTTTCGCGGGTTGCTGTGGTTTTGGCCATGACAAGCCACTGCAAGATAGATTTCTGGATAGATTTACTCAAGGACAGGTAAAAGTCCTGCGCCTTAGGATGCGCCGTAAAGGCCGCTTCTAGATCGGGTGGGATGATATATTGTTCCACTTCATCCAGGATAGTCCAGGAGCCATTAGCTTTGGCTACGGCAATACTTTTAAAGCCCGCCTCGGTCATCAAGCCTTGTGCGATGAGTTGCTCCACCTTGTCTTTGTTTACTTTCGACCAGGTGCTGTTTGGTTTTCGTCTGCCAAAATACTGCTGTGAAGATTCATGATCAATGGATACATGCTTACTGTCGATCCAGCCGAAGCAGAGGGCTTCATCAACGGCATTGCTCCAGCTGAGCGACGGCTTGTTGGAGGATTTCTTGTAATACACCAGCCAAACCGCTTGTTCGGTTTCATGGTTTTCGGCTAGCCACTCGCGCCATGCGGCTTGACTGCTTGGATAAAATACGGGTATTTCCTTTTTGGACATGGATGGTGTCAGGATTAGCGCACAAAAATAGGCTTATATCGTCGTTCAAAGATATGTATTCGCTTAATTTGTAGCTAGGTTTTGTGTCATTTAGGGTAAAAAAATGACCAGCAGTTTGTCCTTTCCTCATTTTATCATTTGTTCACCCTGGGCATTCAAAACGGCGTTAAGTAAGTCAAGGGAGTAGTACCGTTACAAGTCCATTTCTCATGCTAGTTTAGCTTTTTTAAGTCATCCATGACATCCTCGAAGCCGTAAGCGTTATGTACAAGGTGAAACGAGGCCATCAAAACGTCATTTCATCATTTCCTCATTTCCTCATTTTATCTTTTTTGGGCGCCTGCCCTTCGGGCACCGGGCTGTGCGCGGCTGCTCGTTGCTTGTCCCTGCGGGAGCGGCTGCGCCGCCCGCTACCATCCCTGGCGCGGATTTTAGTTATGAAGGCAGCGTGCAAAGTGCCAACCGAGCGAGCGTAGCTCGGCCCCTGTATCGATTGGCGTACCTTGATTGAGGTAGGTGCCATCATCGTTAGTACCGGCCCGGGGGCTTGTTTTGAGTATTTTGATACAGCGCATAGCCCCACAGGTTAACCCCGCTATGTAGAGCCAAGGCGGCTATTTCTGTGTGGGGAAAAAGGGCCGACGAATTTTCGGTGGTTATAGCCCTACAGTCGAATTTTAGTCGCAAAGAAACATATGGTCAGAAATACCATAGGTAGTTAGTTTTCATTTGTACTTGTCAATTTATATGTTAGCCAGTTCGTAGCCAATGAAACAACTAAAGCAGGAACCGTTTCGTTAATGTGTCCGCTCAAAGCAAACTGATACTTCCAAAGCAGTGCAGTTGTAAGTCCTGTCACTATACACAGAAATAGTGAAGTCGGTGAATTTTTCCATTGCATGAGTTTAATAATCATTGCAGGTGCTATTGAAGAGCCAAGTAGCATAATTGATGACATTACGAGGTCATACACAGAACCGTTGACAAAGAATACTGCCAAACAAATTGTCAACACTGCCGTCAGTAGTGTAACAGCTCTGTTGCTTACATGAGACAAATCTTTTCTTTTCAAGATTGGTTTTAGCAGATCGTTCGAAATTGAATTTGAAACAGAAATCAGTAGGGAGTCGGCTGTAGATGCAATTGCTGCATAAATTGCTGTCAATGTAATTCCTTTAATAATTGGATGAAAGTCTTTGGCAATCACAGTTGAAAGTGCCTTTTCACTTGTCGGGAAGTCTAAGTCTACCACTAAACCACTTAGGAGAACGCCAACCAAAGTCATACCAACCCAAGTAATTTGAACAAAGCCGATGTAAAGCCATTTGGCTTTACTCGCTTCTTTGGGATTTTCAGCGGCATAGAATCTGTCAATGATTTGTGGTTGAGAAATTGAAAAGCCCATACTTGCACAAGCCCAACCAATAATAAAACCCAAGCCACTCATTAAGCTATAGCCGTTAAATAGGTTAAGAAAACCTTTGTCCTTTTGAGTTAGAGTCTCTAAAATTTGACTCTTGTCAGGATAAAGACTGTAGGTGTGATACACTAAAAACAAGATAATCACAAACATGATTATAGCTTGTAAAACGTCTGTCCAAACTGATGAACGAAACCCTCCCATTATTGAATAGCTCGCAACGAAAAGCCCTGATGCGATAATTGCATAGTTAAGTTCAATATCAATAAAGCCAGTTAATGAGATTGCTGAAGCCCTCCACTGTGCAGCGGTGTAAAGTCCTGTAGCTATAACCAATAATAAAGAAGTAAGTAAGGCAAATGCAGATTTATAATTTAAGAAATCGTGTGTCAAAGTTTCTGCTATCGTTTTTAGTTTCTTATCATGCGATAATTCGGTTGCTCTCGCAGGGAAAAATTGCCAAAAAGCTAATGTACCAATTAAAAATGCTAACGGTAATAGTAAGGCGGATACGCCTTGCAAATAGCCAAGAGCTATTGCCGTTGTCATTATAAAACCAGAGTTGGCTGTTGCTCCGGCGCTCAAAGCAATTGTATACCATTTGAGAGAACGGTCTGCCAAATAAAATTCTTCGTTGGTATTTGAACGCCCTTTTGCGGCAATGAAACCTAAAAGCAAAGTGATAGCTAAGAAGGCTATAAAAATGATTGTGCTAATATCCATAATTAAAAAGGAGTTGATTTAGATTTTAATTCTTGGTATTTTAAATTGTTATCATTAATGTCTTTTATATTTGTGCTAAACTCTGCTTTTTGCATTTCTCGGTCTTTTAATATTAGTGTTCCTGTTAGTTTGTTGCCTACAATTATTATATCATCCTTAATTTCGAGGTCATTAATTCTTGAAGCAAAAGTGTATCTGATTTTTATACCATGATCTTTTTGTTGTTTAAGTAATTCAATATTATCTTTTTCAGCCATTTCTGTACTGTCAGCAAAAATGTAAATTCGTTCAATTGTACACCCTCTTTGTGGTGAAATTGCTTCGTAGTTTTGTTGCAAATACTCTTTACCCCAATCTTCTCTCCACCAATTTGAAGGTTTAACATAGCTTGTGGCAATTATCGTTGTATTGGTTTCTTCCTTAAATAAGAGGTTAGCAAATTTTCCAATTTCATCTACAGTAACAATAAATTTACTTTGGTTTGCTTGCTGAACTGTTTTAAGAAATTGTTCTTCTCTCGTTCTACATATTACTTTTATAAAAAGGCTTTGACTATTATCAATCGTGTTATTTAGACTATGGTAGTCTCTCACGATTTCCAATGATTTTTTATCTCTTGTTAGGGAGAGCTGCTCCATGTATTGGTACCGTATTGACACAGAAATTGTGGCAACAATTCCAATGGTTGCATAAAGAGCCGCAAACCTTCGGTGTAACTCTTTGTCTTTATTGGGTGAACGAAAGCTACGAATAAAAGTAAAACTCGAAACAACGAAGGTTACCAAGTAGCCGACAAGTTCAATGCTCGTGATAGTATCAAAAAAAATCATTTTGCATAAAGTTTAAATGCTACAAGACTTAATGTTGTTCCATTATCCATTTCATAATAAGTGAAATGTTTGAAATATCGCCTTATATTGTTTGTCAATGATGTTCTTGTGTATCGGTATGAAATAGCAGTCATAATGCTTATGCCTTTTTGCAAAATACTATCTCCAACTTTTATGTCAGCAGTAAGCTTGAAGCCCATTTCAATTCTTTGATTTCTAAATGCAGTGAAATATTGAAGCGAATTTTTATTGAGCCCTACCAATTCTAAAGCTAAGAAGTTGAACTGTTCTGCATATTTGTCTTTGTAAGGAACAAGAATGCTTTCAATTTTATCTTTCGTAAAATATTCGGTAATTATTAAACAAACACCATTGGGTTCGCACAACTCTCTTAGGAGATTTAGAATTTTATTTGGCCTATAGTTATTAAATGTCAATCCAATAAAAAATAATCTATCAACTTTGCTGCTTAAATCAATATGCTTATGTAAGTCCTCAAAAAGACAATTGATTGGATTACTTTCAACTCCAATTTTAGAAACTTCATCTGATGCGATTTTTAGAAAACTTGTGCTGATGTCAACTGGAATATATTTGAACTCTTTTTTGCTTTTTTGCAGCTCTTTAAGCAGAGGTATTGATTTTGAAGGTAAGCCAGGCCCAAGGTCGTAAAACTCAACTTTACCTGTAAAGTCCTTGAGTATGTCCGTTCTATATTTATCTATAAGCTTTTCTGTCGGCTCGTGTAATTGGGTGGAGAATTTTTCCGCACCAATCATATCCAAGTAAAGTTTGGCTTGCTTGTCCTCTAAGTATAAATGATATGGTTGGTCAAACCAATAAACCTTATTACCATCATTGTCAATGGTTGTCGGGCAGTCCAAAAGTTGCTGTATGAATGTGTCATTAGTTTTTTTCATTCCCAAATACATTTAATCTGCCCAGGTTAGCACTATATCGAAAATAATGCGACTCAATCCCGAAGATATTACTGAGCAACTAATCTATTGACGCAACCCGGCTGGCTTTATTGCGACAATTTGATGAGGTTTAATAATCAATTAACTCTTGTAGTTGTACAGGCTTGTGATCAAGCATGTCAACAACCCCTCTGCAAATATAATAGAAAAAGCTAACTAAATTCACCCCTTAATCATTTTTTTCAAAAAAAATCTCTCTGCGCCGCTCGTAAGCTTAAAATAGATATTGTCCCCAAAAATGTGAAGGTGTCACAATCTTACAGAAAACACTATTATGAACTTACATTGTATTATCGTTTTCAAACATTCGCTTCTGTTCTTCATAGACAGGTTTAAGATGTTCGTATCTTAAAGTCAATATTTCTGGGGAAATAATTTTTTTAGTATAGTTAGCTGGTGTCAATAATTCAAAATCAATATTTTTTAAAAGTTCATATTTGTTGATTAGTGGGTAGAATTTTTCTCCATAGTTTGTCAAAGCATTATAAGCAAGAAGTACAAGTTCGTACTGCGAAAGTTGAGCTCTAAGAATTTTTAAGTAATCTTTTTTTTGATTCTCATCAAGTAATTGATTCTCGTCAACTATTCGAACAATATGAAATAAATTTCTGAAATAATGCCCTAATATAGCCTTGTATTGATGATAGGCTTTCTTATAAATACGAATTAATTTTTCTTCATTTGGGTCTTTACCAAACACATTGTCCCCTTTGTGTGTTCTGTAAAATAGGTTAGACATTAAAAGAGATAATGTTTGAAAGAATTGAATTCCGCTTTCGTTTTCCATATTGAAGAAAGAATTGCTTGTCTTGTCAATGTATATTCCGTTTCTAATTTCGTTTTGAAGCCCTATTAGTTGGAAAAATTTATTATCAAACTGTTGAATTGCTGAAAAGACATTTGCTTTTTCTAATTCATTTTTTTGCCCTCGCAATTCATTTCGTGTCAGCTCAAGTTCTTCTCTTTGTAGAGCAAGCTCTTTTCTTTGTAGTCGAAGGGTTATGTAAAAGAGAATAACGCTAACTAAAGTCCAAAGTGCACCAACTGCCCCACTAATAAACGAACCAAAATCTCCAAATTTATCTGAGTTTATTTTATTAGAACTTGAGTAGGCTTCTCCATGGTTAAACAAAAAGATAGTCGAAATGAAAATCAGTAATCCAAATAAAGCGAAACTGATTGCAATTCCAACCAGCAACTTTTCAAGAAGTGTGAATTCGGTCTTAGCAGTTGCTGTATTGACTTTTTTCGTCATGTTTTTCAATTATTGATATATCGTTAGTTATTTCAAAGTCTGTAGTGTAACCCAAAGATTCCCGTAAATCTATTCACGAAACTACACTTGCTTATTGCCCATTTGGGCATTACAAGCTTGATTAATAATCCCCCCCTTCAAGGGCTTTTAGTTCGTAAGAAGCCTTAACAGGAACTTCCCCCCCACAAAAATAAACAAAAAAACATAACTAATCCACCCCCGCCCAAAAAATAAATTACACCCCACCAGCCAAATATTCCGCGGTAGCGATGTGGAGCGGTGGCGCGTAGCGCCAGACCCGCAGGGGCCGAGCGTCAGCGAGCCGCGTAACGTAGCGCCCCAAGGCCAAAGGCCGTGGGGACCGCCCCCCAAAAAATGGGTAAAAATGGGTTAAGATGGGTGAAGGTTGCTGAAGATGGGTTTGTATAGGTTAACGTTGCTGAAAATGGCTAATGTGGGTAAAGACCAATTTAACCTTTCAGCCATTTTACCAAATTTCAGCCATTTTCACCCCTCTTCACCAAAGAATCCCCCCTAATTCGGCACTGGCTTGCCCACAAACCTGATGATAAGGTACAACATACCAATACCCAGGCTGATGTTGACGATGAAGGGCAGGAACAGCAAGGTGGAGATTAAATCGAGCGTGATGCTGACCGCACCCACCGTTAACGCGTAGGGCAGCTGCGTGCGCACGTGGTCCATGTGGTTACAGTTACTGGCCAAGGAGCTGAGGATGGTGGTATCGGATATTGGCGAACAGTGGTCGCCCAGTACCGACGCAGCTAATACTACCGCCACGGTGTTGTAGAAGATATGCATGGAGGTTTCGAGATCCAAGCCTGCCGACTCGCAGATGGCCCAGCTCAAGGGTATGGCGATAGGGTAGAGGATGGCCATGGTGCTCCAACTAGAGCCCGTGGAGAAGGATATGGCCGCCGCCAGTACAAACAGTATCGTAGGGATGAAATACGGCGATATGCTGCCGCTCAACGCGCCCGTGAGGTATTGTGCCGTGCCTAATTCATCGGTGGTGGTGGCCAATGACCAAGCCAATACCAAAATCATCAAGGCGGGAACCATCGATTTTAAACCCAACACGAAGGTGGTCATGGTATCGCCTAGTTTCATGATCTTGCCGCCAATGGTTAAGCCTATAGCCACGATAGAGGCCGACAAGGAAGCCCAAAGCAAGGCATTGTATGAATCGGCATTGCCAATCAGCACGCCCAAACGGCGGAAGAAGTTGAGGCTGTCCTCTGAACCCAACTGGTGCAGGTTGGCCCAAACTTCAGACCAGTAATAACCCGATAGTTTTACCCCGCCCTCGGTGAGCGCGGCGTAAGAGTTTTGCATGCCGGTTTCAATTAAACCCACCAGCGTACCACCCACTACAAATATAATGGGTATCAAGGCGTTATACACCCTTTGTGGAGCGCCAGGCACCGGCGAGAACTCGTCGAGCGCGTGTTCATCTACTTCTTTGCCTCTTACCTCGAATACTTTTCCGGTTTGGCGGGCACGCATTTCGGCCTTGTACATGGGGCCGTAATCGCGTTTCATGTAGATGATCAAGAACATGAATGCAATGGTGAGCAGCGGGTAGAAGGAGTAGGCCAGCGAGCTGATGAAGATAGAATATGCGCTCGGGAAGCTTTCCATGCCGCGGAGACTCAGGTTGGGTATTTGCTCGTCGATGTAGCTCAACTCGGCACCAATCCAGGTGGTGATGAACGCGATGGCGGCCACGGGCGCCGCGGTGCTATCCACGAGGTAGGCTAGTTTTTCGCGCGATACTTTGTATTTATCGGTAATTGGGCGCATGGTGTTGCCCACGATGAGCGAGTTGGCATAGTCGTCGAAGAAGATGGCAATACCCAATGCGAAGGTAACCATTTGGCTGCTCTTGGCGCTGGTGGCGTACTTCGACAGTCGGTTGACCACGCCAGCCATACCGCCGTTTTTGGAAATCAAGGCTACCACCCCGCCGATGAGCATGGAAAACAACATGACCGAAAGGTGGCTCTTGTCGTTCAATGCACCGAGGATATACTTGTCGAGCACGTCGAAGGTTCCCATGAAGATGTTGTAGGGGTCAAAACGGAAACCGTTGGCAATCAAGGAACCCGAGAGGATACCAATAAACAGGGAAATAATCACTTCCTTGAAAATCAAGGCCAACAAGATAGCGATCAACGGAGGCAAGATAGAGAGCCATGAAGCGATATCTTTCTGGCGTACGCTGAGGTCGCGGCGCAAGGATAAGTGTGTGAGTTTATTGACTTTTTCTGTACTATTTTTGCCTTTATACTCGGTCGTTACTTTAATGATGGAGCCGTTAAAATCAACATCGAGCGGGTGTTTGGCGAGGCCGTTTTGGAAATCGAGGGTCACGTCCTCGTCGTCGATGCTGAAGTTAGCCTGGTAAGCAGGGTTATCGTTGGTTTTATCCTGAACGATGAGGTACACCTGTCCGTTTACTTTCTCGCTGCTCAACACAAAGTCTTTGACCTCTAGAACGGGGAGGCTAGGAGCAGCCTGCACGGTTTTAAGGCTATCTATTTGGGTAGAATCGCCTTGGGCGCTCAACGAACCGAGGCAAAAAATCGTTAGAATTATAGTTAAGCTACGAAGTGGTGTGAACAATCGCATATGATTTATGTATTTTTGCAAGGAAACTAATCACGGACTAATAAACGAAACTAGGCTTTGGCCCATTTTTCACTTTGTGAAGCGGTAAAAGTCTATAAAATTTGGTAAAAAATGAACAAAGCCTTTACAAAATTTGGAATTTTAATGCTGGGCTTGCTCCTGCTGGCACAGGCCGATGCCCAAGTATCGGCAGATGTACACCGGGCATACGCCAAGGTGTACCACAACGGTCAGCAACTCAAATACCCTTGGGCAGGCGGATTAAACAACCCGCAGGTATCGCCCGCCGACCTGAACAACGATGGCCGCGAGGATTTATTCATCTACGAGCGTGCGCCACTGGGTTTTGAAGGCAGTATTTTAACCTTCATCAACACGGGTACCGATTACGTTTGGGCACCCGAGTACACGATAAACTTCCCCAGCTCGGCCAACTTTATGCTACTACGCGACTACAACTGCGATGGCATTGCCGATATTTATGCTTTCTCGCCGCCGTCTATCGGTATCGCGAGCGGTGTAATGGTTTGGCGTGGCTACTACGATGCCAATAACCGCATTGCATTTACCCGTGTGGTAGACGATATTTACTTCCCCTTCGGTGGTTTCCAGAACAACCTCTTGGTATCGAATGACGATATCCCGACCATTGCCGACCTCGATGGCGATGGCGACCTTGATATCCTTAACTTTAGCGGTTTTGGTAGCTGGGTGGATTATTTCGAGAATCAATCTGCCGAGATGGGCTACGGCTGCGACTCGCTTATCTACCGCTTGAAAGACGACTGTTGGGGCCGTTTTTACGAGAACCCACTGGATAATAACCTTACCTTTAGCAACACCATCGACTCATGCGCTGGCCGCCCTAACTGGGTTATGCCCCCACGCCTGCGCCACGCGGGCTCTACCATTACCTCGTTCGATATCGACAACGATAACGACCACGAGGTTTTTATCGGTGACATAAACTACAACAACATCGTGATGGGCTTGAACACGGGCAACCGCGATACGGCTTTCATCACGTCTGAAATCTTCCAGTTCCCGGACTACGACGTGGAGGTTGACCTCTTGGTGTTCCCCGCTGCCTACTTCCTCGATGTGACCCACGACGGCCACACGGATATGCTAGTGGCCCCCAATGCCCGTTTGCGTTCTGAAAACGTGAACTGCCTCTGGTTGTACGAAAACGTGCAGCAAACGCCGGTACATCAGTTTGAACTCAATACCCGCAGCTTCTTGGTGGGCGATATGATTGACCACGGCATGGATGCTGCTCCAGTATTTTTCGACCACAACCGCGATGGTTTGCTGGATATAGTGGTAGGGCATTACGCCTACAACTTGCCAAACGGTAATAAGATTTCGCAACTCCTGCTCTACGAGAACACGGGCACGGCTACCGAGCCAGAATTTACCCTAGTTGATGGTGACTACGCAGGCTTATCGCAAATTGTACAGGTAAATTTCAACGCCTATGTGCCAACCTTTGGCGACCTCGATAACGATGGAGACGAGGATATGCTGGTGGGCAAGGAAGATGGCCAACTACTCTTTTTGCGCAATACAGGCGGTACGGGTACAGCCCAATTTACCACAGCACCAGAGCCTAACTGGGAGAAGATTGACGTGGTGAACAAGGCGGCACCACAGCTCGTCGACCTGAACCGCGATGGTAAACTCGACCTGATTATCGGCAACAAAACGGGTTATGTACAGTATTTCCAGAACACGGGCACGCTACTTTCGCCCGAGTTTTCATCGGTCACCTCAGGTGGTGTGGCCGTGCCAACCACGCAGTTTTTGGGTAATATCGACATGCGCCGGGTTACCTTCAACCAAGGCTGGGCCAGCCCGAAATTCAAGGAAATTAACGGTGATCCATACCTTTTCGTAGGTAATTTCTTTGGCGATATCGTGCAGTTTGACGGCATCTACAGCCTGGGCAACAACATAGCGAGCACCTTCACGGTGATTGATAGCAGTTTCGGTGATATTTACGTGGGTTTCCACTCGGCCTTTGACTTGGCCGACATCAACGCTGACGGCAAGATGGACTATGTGGTAGGCTCTGAAAACGGCGGTTTGCAACTCTACTCTGAGGGCTTCCTCGATACCGTTTCAACGGTGAACATCCAGTTGCCAGCACCGAGCATGGCCTTTAATATTTTTCCCAATCCTTCAGCTGGAGGCTTTTACATTGATTTGATACAGGCCCCTACTGCCGATACACAGGTGGAGGTGTACAACACTTTGGGGCAGTTGCAGTACCAGGCGCAGCTCAACAAGCAGTTAAATTACCTGCCTTTAGAGCAGTTGGCCGAGGGCGCTTACGTAGTTATGGTGCGCAGCGGCGTGTCGGTTCAATCGCGTAAAGTGCTGATACGGCGGTAGGGTGGTGCCTCACCATCGTTTTTTTACCACCCCGTCTGCTACGCTACACACTTCGTGTTCCGCTTGCAGCCACCCCTCCTTGCAAAGGCTACGATTAGGACACATTTTTTGCTAGAGGTACTTGAAAAGAATTTTTACAAA
>CAZDVQ010000091.1:0-11009 GCA_964508975.1 uncultured Saprospiraceae bacterium
CGCCCAACCCCCGCTACCAACAGGCGCGCAGCGGCTGTGCAGTGGAGGGGGTCGCTGCAAAGCAGCGGGGGGAGGCACAAATAACGATGAATGATGAACTATGAACTATGAACTATGAACCCGGCGAGCTTCGCTCGCCCAACCCCCGCTACCAACAGGCGCGCAGCGGCTGTGCAGTGGAGGGGGTCGCTGCAAAGCAGCGGGGGGAGGCGCAAATAACGCTAAAACAAGTTGACGATTTAAAATGAAGGTATATGTTCGATTTAACACCCGTTGAAGGTGCTGGGATTATCCTTTTGGTTGAAGACAATCCAAGCGATACCAGGCTGCTCCAAATATTTATCGAGGAATCGAATATCTACGAGTATACCCTCCTCATCCGAACCACCCTCAAGGAAAGTATAGAAACCATCCACGAGTACGGGCTTGATGCCTTCCAGGCCGTCATGCTCGACCTCAACTTGCCCGATAGCCGCGGCTTCGATACGCTCGAAGCTATGCTGGGCGAATTCCCCAAGGCCAACGTCATTGTGCTCACCGGCTACGATGATACGGAAATGGGCCTGCGGGCCATCAAGGCAGGGGCTCAAGACTTCCTCTCCAAAGGTAGCCTCGATGCCGTCGACCTGGCCAAAGCACTGCGCTACTCCATCGAAAGGAGTAAGGTGATCAAAAACCTGGAAGAAGCACAACAACTCGCCCATATCGGCAACTTCGAGTACCAAGTAGATACCCAAACCTTCTCTTTTTCAGATGAAGGCCAAAAAATCTTGGAAGTCTCTCACCCCGATGTACCCCTCGATAAGCTGAAACAAATCATCCTGCCCTCCGACCGCAGCCTGCTCGACGAATGGTTCAACATCGTGCGGGAAAAAGAATTTGCCAAAGGCGACCTCCGCTTGCTCTTCGACGATAACCGACTGAAATTCGTGTTCGTCCAATATAAAATGGTGCGCCAACGAAACGGCAAACCCTTCAAGGTTACTGGTATCCTACAAGATATTACCGACCGTAAACTAGCCGAACAGGAAATCCTCGAAAACCAAGAACGCTACCAGTCTATCTTCACCCAGTCGAAAGATGCTATCATGTTTAGCAACTGGCTCGGTGATATCATCGACTGTAACGATGCCACGCTACACCTGTTTGGCTATACCCGCGATGAAATTCAAGAGGTAAAGCTGGTTCAACTATACAAAAAACCAGAGGAACGCGAACGCTTGGTTTCTCTACTCGAAGAGCATGGCTCGGTATACGACTACGAGGTAGAGATGCTCACCAAGACGGGTCAAATCCGAAATTGCCTCATCTCTGTAACTAAAACCCAAACGCTCACCTTCGCGGGTTACCAGGGCATTATCCGGGATATTACCGAGAAACGCCAAAATGAAACGCTCATCAAGGCTAAAGAACTTGCCGAACGCACCGCCGAGCTTAAACAACAGTTCCTCGCTAAGGTATCGCATGAAATCCGTACGCCCATGAACGCCATCTTGGGAATGACGCACCTCATGCTCAAGTCAGACCTCGATGCCGAGCAAGTCAATACCGCACAAACCATCAAGCAAGCGTCCGAGAATTTGTTGTCTATCATCAACGACATCCTCGAAATCTCGCAGCTACAGTCTGGTGCCATACATTTTGAAGACAAAGCATTCTCGCTCAAGCAGGTACTCAAGGGCATCATCAGTATGTTCGAGTACAAAATCAAGGAAAAAGGGCTCAAGTTTGTATTCGATTATGATATAGAAGATGACCTAGCCTTGATTGGCGACCCTATTCGCCTCGGGCAAATCCTCATCAACCTGATCAACAACTCCATTAAATTTACCGATAAAGGCTTCGTGGCCCTCAATGTCAAAATACTGGAATCGCTAGAGGACGCTTTCTCCCTACAATTTGAAATAGAAGACTCTGGCGAGGGCATCTCACCCGAAAAACTCGAACATGTATTTGATATGTTCGTCCAAGTGAGCGATGATTTCAACAAAGTGTACGGCGGTACTGGCCTCGGCCTCGCCATTGTAAAACAGCTGGTTGATCTACAAAACGGTAAAATAGGCCTTAAAAGCACCAAAGGTGTTGGCACTTGCTTCAGCATTGCCCTTACTTTCAAGAAAAATGCCGACCCACACGCTATCGAGGACGTCGAGCTTGAAGATCAGCCCATGCCGCTGCGCCCGCTCCAGATATTACTGGCCGAAGACAACCGCATGAACCAGGTTGTGGCCCGTAAAATTATCGAGTCGGAATGGCCAGGCACACATATCATCGTAGCCGAAACGGGCGTACAAGCACTCGACTTGCTGCGGGCTAATCAACCCGACCTCGTGCTCATGGACCTCCAGATGCCCGAGATGGAAGGCACCGAGGCAACGCTCATCATCCGCCAAGAATTTGAAGCGCCGAAAAAGGATATCCCTATTTTGGCCATGACAGCACATGCTTTAATCACGCAAGGCGATAAATACAAATCGTACGGCTTCAACGACTATGTGCTCAAGCCCTTTGAACCCAAACAATTGTTTCTCAAAATCAGAGAATATTTACCCCAGCTTTTCGATATCAATATCCCGCAGGTTAAAGCAAATACCTCGGCCAAGGCCCAGTCCATTCAAACGCAAAAAATCATCGACCTCAGCTACCTCGAGATGATGTCAGATAACGACCCCGAGATGAAACAAACCCTCATCGAGATGATTCTGGCAGACGTGCCCAAGGAATTAGACCTGCTCGAAAAGGCCATCCAGGAGCACCGCTGGGACGATGTACGAAAAATTAGCCATAAACTTAAGTCTACAACGCCCTTTGTCGGTAACGCTGAGCTAGATGAATACAATAAATCTATCGAACGCAATTGCATCAACAACTATAACCTCGATGCGATCCCTTCTATTTTCACCAAAACGAAGGATATGTTTAGCCGCGCTTTTACCGAGCTAGAAGCCGTGCTGAAAAATCAAGGTTAGTTAGTAGGCGCTCGTCGCGTTAGCTGGCCGGAGGGCAGCCGCGCCAGCGGCTGGTGCCGTAGGCACCGAGCGAACAGCGAGCCCATAGGACAGCGGCGACGCGCAGCTAGGGGCGTATTTGTATACGCCCTGCGCAGCGGCGCAACGCCCAAATACTAAAAAAAAAAGAAATTCATGCATCGTTGACATGAATTATTAAGTACTTTTGGGCACAGACGCAACTAAAACAAGTTGCATACAGTCTTTTTTAAACATATATCCTACCTCTCATGACAGTTTTAGTTTGCGAAGACGAAGAAATTATGCTCACGGCCTTGGAGTTCCGACTCCGGAGGCAGGGCTTTAACGTGGCCATTGCCCGCGATGGCGATGAAGCCATCAAAATGCTAGCGGATTTAACCCCAGACGTGCTGGTTACCGATATCATGATGCCCAAAGTTACTGGGCTTGAGCTTATCACGCATGTACGTGCCAATGTAAGCACGACCATGCCCGTTATAGTTATCTCCGCCATCGAGCTCGACGAGGTTATCCTCGAAGCTTTCAAACTAGGCGCTAACGACTTTATCACCAAGCCGTTTAAACCCAACGAATTGGTACTCCGTATCCGTCGATTAATCCAAGAACAAGAGCGCGAAGCCTCCTAAATTGGAAGCTTATTTTTTCTTGTGTCGCAAACTTTTAGAGGTCTTTTTACGCCCTGCAAAGGGGTCTGGCGTGGTGGCACGCTTTAAGCTTTTGGGCGCACTTTTTTGCTTGGCCCTTGCATAAGCATTTTTCTTCTCGTGGAAGGCCCCTTTGAATGTAGGGTCTTCTTTGCGCTTTTGGGCGTCAATTTCCAACTCCATCATCTGGTTTTCTTCAAATGGGGTTTGGGCTATCCCAATCGCATCGGGCATAGGCAATTCAGGTATAGTTTGCCGTATTTTATATTCAATGCGGTTTATATGGTATTCTTCGGCTTTATTCACAAAGGTTATGGCCTCGCCGCTTAAACCGGCCCGGCCTGTACGACCAATACGGTGTACATAATCTTCATAAATCAGGGGTACATCAAAGTTTATCACGTGCGATACCTCGGTCACGTCGATACCGCGGGCCGTTACATCGGTGGTTACCAGCACCCGTAGCTCACCAGCTTTAAAGGCTTTCATGGCATTCATGCGGGCGTGCTGATCCTTGTTGGCGTGCATCACCTTAACCTTGCCTTTTTCCGTTTTTTTCAACTCGTCAAATACCATGTTGGCATGTTGGCGGGTTTTCGTGAACACGATGATACGGTTAAAGCGTTCGCGATCCTTCATCAAGTAGTTCAACAAGTTGAGCTTCGTTTCAAAGTTCGGGACCGAGTAGCGCCAGTGGGCAATGGTTTCGGCAGGGGTAGCCTCTTGGTCAATCTCTATCTTCAGCGGGAAGTCCATAAAATCACCGCTCAATTTTTCAATCCGTGGCGAGAAGGTGGCCGAGAACAGGAGGTTTTGCTTCTTGGTGGGCAGAATATCCAGTAGCATTTCTAGCTGGGGCATAAAGCCCATATCCATCATGCGGTCGGCTTCATCCAGCACCAAGGTTTTAATTTGCTTCAGCACTAGGTTACCGTCTTGGTAATGCTCAACCAAGCGCAAAGGGGTACTCACGATGATATCGGCACCGGCTTTGAGCAAGTCACTTTGTTTTGACTTGCCCACGCCGCCATACAAGGCTACAGCGCGTAAATCGGTGTATTTGGATAGCATGACCACGTGTTCCATCACTTGTGTCACTAGTTCTTTGGTGGGTACCAACACTAGGGCACGCGGCCAAACACCTTGGGCATACTTTAACGATTGCAGTATAGGCAGCAAGTATGCCGCGGTTTTGCCTGTGCCTGTTTGCGCAATACCTACCACGTGCTGTCCCGACATCACGGCCGGGATAGCTTTTATTTGTACCGGTGTAGGTGCTGTGTATCCAGCATCTTCCAGTGCATTTAAAAACTGTCGGGTTAACTTTAAATCTTCAAAACTAGACACAGGGCGTTAATTGTAAATTATTAATTATTAGTTATTATTGGGCAATGCTGAGTTAGCGTTGAAAATGGGGGAAAAAACGCTGCTCTCTGCACTCTGCTCTCTGCGCTAATCAGTGCGCCTCCCCCCGCCGCGTTGCGACGACCCCCTCCACTGCACAGACGCTACGCGTCCGTTGGTTGCGGGGGTTGGGCGAGCAAAGCTCGCCGGGGCACTCTGCTCTCTGCTCTCTGCTCTCCTATCTTCCATTCCAGTTTGGTGCTCGTTTTTCCTTAAACGCCATGATGCCTTCGCGGGCATCGTCGCTACCGAGGCATTGGAACAACATTTCTTGGAGGTAGTCGTGTTCCGCGCCTAGGGCATTGGCCCTAATTTTTTGATAGGCTTCCAAACCAAGGCGAACGGCCAGTGGGGCGCTTTTCAGGATATCGTCAACCAGTGATTGAACGGTTTGATCCAGTTGATCAGCGGCGCAAACATGGCTAACCAAGCCGTTGGCGGCGGCTTCAGCAGTACCCAGTTCAAGGCCGCGTATACACCAGTCGAGGGCTTTTTTTGCGGGCATAATCTCCAACAAGGAAGCCAATACCTGGAAGGGAAACAAACCGCGTTTCACTTCGGGCAGGCCAAATTTCACCTGTTCGGCGGCGACCACGTAGGTACAGCCACACAGGAGCAGAAATGCGCCAGCGTAAGCATTGCCTTGAACCTTGGCAATAACGGGTCGTTGAGCCAGGTGCGTAATATGTCCCATCAGGATATTCTCGGCAGGTTCAGGCACGGTCGAGGTAATTTCCTCGGCATCACCGGCAAAAGCGCGGAGGTCGGCACCAGCGCAAAACACATCGCCGGCGGCTTCCAGCACCACTACGCGCACCTCGGGGTTATAGCGGGCGTGTTCAAAAGCAAAAGCCAACTCCCGTACCATCACAGGGTGCATCGCGTTTTTCTTCTCGGGGCGGTTCAGGCGTACCCGCAGCACATGTCCATCGAGCGATACTTGCACAAAAGCCATCTGATGTTGGTGCAGGGCCAGGGTTTCTTCTTTGCTGTAATACATGACTGATCTGATTTGGCCCGCAAAGGTACGGTATTTAGCTTATGTTTGCGTAAGGCTGTTTTAGCTGTATTTTGCGTAAGGCTATTTTGGCTAAAATTAGCGAAAGATTGCTTAAAGCAAATTTAGCTAAAACTCAAAAATCGCAAAAAAAGCAAATCAATTCATCATTTTTTCAATTCATCATTTTTTCGTTTTGGGCGTTCCGGCGCGATGCGCCGTCGCTCCTTTCGCACAGTCACTACGTTCCTTTGCGGTGCCCTTCGGGGTTCAGGGGTTCGCTTGCGCTCCGTGCTACGCACCAGCGCCTACGGCGCTGCCCTCCAAGCAGCTAACGCAGTCGGCGGCGTAGCCGCCGTTTTTAATTGTTCATGATAAATAGTTAATTATAAATGAGTTACATAGTATCTTTTAATCATGTTCTAAAAGATGTTTCTGAATTAACTACATTTTTAAGTGTTAAATTTTTGTAAAAGTGGTATTGATTATAAAATTTCCCTATATTTGTAATATCGTTAACTAAAAATACAATCATCATGAAGTGGACTTACTTACTTACTTACTTACTTGTATTGATTATGAGCCCTTTAAATGCCCAGGTGTGGAATGGTAGCTCAAGTACAGCTGATGCATGGCGTACGGGAAATACAGGTATCGGCATTTCTACCCCAAAGAGCTTGATGCACCTTAAAGCCGAGTATTTTGTTTCGTACACAAGCCCTGGTGGAGGGCAAACCATTAACCCTCCTGCACAATTTATGCTGGAAGCTTATGAGCAGGTGACACCTAGTGTCCAAAACGTAAGCGTTTGGCAATTCCAAAACCAGGCTGGCGACATGTATTTTACACACTCTACCTCAAATGTAGGGACGTTCTCAAACAAGTTCAAGTTTGGTATTGACGGTACCCTTGAGGCTTGGAATGCACTAGTATCAAGAGGTACACTAGTGGTGAAAAACAGCTCTGGTCAAACTCAGTTTAAAGTGTTCAACGATGGAACCGTTCGTGCAAGGGAGATTCAAGTTGACCTGAACACCATCCCAGATTATGTATTCGAGCCAAGCTACCCGCTGCTTTCGCTTGATGCGTTCCGGGAATATTTACAGCAATATAAACACCTGCCAAATGTCCCGTCGGCGGCTGACTTTGAAGCGATAGGTTACATAGAACTTCAAGCACTAAACTTGAAGTTGCTTGAAAAAGTAGAGGAGCAAGCCTTATATATTTTGCAACTCGACGAGCGGCTTAAAGACCTTGAAGCTCGCTTGGAACAATCAGGAGAATAATATTTCTTTTACCATTTAATTTACGGACATGAAAAAAATCATGCTTGGCCTTTGCATGTGCATAGGGCTCATACAGGCTGTTCAAGCTCAACAATGTAATTTTCAATTTAGAATTTATACAACCATGCCTTGGCATGGGCATTGGTTTTATCCAAATAATGTTTCATATACGGGACATCCATTTGACTCTACCATGTATTTTTTAGATATAGACCCACAAGACTCCGTTCTTTGTGACTATAACTTAACTATGGGCATCAATGGATGTTATGGGATGTTGTGGGATTGGGGAATTTACAAAGACGGAATAATAATTGATTCCGTCCCAGGTTGGCAAAGTTTTGAAAAGGGGTTAAAAGAAGATGGAATATATGATTTATATGCTTGGAACTTTAGTGGAAGAGCCCATTTTAGGATTATACTTGCCTATGCTAATACTACAAATACAGATAATTTGCCAAACAATTCGATTAATACATATTTTGACCAAACTTCCAACTTGCAATTAAAGTTTAAGGACGAAGCAAGCCTTTCATCAATAAGGCTGTACAACATCACGGGGCAAGAGGTTTATTGGCATGAACTTGCTGATGTATGGTTCGGTGATAACTGGCAAAGCCCTACAAGTCTGCATTATTTACCTAGGGGTGTTTACGTATGTGAATTACGTGATATAATGGGTAAAACATCCAGCCAAAAAGTGTTCAAACCTTAAAAAACATACCATGAAAAAAATATTTCTAGCCTCATTTTTAGGTTTGACCTCGATTTACCCCTGTGCCGCTCAACAGGTGGTTGAACAAGCCTTTTTCTGGCCTAAAAAAAGCCCTACAGGTGTTATTCGCACTATGCCAACTGAAACATCGGAAGACTGGTGGTATGACGTGACCAAAATACCAACTACTCACCCCGCATACAGTGAAGAAAGGCCATACGTGGCCGTGGGTTACTCTACTTACGATGATGCGGTATCGGGCCTCCCTTCAAATTATCGTTATGTTGATGTGTTTGAAGACGAACCTTGTGTTTTTGGCACGGACGGTAATTGGGCCATTAATGATTGCGAACTTGAAACACAAGGTCAATACCACGGTATTGGCGCCTTCGTGACTCTGGGATTTGTAAACATGGCCGACCCGACAATAACCAACAGGCTAACATACCACTATGGCCTGGGGGAGCTGTACAGCGTGATACCTACCAGCGACGGTGGCTTTTTGGCCTCGGGTACTATATTGAACACCCAAATACCCAACAACCTGCTACAAGCCGACCCGCATATACCAAGCTATTTAAAAGGCTTGTCCATACCCTACCAGTCAGCTCCAGGGCAGATAGATTATTTCGAAGATGCTACCTGTGCAGGATTTAACCAAGGGTTCCTAGGTAGGGCATGTTTAATGAAAACAGATGCAGAAGGGAAACTAGAATGGGTAAGCCAGTACGGCCTCTTACCCTTCGAGTCACAAGATAAAGGACGTCGGGCATGGAGAGCTCGCGGTAAAATTTTTGATTTGCGCGAGATTGATGGCGAATATTACTTTGTGGGCTACCAACAAAATGGTTACGCCAACATTCCCTATACGCTGAATGATGCTTTTAGTGACCAAGCTTTTTTAGGCAAAGTAGATGCCGACGGCAGGGTTATATGGATTAACCCGATATGCGGCCTGGATGGTATCCAACGCACGGGGGCATGGGGTATAACCATCAAGGATGATGATATTTACATTTGCGGGGAGACTACAACAGGTACCTATCCCAATTGGTTAGAGTTTAAGGGCTTTTTGATGAAGTTCGATACCGATGGCAATTGCCAATGGAACGAGCCACTCTGGATTCACAATGACTTGACAGAAGCCATGCGCTGCCGCGATATTTCAGTACTCCAAAATGGCAATTTGTGCATTGGGTGGGTCTCAGAATGTAACAATGCCGTGATTGAAGCTGCCGGCGGTGAATGTTTGAACTCCTTTGTATCGGTCATAGAAGATGCAGGTACCGAGGGTATAGAACTATTCCGCACGCCGCTAGGGGCTACCCGGGCTTATGACCTTATAGCAGGTGTGGCCGTAACGGCACTCGACGATGGGGGTTTTACAGCCGTTGGCATGAAGAAAACCTACCATGTCTGGTGGCCTGATATTGATGTTGACAACGATGGTATATTAGACTTTGAATTTTCAGATTGTAATACATCATACAGCACCTACTACGTTGACTCATACGTGGCCAAGTTTGACCAATCGGCCAAAATGCAATGGTGTACTACATTCGATGCGGTGTCACCCTCTCCTTCTCCCAATGCGACAAACAGTTTTGCGGGCGTACCCTGGGACCAGCAAAATCTAATTTCTTGGCTATCGAACCCCAACACGTACCAATACGACATACGCCGCGAAGAATGTATGTACTCCATAACCACCGACGTGGAAGGCCGTATCATGATTGCTGGTAATAACTCGGCCAACCTTGATGACTCTTATATTGCTGTGGTAGAACATACCTGTGACCTATTACTCAATTTTCATCTAATCCAAAGAATTGACAGGGCGAACCCCCTTGATGGCAAGGTCAACGGAATTGACGAGTACGTTGCATCCACCATCACAACGGGTCGCGAGGTAGGCAATACCAATGATATAGCAGCGTTCAGGGTTGAAAATGAAGCTACTCTATCTCTCCGAGCAGGTGAAAGTATAAAAATGAGGCCAGGTACTTCCATTGCAAGGGGTACCACTGTAACTGCCACTATTGACCCTGGCCATCAATGTACGCCAGGTGCCGTTCATGCCCTTGAAGATTAGTTAAATACGCTATGTTTTCTCCCCCCTGCTAACCCTGTATCATAAGGTGGCAGGGGGGTAATAGCAAAACAATTTAGCAACATATAGATTGATACAATAGGGGTATTTTATTAACCATGTATCATTACCACTATGAAACGGCTACCACTATTACCTCAAATCAAGCCCATGCCTTTGGCTAGGAATTGGTTTAAATTTTTGCTAGCGGCGTAGTGTTCCAGCACAATGTCGAGCAGATTGTCTTGCAGTACGGTTTCGGGCTCTAGGGTGTGCATGTAGTAAAACTGCTTGTTGGCGATGCTGGGTACTTGTGCTTGTAGGGCTGCAAATTCGGCGGGTAAGCGTTTATTTTGCTCGCCGCGTATCTCACCAAACAGGTTTTTGAAGGTAGGGTCCTGCAATAATTGCATAAAGGTTTGTGGCTCGCGGGCAATGGCTTGTCGCAAGGCCAACAACTGTGGATTTTCCATCTGGTAAGCACCGCCATATATGGCAAAATGCTCGGGGCCTAACTCTAGGTATATGCCTGGAATTTCAGATGTTTTTTTCACAGCTGGCACAATAACCGCCGAGGTGTAGAGTTTGTACGGCGATTTATCCTTGGCAAAGCGTATATCCCGGTTGATGCGGAATATGGCTTGGCTGGCATCGAGGGTATAATTAGGGTCATCGGCCTTCACCGCGTCAATAACGGCTTGAATAAATACCTTGAAAGGTTCTTTTACATTTTTTTCGTAGCGTTTCTTGTTGGCTGTAAACCAATCGCGGTGGTTATTGGCCGCCAAGTCGATGAAAAAACCGAGGAAATCGTCGTTGAAGTATTTCATGCTGATGTGCTGATGTGCTGATGTGCTGATGTGCTGATGTGCTGATGTGCTGAT
>CAZDVQ010000092.1:0-10838 GCA_964508975.1 uncultured Saprospiraceae bacterium
CGTGGATACTGCCGTTGTTGAACGAGCCGTGGTTGTAATCGTAAGCTTGATAGTTACCAGCACCGTTGTTGGTGTTGGGGTCGCCTGTTTCACGTGCTGTAGCACAACCTAAGTCTAAGGCTGTAGATGGCGCCGAACCCGCACCTAGGGAGATAGGGCCTGTTTGACTAGCTGCGTTACTAATATCGCGTGCCCTACATGGAATATCCCAAGCGGGAGAAGGTGATCCACCTACAGGGTCTAGGTTTAAACCTACATAACCCACCTCGCCAGCATCGTCGGAGCTCACCTGGATGTAATAGGTTTCGCCAGCCACGAGTGGCGTAGATGAGAAGATATTGTTGCAATCGTCGAACACGATGTCGGCTTGGCTACCAAGATTCAGGAAGCCCCCGAGGTCGGCTTCATCGACGTAAGAGAGGTATTCAAATTTTTGTTTGACTTGTGTGCCACTTGGGGCAACCCCTGCCGTACATCCCGCACCGTCAGCAGCATGGTAAATGACGATTTCAGTACCAAAATCTGTTTCAGGGAGGTCGGTGCTAATGTCCAATCGACCGCTAGCTGGGGCTACAAAATATACCCAACCAGATCCGTGGCTACCCACGCTCATAGCTACAGGCTCGCCAGGTTCGGTAGTGTTGCCACACCAGCCATATTGGAAAGTAGCACCATTTGCAGGAACTTGCGGAGCATTACAGATGGCATCTTCGAGGTAGTTGATGGTTAACCCAATTACTTCTACGCTGAAGGTAATAGAGTATTGTTGGTTACAGCCGCCGCCACCCGTGGCAAAAAAGGTTTGGGTGTTGGTATTACCGGCAGCAGGAACCGCAATGGTATTGGAAATATCGCCCGTTGAGCCGTCTTTTCCAATACCAAGTACAGCATAGTTGGCAGCGTTGTCATTTTCATAGGCTTCCCATACCACGTTGATTGTACTAGGCAACACCGAGGCACAAATGTACTGGTGTTCAAAAAAAAGGTTGTTGGGCGTTTGGGTATATGGCCCGTTGTTTTCATTATAGTTTACATAGTTGAAGTTGGTCAACAACTCGGGGTTGTTGTTACCAAAGCCGATGGTGTTGTCGCTGGCTTCAAACTCCCACACGAAGTCGGAATCCGTGTTGCCGATACCCAGAAAACCGGCATCGCAGTCGCGGTTCAACAAGGCTTGTACTTGGGTAACCCTAACCCGGATCAACACGGCCTGTGCGTTACTTTGTACAGCAATAGCCATCAAGACCAAGAGGGTCAGCAGGGTTTGTTTAAGGTTTGGTGTATAGTTCATGTCGATATAATCGCTTGTAAATCAGATATAATTAGTTCCAGCGCAACTTGTTGGTCAAGTACCATTGGCCGTTAAATTCATAGAATTTGTAAAAGTGCAGCACGTGTTCGGTGCCATCGGGTTCGTTGAAAATGACGGCTACCCGGCCACCCGCGAAGTTTGCACCAGGCGTAAACTGCGTTTGTACATCTACAATTTCCAGTGTTTTGCCTTGGAACATGCGTTGGGCTTCAGCCATATTTTGGTATACCCGGTTCTGTTCTTGCTCAAAGTACTGCATGAAGTTTTTAAGCGAGCCGCTGCGTTTTTCCTCGGTTTCATAGCTGAAAGCCAGAATCATGTCTTGGTAAACAGCCCTGCTCGGAAAAAACTGGCTCGACTTGTACAAATTATTGGTTTGTAAGGCATTAACCAATTCCTTGGCGGCCAGTTTACATTCGTTCTCCTTGATGGCTTTCTCGGCCATGCTCATTTCTTGGTTGAGCCTAGGTTTGGCTGGGCTATTTTGCCCGTATGTTTGGCCCAGTGCAATCATGCAGAGCAGCCAAACGCCTAAGTGCTTGAATATCCGTTGTTTCATGTGTTTTGGTGTGTTTTTAGCCCCGAAAGATAGTGCAATTTTGGGAATTAAGCCTTCAATTTTTGCTGCCGTGCATTCCCTTGCTTGGTGAGTGTTGGTGCGAGTAAAAAGCCAAGCCCAGGCCAGAATCCAGCAATACGCGATAGCAGGCCCCTGAACCAAGGCAACTGTACTTCGGTGCGCTTGTGTTGCATGGCGGCCAGCATGGCTTCAACCACGTCCTCGCGGCGAAGCATGCGCGAGCCCGAGAACACCATGCCTGCGGCTGGATTGTCCACGTGTTGACGGGTCATGCCCGTGTCAACCGCATCTGGGCAGATAGCCGTAACGTAAATACCCTTGGGTTTAAGCTCGTAGGCCAGCGCCAAGGTGTAGCCCCGCACCGCAAACTTAGAGGCGCAGTAAATACTCAGTCCAGGCACCGCAGAGATACCCGCAAGCGAGGCCGTGTTGATGATATGTCCATGACCTTGGATCAGCATTTGCTGAGCGGCCAAGGTTGAGCCATATATTACGCCTTTCACGTTGATGTCGATTTGGCGTTGAATATCGGCCACGCTGTTGTTTTCCACGGCTTTAGCGAGCAAAATACCGGCGTTGTTGAAGATGTAATCCAGCCTGCCCGACTCGGCGATAATAGCCTTAAACACAGCATCCCAAGCCACCGGGTCGCTCACGTCGAGCGCCATTTTGCGGATGTTAGGCGAGTCTAAGCCGCTGGCTTTATCCAGCAGCTCCAGGTTCAAGTCGATCGCGTAAACCAGGTGCCCCATGGCGGCGAGGCGTTGGGCCAACAAGTTACCAATACCGTTGGCACAACCACTTACAAAACTTATTTTTGAATGGCTCATATAGCTTGATTTTGTGCGCCCAAAATAGAACTTTTTGGGTAAAAATTGGTGAAAGGGGAAAAATTGGTGAAAGGGGAAACAAAAGTTCAAAAACGCTAAATATCAAAAATACTAAGATTTTTTTGGGCGCTGCGCCGCTACGCTACGGCGTATTGCATACGCCCCGACGGGCGCGTCGCCGTTACGCTACGGCGCTCGCTGTCGCTCGGCCCGCTACGCGGTCTGGCGCGTTGCGCCACGCCTTCGCATCACTAGCGCGGTTTAATGATGAATTGTAAATTGTGGATTATGGATGGGATGGATGCCAAGGCAATACCTCACCCACACCACATTTCAGTTTATGTTGTACTTTTGGCTGTTCCTAAAACCACCCGAATTAAGCTCCCATGCCAGATTCCAACATACAAACCCTGGATGATCTCAGCCGACAATATGCTACCTGGGTCATTCAATACCGCTCCAGGGCTTTTGACAAACCCTTGTACATGGTTTGGTACACCGATACCGATGAAAAGAGTACCTGCAAACTACTATGCTTTAAAACCGGGGAAATGTTTGCCACAACATCCGTGGAAAACATCAAGGCTATCATACTAAATACCTTGGAACAATTCAATATTCCTGAGAACCTGCTGCCGTGGCTCGACAACTTCAAGGATTTAACCATAGTTGAAAATGGTACCTTCGATACCAATCAATTGGTAGCTGCCATCCAGCAAAACAAGCTGGATAATCCTACCATGATGACTTTCATGGATTTTATCAACTTGTATGATGACTTCGTTAAACCGGATGAACGAAATCAGCACCTTATTGAGCTGGCAGAGGATGGCTTAATCCGTGAAGCCTGGGACTATACCTACGATTACATCTTCTGGCCCAGCTACCAAGGCAATGGAAAACTTGAACCAGTTGATAGGCCAGCCTTAAAAATTGACCACCTGGCCCTAGCCGATAAACTACAACTTATCGTTGATTCGTTTGACCAGCATATCAAGTTAACAGATTAAGCGCCCTATCCCTATGTTCAAGTCAATATACGGTGTAGTTTTTTGCCTTGCCCTGTTGGGCCTATCCTGCAACAAGGTACAGCAAAAAGGCCAAGCACTGGTTGATAAAGCCAGCGAAAAAGTACAAAACAAAGCCTCGGCCCTACGCGATAAAATTGCACCTCGGTTTGATGCCTACACGCCTGATACCCGATACAACAAGGCCCGCTTCAACGACTTTTTACAAGTGGAACTTAGTCCCGACGTTAAAAACATATACTGCCACAACGATGCCATCGGCATTGACGCCGATTACCAGTTCTCGTTTAACTGTAACCCCAATACCGCCCAACTAATCATCGAAAAACACCAGCTCCAATTGGATTCCTTGAATACCGACTTCGCCTTCGGCCTCCAAGATGATTTTGACTGGTGGGATAAACAACAAATTGAAAAACTAGACTTATACACCTGGCACGATGGCGACCAGTATTTCAAGTATTTTTGGTACGATAACCAACAACAAAAAGCTTACTTCTTTGATTTTGATATGTAAGGAGCGTAAGTATTGGGTACAACACCCGCGCCAGCGATGTGGAGCGGTGGTGCGCAGCACCAGACCAAGCCCAAAGGGCGCAGGGCCGAGCGAATAGCGAGCCGCGGAACGTAGCGACGGCGAAGCCGGGGCGCCCAAATTAATGTGCTAATTTTTTGATGTGCTAATGTGCTGATAATATCCAACATGAACTATGAACTATGAACTATGAACAATGAACGATGAACTATGAACGATGAACTATGAACACTAAATTTCCAACTCATAACTCTGCCCTCATAACTCATAACTAATTACCTATCTTTGTGGCTAAATTGAACGCAAAAAACCATGCACGTACCATTTAGCCAGTTGCCTTCCCCTAGTTTCGTGATTGACGAGACTCTCTTGCGCCAAAACCTGAGCCTCATCAAACGGGTTCAAGACGAATGTGGATGCACCATTATCCTAGCCCTCAAGGGTTTTTCCATGTATAAAACCTTCCCGATTGTGCGCGAGTACGTGTCGGGCGCGACGGCCAGCTCCTTGCACGAAGCCAGGCTCTGTTTCGAGGAAATGGGCAGCAAGGCACATGTGTACTCCCCGGCTTACCTCGACGAGGAGCTGGAAGAATTGATGGGCTATACTAAACACCTCAGTTTCAACTCGATGAACCAGTACGAGCGTTTTAAGGACCGCGTGCTGGCCAAGGGAATCTCCTGCGGTATCCGCATTAACCCGCAGTATTCTGAGGTGGAAACCGATATGTACAACCCCTGCGTGGCCGGTTCTAGGCTGGGCATTACCGCCGATTATTTTGGCGATACCCTGCCTGATGGCATCGAAGGGCTGCACTTCCACACCCTCTGCGAAAAAGACTCCTACACCCTTGAGCGCACCCTCGTGGAGGTTGAAAAACGCTTCGGGCACCTGCTGCACCAGTGCAAATGGGTAAACATGGGCGGCGGTCACCTCATGACCCGTGCCGATTACGACACAGAGCACCTCATCGGATTGCTCAAAGCCTTTAAGGCCAAGTACAACGTGGAGGTCATCCTCGAGCCAGGCTCGGCTTTCGCGTGGCGAACCGGCTGGCTCACGGCCCGCGTGGAGGATATTTTCGACAGCCAAGGTATACAAGTAGCCGTGCTCAACGTGAGCTTTGCGGCGCACATGCCCGATACCCTCGAAATGCCTTACAAACCAGCTATCTTGGGCGCTACCGACCCCATCCCGGGCAAACCAACGTACCGTTTTGGCGGCATGACTTGCCTCGCCGGCGATTTTATGGGCGATTACAGTTTCGACCAGCCGCTGCAAATCGGCGATACCATCGTGTTCGACGACATGATCCACTACACCATGGTCAAAACCACCACTTTCAACGGCGTTGGGCTACCATCTATTGGCATGTGGACCAAAGATCAAAAATTTGAACTGTTCCAGTCGTACGGCTACGAAAGTTTCAAAGACAGGCTCGGCTAGGGTTCAATCCTAGCTGCCGACTGTATTTTTTTTCTTTTTTGGGCGCGCCGGCTACGCCGTCGGTCCCCTCCGGGTGCGCTATTCGCTTAGTGCTACGCACCGCGGCTTGCAGCCGCGCCCTCCGGGCACCTCGCGCAGATACGTTTTCTACACTCAACTACTATACTATGACTAAACTACTACACAGCCTTTTTCTAGTACTAGGCCTGGTTTCGATGGCCAGCGCGCAAAGTATCACCACCGTTTCGGTGAGCCCTAGCCCCCTGCTCAACTGTAACCCTATTTCGGTAAACGTGGTGGCCTTGAAGCCTTGTGGCAACTCGCAGGTAAACCCAATTTCGAGCAACCTTACGGGAAATACCATCACCGTAAGTATAAATGTGACGCAAGGCGCAGTTTGTACCCCTATTATTACCTACCTCAACCAAACTGCCAATTTAGGTAACGTTGCAGCGGGTACTTACACCTTGAACGTGGTATATTTTGTCAACGGCAGCCAAACCGATATCGAGACATCTACCCTTAACGTGGGTTCATGTTGTAGTATCAATACTAACTTCTCGCCAGGCAATACAGATTTATGCCTAGGCGCTAGCTTAAACTTTACCCCAGCGGTAACCAGCATGAGCAGTTATATATGGTCGGTCAACAACGTGGTCATTTCTACCAGCAACTCAGCATCTTACACTTTCAACAGCCCAGGCACCAACTACGTCAAAATGTGGGCATTTGACGGAACCTGTTCCGATTCAACCACTTACATTTATCAAGTTTATGGCCCGGCCACCATCACGGCCAGCAATATCACCAACGAAACCTGCCCCGGTAGTGGCAACGGTTCAATAACGGTAAGTGCCAGCGGTAATATCGGAGGCCCCTTTACTTACCTTTGGTCAAATGGTGCAACCAGTAGTACCACCAACCTTTTGGATGCTGGCACTTACACCGTAACAGCCACCAGCAGCCTAGGCTGTACAGCCAGCAACAGCTTTAACGTTGGTTCAGGCGCTGATGTGATAGCCTCGTTTACGGCGTCTATTGCAAACCCTGTTTGCCAAAACGATGGCGTTATTTTTACCAATACCAGTCAAAATGCCACAACCAGTACTTGGTACTTAAACGGTGTATTCCAAAACAGCAACAATTCATACAGCAGTTTCTTCAACCAACTGGGCCAAGATACTATCAGATTGATTGCATACCGTGGCTTTTGCCGCGACACCGCCGATTATATCGTCAACGTGGTGGGCTTACCTGATATTTCAAGCGCCACAATCGTAGAGGAATTCTGCCTCGGCAACAACGACGGCTCGATTGACCTCACAGCCAGTGGCAACAACCTGGCTTACCTCTGGTCGAACGGTGCCACTACTGAAGACATTAGCGGTTTAAGTCCTGGCACCTACAGCGTAACCTTGACGGCCAATGGCGCGTGTACGTTTACCGATAGCTTTGATTTATTAGCTGGGCCATCATACCCCTTGGAAATAGTTGGAACCGATACAATTGGTTGTCCGGGCCAAGAACTCGACTTTACCGTACAAGGTTTCCCGGCAGCTAGTGTCATTACATGGACATTTGGCGGGCAAGTGCAAGGCAACGGCACAACCGAGCTTTTAGCGCTTACTACCGCAGGCTGGTTAAGCGTTGAGGCCACCGATGGCGTTTGCACCAGTGTGGATAGTATTTTCGTAAGTGTTTACGATGCCGTGAGTTTTAATGCTACTATCGTGGATGCCAATTGCAGTGGCGATATGGGTAGCATTACCTTGACACCTAGCAGCGGTAGCGCCCCATTTGAGTATACCTGGAGCACCAACGAGTTTGGTCCTTATTTCGAGGGCAGCGCAGGTACATACAGCGTAGTAGCAGAAGATGCCAATGGCTGTACCAGCACCGATACCTTTGATA
The DNA here is from genome assembly GCA_964508975.1 of uncultured Saprospiraceae bacterium. Classification (GTDB taxonomy): domain Bacteria; phylum Bacteroidota; class Bacteroidia; order Chitinophagales; family Saprospiraceae; genus CAZDVQ01. The sequence goes on from CAZDVQ010000092.1 coordinate 7,643, forward strand.
TTGTAACGCTATCGCCAGGTGTACAGTCGTCCTTTACGTATAACCAAGTAGGTGTTGGCAATAATACCTTTGAAGCACTGTTATTGGCTAATGTTCAGTCACAAGGACAAGGTTTGTCGTATGCTTGGACCCTCATTGTTGGCGCTGACAGCAGCGTGATTGCAACTAGCCCTACAGATACTTTGGCGGTACCATTAAGCACTCAATTTTACATCTGCCTAACCGTAACGGATACCTTTGGTTGTTCAGACAGCACATGCTTTTATGATTTGATTTTGTTTGACAATCTAACTAATTATACTGCGCAACAACTACAAGCATACCCTAACCCGGTACAAGATCATTGTATCATTGAGTTGCCAAGCGGTAACTTCGAGGAAGTACAAGTACAGGTAGTCAATGCTTTAGGCCAGGTGCAAAGTAACTTCACGCATCATTATACCGAGCAGTTGATGATTCCTACAGCCGATTGGGCGGCGGGGCTATACCTCGTTAACCTGCAAATCGGTGATATGCGTTATTACGTTAAAGTACTGAAATAGAGCCTACTATACCGGAATTAAGCTGCCGCTTGGATATCTATCATGGTGTACGGGCGGCAGTTTTTTGTTTTTGGGCGCGCCGGCTACGCCGTCGGTCCCCTCCGGGCTCCCTGAACGGTCGGTGCTACGCACCGCGGCTTGCAGCCGCGCCCTCCGGGCACCTCGCGCAGAATGCCCCCAACATTAACCATTAACCATTTATCCTTAACCATTATAAAAATTCAACTATATTCGCGGTATGAATATGATTAATCACATCACAGATTTGCTATACAAACACGATTGTGTTGTATTGCCCGAGTTCGGTGCCTTCGTGGTGAACACGGAGTCGGCGGTGATTGATCATGTCATGGGGCAAATTCACCCACCAGCCCGCAAAGTGGTGTTTAACGCCTTGATCAAAGCTAACGATGGCCTGCTCATCGACCATGTTTCGCGCAAGGAACATGTAGCCTACGAATCGGCGGCCAGCATGGTGCAGCACTTCATAGACGAGATTCAATCCCAACTCAAGCAAAGCCAAGTGTTCAGCTTACCCGGTATCGGTAAGTTTACCATGAACATTGAACGCAAATACGAGTTTAGCGCTGAACCGCATAATTTCGACCTGGGCTGCTACGGCCTGGCTGCCTTGAATTTCTACCCTATTCTACGTGGGGCATATACTTCACCTAATGCTATACCACAGGTGGATAAACGCAAAAAATTACCCTTTAGCTTGGCCAGCGCCACGAAGGTAGCCTCGGTTTTGTTGCTCGCTGTAATTATCCCACTGTTGTTGAACGCTATCTTTAAAGGCTTGCCCGAACAGCAAGAATCGTCGATGGCACCCAAGTTAAGCCAACAAACAGAAGAGGAAGGCAAATCCAAAGCTGACAAGTCAGATGACGAAACTATCAGCGCCGAGACAAGCGCCGAAACCCCGATAAACTTGCAAAACGACCGCCCACACGACGGTCAACTTGCCGCCGAACCAGACGATGATGAAGCCGAAATCGTTAAACCTAAAACGGACTTTAACGATACCGAAAACAAAAAAATGGTGGAAAGCTACATGGCTAGCGAAACCAGCGAACAGGTATACATCATGATTATCGGTAGCTTTGGCGATGCAGCTAATGCCAAAAAGTTGAGCCAAAAGCTCATCAAAGACGGTTATACGCCATACACCGATGTAAACAAAGGCTTGAACCGTGTTGGTGTACGCATGCTCTGCCCAGCCAAAGACTTGGAAAAAGCCCTCGAAAAAGTACGCAAATCATATAACCCAAAGGCCTGGGTCCTCAACAAGTAGTGAACCTTTTGACCGGTATTTTATTAGAGTATGTCTGGACTTTAGCTTCCGGCGAAAAACAGCTCTTTTCCGATGATTTTTGCTTTAAAAAATAGTTACGTAGCCCCACTATGCGCCCATTTTTTAAAGCAACCTCTTCAAAAAATAGCTCGTTTTTCCCTCGAAACCGAAAATCCAAACATACTCTTAGGTTTAGCACAACAGACTTCTCTTGAACTTGTAAACCGGTTTACATGGAACTTCAATACAAACAATTCGACTTTAAACAACCCAAGTACCAAGCCATGTTGGCCCTGGTTCCCATTATATCTACCTTGTTGTTGACCAAAGCTGTTTTTGCCCTGGGGATTACCAAAACGCAACCGCAGTTTTTTTGGGTAGCCACAGGAGCGTTTTTACTCTTGTACATTGTGGCCAGCGCAGCCATCTTGCTTAGTATAAAAAGCCAGGATGTCATGATGTATGCGTTCCGCTCCTTCCAGTTTTTCTTAGGTTTACTAATTTTGGGTGGGCTTATTGCCTATGCCTTTTCGGGTATTAATGTATTTGAAAGCGAGTTTAGCCCGATATTCATCCTCTTGATTATAACCGACACCGTGCTGCTGGCCATGGGCATGTTCATCCGCAGAATTATGGACTGGCTAGAAGAAGAACATCAGAAAGTAGGTTAGAGAAACTCTACTGCTCCACGAAGTTATGCACACATAGCGAATCATTCCATTTCCCTGCTGTTGTTGGCATTGCACCCGTCTGCCCCCCTGTCACTGCGTTGCACTTGTGACATCCCACCACTCGCATGCGCTCGCGTGGGGAACTTGATATTTTTACAGGCAGGTTTTACCTACATGTCATTTAAAGTTTAAGGGTTGGTGTTCCTGAATAATTTTCCTGTGGAGCTAAAGAAACAAGCTCCCCACGCGAGCGCATGCGAGTGGGGGGATGTCTGAACAAAGTGAAGACAGGGGGGCAGAGACAAACTGTACCCATATCACACAGCTAGGTCGTTTAACCTAATAACTAACCATTAATAACTAATAACTAAGCCCGCGCTAGGTGCTTGGAATGCAGCCGAGCGCAGCGAGGATGGTGCGTAGCACCGAGCCGATAGGCGAGCATGGCAAGGACCGCCCACAAAAAAAGCATGGCAAAAATTTGCCATGCTTTTTTTGTGGGAGCGCCCAAATAAATCTAAAAAAACTAGCGTTTTTGTGCCTCACCCCGCCACATGCTATTACAGGATTGACTGGATCTATTATTTATGTTTATTTACCACCCCATCTGCGCTACATAGCGTAAAACGCCATGTGCGCATCCACCCCTCCTTTGCAAGGCTACGATTAGGACACATTTTTTTGCTGCT
>CAZDVQ010000093.1:0-8973 GCA_964508975.1 uncultured Saprospiraceae bacterium
GAATTGACAATTAAGAAGGCCAGCAGGTAACAGCACCTACAAGAAATTGGCGGTTTAGTGGTTCGTATGACAGTTTTGTGGTGGCACAAACATTCGTTCTTCGTATGAACATTTGTGGTAAAAATCCGCCACTGCGCAAAGCCGCAAACCGTTAAGCATCATTTTTCCAAGCCCCCAGACCCATTAAATCCACCAGCCCCCACCCGCTGCTTTGCAGCGGGTACCGCGTTAGCTGGCCGGAGGGCAGCCGCGCCAGCGGCTGGTGCGCAGCACCGAACGTATAGTGAGCCCGCAGGACAGCGACCCCGAAGGGGGAACGCCCAAATAAATCCTAAAAAGGATTTAGAGTATGTTTGGATTTTGGGTTTCGAGTGAAAAACGAGCTATTTTTTGATGAGGTTGCTTTAAAAAATGGGCGCATAGTGGTGCTACGTAACTATTTTTTAAAGCAAAAATCATCGGAAAAGAGCTGTTTTTCGCCGGAAGCTAAAGTCCAAACATACTCTTATCCCCCCCGCAAAGATTATATTTATGTAAACTAGGTGATTCTGGGCCTGGGCTCCGCTATATTTGGAGCCTAATTTTTAATACACCATGATCCTAGATCCTACACTTGTACTTGAAAACGACCGCGTGCGCTTGCAAGCCATACAAGCCAGTGATTACGATAACTTACTACCCTTTGCCTTGCATGAGCCCGAGCTCTGGCAATACTCGCTGGTATCAGCCGCTAGCCCAAGCCTCATGCAACAATACATCGCCGATGCCTTGGAAGAACGTGCCCAAGGCAAAAGCTATGCTTTCACCATTTATGATAAACTGTACGATAAATACGCCGGCAGCACCCGGTATTACAATATTCAAACCCAAAACCAAGCGCTTCAACTTGGGTACACCTGGTACGGCAAAGCTTTTCAAGGCACTGGCTTAAACAGGCATTGCAAGTTCTTAATGCTAGAATATGCCTTTGAAGTACTGGATATTGAACGGGTTGAACTCCGGGCCGATAGCCGCAACCAAAAGAGTATCAAGGCCATGAAGGATATTGGCTGCACCGTTGAAGGGGTACTCCGCAATAACTGTATCGGCAGCAATGGCCGGAGGGATAGCGTGGTGCTGAGTATCTTGAAAGAGGAATGGTTTAACCGCGTCAAAAAACTACAAGAAAATAAACTCTCCTGATGACAGGCTAGCGTTCAGACATTCAACAATAAACTCGTTTATCAGCATATATTTTAGCCGTATCCGTATAAACACAAAAAAGGTTATCCTATGTTGTAGGATAACCTTTTTTTATAGCGGTATTAGAATCTAGTCTAAGCGAATAACGCGTTTGCTTTCGATAACCTCACCGTTAGCATTGATGATTTGAACCATGTAGTGGCCAGCGTTAGCCAAAGGCAGGTATGTTTCAGCCGTTGTGATATCACCAAAAACTTGGCTAGAACCATCTAGGTTAAACAAACGGTAACTTAATACTTGCTCGCCAGTTTCTTCCAAGGCCAAGGTAACACCCTCAGTAGTTGGATTAGGGTAAGTATTGAGCGTTACTTTAGGGCTGTAAGTTTCAAAATCGTTGCGCTCGTTGGCCATGCGAGATCCGCCACGAGTGCCTTTTGTGCGGCCTGGATCATTTGATACACCGCCACCAGTACCTACTAGTGGTGGACCAGCAGGCATGAAGTTTTGCAAAGGAGCATTTAAGTTACCGAACTCGATAATATTTAAATTAGGCTGGTTAACGAAAGAGATGAACTCCTGCGCCACAGTTGGTGTAGCAGAGTAACCCGGGCCAGCTTGAAAGTTTACATTTAAAGGTGATTGTGGCGTTACACTTGGAGCCATGTCCAAGGTGAACTTACCAAATGGCACCCAACCAGAGTTAGGAGGCAATACCAGGTGTGGGCCACTTAATGCCAAAATACCATATGAGGTAACCACAGCTTGCAGCACTGGACTAAATTGCTCCGTAATGGTTTGTGGGTAGAAAGTACCGGTAAAAGTTACAACGGGGTTGCTATATAAAGCATGATCGTAAGTAAAACGAACCGAAACGGTGCCGAAGTTTACGGCAGATACATCAACGTTACGTGCCCGGATAGATATTTCAACTTTACGTGTCAAGAAGTTAACCTCTTGTACTTCAAAAGCCATCATGATATTACGGCTTTGCGCACCCGCAATGATGGAAATCAGCATGAAAGCAAAAAGTAAAAATTGAGTCTTCATAATCCCAGTGTTTTGTAGTTTGTGGTTTTGTGGTAAGTACAGTAGGATTTCCCCCGAAACCCTGACGTAAAAAACGGCATTTTTTAGCTAAGGTTGCATCATTTTGTAAAAAATATTTCATCATTATGCAACCCTTTCGCAAAATTATATGCCCGACCAGCGCCAACACTAGGAATATTGCACGAAATATATTTCAAATGGCCATATAATCTCTTGTTCCAACTTGACTAAGCATGTTGAAATGATCCGAAAAGCAATGTTGAGCCTTAAATTGTTTTGCTGCCGAATGCTATTTAGCGCAAATAATTTGCTGTACTGCAACCATACGCCCATCAGCGTCTAATAACTGTACTGCATACAATCCGCTATAATCCAATCGGATATAGGTTTCTTTTTGCGTTACTGCACCTCTATCTATCAATTTTCCACTTACATCGTAAACTTGGTATTGATACCCTAATATATTATCCATATTAAGCCTAAGGGTAAATCCGTTTACAGCAGGACTAGGGTAAGTGCTAATACCAACACTCATGCTTTGTTGAACCGTAGCGCTGGTTAAATTGCTCAGCACGGCATCTAAATCTTGAAATTCAATGATATTCAAGTTGGGTTGCTCAAACATGGTTACAAATTCTTGGGCCACGGTTGGCGTTGCCGAGAGTCCTGGGCCTCGTTCCAAAGTAATCACCAAGGGTGTCTGTGGACCAACGCTTGCGTCCATGTCTAATGTAAAACGACCAAAAGTAACCCATTGGGTATTGGGCTGTAGCACCTGGTGACCGCCGCTTAAGGCCAAAATACCATATGAAGTTACAACAGCCTGTACGGCAGGACTAAACTGTTCTGAAACCGTGTGCGGGAATACATTGCCTGTGAAGGTAATGCTTGGATTGCTGAATAAGGTATGGTCATAGCGCATCCTGACGGAGGTGGTCCCCATTTGCACGGGCACTTGCTCCAAGTTCATGGCTTTTAAGGCGATGTGTACTTTGCGGGCGCTAAAGTCTACCGATTCTAAATCCACCTGCATGGCGATATTGCGTTCTTGGGCAAATGCCGGCAAAATAGCCATGCAAAACAAACATACTAGTAAAACTGCTCTCATTTTGGGTATATATTAGTCGTAAAGAATATTTGGGCATAAGCCCTTGATACAATATTAATTACGATATACAATACGCTATGTTTCGGTAAACGATAAAAAACAGCAAGTTAGCATACCTACTCGTAGCCAAAACGGCTCAGTTGTTTTTCATCATCGCGCCAGTTGTCGCGCACTTTGACAAACAGCTCCAAGAATACCTGCTTCTCGGTAAACGCTTCGATATCTTTCCGAGCATCGATGCCCACTTTCTTGATGTCTTTGCCCTTTGGCCCGATGATGATATTCTTTTGCGATTCGCGCATCACATATATAATGGCGCTAATGCGGACCAAGTCTTTGTCTGGGTCGTGTTTGTACGATTCTACCACGATTTGTACCGAGTAAGGTATCTCGTAGTAATAATGCAGCAATATTTTCTCGCGGATAATTTCCGACACGAAGAAGCGCTCCGGCCTATCCGTCAGCTGGTCGGTAGGGAAATACGGTGGCCCAAGCGGTAGATTATCTACGATGGATTTCATCAACTCGCCAGTACCAGTGCGCTCTAGTGCCGATATCGGGAAAACCTTGTCGTACTTCAGTTTTTCCTGCCAGGTATCGATATAGGCCTTCACCGCATCGGGTTTGAACTGGTCAATTTTGTTCACGATCAAGTACAGCGGGCACTTGAGTTTTTCCAAACGGGCAAAAATGGGCATATCCTCCGGGAAAGGCTCGCCAACCTCGGTCACGAAAAGCATGATGTCGGCATCGTCAAAACAGCTTTCCACAAAGCGGTTCATGCGTTCTTGCATCTTGTACGAGGGGTCCTTGATGGCCCCGGGGGTATCCGAGAAAACAATCTGGAAATTATGCCCGCTCACGATACCGAAAATACGGTGGCGGGTGGTTTGCGGTTTATTGGTAATAATCGACATGCGCTCGCCAACCAGGGCGTTCATCAAGGTGGATTTTCCCACGTTGGGCCGCCCGATAATATTCACGAAGCCCGATTGGTGGCCACTTGGTCCCTGAAGTTGTTGCAGTAAATCTTCTATATTGTTCATGGTGTATCTAATAAAGCTGTACTTTAGCGCTAATCGAATGCAAAAGTACTAAAACTAAACACATGAAACCAATTTGCTTGGTCGGCATGCCAGGCTCTGGCAAAACGGCGCTAGGCCAGGCCTTAGCCCAGGCCTTGGATTTACCTTTAATTGACCTCGATGAGCGCATCGAGGCCACGGCAGGCATGAATGTATCTGACATATTTTCAGAAAAAGGGGAGTTTTTTTTCCGCAACCTAGAGCACGAATTACTGCTAGAATCGGTCAAAACCACCAATACCATATTGGCCACCGGCGGCGGTACACCTTGCTTCTTCGACAACATGGGCTTCATCAAGGCGCATTGCAGCAGTTTATTCATCGACCTCGATATCTCAATCCTCGCCGAGCGCCTGTACCCACATAAACACACCCGGCCTTTATTCCGCGAAATAACCGACCGCGAAGTGTTCGAGGGCATGCTCAACCTCATGTTTGCCGATCGTGGCCAATATTACAAAAGGGCCGATTTCAGCATCAGCGTCACCGACCCAGCCGAATCCGCCGCCGAGATTGCAGATAGGTGCATTCCTTTTTTCAGGACCTAGAAGGTTATTTTTGGGGCGCTTCCCCTCGCACGTGGGGCGTATATATACGCCCCTGCAATGCTCGGGGCCGTTACGTTCCGCGGCTCGCTGTCGCTCGGCCCGCTGCGCGGTCTGGCCCTACGGGCCACCGCTGCACATCACTAGCGCGTTTTAATTGTTAATTGTTAATTATCAATTATTAATGGGTTGAATATGTACCGTCTATGAATCGCCACGGAACGGTAAACGTACCGAAACCCGGTCGAGCGAAGCTCGGCCTAACCCCCGCTACCAACAGACGCACAGCGGCTGTGCAGTGGAGGGGGTCGGCGCATAGAGCCGGGGGGAGGCGCAAAATCAGCGCAGATAGCAGAAGGCAAAGAGCAGAGCAGAGCCGCACGATTATGCGTCTAGGATGGGCCCATGCTCAATGATAATAACCCCTAAACCTGAGCCCTCCCTAAAGCTTGTATCTTGGCCAACCAAGCCTGGCGGTAGCTATCTTTCGACAAGCGGAGTGGACCGATGGTGCTTACTTTCACGGGCTTGATGCCGCAAAACTCGAGGGTCATTTTTTTCATGGCATAGTAGCTGGGGCGACCGTTAACCAACCAGTAGTACCAAGCGGGTTGATCGAGCGTGCATATAATACGGGCGGTTTTGCCAGTGAGGAGTTTATCCCACCACACCGAATTTTCGCGTTTCTGGAAAGCAAAGCCCGGGAGAAAAACCCGGTCGATAAAACCTTTTAATATGGCGGGCAAGCTCCCCCACCAAACGGGGTATACCCACACGAGGTGATCGGCCCAGCGGATATCATCCTGGGCGGCTAGTAAATCGGGTTCCAGCTCGGTGCGTTTCCGATAGCCAAACTGTAAGTTGGGGTTAAACTGCAAGTCACGAACGTTGATGACGCGTACCTCGGCACCACTGCTTTGGGCAGCCTGGCGGTAGGTATCGGCCAAGGCGGCATTATAACTCTCCGCGTCTGGATGACCATTGATGATGAGGATTTTCTTGCTGGGCATGGTGTAGTGATTTAGTGCGAAGTTATCCATTTTTCCGCTACTGTACACTTATTTTAAATACCCCTAAAACAAAAAAGGACCCACACTTTCGTATGGATCCTTTTGTAAAGTCGGGGTGACTGGACTCGAACCAGCGACATCCTGCTCCCAAAGCAGGCGCGCTACCAACTGCGCTACACCCCGAGCTATTATTTCTTTGTGGCGGTGGAAGCGGGATTCGAACCCGCGGTACCCTTACGAGTACGACAGTTTAGCAAACTGTTGGTTTCAGCCACTCACCCATCCCACCAGTTAAACCTTTTTCTGACTGGTTTGCTTAATAGCGGGGCAAAGATAGGCACTTTTTGGATAATGCAAAGGCTTTGCCAAATTATTTTTATAAATTATAGCAGTTTTGCGCAAAAAGGCCCTGTAACCACGCCATATTCAGCTTATTTGCTACTTTTTTACCCCGCTTGGGACGTATTTTCAGGTAAAACTGGGGACAAACACTCGTTTGCCCCCAGTTGACACACTAGTATTTTTTCTTGTCGGAAGGACGGCTTTTCTTCGCGAAGCGGTCGAACGATTTTCCGGCAGCTTTAGGGCTACCTTTAAAATCGGCGTAACCTTTCTTCACGCTGAAACTTCCACCACCGCCACGGTTGCGTTCTGAGCTGCGCGACGAAGCTGCGTTCAACTCCTCGTTCACGCGTACGGTACGGCCTTCCCATTCAAAACCGGTAAAGCCCGGGATAATCGCATCGGCACCTTGTGCATCCACATCAAACACGGCGTGGTTCATGCTCAGGTTAATACGGCCAATCATCGACGATTTGATACCGGCTTGCTCGCAGATCAATTTCAACAACTGTCCTTTCTGGAAACCATCGCGTTGACCCAACTGGATAAAGAATGATTTACCCAAGTTGAAGCCACCATCGCGGTCGCGTTCGTTGTCGCGGCCACGGTCGCTGCGTTCGCCGCGATCACCACGTTCGCCACGATCATCGCGGTCGGCACTGATTTTAGCATGGTCGCCAGACTTGTTGTACTGGTCCAACACACGCGACATCTCGAGTGCTACCACTCGGTTAATCAAGTCCTCGCGGGTAAAGGCATCAAAACGAGCATTAATATCTGGCATTAATTTCTGCAAGAGTTTAGAATCGAGGTTAACCTCTTCCAAACGGCCAATGTAGTTCAACACTTGGTTTTCACAGATTTCTTGTCCAGTTGGAACCGTTACTTCAACGAAGTTGGTCTTGATAGTCTTTTCCAACAACTTGATGCGACGAACTTCCGACTTGGTCACAAGGGCCAGCGAGAAACCAGTTTTACCTTTACGGGCCGTACGGCCTGCACGGTGGGTGTAACTTTCCAGCTCGTCGGGTAAGTTCAAGTGGAACACGTGCGATACGTCGTCCACGTCGATTCCACGGGCAGCCACGTCGGTAGCCACCAGGATACGAACGGTACGGGAGCGGAAGCTTTTCATCACCTTGTCGCGTTGGGCCTGGGTCAAATCACCATTCAACACGCCGGCGTTGTAACCGTCTTTCATGAGGCTCTCGGCCACGTCCATGGTATCCATACGGGTACGACAGAAAATCAAGGCGTAGAGGTCAGGTGTGTTGTCGATGAAGCGTTTCAAGGCTTCGAGGCGCAAACGAGGCTGAATAATAGCAAACTGGTGCGTGATGTTCTCGTTGGCCACGTTGCGCTGTCCAGTTGAAACCTCGTAAGGCGATTTCATGAAACGGCGGGTAATGTCCTTGATCTCGTTCGACATGGTAGCAGAGAACAACCAGGTGAACTTCTCGGCAGGGGTAAAGGTGAGGATGTGGTCGAGGTCTTCCTTGAAGCCCATTTTCAACATTTCATCCGCCTCGTCGAGTACTACATAACCGATGTTGGCTAGGCTAATCGCCTTGCGCTCGAGCAAGTCGATCAAACGGCCTGGGGTAGCCACCACGATTTGAGCACCTTTTTTCAGGGCTGAGATTTGCGTGCGGATGTTGTCGCCACCGTAAACGGCTACAACGTCCAAATCGCGTAAGTACTTCGAATAGTCTTGCAAGTTGCGTGTAATTTGTAAACACAACTCACGTGTTGGCGACAAGATGAGCGCTTGAACGTTCCTGTCGTCTATATCAACCAGTTCGAGTAGGGGCAAGCCAAATGCAGCTGTTTTACCCGTGCCCGTCTGTGCCAAGCCTATAATGTCTTTAGGCTCACTTAAAATCAAGGGGATAACTTCTGCTTGGATTGGTGTCGGAGTTTCAAAGCCCATCTCCGCGAGGGCTTTACATACGGGTTCTTGTAACCCGAGTTCAATAAAAGGATTCATAAAAATTAATAAAACATAAAGCCGTTATAGTTCGGCGCCGCAAAGGTAAGTATAAATATCAGAACTTGTGTACTTTTGGCGTTTTTTGATGGCCTGTGTTGCCAAGCCAGCGGGCTAATATGTGAATACTTTTTTGCTTAACGTGACATTAGGATTAGATTTTTTTGGCACCCCGGCGCTGAAGCGCCGTCGCTACGCTACGCAGTTCGCGCAGTCGCTACGCTCCTTTGCGGAGCCCTTCGGGGTTCGCTGTTCGCTCGGCCCTTCGCCCTACGGGCTCGGTCTGGCGGCTGCGCCGCCACTGAACCATTTGCAGGAGCAAATGGTTCACTCGTTACAAATGTGCATTTAGCACATTTGTTTTGCTACGCAAACCACTTCGTTCATACATCGCTACCGCAGAAACGCTTACCCCAAGCGCAGAATTGATTGGTTCTGTTTTTTTGTTGTGATTTACCACCCCGTCTGCGCTACGTGGCGTAAAACGCCACCTGCGCATCCACCCCTCCTTTGCAAAGGCTACGGATTAGGACACATTTTTTCTAGGGGTACTTGAAAAGAATTTTTACAAAACTGGTAGGTAAAAAAGGATTGGCCTTGACGGACGAGCCACCCGGAAAATCAGGCCATAAAACCGTATAAAAGCCCAAACTGTTTGAGCGTTTGC
>CAZDVQ010000094.1:0-8786 GCA_964508975.1 uncultured Saprospiraceae bacterium
TACTTTCTATTGTGCTTTATGTTCGTAACGGTCGTTCTTTCACTTGCCGCTAACGGGCCGCGGCTTGGCGATAGTGGCGGATTAGAAAGCCAAAACTTTCAATCTTTCACTAACTTGAGCAACAGCTTTTTATTATTTACTAAATTAACAAAAAAGGAAATATAAAAAGCTGTTGCGACAAAAAATGTACGAACTTTCTATATTTCCCATAACCCGCCATTTCGCCAAACCGATGTTAGCGGTAGTTTTTTCTTATTTCATGTAGGATTTCTTTCATTTTTGGTTCAATATTTAGTTCGTCAAATAGTTTTTTCGATAAATTTAATGAGTTTTCAAAAGCTAAAATTATATTTTTAGGATTTAAATCCGATGTTACTGTTTTATACGCAAAATACCAAGTCGTATCAATATCCTTTTCAAGACTTTTAGTTGGACTTTCCCAATGTTTTGTTTTGTTTGTTCTTGTTCTTATAAGCCAAAGCAAGTATTTCTGAACATTCGATAGGCTATGATGAGCATGAGCAAATTCTTCTCGTTTAATCAAGTTGCTTGTTGTCAGTACAACATTCAATAATGATTGGCTTAACCACAAAATATTTTCATTTGTAATTCTTTCGGGCGATTTCGTTTTGATTTGATTAAGCGTTTTCGTTAAAAGTCCGTCTTTGTCGATTAGGTTCATCTGGTCAAAATCGCTAAATGCAACAATTCCGTCCCAGGATTTGATGATTTCAATATCCTCCGTTTTTAAAAAATGGAATTCTCCTCTGACCATATTCTCAAAAATAGCCACTTCGCTTCCATATTCGTTTGTAAAATATAAAGCCACTGGATGGATTAGATTTACCCATTTTTCCGCTGAGAAATTTTCTTTATTTTTCAAGAAGATGTAAAATTCGATGTCAGAATATTTGTCTCCTTCGTTTTTGGTAAATGAACCATACATAAAAACAGCGGAAACATTTTCGTCTTGTTGAGCTATAGATTTTGTTTTGTCAATCATTTGTAACTGTGTCATTTTTTCTAATTTTATAAATTGATAATATAATATTCCACTACTTTTTGAAAGCAATGAAAAAGTTTGAGTTTATATATTTTGGACAGTTACTTATAGCTTCATCGGATTATATTTTTTTATGTTCAACATTCTGTTTGGTAAAATTACCGCTAACTAGTCTATATACGCAACTCCGCTTGCTCTACTGCGTATATATTCATTATCTGTACAGGTTTAAGAGTTTGCGTAATGGCCTAACTAAAGCCTGTAACACTACAAAATTATGAAAAAAATAAATACTGCGCCTATGCAGGCCATTTTTTTTACCATAAATCTATCGGGCTTTTTACTTGCTTCAAGTGCTTGTTGCTCACGTGCGTATATATCTCGGTGGTTTTCGAGCTGCTATGTCCCAGTAACACCTGGATAGTACGCAAATCAGTACCTGCCTCAAGCAGGTGCGTGGCAAAACTATGCCGCAACGTGTGTACAGTTGCCATAGGGTTGATGCCGCTTTTTTGTACGCCCGCCCTTAAAATTGCTTGCACACTCCGGGCTGAATATTGTCCGCCCTCTTGCCCCTCGATTAGCCAGTACTTGGGCTTGTAGTTTTCAAGGTATTCTAGTAAAAGTGGCTCAAGTTGCTTGGCTAGCATTACCACCCGGTCTTTTTTGCCCTTCGCGCTTTTGATAATAATTTGTCCCCTGTCAAAATGGACATCCTGTACCCTTAACTGTACGAGTTCGTTTAGCCTTAAGCCCCCGGCGTATATACAGGTCAAAATTGCCCTGTGCTTTAGGTTTTCACAGCTATTCAACAGTTGCTTTACCTCATCCACGGATAAAATCTCTGGAAGCTTGCTCGTAGCCCTAGGCCGTTCGATTTTGAACGATTCGACTGAGAACCCCAATACTTCTCTATAATAAAACAAAAGGGCGTTAATGTGTACGTTCTGGGTGCTTTCTGCGATGTTCTTGTGTGTAATCTGTTGCAATACCCAGTATTCCGCACGTTCTGTAGTCAAGTCTTGCGGTGGGGTTCCGTCCATGTTGCCTAAAAAATTACGAATGCTACCAAGGTAGCCTTTCCTTGTTTTATAACCGTAACGCTTTAACATCATTTTTTGCTCCATCATGGTCAAACTATGCTGTTGAGCTTCGCTCAATTGGCTAAACCTAGGAGGGGCAACCTTGACCCCGCTGGGGCTAATGCCCGTCGAGGCGAGTTCAAGAGTTTCGTTAAGTACAGTCACTTGGTGCTCGAAAATGTGTTCAATGCGCTCGAAGTTTACTTTGTGATACGGGATTATCCAAGCTGTAGCAGATTTACTCCACCACGACCCCTTGAGCGCCTTTATTTCTTGAACCTTAGACTTGTCATAGGTAAACCGCAATCCTATCCACTTGGTAGGCCCTTGTATTACGGGAAAAATTATAGCTTTCAGCATAAGCGAGTAGTTTAGGGCAAAATTAAGTTATTAAAAGACTAATAAACAATGTTTTGTATAAGTTATCGGATTTAATCGTTTAAATATCGGTTATAGTTGATTATTTTCTTTTGTATTACTTTTGCAAAAAAAAACTCACAGTGAGAAAACAATGTTCCATCTGTAACCGTGAAATGACCGGGCGTTCAGACAAGTTGTACTGCTCCCTTGCATGCAAAAACAAGCATAATAATTTACTGCGAAATCCTGTGTCTGATTATGTAAAACAAATCGATACTATCCTACACCGTAATCATCATATTTTAACGGTGCTTTTGGCAGCATCTAAGATTAAGAAAGTCAAGCTGGATAAACTTGTTCTAATTCGGGCAGGTTTTGATTTTACCCATTTCACAGGGACATATCTGAATAACCAAGGGAAGCTATATCATTACGTGTATGATTTTGCATGGATGGAATTTTCGAACCAGGAAGTACTCGTGGTCAGCAAATAACGATGGAATCCCCCCCCCACGGCAGCTGCGCTGCCGTGTCCCGCGCTAGTGATGCGGAGGCGTGGCCGAAGGCCAGACCGCGCAGCGGGCCGAGCGAACAGCGAGCGCCGTAGCGTAACGGCGACGCGTAGCGGCGCAGCGCCCCAATAAAACCCATAAAAAAAGCAGCGACCAGTTTCCTAGTCGCTGCTTTCTATATTCTATCTGGACGTAAATCTTGTCCCAAAATTTTAAAACGCTAAAGCTTACTGAGCCGCTTTAAAACGTTTAAATGCCTCGTTCAAGCGGGGCAATACCTCAAAAGCATCGCCGATAACGCCGTAAGTGGCCGCTTTGAAGAACGGTGCTTCCGCATCTTTATTAATAACCACGATTACCTTGCTCTGGTTAACCCCGGCCAAGTGCTGGATAGCACCCGAAATACCAATGGCGATATACAAGGTAGGACGAATAGCCACACCTGTTTGTCCAACGTGCTCGTGGTGCGGACGCCAGTGGGCATCGGCTACCGGGCGAGAACAAGCCGTGGCAGCGTTCAAGGTACGGGCAAGGTCTTCAACGATACCCCAGTTTTCAGGGCCTTTCAAACCACGACCAGCAGAAACCACCAAGTCGGCTTCCGGTAGCGGAACACTACCTTCGGTAGTTTTGAGCTCGCGTACTTTGACGGTACTGGCTGGAACGCTAACGGCAAGGGCTTCAACGGCAACATCTGAACCAACCACTTCAGGGCGGAATGTATTGCCCATGATAGAGATAACTTTGTTGCTGGTGCTGATTTGGTACGTAGCCACCGCTTTACCAGAAAACACGTTTTTACGCACTTTGAAACCACCGTCAAGGCTTGGCAATGAAATGGCACCTGATACGTTTCCGGCGTTCAAGCGCACCGATAAACGACCCGCGAGGGCTTTACCAGATGATGAATGGGCTACAACCACCACGTCGGCACCCAATTGCTTGGCAGCATCGGCGATGATGGCGGCAAACTGGCGGCTATCAAAGCTGCTAGCGCCGGCCACGTTGTACACTTTTGACGCACCAAACTGGCCAAGACCAGCAGCACCATCGGCTTGGCCAATGGTCAACACGATACAATCGGTACCCAAGATTTGGGCTGTTTTATACCCGTAGGTAACAGCTTCTTGAGCTGCTTTTTTTATTTTTCCACCGAGGCTCTCGGCATAAACTAAAACTGACATATAAATTAAATTTGAAAATGAAGGAATGGGTTACACGGGCTCAGTTTAGATAACTTTAGCTTCCTCGTGCAACAAGCGAACAAGTTCGTCCATGTTTTCAGGATCAACGTATTTACAAACGGTATTCTCGTTGGGTAACTCGTACATAACGGGTACAGAAAGGTCCTCGGCAGCGAAAGCAGGTACCACTTTGAGCGGTTTACTTTTCGAGGTCATGATACCTTTCATGTTGGGGATACGCTGTTCGGCCATGCCTTTTGCGGCACTGATCACGAAAGGTGTTGGCAACTCGAGTACTTCAGAACCACCTTCAATTTCGCGCTCGATAACCGCCGTTGAACCTTCCATGTTCAACTGTGTAGCGAAAGATACGAAAGGCAAATCGAGCAACTCGGCAACCATGGCTGGGATTTCAGAACCATTATAGTCGATGGTTTCTTTACCACAGAACACGATGTCAAAGTTTTCGGCCTTGGCATATTCTGCAATTTGCTTGGCTACACCAAAGGCACTGCTTGGGTCGGCATCAATGCGCACGGCATCGTCGGCACCAATGGCAAGACCTTTACGGATAATTTGATCGTTAACGGCAGGACCAACGTTCAGTACCGTAACGCTACCGCCAAATTGTTCTTTCAATTCAACCGCACGCACCAGGGCATACCACTCGTCGTATGGGTTCATGATAAATTGCACACCGTCTTGGTTCAACTGGCTACCACCGTTGGTAAAGGCGATTTTAGTTGTGGTATCGGGTGTTTTACTAATACAGACTAAAAGTTTCATAATTCGTTGTCTGGTTTATAGAGATAGATAATTGGTAAGTTTAACGTTTTACAACGCACAAAAATAGTATGCATGCATTGTATTTTCTAATAAGAACAGCAAAAAATATAAAATAGTTGAAGGGCAGGGCATTTTTTGCAGCGCAAAGATAAGTGATAGTTATGAGAGCAGAGTGCTGAGAGCAGAGAGGAGTTAATTTTTACCAATTTTAGCCTCTTTACCCATTTTAACCCATCTTAACCCATTTTTATTTGGGCGTTGCGCCGCTAGCGCGTCGCCGCTGTCCTACGCGCTCCCTGGACGGTCGGTGCCTGCGGCACTGGCCGCTGCGCGGCCACGCTCCGGCCAGCTAACGCTTGAAACGGCGGCAAAGCCACCGTTTTTAATGGTTAATTGTAAATGGTTAATTATTAATGAATTGCATTGCTGTTTTTATTATGACCGCTCCTTGAAAAGGCTATGATTATGACACATTTTTTACCTACCCTGCCCAAAGGGCAGGCCATATCGGTAGCCGCGGGTAAGCGAAGCGCAACCCGGGGAATTAAAGCGCAACATGGGGTTCAGGGCGACAACAGAAAACCCGTGGCGGCAAGCCGTTTTAGCATGTACGGTACAGGAATCGCCACGGAACGGTAGCCGTACCAAAATCCGGTCGAGCGTAGCTCGGCACTCTGATTTAAGTACGCTGCTATCTGCGCTGATTTGTGCCTCACCCCGCCGCTCTGCGGCGACCCTCTCCCCGGAAACGCTCGTAAACTCGCGTGCGGAGAGGGTTTAAAGTAGTGCTAGGCATGTAAGCCCCTTCTCCACAACATGCGCAGCATGTGGCCGTGGAGAGGGGTGGCACGAGCGATAGCTCGTGACGGGGTGAGGCACCAATTGCGCAACGCGCTGGCGCAAAAGACATTTGTCTAGGACAAGGGGCTGCCCTCGCAAGCAACTGAAACCTTAGCAGAACTTTTGAGGGGCATAAGTGTTTTTCTAGGGTTGTTTGTGTAATTATACCTTCGTCGAGCGAATTGCGTTATACCTATAGGCATAAGTACTTTTTACAAAAAAAGTAAAAAAAACACAACAATAGCCTTGCATTTTTGTAAAAATATGCATCTTTGAAATTAGTATCAACTATCACCACACATGAAGCGATTTTCACCCAAAGTTAAACAAGTCATCAACTTCAGCCGGGAAGAAGCCCTACGCCTAGGGCACGACTTCATCGGCACGGAGCACCTGATGCTTGGCGTGTTGCGCGACACGGATAGTCTGGCGCAGAAGGTGTTTGACGCTTTACGCATTGATTTAGAGCATTTAAGGGAAAGTATTGAGGCTACTATCGGGCCCGGAAAAGGTGCCATTGCCGCATTTAACGTGGGCAATTTACCCTTGACCAAACAAGCCGAAAAGATACTCAAAGTAACCTTCCTCGAAGCTCGATCACTGCAAAACGACGAGGTGGCTACCGAGCACCTGGTGCTTTCCATCCTCAAACACGAAGATAGCCCGGCCGCCCAAGTGCTCGCCGAACAATTTGATATCGATTACGATACCTTTAGAAATGAACTTGATTTTGTAAAAACCGACATAAAAGGAGAAGTCCCAAACGATATGCCTGAAGATTTTGACGACGACGACAGCTTCCGCAACCAGCAACAACGTGGCGGTGCAGGGAAGACCAACAAGTCGCGCACACCCGTGCTCGACAATTTTGGACGCGACATTACTAAATTAGCCGAGGAAAACCGATTGGACCCCATCGTGGGCCGCGAAAACGAAATCGAACGCGTTTCGCAAATCCTTTCCCGACGCAAGAAAAACAACCCTATCCTCATCGGGGAGCCAGGGGTTGGTAAAACTGCTGTGGTGGAGGGCCTTGCCCTGCGCATCGTGCAGCGTAAAGTGTCGCGCACTTTGTTCAACAAACGCATCGTGATGCTCGACCTCGCCGCGCTCGTGGCCGGTACCAAGTATCGCGGCCAGTTTGAAGAGCGGATTAAAGCCATCATGACCGAACTGGAAAAATCGCGCGATGTGATTCTATTCATCGACGAGATCCACACTATCGTTGGTGCTGGTGGCGCAACCGGTTCTTTGGACGCCTCCAACATTTTCAAACCAGCCTTGGCGCGTGGCGAGTTACAATGTATCGGTGCTTCAACACTCGACGAGTACCGCCAGTACATCGAGAAAGATGGTGCCCTCGACCGACGGTTCCAGAAAGTGCTCATCGAACCACCTTCAGCCGATGAAGCCAAGATGATCCTCATGAACATCAAGGAGAAGTACGAGGATTTCCACAACGTGGAGTACTCTGACGATGCCATCGAGGCCTGTGTGAAACTTTCGGACCGCTATATCACCGACCGCTTCCTGCCTGATAAAGCCATCGACGTGCTCGATGAGGTTGGCGCCCGTGTGCACTTGAAAAACATCCACGTGCCGAAACACATCACGGAGATGGAGCAGAAAATCGAGGAGCTCAAGGAACAGAAAAACCAAGCGGTTAAAAACCAACAGTACGAAATAGCCGCTGATCTCCGCGACGATGAGTCAAGGCTCATCCGCCAGCTCGAAAACGCCAAACAGCAATGGGAGGAAGATTCGCGCACCAAGAAATACCCCGTCACCGCAGAGGATATCGCCGAGGTGGTGTCTATGATGACCGGTATCCCCGTGACCAACGTACAGAAAAGCGAGAGCAAGAAGCTGGTTGGCATGGCCGATGACCTGCGTAACTACGTGATTGGCCAGGAAGAAGCTTTGACCAAAGTAACCAAAGCCCTGCAACGCAACCGGGTAGGTTTGAAAGATCCTACAAAACCAATCGGTACCTTTATTTTCTTAGGTCCAACGGGTGTAGGTAAAACCGAGCTGGCCAAGGTCTTGGCTAAGCGTTTATTCGACTCTGAAGACGCTTTGATCCGTATCGACATGAGCGAGTACATGGAGAAATTCTCTATCAGTCGCCTCATCGGTGCGCCTCCGGGATACGTGGGTTACGAAGAAGGTGGCCAACTCACCGAGAAAGTACGCCGCAAACCCTACAGCGTGGTATTGCTCGACGAGATTGAAAAAGCACACCCCGATGTGTTCAACATCTTGCTGCAAGTACTGGATGATGGCCAGTTGACCGATGGTTTAGGCCGCAAGGTTGACTTCAAGAATACCATCATCATCATGACCTCGAACATTGGTGTACGCCAGTTGAAAGATTTTGGCCAAGGCGTTGGTTTTGCTACCTCTGCCCGCCAGGAACAATCGAACGACCACTCGAAAACCGTAATCCAGACGGCCTTGAAACGCACCTTCTCGCCCGAGTTCTTGAACCGTATCGACGACGTGATTGTGTTCAACGGCTTGGAGCAGGAAGATATTTTCAAGATCATCGACATTACCCTGCGTGGTTTATACGCCCGTATCGAGGGAATGGGTATGAAGTTGACCTTGACCGACGAGGCTAAGAAATTCTTGGCAGAGAAAGGTTACGACCCGCAGTTCGGCGCCCGTCCGTTACACCGTGCCATCCAGAAACACCTGGAAGACCCGCTGGCGGAGTTCATCCTCAACGATGGGGAGATAAAAGGCAAAGAACTTCTAGCCGTTCTGGAAGGTGAAGGCGAGGAACAAAAGCTGGTCATCAGCTTGGAAGTTCCAGCCCAAGATTAAGCCTGCCGTTCAATATAAAAGCCTGCTAGACGATTGTTTAGCAGGCTTTTTGTTGTGTGCCTCCCCTGCCCGTAGGGCAGCCCCTTTTGGTAGCCCCGGGTCAGCGCAGCGCAACCCGGGGTTCAGGGCGACAACAGAAAACCCGTGGCGGCAAGCCGTTTGAGCATGTACGGTACAGGAATCGCCACGGAAC
>CAZDVQ010000095.1:0-8541 GCA_964508975.1 uncultured Saprospiraceae bacterium
ATGAAATGATGAAATGATGAAATGATGAAATGATGAAATGATGAAATGATTTGGCTTTTATTCACCCTGTCAATTGCTCATTTTATCAATTACTCATTTTATCAATCTACACAACAATATTCTATTTAGATTCGTTCTAATCAAATAATTAAATACCGTTTTGTCCTGTATTTAACGGTAGCTTAATTTTATAGCTGTATTTTTGTACTACCCAAATCAACACGAACCTGATTTCTTGTATATGCCAATGAAATTTGGCAGGTACATTTTTTTATTTTATTTTTTATTGCCATGATACACCAGAACATCAAATTTCAAAACCCTGAAGGTTCGGCTTTCTTCCAGACGCTGCGCAAAAGAGTGGATGATTACTTCCGTGAAACAGGTTTGTCGCGTACTGCCAACTCGCAGATGGTGCTCAAAACCATCTTCATGTTCACCTTGTACCTCACGCCTTACGTGTTGTTGATGAGCAACTTGTTCAACCCTTGGATGTCGTTGCTTTTTTACTTCATCATGGGTATCGGCGTGGCCGGTATTGGTCTTTCCGTGATGCACGATGCCAACCACGGGGCCTATTCTAGCAATCCAACCGTTAACCGTTTCATGAGTTACACCATGGATGTGATTGGGGGTAGCTCGTTCAACTGGCGAATCCAGCACAACGTGTTGCACCACACCTACACCAACATCGTGGGTATGGACGAGGACTTGAGCTCGGGCCGTGTTATTCGGTTTAGTTTCCAATCAGAACACAAGCCACACCACAAGTACCAGCACATTTACGGCGGATTTTTGTACGGTTTGCTCACCTTCGTCTGGGCGGCATATTCCGATTATACCCGCTTGGCCCGCTACATTAAAATGGGCCTAGTAGCCCGCGTTAAAGCTAATCCTACCGAGCGTTTCGTGAAGTTGGTATTTGTCAAAATGTTTTACCTCACCTACGCTTTGGTTTTGCCAATCGTGTTGACCGACATTACTTGGTACCAAGGTTTAATCGGCTTTTTCATCGCGCACTACACCGCAGGTATGATTTTAAGCTGGATTTTCCAGTTGGCCCACGTGATGGAAGACAATAAAATGCCAATCCCCGATGCCAACGGCGTTATCGAGCAAGACTGGGCCATCCACCAGATGGAAACCACGGCTAATTTTGGCAATTCCAATAAACTCCTCACTTGGTACGCTGGTGGTTTGAACCACCAGATTGAGCACCACTTGTTCCCGGGCATTTGCCACGTGCACTACCCGGCCTTGTCTAAAATTGTGAAGCAAACCGCGCAAGAGTACGGCGTGCCATACCATGCCTACGATACATTCTTTGGTGCCGCCAAGGCCCACATCGAGTTTTTGCGACAGTTGGGCCAGCAAAAACCAGCTGCGGCCTAACCGCTTTATTTTAAGCTATTTACAAGGCGATATTGTTCCGGCAATATCGCCTTGTTTTATGTATAAAATAGCCTTCGTTTGGGCTTTAAATAAATGAGAGCCATTTCGTTCATGTATTAATGTTCATCCCTCATCGTTCTTGTAAGCTATAATCAGCACATTAGCACATCAAAGAATTAGCACATTAATTTGGGCGTTCCGGCGCGATGCGCCGTCGCTACGTTCCGCGGCTCGCTGTTCGCTCGGCCCTTCGCCGCCCTTTCTTACTGGAGATGTTTCCAGAAACGGTTCTAGGGGGCGGCTTGGTCTGGCCCTGCGGGCCACCGCTGCACATCGCTAACGCGGGAAACGGCAGCCTTATAATTATTAATTGTAAATGATTAATTATTAATGATTTATAGCCTTGTTTTCAGGTACCAACAAAATGATAAATATATGCTGGGGTTGAGCCGCCAGACCTATGCGGATCAGGGTTAATATCAATGTTTTACGCCATGCAATTCAGCTGTCAACACAGAACAATATAGCTGCCTAAACATGGTCAATTAGTCTAGCTTCACTTCACTATATTTCACCCTATCCAAACCATAAAAAACAACACATCTTCACTACCGCCAAGGCCAATGCCCCAAGCCTAGCCCAAAACAAATAAAAATGCGTCATATGCATCATACGCAAATATTTTATAGCGCAAAGGCCCGAAAACCTTGGCTTTACAAGCCTCAAAAAAATGTGTAAAATGAACTGATAAATAAATGAAAAAAAATTGCGCTAAAAGTTTACTTTTTTCGACCTTTGCAGTCCGGTAGAAAATACTCGGTATTGTCGAGATAAATTACTACCTTTCAGGCACTTTGCTAAACTGTTGACAATTTTTTAATGAGACTATTCAAATTTTTTACCCAGGAAATAGCTATCGACTTGGGTACTGCAAACACCCTAATCATCCAAGATGATAAGGTGGTGATAGATGAGCCCTCTATTGTGGCCGTAGACCAACGCACCGATGAGACCATCGCCGTTGGTAACCGTGCACTCCAAATGCACGAGAAAACCCACCAGAGCATACGTACCATCCGCCCATTGAAAGACGGTGTAATCGCCGACTTCCAAGCCGCCGAGCGTATGATCGAAGGTTTTATCAACATGGTTGGTGCTAAACGCCGCTTCTTCAACTACATGAAAATGGTTATCTGTATCCCTTCGGGTATTACAGAAGTTGAAAAAAGAGCTGTGTTCGACTCTGCCGAGCGTGTAGGCTCTCGCGAGACTTACCTCATTCACGAACCCATGGCCGCCGCACTCGGTATCGGCCTAGACGTGCAAGAGCCTGTGGGCAACATGATTATCGACATAGGCGGTGGTACTACCGAGATTGCCGTTATCGCTTTGTCAGGTATCGTGACGGACCAATCTATCCGCACGGCCGGTGACGAGTTCACCACCGACATCATGAACTACATGAAACGCCAGCACAATATCCTCATCGGGGAGCGCTCGGCGGAGCAGATTAAAATCAACTGTGGTTCTGCTTTGCAAGAATTGGACAATCCACCACAAGACTATGCCGTAAACGGTCGTGACTTGATGACGGGTATCCCGAAACAAATTACCGTGAGCTACGCGGAGATTGCACACTGCCTCGATAAATCTATCGCCAAGGTTGAAGATGCTATCCTCAAAGCCCTTGAAAATACACCACCTGAATTGGCCGCCGATATTTACCGCACTGGTTTGTACCTGACTGGTGGTGGCGCTTTGCTCCGTGGTCTTGACAAACGTATTGCCATGAAAACGAAGTTGCCAGTACACGTGGCCGAAGACCCACTTCGCGCCGTAGTTCGTGGTACCGGTATCGCGTTGAAAAATACCGATAAATTTTCCTTCCTCCTATCGCCCAAGAGCGTATAGATTGCATCGCGTTAGTAGCCTGGAAGGGGCGGCGTAGCCGCCGTGCCGCAGCCCTTGTCCCCCCGTGGGGGCAAGGGCTGTGGTACCAAGCGAACAGCGCGCCTGGAAGGCTACGACCCCTGCGCAGCAGGGGGAACGCCCAAAAAAATAAATCCATCCACCCCGCTACCCTGCAAGCCCCTCGCGGACCATGCGCAACCTTATCCTGTTTTTCATTCGGTACAACGGCTTTTTCATCTTCCTGCTTTTGGAGATGATTTCTTTGTCGTTGCTGGTGCGGAACAACGATATTCACAAGGAAGCTTACCGCAGTGCCTCTGAGGAATTTGTGGGTTTTGTGTACAGCAAGTACAACGGCGTTATCCGGTACTGGGATTTGGCCTCGGTAAACGACTCGCTCCTGCACGAGAACGCCAAGCTCCGCGAACAATTGCGCAACTCGTTTTTTGACCACAATGTCGATTCTAGTGTTGTACGCGATACCTTGTTCCAGGCCCAATACAAATATATCGAGGCCATGGTGGTTGATAACTCTACCACCCGGATGAACAACTACCTCACTATTAACCGCGGCAAACACCACGGCGTAAAGCCTAATTCTGGGGTGCTCAACGCCACGGGTTCAGGTATTGTTGGTATTGTGCGGAAGGTTTCCACGAACTACTCGGCGGTGATGTCGGTATTGCACATGGATACCCGCATCAGTTGTAAAATAAAACGAAACAACTACTTTGGCACCCTGAGTTGGGACGGCCGTAGCCCGCGATACATGGTGTTGAACGCCATACCTAAGCACGCCGACGTGATACAAGGTGATAGCGTTACCACCAGCGGTTTCTCTAGCATGTTCCCCGAGGGTATCCTGGTGGGTATCGTGGATACTTTTTACCTAGAACCCGGTAGTAATTTTTACCATATCCGGGTAAACCTGAGCAGTGACCTAAGCAACGTTGAATACGCCTACGTGGTGGATAACCTGATGAGTACTGAACTTGATTCGTTGATGCAATCCGTTGAAAATGAATAATCCACAGGCCATCATATCAAACGTGTTGCGCTTTTTCCTGCTAGGGTTCGCGCAAGTGCTGGTGTTGAAAAACGCCTCTGACAACGTGCCCTACCTCGAAATATACCTCTACCCCTTGATCCTCATCATGATGCCATTTGCTACCCCGCATTGGGTGTTGATGGTGATTGCGTTCATATTGGGTTTGTTCATGGATGCATTTTACAACCATTCCTACGGTGTACATACCTCGGTTTGTGTGTTGATTGCCTTTTTGAGGCCGTATTTGGCCGATATCATGCAGCCCCGTGGCGGCTACGATAACGACCAATCGCCATCAAAGGCGAGCCTTGGCATCGGATGGTTCTCGCAATATGCGGGAATCCTGTTGTTCATCCACATCCTGTTTTATTTTATCTTCGACAGTTTAACCTTTAGCTTTGACTTGGTACTGCGGATACTGTTCTCGTTCACGGTTTCATACTTGTTGATTATTTTGTATTCGTACTTGTTTAACCCCAAACATTAAAAGGGGCTTGGCCAAAACCATCACGGGTTATATTTTGTAATATTTTTAGTACTAGGAGGTCATTATGCAAGATATACATCATCAGCGGCAGTTTATTATTCAGGGTGTTGTGATTGCAGCATCCTTGGCCTTGGTATTGAAATTTTTCTACCTCCAGGTCCTCAACACCTCCTACCAACAACAACAAAGCGCCCGTCAAGCACTGACCATCTATCCCTCCAGGGGCTTGATTTACGACCGTTTTGAAAAGGAGCTCGTGAACAACGATGCTACTTACGACCTTATGGTGACCTACAACAAGGTCAAAAACTTAGATACCACCAAGTTTTGCGAACTATTGGGTATTTCTAAAGCGGAGTTTATCAAAAATATCGAGAAAGACTGGGGCGACTACCGCTTTTCGAAAAATTCGCCATACGTTTTCCTGAAAAATATCTCCTCCAAAACGTACAACCGCTTTGCGGAGAGCATGTACGAATTCCCTGGTTTTGAAGGCCAGTTGCGCAACGTGCGCGGCTACGACGTGAGCGTGGGCGCACACGTGTTTGGCTACATCAGTGAGGTGAACGAGAACCAGATCAAAAAATCGGAAGGCATTTACAAACGTGGCGACTATATCGGGGCCAGCGGCCTTGAACTGTCCTACGAGGAACAACTCCGGGGCAAAAAAGGCATCAACCAGGTGTTGATTGACAACCTTGGCCGCATGCGGGGTAGCTATAAAAATGGCGAGAAAGACGTACCCGCAGAGTCGGGCCTATACCTCGTAACTACCCTCGACAGCGAGTTGCAGAAGTTTGGCGAGGAGCTCATGCAAAACAAGAAGGGTAGTATCGTGGCCATCGAGCCTAGCACCGGCGAGGTACTCGCTTTGGTTAGCGCCCCGAATTACGACCCCAACCTTTTGACCATCCACCGCGACCGCGGTGCGGCCTTCGATGCGCTCAGCAAGAATGACACCCTGAAGCCCCTGCTCAACCGGGCTATACAATCAAAATATCCTCCAGGCTCTATCTTCAAGCCCGTGATGGCCTTGATTGGTCTGCAAGAAGGTGTTTTGACTTACGACCGTGCCATTGCTTGCCGCGGCGGTTACTCTTACAAGCGCTTGTTTGTAGGCTGTCACGGCCACCCGGCAGCCACCGACCCCGGTAAAGCCATCCAGTATTCCTGCAACGCCTACTTCTGCCAAACCCTCCGCGACATCGTGGATAAGTACGGCTTCAACAATGCCGAAAAAGGCATGAACAACCTCGTTGAGCACTTGCATACCTTCGGCTTGGGCGACCGCCTCGGGCTCGACTTGCCCAACGAGTCGAAAGGCAATATTCCAACCAGCGAGTACTACAATAAAGTATACAAAAAAGGTCGCTGGAGCTCGCCGACCATCATCTCTATCGGTATTGGCCAAGGTGAGGTGGAAACTACACCTATCCAGATGTGTAATATCGCCTGTATCATTGCCAACCGTGGCTATTACTATAAACCACACTTGCTGCGCGAATTCCAAGCCTCTGACGAGGTAAAAGATAAAGGCCTAGCCAAACGCAAAACCGATGAGGCGCTGAAGGAATACCGTAAAAAAAGGTACACCAAAGTAGAAGCCCGCCACTTTGATATCGTGATTAAAGGTATGGAAAACGTGGTATTAGCCGGTACGGCTACCCGTTCGCGTATCACCGACATCCCGATGTGTGGTAAAACCGGTACCGTGGAGAACAACCACGGTAAGGACCACTCCACCTTCATTGCTTTTGCACCGGTTGACAACCCTAAAATTGCCGTGGCGGTAATCGTTGAAAATGGTGGTTTCGGTGCCCAATACGCCGCACCTATTGCCAGTTTGATGATTGAGCTGTACATCCGCCGCGAGATTAGCGAGCAACGCAAAGAACTCCAAAATCGCATTTCTTCCGCTAACCTGATTGGTAAACCATAATCATGAGAAAAGATACCCTCCTGGCTTCCTTCGACTGGATTACCATCTCGCTTTACGCGGCATTGGTCATCATCGGTTGGCTCATGATATACGCTTCTGAGTATAACCCTCAGGAGCCCACGTACATACTCGACTTTGGCACTAGCGCAGGAAAACAGTTCTTTTTTATCTTCGTTGCCATATTGGTCGGTATCATGGCCATGGTGGTGGAGGGCAAGTTTTACTCCACCTTTGCCTTTGGTATATACATCGTGGCCATAGGCCTGCTGGTACTCGTATTCCTCTTTGCGCCGGAGGTCAACGGAGCACGAGCCTGGTTCGAAATTGGTAGTTTTAAGTTCCAACCTTCCGAGTTTGGCAAGGTGGCTACAGCGTTGGCCCTGGCCCACTACATGGGTAGTTACAACTTCAACATCAACGATAATAAAAGCAGATTGCGGGCCGTTGGTATCATCCTCTTGCCTATGATCTTGATTCTCATGCAAAAGGATGCTGGCTCCATGCTCGTGTATTCTTCGCTTTTTATCGTGTTGTTCCGGGCGGGTATGCCAGCCATTATTTATGCCTCGGCTATTGCTTTTGGTTTATTGTCCATGGCTGCATTGGTATTTCCAACCGAGTTGTTGGTTGTATTCCTAGCTTTAATCGGCAGCGGGTTCCTCATGAACATGATTGGTTTTACCTTCCTGCGCGGCATCATTTACCTTGTGGCTGTTGTGGCCAGCATCGTGTTGTACAGCCTGGGTTTTGGCAAAATCAGCATCTTGCTAGCCACACTATTCATGGTGGCCTTGGCGGTGCTCAACATGAAACCCAAGTGGCAGGTTTCGGCCATGATTGTACTTATTGTCAGCTTGAGCAGTGCTTATGCTTACTCCATCCAACGAATATTTACCAAGTTGCCGCGGCACCAGCAGGAGCGTTTCCTAATGTGGCTTAAGCCATCTGAGTGCGATCCGCAGGGCTCAATCATGAACTTGAACCAATCTATCAACGCCATTGGCTCAGGTGGATTAACGGGTAAAGGCTACTTGCAGGGCGAGCTGATCAAGCTCGGCTTCGTATCGGAGGACAACACCGACTTTATCTTTTGTTCCGTGGGCGAGGAGCATGGTTTCCTAGGTAGCCTTATTTTGGTTTCCTTGTTCGTGTTGCTCATCATGCGCATCATTTTCATTGCCGAGCGGCAGCGTTCCGGCTTTTCGAAGTATTACGCTTATGGCATTGCCTCCATCATGTTCTATCACTTTTTCATCAATATCGGCATGACCATTGGCCTGATGCCCATCATCGGTATTCCCTTGCCATTTGTCAGCTACGGCGGTTCGTCGCTCATCTCGTTTACCATCATGTTGGCTGTTTTGCTCAAAATTGATAGTAGCCGATTGTTGGTATTCCGCTAAAAAATACCGCCATTTACAATTTATAAGCTCCGTATCCTGTTCTTTTTTTATTTTTGGGCGTTCCGGCCTTCGGCCGTCGGGGTTTACGCGGCTGCGCGAGCTTGTCCCTTGCGCTACGCGCTACGGGAGCGCCTTCGGCGCCCGCTACAATCCCTAACGCAACAGGCCGCCCTGGCCTCCCCTAACCAATAATCTTTGCTTTGCTTACTGTCCTTGGTCGCTCTACACCGCGATACTTGGGATAACTTTGCCGTGTTGCGCGTAGGATTGATTGGTTTCATTTTTTCACGGCGATTTTACCACCCCGTCTGCGCTACGTGGCGTAAAACGCCACCTGCGCATCCACCCCTCCTTTGCATGG
>CAZDVQ010000096.1:0-7819 GCA_964508975.1 uncultured Saprospiraceae bacterium
CGCCCCCCTCCACTGCACAGACGCTGCGCGTCCGTTGGTAGCGGGGGTTGGGCCGAGCTACGCTCGACCGGATTTCGGTACGGCCTCCGTTCCGTGGCGATTCCTGTATCGGGCATGCTCAAACGGCTTGCCGCCACGGGTTTTCTGTTGTCGCCCTGAACCCCGGGTTGCGCTTTATTCCCCAGGTTGCGCTTTGCTTAACCCGCGGCTACCGATATGGCCTGCCCTTTGGGCATGGTAGGTGAAAAATGTGTCCTAATCGTAGCTTTTCGGCGGCCGGGTGGATGCGCACAGGGTGTTTTACACCCTGAAGCGCAGACGGGGTGGTTATAAAACCCTGAAAAATTAACGCTAAAAGGCATTGTACTCGGCCTGGTAGTGTTCTAGCGTGCCTAAATCAGCACATCAATTTGCAATTTAAGTTATAGTTTTTTATCTTTGCTAAGGTATATGCAAGTTGCGTATATTTATGAGTTGTAGGGCATTTTAGGACGACCGAAAACAATGAAAATTAATATAACAATTTTAATTTTATTGCTACCGATAACTTTTAGGGTTTTCGGACAGGCAGACACTACATTTAAAAAGGCAGACCACTACAAGACAAAGCAGTTCGACGTGGCAATTTTCCCTTCAAATTATTTTAACTTTATTCCTGGACAGCGTTTTACGCCAACAAGACAGCAAATTGACCGAGCAGAAGCCTCGTTGGGGACAGACTTAAAGACTTTAAATAATCAGTTGGTAAACCAATACTCGACACCTATTATTCATCAAAATTTGCATGAATATAAGCGACAATATTTTGGCTACATTGATATAAATGGCGACAGGATTTTACTCATTAACTGTTTTTGGTCAGAAGCCGAGGACGACACAGACGGTTGGTTAAAAGGTAGAATAATGGTGCTTGACGGTGGTAGTTATTATTGGAACATAAAGTTCAATCTTGATAAAAAACAACTCTTTGACCTTAATGTAAACGGTTACTCATAAAATGGACTTACTTGGACAAATATTATGGTTTGCTATGTTTGTAACGCCAATCATGACAATACCATTTGACAGATAGGGAATGGCTTTCAGACTTTTATGACTCAAGTGCAAATGACTTGACAATTACAGGTTTTGAAGAAATTCAAAAAGTCTTTGAAGACGTTCACGAAAACAATAGGTTTGGAGAACCAAACATTGACAAAACGTATGAAGTATGCGAATTGTTGGTGATCCTAAGACTACAAGAATTATTTCGAGAAACATACAAATTAAACCAAGGTGACTGGGATAAAATTCCAATGTTTATAACGGCTCACGACTATGAACTAATATATAAAGCAAACTGACGAATGACAAAAAAGGCAGCCAATTACAACCAGACTTTCGTTGAGTACGCAGCACCGACACTAAACCCCCTATTGAACGAAACCTGATTGCGTAATGCTCCCTGTGTCGCTCCTACGGAGCTTATAGTACTATTACACCGTGATTCTATTAACACGCCGCTCCGCTGGAGCGGTTTAGTCGGTACGATTTGTAATATAAATCATTAATAATTAACCATTTATCATTAACCATTATAGAACGGCGGCTTTGCCGCCGTTCAAGCGTTAGCGATGTGCAGCGGTGGCGCATAGCGCCAGACCAAGCCGCCCCCGTAGAGACGTTCCGTGGAGCGTCTCCTTATAAAAGGGCGGCGCAGGGCCGAGCGAACAGCGAGCCGCGTAACGTAGCGGCGACGCGCAGGCGGCGCAACGCCCAAAAAAAAGCAAAAAAGATGAACAGGGTCGAAAATGGGTAAATGGTTTAGATGAGTTGGTAGTTGATTGGCAAACTTGTACGGCCGTTGGTGGGGAGGCCAACAGCGGCAAAAATTAGAGCAGAGAGCAGATTACCCCGGTCGAGCGTAGCTCGGCCCAACCCCCGCTACCAACGGACGCGCAGCGTCTGTGCAGTGGAGGGGGTCGGCGCGAAGCGGCGGGGGGAGGCGCACAATCCACAATCCATCATCCACAATCAACACATAATTGCACATTTTTTTCAAAACCTTATCAATATACTTGTTGTTTATCGAAAGGTTTGTAAATTCGCCCTTGCTGGATTTACAGCGCGAACAAGTGCGAATTTTCGCAGAAAAATCACGTTTAACACTCCTTTAATCAAATGAGAGAAATACGTTTCAGAGATGCCCTGCGCGAAGCGATGGTTGAAGAAATGCGCCGCGACGAGAACATTTTCTTAATGGGTGAAGAAGTAGCCGAATACAACGGTGCTTATAAAGTAAGCCAAGGCATGCTCGACGAGTTTGGCCCTAAACGCGTTATCGATACCCCGATTGCCGAGCTTGGCTTTGCCGCTATCGGTGTTGGTGCTGCCATGAACGGCTTGCGCCCAATCGTTGAATTCATGACTTGGAACTTTGCCGTTTTGGCATTCGACCAAATCGTTAACCACGCCGCCAAGATGTACCACATGTCTGATGGCCAGTTTAACGTTCCTATCGTGTTCCGTGGACCAACCGGTGCAGCGGGCCAATTGGCGCAACAACACTCTCAAACCTTTGAATCATGGCTCGGTAACGTACCTGGTTTGAAAGTTATCTCGGTATCTAACCCAGCTGACGCTAAAGGCTTGCTCAAATCTGCTATCCGCGATAACGACCCCGTTTGTTTCATGGAGTCGGAAGTAATGTACTCTGACATGGGTATGATTCCTGATGGCGAATACACCATTCCAATCGGTGTGGCCGATATCAAACGCCCAGGTTCAGATGTAACCATCGTGAGCTTCAACAAGTCGGTTAAAATTGCGCTTGCCGCAGCCGAGGAGTTAGCCAAAGACGGTATCTCTGCCGAGGTTATCGACTTGCGTACTATCCGCCCGCTTGATTTCCAGACCGTTGTAAACTCTGTAAAGAAAACCAACCGCTTGGTAACCGTTGAAGAATCATGGCCTTTCGCCAGCGTTTCTTCTGAAATCGCTTACCACATGCAACGCTACGCCTTCGACTACCTCGATGCGCCTGTTGTTCGTGTAAACTCACGCGATAGCTCTTTGGGTTACGCCCCAACCTTCGTAGAAGAGTTCATGCCTAATCCTGCTCGTGTAATCGAAGCCGTGAAACAGGTGATGTACAAATAAACTTGCTCGTGCAAGTGTATCTAAAACGCTTGGTCCTTTCAGGGCCAAGCGTTTTTTTTATGCATTCTAGCACAAAATTCAATTAGAGTTGTATTTTTATTGCCTTAATCCTTAAAACTATCGCAACATGGAACGCAAAATCGACTGGTTTTTGAACAAATACGGTGAAAGTCATCAAAACGCCACCAACAAGTTAATCCACTGGGTATGTGTACCAGCTATCATGTTTACCATATTCGCGATTTTATATGCGATTCCATTCCCTTTTGCTGAAAAAGCTTGGTATGCCAACTGGGGCGCCTTGGCTATGCTAGCGGCTTGGGCTTACTACCTGCGTTTGTCGGTAGCCATGTTCATGGGTTTCGTGCTGATTGGTTTGGCCATGCTCATCGGTAGCCAAGCACTACATGCCGCCTTAAATTACAGCGATGGCCAATTAGCCATAGCTGCTTTAATCATATTTGCGGTAGCCTGGGTATTCCAGTTTATCGGCCACAACATAGAGGGTAAAAAGCCCTCGTTTTTAGAGGATGTGCAGTTTTTATTGATTGGCCCAGCTTGGTTGATGCATTTTATATTTAAAAAAGTGGGCATTAGCTATTAAGTATTGCCAACATCCGCTCAATTTCTTGTAAATCAACCCCGTTGTACTGCAATTGCTCATCGCCAATGCCTTGGTGCTTAGCGGGGAGTTGTTTGGCTGCCGAGCTGTGGTAAGCGCTTGCGCCAATGTCCAGCAAATCGGGTAGGGTATCGGCACGCACTCCGGAGCCTGGCATAATTTCAATGGCTTGACCGGCTTGTTTGACCAATGCCTTCAACACTGCTTTGCCTTGGCTGGCTGTAGGGGCTAAGCCAGAACTTAAAATACGCTTGATCCCCAGGTCAACAATTTGCGATAAGGCGAGCTGCGGGTCAAGCACTCGGTCAAATGCCCGGTGAAAGGTAATGCCCATGCCATCGGCAGCATCTACCAGTATGCGGCATTGGTCTACATGGATGCTTCGGTCGGCCTGTAGAGCGCCGAAAACTACACCATCTACACCAACTTGTTTGCAATATGCGATATCAGCGAGCATGCAATCTAATTCAGCGTTGGAATACACAAAATCGCCACCCCGTGGCCGTATCATCACGTAGAGTTCTTGTTGCAAAACCTTGCGGGCTTGGGCAATTAAACCCGCTGATGGTGTTGTACCGCCATTGCCAGGGTCGGCACAAAGCTCAACCCGGTGGATACCCGTTTGCTGTAGCTGTATACAGGTTTCAATATCAAATGCGATGATTTCAAGTGCTGGGTGTTGCATAGAGTTAGGTTTTAGGGGTTAGGTATTAGGTGTTAGGTGTTAGGTATTAGGTATTTGGAATTAGGTTTTAGATTTGAAGTATTAGGTGCCATGTTAAGTGCCATGTTAAGTGCTATTTATTAGGCCCAAATACCTACCCCTAACCCCTAAAACCTAATACCTAAAACCTAAAAAAGCCTGGCGCCACGGCGTAGCCGGGGCGGGTGCCCAAATAAAAAGCTAAAAATATGTACATATTTTGATAAAGCATAGCCGGGGAATATTATACCTTTACCGCCCATAACCCACCAGCCCCCACATCATGGAACAACGTTTTACACTTGAGGATATCCAGCAAATGGATGAGCGATACCGTGTAAATTTAATCAACACTTCATCTGGCGTGCGCAACGCCGTGCTCATTGGCACCGCTAATGCACAAGGTGAGAGTAACTTGGCCATCTTTAATTCAATTACCCATATCGGGGCTAATCCACCGCTTATAGGCTTGGTTTTCAGGCCTTTGTCTGTAGATAGACATACCTACGACAATATCCGGGAAACGGGTCATTACACCATCAACCAGGTCAATAAAGGCATTTACATCAAGGCCCACCACACCTCGGCCAAGTACCCGCAGCACGTGTCGGAGTTTGGCGCCGCCCAGCTCAACGAGCAATACGTAGATGGCCACAAAGCACCCTTCGTGATGGAATCCTTCCTGAAAATGGGCCTCGAATACGTGGAGGAATACCCGATACAAGCAAATGGTACCATCTTGCTCATCGGCAAGGTGAAGCATTTGATTTTACCAACCGAATCGCTTGATTCACAAGGGCATATACTACATGAGCGCATCTCGAGTGTAGGTGTTTCCGGCTTGGATGGCTACTACAAGAACACCTTTATTGATATTTTACCTTATGCCAGGCCGAAGGAGGATTAGCCATGTACCTCATCGAAACACAATACCTAGCACCTATCTCGACCTTTGCGGTCATGCACCGTGCTGGCGGCATCATGCTAGAGCAGTTTGAGCATTACCAGAAACAAGGTTTACGCAACCGGGCCTACATCGTGGGGCCACAATCGCCCATGATGTTGTCGGTACCTTTGCAGCAAGGCAAAAACGCAGGCACTTTGATTCGGGAGGTTAAAATCGCCTACGATGAACCCTGGCAAATGAAGCACTGGCGGGCCCTGCAAGCTGCCTATGGCAAATCGGCCTTCTGGATGCACTACAGTCCTGTCTTGGAGCCATTTTATACCCAACAAGGCTATACCTACCTCTGGGATTTGAACCAAGCCCTGCTGCTCAAAATCATCAGCTTGCTCAAATTAGAGTTGAATGTGCAGCTGAGCACTGATTATATCAAGCAATACGAAGCCGCCTCGGGCATTATAGATGTCCGCAACCGCCATCGCGATACAGCTGTAGATTACGTGCAAATGGTACCTTACCACCAAGTGTTTTCAGACCGTATCGCCTTCATGCCCAACTTGAGCATCCTCGATTTATTGTTTACCTTTGGGCCTGATTCCAGACGTATTTTGGAAAAAATGGTATAACTTTACCCAATTCAATCATCAAACAGTAGCAATCAATGCAAGGAGCAGGTGGTACAGATGGCGGTGTGTTCCGCTTTTTACTAGGCTTGGGCATGTTTATAGCCGGTGCGTATCTTTTACTTGATGCCATTCAGGTTACCTGGGGCATGGCTTTGTTCCGTGTAGGTAGTTTCAACGTTACCTCGGGCTTTGTCATGATTCCATTTATCATTGGTATCATATTGTTGTTTTTCAACGCGAATAATCCCCTGGCTTGGCTGCTCAGTATCGGGGCTTTGCTCATGCTGGTTATCGGCGTTATTACCAATACACAGTTTGTACTCAGACCCATGTCGGCCTTTGAGCTCATCACCATCTTGGTGCTTTGTTTTGGCGGCTTAGGCTTGTTTTTAAGTTCATTGCGGGGCAGCTCCAGCAAACCATAATATGCAACACAGCGACCTCCAGATCACGCAAGAGTTCAGGGATATTTATCGGCAATTGGCCAATACACCCGATTGCTATTTTATTACAGGCAAAGCTGGTACAGGTAAAAGTACCCTCTTGCGTTTGTTTAGGCATTATACCAAGAAGAAATTAGCCATCTTGGCTCCAACGGGCGTGGCAGCACTTCACGTGAACGGCCAAACCATCCACTCGTTTTTTGGCTTTCCGCCACGGGTGTTCAACATGGATGAGTTGAAGGTACGCAACCGAAAACTGTACAAATCTATCGACGCTATTGTGATCGATGAAGTGTCGATGGTGCGAGCCGATATGGTCGACCAGATAGACCAGTTCATGCGCCGCTACGGCAAAACCCCTGGCATCCCGTTCGGTGGCTGTCAGTTGATATTTTTTGGCGACTTGTATCAACTTCCACCCGTTATCAGCACGCCAGAAGAGATGTTGTACTTCAGGAACCATTACGAGAGCCCATATTTCTTCTCGGCCAAGGTGTTCAAGCAGATACCGATCAACATGATAGAGTTGCACCAGGTGTTCCGCCAGGATAGCTTGCACTTTATCCGTTTGCTGGACAATATCCGCAGCAACCAATTTGACGAAGACGACCTCGAGGACCTCAACCAGCGCTTCGACCCCGATGCGCAAGGTTTAGACAACTATATCGTGCTCTCGGCCCGTAACCAAACTGTAAACGAGATCAACACCAAACGCCTCGAAGCCCTGGCTACAGAGCAGAAAACCTACTTGGCTACCGTTAGCCGCGATTTTAATCCACAAGTAGCCCCAACTGAAACGGCCCTCCACTTGAAAATCGGTGCTCAGGTGATGTTCGTCATCAACGATACCGAAAAACGATTTGTAAACGGCACCATCGGCAAAGTGATACAAATGGATATCGACACGGTAAAGGTTAGGCTCACCAACGATGAAGGCGATGAAACCGATATCGATGTAAAGGCCAGCACTTGGGAGGTGCACCGCCATTCGGTGAGTGAATCCGGCGAGATTAAAGCCGAAATCACCGGTTCTTTCACGCAAATCCCTTTGAAACTGGCCTGGGCTATCACCATTCACAAAAGCCAGGGAAAAACTTTTGACCGGGTAATCATTGACCTAGGCAAGGGCGCTTTTGAGCATGGCCAAACGTATGTGGCTTTAAGTCGCTGCCGAACCCTTGAAGGTATTGTGCTCAAAGCCAAGCTCCGCCCGCAAGACGTGATGACCGACCCCGTGGTAGTAGAGTTTATGGAAGGCAGTAGGTAGTTCAGAGTTCAGAGGGCAGAGAGCCATCTGATCTCTCATGAAATACGTTGACAGTTTTTATGTGGAAAACTTTTTCTAAATTGCGTCCTCATGGGAACGAAGAAGAACAAAAGAGT
>CAZDVQ010000097.1:0-7728 GCA_964508975.1 uncultured Saprospiraceae bacterium
ACTTTGGCCGAAAAATGCTGAAAAACAAACAAAATAATTAACGCTTAATGGCATTACGCGTGAGGTGCCTGGAGGGCGCCGCCGCAGGCGGCGGTGCGTAGCACGGAGCGATTAGCGAACCCCGGAAGGGACCGACCCGAATGTATTATGCCGCGATACTCGCGGCTATACAGGAGGGGCACGCCCAAAAAAAATCAAACATTAACCTAGGCTGATGATACTGCTGAAAAACTACGCTGCCAAAAGGCTATTTTACTAACTTTGCGCACTATAACGAAATGTTTCTATGCCTGACCAACCGATGATTAGCGTAATTGTGCCTTGCTACAACTATGGGCATTTTTTGCCCGAGACGCTCCGCAGCTTGCAACAGCAAAGCATGGACAATTGGGAATGTATCATCGTTGACGACGGCTCGAAAGATAACTCGGCCGAGGTTGCCGCACAGTTTACCGCCCAAGATGCCCGTATCAAGTATATCTACCAAGAAAACCAAGGTTTACCTAGCGCCCGCAACGCAGGTATCGAGCGCGCGCAAGGCAAATACCTACACTTTTTAGACTCCGACGATCTGCTGCAAACCCACAAGTATAAGGCCGCCGTGGATTACCTAGAGGAACACCCAGATACCGACGTGGTGGTGAGTGGCCTGCAATATTTCATCGATGGTACGCAACAGTTTACCCGGGGCACAGGCCTGTTTAAAAACCAAAAATGGTACCTACAACGCAGCGGTAAAGGCATGGATTTACTGCCTTACATGATTATTTCATCCGTGTTGATGCCCCCCATGCCAGTTTTCAGGCGGGAAAGCCTCTTGAGCAAGGTAGGTTTGTTTAGCAAGGAGCTGAAATCTTGCGAAGACTGGGAGTTCTGGCTTCGCTGCATGACCGCCAACCTACAGTTCAAATACCTTGAACTACCCCAAACCGATAGCCTGATGCGCCTGCATGCCAACAGCATGACCCGCAAACGCAGCACCATGGTGGAGGCCATCTTGGAAGTAAGGAACCGCATTGACCAGATGGTGTCAGACCCAAAGTTGAAGCAGTTAAACCAACGATTCCGCATCAACGACCTGGTAGAACTGGGCCTCATTGACCCCGATAATGCCAGCGCAAAACTTGCAGCCTTAGCTAAAACACATGGTAGTTTACGCCTAAGACTGTTTAGCCTAACGGCCAAAATACTACCCAACCAGCTGAATTACAATCTGTTGGCACTGCTCAAAAGCTTAATGAAGCGATTGGCTTATATGCAGCTCTAGAGTATGTTTGGACTTTAGCTTCCGGCGAAAAACAGCTCTTTTCCGATGATTTTTGCTTAAAAAAATAGTTGCGTAGCCCCACTATGCGCCCATTTTTTAAAGCAAGCTCATCAAAAAATAGCTCGTTTTTTCCTCGAAACCCAAAATCCAAACATACTCTTAGTTACGGCCAGCTAGCTTGACACCGAGAAAAGCCATTGGGAGGTAAGCCAAAATAGTGTCGGTGAGGTTAAACCACATAGGAGAAGGCAACATCATCACATTGGCTATACCTCCTGCCAAAAAGACTAAACCAACGAGTAGCGCCAATATTATATAACGGTTAGCACCTAGCTTAGCAGCGACAAAAGCGCCTAACAAAGTACCCAAGGCATGCGCTAAGAATGGCATGATAAAATGTTTAGGCTCCATCAAGGGCATGGCAGCTTTCAAGCCTTCCAGGGTGGTTAAATCAGCACCTTCGGGCGGAGGAATAATGTAGCCGCTTGACATAATGAGTGCCATATTGAGCATGCCACCGAGTATAATCCCGGCAATAACGGCCAGGACATTCCGTAATAATGGGTTCATGGTATGGAGTTTTGGTGGGTAAAAATAATTAATTTTGCGGTAAAATATACCCTGATGAAACTCAGCATCACCTACATCGAGCTTAAAAGCCCGCTCCAATTTTTTAGTTTATCCTGGATGGCCATGCACATCATGCTCCAATTACGCAAAACGAATTGCAAAGGATTTAAGAAAACAGGTATCTGGACTAGCCATTACACCATGAGCCTTTGGGAAACAGAGGCCGATATGAAAGCATTTTTCCGCTCAGGCGCTCACCTCGACGCCATGCGCAACAGTGCTAAAATAGCCTCCTTCATCAAAGTACTGACTATTGATGCCGATAACTTTATACCTTGGGCCGATGCCAAAAAACAATTGGAGGCCGTGAAACCCATTACATACCCTTAAACTTGTCAAAAAAGTATATTTTTGCGACAATTCAAAATTCAACTTATGTTTCAGAGCATCGCCAAACGTAGTTTGCCACATATCGGCGCCATTGTAGTGCTGTTTTTACTGTCGGCTTTTTTCTTCAAACCCGAATTCTTCGAAGGTAAGTCTTTGCTACAAACCGACGTGGTGCAAGCCCTCGGCGCACAGCACGAGATGAAAACCTACTACGACAAAGATGGCCGTATGCCGCTCTGGACCAACGCCATGTTTGGCGGTATGCCATCTACACAAATCGTGAGCTCGAACCCTAACGACCTCACCTTACACGTAAACCGCTTGATGCGTTTGAACCAAGACGTTACCGTGTCATACGCTTTGTTGTTCTGCGCGTTGTTGTCGGCCTACATCGCACTGCTGGTTATCGGGGCAAACTGGCAAACAGCGCTCATCGGTGCGGTAGGCTTTGGTATGGCCACCTTCCACTTCCTCTTGCTGGAAGCCGGGCACATGACCAAGATGTTGGCCATCGGTTTTGTACCAGGGGTAATTGCAGGCGCCATACTGGTGCTCAAAAAACGATACCTCGCGGGTGGAGCCATGATGGCGCTTTTCGTGGCCATGCAAATTGCCTCCAACCACGTTCAAATTACCTACTACATGTACATCGCGCTGGCCGAAATTGGCCTGAGCTATGTCATTTACAGCATGGTAAACAAAGAATTCAAACATGGCATCATCGCTATGGCCATCTGGGTGGCTGCTACAGCGCTTGGTGCAAGTACCAATACCGTTCGCTTGTGGATGACCTACGAGTACGGCGCTGAAACCATCCGTGGTAAATCAGAACTAGCTGCCAACGCCGAAAAAGGCGATGGCTTGACCAAAGATTACGCCTTCCCATGGAGTTACTCCTTGAGTGAGTTCGGCACCATGATTATCCCTGATTTTAGCGGACGCAGCAGCTCAGAACTATTCTTTTCCGACCAATCATCGGCCAGCTATACCGCCGTGATGGACGAGATGAAAACCATGCAAGGCCAGCCCGGAATGAACGAGCAAATGTTCAACCAAGCATACCAACAAATGGCTTACAGTACAACCAAGTACTGGGGCGGGCAAAAAAGTGGCACCTCTGGCCCGCTCTACTACGGCGCTGCATTGATGTTCCTTTTTGTACTCGGTTTATTCTACGTACCCGTGTGGATGCGTGCTGGCGTAATCTCGGCCATGGTCGTGCTTTGCATCATCGCTATGGGCGAAAACCTAAAAGGTATCAACTACTTCTTGTTTGAATATTTCCCGATGTTCAACAAGTTCCGTGATATGAAAATGAGCCTCAGCATTGGCCAAGCACTCGTGGCCATCACGGCGGCCTGGGGCTTGAGCGAGTTTTTCAAAAGCACCCTGGCCGATAAAGCCAAAAAAGTACAACTGGCAACCTACATCGTGGGCGGCTTTGTACTGGCCATGATTGGCTTGAGCTTTACCTTTGGCTACAATACAGCCGAGTTGCCTTCTGGCATCGCAGCAGCTTTACAAGCTGACCGTGCCGCCATGTTGCGTGCCGATGCTTTCCGTAGCTTGGGACTAATCCTAGCTTGTGCTGCGGTTTTATGGTTATATGCGAAAGAAAAATTGAGCGCAGTGCCTGTTTGGGGTATCACTGCCATTATTGCACTAGTCGTGTTGTTCGATAGCTGGTCGGTTGGCCGCCGCTTCGTAACCGAAGACCAGTTCAAAGATGCCGTTGATAATAGCTGGGTAGCCGCCCCGCTGGAAGCCGATAACGCCATCAAGGCCATCGAAGGTAACAAAGAAAACAGCTATCGCGTGTTGGATGTATACCCACGTATGCAGCCAGAAGCCCCACAAGGCAACCCATTTGTAAACGCCCTCACCTCGTACCACCACCCTAGCCTTGGCGGTTACCACGCCGCTAAATTGGGTATATTCCAAGAGTTTATCGAGCGCTACCTATCGAAAATGACCGAATACCCTAAACTCTTGTCGATGTTGAACGCTAAGTACATCATCTTCAAAAATCCATCGGCAGGGCAACCCAACCAACCGAAAAGTGTTTACCAAGCCCTGCCTGGCGCTTTGGGCAACGCTTGGTTTGTATCTGATTACAAGCTGGTTAAAAACGCTGATGCCGAGCTAGATACACTGGCTCGCCTTGAGCCACGCTGGACGGCCATCATCCAAGAAAAATACGCCCCATACCTCGAAGGCCTGAAAATGCAGTACGACTCCGCTTCAAGCATCGTGTTGAGTGCCTACCACCCCGAGAAATTGGTGTACGATACCAAGGCTGCCACCGAGCAACTGGCGGTGTTCTCTGAGGTATACTACAATCCTGAAAAAGGTTGGAACGTGTACATCGACGGCCAGAAAGTGAAACCATTCGTGCGTTGTAACTACGTGTTGCGTGCCTTACGCGTACCCGCAGGCAGCCATAAAATCGAGATGCGTTACGAGCCGAGGTCGTACTACACGGGTCGTACCATCAACTTAGCGGGTTCAGCCATCATCTTGGCATTAGTTGCTTTGTCGATCTTCTTGTGGTTCAAAAAAACCGATTGGTCGGAGCCTACACCAGTAGCCCAACCCGAGGTTGAAGCTCCAAAACAAGCCGCTAGCAACAAGGCTAAGCGCAAGTAATTCACGCCACATATAACATAAAAAGGCTAGACAGTTCATGTCTAGCCTTTTTTGTTGATTGAATTTTAGAGATTTTCTATTTGGGCGCCCCGGCTTCGCCGTCGCTACGCTACGCAGCTCGCTATTCGCTCGGCCCGCGTTGCGGTCTGGCCCTGCGGG
This sequence comes from uncultured Saprospiraceae bacterium, assembly GCA_964508975.1. Taxonomy (GTDB): domain Bacteria; phylum Bacteroidota; class Bacteroidia; order Chitinophagales; family Saprospiraceae; genus CAZDVQ01. The sequence goes on from CAZDVQ010000097.1 coordinate 5,033, forward strand.
CCACTGCTTCGCATCGCTGGCGCAGGAAAATTTACAGGCTGAATTTCTTTTCCCAGTTGTAACCGGGCTCTTCTTGGCCTTCTTCTTGCCAGCCTACGTAAACGTCTACACCAGCTTCGGTTTTAACCATGTAGTAGTAATCGCCACCACCGGCCCACCAGCCACCACAAGCGTCAATAGCCTCGGCAGGAATCTCGTACTGGGCATATTCTTCTTTCGGGATAGGTTTTGAGTGACCTGCAGGTGTAGCAATTTGGGTTTCTTTACCGTTTACAATAGCCGTCACGATAGAGCTTGGCTGATCTTCAGTGCCTTCATGCGTAATGTTGAAGGTAGCTACAGTGCCAACCATGTTTTCCTCCTCCACTGCGGTAGAATCTTTGGTTTCAGTGTTGGCTGTAGCATCTGTTTTAGGTTCACAGCTGTACAAGCTAAACATGGTTAAAAGGGCAAGGCCCAGTACTTGGAATTTGAGTTGTTTCATACAATATTGGGATTAAAATGGGTAAACGTGGGTAAGGGGGTGAAGATTGGGCTAAGATTGGTGAAGATGGGTAAAAGCTTAAAATAAGTAAATGGGTGAAAAGGGGTGAAGATAGGTAAATGGGTGAAAATAGGTAAAAGGGTAAAAGCCAATGGAAGGGTAAAATCCTAACTCCTATCTCCTCTCTCCTAACTCCTATCTCCTCTCTCATCACTCATAACTAATGGTGTATTCTACCAATTTTCCATCGCTGGGGTTAGGTTTAAAGAAATGGGTCATCAGGCCGTCATCATCGTAAGTAGCGCGCCACTCGATGCTTTGCGTACCATCTAAAGGATTAGTGGATTTGATTTCTGTTACACGCATATAAATACCGCCTAGAGGGTTAGTCGTGTAAGATTTGAAAAGTTCACCATCAATATATCTTTCATAACCAAGCATATCCTCTTCCTCGAATATAAACTTATCAGAGATACTAATGACAAGTTCACCTGATTCATCATAGGCTTCGTAGTTGTAAGTCAATGGAATATCCTCATTTAACTCCATAAAATAGCGTTCTTTCGAGTAGGATTTAAACTTGTTGAGCACCACATTGATTTCAACGGGGGCCCCTTCCTCATCGAGGGTTATGCGATAATCGATTGACAGCTCGCCATCCATCCAAACCGTAATACGGTTGGGTATCATATCATCGTCGGGAGTATAATCGTACTTATATGTTAAGGCTACTGGTGAGTGTTCGTTTTTAGGCATATCCACTTGTGTAGGTAGTCCATCCTCGTCATAGGAAATGACGATAAAATCAAGTTTGCTGCCAGCTTTACGGATAATAGCTTTCTCGTACTCCAGCATAGACACAGGATAAGAATTACTAACCATCGTAACCATGGACATAAACTCTTTCGGCTCGATAAACTGGGCTGAAAGACTAAGTTTTAGCCCAAGCAAAAGCAGCAATAAATAGTATCGGATATTCATGATAGAGCGTTAAGGTTTGTTTACTATATGCAAATGTACGGATTGGCGTGGAGATGGAGCAGGAAATAAATTAAAAAGCGTCCTGGTCATTTCTAACCAGGACGCTGCATTTTTAACTCTTTATAATTTTATCAAAAGCTTGGTCTCGTTCTTTTTCGCTAGAATAAACCGAGACTTTAGTATCTCCCGTTTTCATATCAGTTTCCTTGATATGATATTTTTTGTTATCAGGATAGAAAATTAAAGCTCCGAAAAGGCTTTTAGTTTCTTCTGTTTTTTCAATTTTTTTATCAGCCATAATAATTTTGCCCACACTTGACGTTTAGTTTGGCAGTGATTACGGACAATATTTCCAATACGAGGGTTTGTCATTTTCCCCATCTAGACAACTACCCATAAGGGTCAGATTGAACAGACTATGATTTTTTTCACAGTTATTTAAAAGCCGCTTTTTTGTACCCTTGCTGCTCCAAATAGTTTGAGCAACTTTTTAAAGAGCTTCCTTAAGCGAGAGTCGGTACCGTTAATAACCACCCTATTGTTTGCTAGGGTCCAGCAACCATTGGGTTGTAAGGTATATCCAAGATCTTTCAATCCCTCTGTACCGAGCTCTCTTATAACGGGATCTCCAACAGTACTACCTGGACAAATTCTGCCATGAGATGCTGGTATAGAACAAGTTATAAAACATTTTTGTGCAGATAATTCTGCGCTGCCAAGCAGCAGTAAAACCACGATAAGTGTTGCTAAATTTTTCATAGAAAATAATTTAAGTTAATACAATTTTTAATAATCAAATATACCTTACCTAATCCGTCAATGTATAATTGACTTCTCGACATTCTTTTATTCGTACTTCTTTTTCATAAAGAATTGGACCGTCTACGTTTCCCTTTAATGCCCAGACATGGTACCGTCCAATCTCGAGTTCTTCAATACACTCGGTTTCACCCGACAATAAAGTTGTTGTCCTGTAAATCAGATCAGGCTGTAAATAACCGCCCATCGTATATTCATGTGAACTGTAATTTGAGATACACAGTAAAACATGGCCTGAGGTTTCATTGGTGAGACAATACCTTTGCTCACAGTCTTCGGCTGTAATTCCTTCTACTTGTGCAGTTAGAGGGCCTCCAATTAAAAGCATTACTACTACAACAGTACCTAGCTTCATCGTATTAGATGCTATTTTAGGTATATTTAAGATAGTAAGCAAGTTGAAGATTACAGA
>CAZDVQ010000098.1:0-7496 GCA_964508975.1 uncultured Saprospiraceae bacterium
GACCAGCAGCGCGCCGAACGGATGGCGGCCCATGCTGGCGGCGCGTTGCGCCACGGTGTTGGCGCGGCGCAGATGGCGAAGGACTTGATCGGGGTTCATGGCGAGACGGAAGGAATCAAACAAGCCAGCCGGAGCGCAACTTATTCAGGAAACTGGCGAAACTCGTTTTTTTTTCAGCAACAGGCGTTTCTGCTACTGTCGGAATAGTCTCAACGGGGCTTTCTGTAGAGGGTTCATGTTCCTCCACTGAGATGACTTGCTCTACAAGCTCTAGTTCGGGTGCCTCGAGTTCGTTCTCGTGGACAATCTCTTCAGTTAAGCTTATTTCTTCAAGCTGTGGGCTTGGAGCGGTATTTATATCCAGCAGTTGATCCAAAGCAGCAAGCTCTTCGGCAAGGTTGCTCTCATCTGTATCAGCATTTGTTTCCAATGCTGCATCGATGGTTTGCAGTGTAGGAAAGGATACTGTATTATCTAAAACCGACTGGGTTTCAGCCAGTATGCTTTCGGCTTCATCTTCCAGGGTATCCTCCACGAAAATGGAACCAAGCTCGAGCTCAGACAAAGCGTTTTCTTCAAAAGGTGCTGTTTCAATTTCGGTTAAAACCTCATGTTCTGGTTCCTCCACAGCTTGGTTGAGCACTTTCATACGCTCGGCCATGCTGATAGTGTTACCTGTTGCTGGGGCATGTAACCAACGATGTAAGAAATTGCGGTCGGGCGCATATGCTGCGGCCAGTTGCACATAATCTTGCAGGCGGATACTTTCATCGGCCTGTAGTTTACGAATAAGCAACATGCGTACACTTTGACAATACGGGAAACGAACCAGCACTTGCTCCAACTGTTCGTACGACAGTTCGTAAGCCTTGCCTGGGCGTTCCAATACCGATTTATATGTCGTTTTGTCGAGCATGTTTTAGCCTTTCCAGAATCTTAGCAATAAAGTCTCCACCGCGAGGAATACCAGTGTCAAAATTACGAACAACTTCCAAAGCGGTGTTCCCTTGCTTTGGGCGCCCACCACTTGTGTAAAGTCGGTACTCTTTGTTCCTGATAGTATTTCGGCTTGTTCCCCGGCAAGGGTTTCAAGTTCATCTTCGTTCAACAAGCTCAAGTTCGATTCGCGACGATCGTAATTGAAGGCAATTTTTTCGAGTACCTCTTCTGGCTTGAAGTACAAGTCGTACACGCCGGCATCAATAGATTCTTGTCCAATGGTGAGCAGCATTTTGGAGCCAATATTTTTTTGGCTAGGTATAAACTCTTCGCCATTGCCTTTCATTTTGTACACGGCTTCGGCGCTGCTCAACTGGTTCGTAATTTCAACCATATTGTCTTTGCCAATCACGTAAGCGGGCAAGCGCATCTGGCCTCGAGATAAAGCCGAACGGTACAACATGGGCACAAATACCTCACCGTTGGAGACGAAGTTGCTGAACTTCTGGTCGAGTGGTGCCGCACACATGTAGAAATTACCACTGCCTACCTGCGATTTAGCCATAAACATGGAGCCATCCCGGTAGCGTAGAATTTCTTCCATACGACTATTGGCGGTACGGGCCAATTTGAAATTACCTTGGGTTTCGGGTAATTTGAGGTTATCGCGGCGGTTTTCAAATACATCTTTGTAGATGAACTCATCGTAGTTGATATACGATACTATGCGTTTGGTCTGGTCGAAAGGCGCTAAACTGAGTCCATTGAGGCTTGTAGCTAATTGGTTATACGATGCAATATTGGCTGAGCCTGCGGGGAATACCAACAAGTTGCCGCCATCTTTTACATATTGTGCCAACTCCGCCGCCAAGCCTGATGAAATCTCAACAAGCTCAGCGCATACAATCAAGTCGTAGGTTTTGAATTGGGCATAATTCAACTGCCCAACTGCCATGGGTTCCGATACAAAGTATTCGTTGTTCTTGAATGCTGCTTCCACATATTTATTAGGGGCACCGGGGTGGACATGCAAAATCTTGATACTTGGTTTGACAAAGAAACTAAAATGATAGTGGTCGTCAAATTCTACTGGGTAATCAGTAATGGTCAACTCCGCTTGGTGCCAGCCCGTTTTTTGAACCGTTAGGTTTATGGTATCGTAAGCCACGGCGTTTGCTTCGATGCTGATGGTACCCGCAGGGCTTGCTGCTCCGTCGAGGCTAAGCTGTAATAATACGTCCTCTACCGCTACATCGCTATAGTTTTGAAGTTTCACAATCATGGCGTTGGCTTGCAGGGGAACCACGAGTGGGGCTTCAAACCAGATGGAGTCAATGGCCACGTTGCGTTGTTGTACCGACTGTAAAGGGATGAGCGTCCAGTTCACTGTCGAGTCTGGCCATGTTTTGATATCGGTGATATTCCGCTGGAAATCAGAAATCATGTACACGTCGCGGTTTTTCCCTTTGCCAGATGACAAGGCTTGTAACTGACGGTTTACAACGGCAGATAAAGGTTTTACATCCTTGCCAGCTTTAATCTCCGCTACGCGTGCTAAAGCATCTTCTTTCGACAATAATCGTTGGTCACGGCCTTCAAAATCGGTGCTCAACACTTGGAATTTATCGTCGGGTTGGTAGGCCGAGATGATTTCGGTAGCGCGTTGCTTGGCTTTTTCAATCAGGGGAACATCCTCGCTCAGGGCTTGCATCGAGAACGAGTTGTCGATATAGATACTCACGTCGTGGTTGCCAGCGTTTTCATTGGCATTTTTACCGGGTATAAAAGGCTGGGCAAAAGCAAACACTAAAGCCAATATGGCCAATATACGCGATGCCAAAACCAATAAGTTCCGCAAACGCCTCCGCGACTGAGACTCTTCCTGTACTTCTTTCAAAAAACGCACATTGGTAAAAAATACCGTCTTGTAGCGCCTGAAATAAAACAGGTGTATGATGATGGGTATGGCTATGGCCAGCGATGCCCAAAGGAATGACGGATATACAAAATTCATGCGTTCATTTTTTCTTTAATCCTACAGTTTCAACCGCAGTCCTGCAAAAGTACAAAATTGAGGCGTATGAGTGTGTTTGCTTTTTATGCTTTCGTTTAAAAATTGCCAAACAAAGCAAAATAAACCCAACTGCACCTATCGGCGGCTTCAATCAGTGGTTTAAAAAATTAAGTATTTGATTTGGGCGCCCCGGCCTACGGCCGTCGCTACGCTCCAGGGCTCGCTAACGCTCGGCCCGCGTTGCGGTCTGGCCTGCGGCCACCCTTTCGCATCGCTGGCGCTTAACAGCCCAAACCTTAAACTGTTCGATAAATTTTCTAAAAAAAATAAAAAATAAGTTCTTTTATCGAAAGAAAAACTATTTTTGTCGAATCCAATTTCATTTTTTTCTTTTTCATGCGTTGCCCGTAGTTGCATAATTACGGGCATCCCTTTTTTTATAACCCAGCATAGACTACCTTTGTCGCATAAAACTATCAACATGGAAGATCAAAAAATCCAAGGCAATCAACTTAACGTCGAGCTTTCTGAAGACATGGCCGAGGGCGAATATGCCAACCTCGCTATCATTTCGCATTCTAATACCGAGTTTGTGCTCGACTTTATCCGCATGGTGCCCAACGTCCCTAAAGCTAAAGTGAAATCGCGCATCATCATGACGCCTGAACACGCTAAACGTTTCTTGCACGCCCTAGCCGATAACGTTCAACGTTTTGAAGCCATGCATGGCACCATTAAGGAAAACAATACGCCTCCTTTCCCCATGAACTTCAACACACCGAAGGCTCAGGCGTAATACTAGGGTGATTTAGGGATAGGATTTTGCCCCTCGCACCAGCGATGCGCAAGGGTGGCGCAACGCGCCAGACCGCGTAGCGGGCCGAGCGAACAGCGAGCCCTGGAGCGTAGCGACGGCGCAACGCGCCGGGGTGCCCAAAAAATCTAATCCGTAGGTAAGGTTAGTTGTAGTAAAATTTATTACAAGCTCCGCCTCGGTGTTCATCATTCATTGTTCATCATTCATCTTTAAAATCTTAAAGCGCAAACGCTTTAAGATTTATTGGACTTCCACATCAGGTTGGCAATTTTGTACAACAAGCGAGCGGCTACATTGCCATCCCACTCGCTAGAAATGCCTACTTCATTCAAGTCGAAACCGATAATTGTACGGCCACTTTGTATGAGTTGTTGAACGAGGTAAATAGCTTGGTTAAAGGCTAGACCACCAGCCACAGGCGTACCAGTGCCAGGGCAAAGCGCTGGGTCTAAACCATCTATGTCAAAGCTGATATAAACTTGCTGTGGGAGTTGTGCCAAGATATCATCTACAATTTGTTTAAAGGAATCGCCTTCATACTGGCGAGTCTTCATGTCGTGGTCATAAAAAACCGATACCCGACCTTTGGCACCTTCGATGAGTTCAACTTCTGCCTGGCAGTAATCGCGAATACCAACAGATACGAGTTTGCGCACCTGCGGTACCCTTTTTAATACATTGTAAAAAATGGAAGCGTGCGAGTAAGTAAAGCCTTCGTAGGCATCCCGAAGGTCGAGGTGGGCATCCAAGTGTAGTATGCCAAATTCAGCGTGTTGCTCCGCTAGTGCTTCAATATAACCCAGCGGCGTGCTATGGTCGCCACCAACCAAAGCTACCAGTTTACCTTGTTTCAAGTATGAACTGGTTTGTGCTTTTACCCAGGCCCTCAATTGGTCGCAAGCTTCGTTTACCTCTGCCAGCATAGGGGCGAAGTGGCTTGTATCCTCACCTCCTTCCAACGCATCAATGTAGGCTTCTGTTTTTTCGCGAAGGCTGTCGCTTTGGGCCAATATTGTTGCATCGCTCGGGGGCATGTATATACCTACTTTCCAGGCGTCTGGCAAGTCGGTGTCGTACAAGTCTAGCTGGTTAGATGCCCCGCGGATATTCTCTGGTCCTCTGGCAGTGCCAGCCGAGTAGGATACCGTCACCTCCCAAGGTACCGGGAAAAATATAATGTTGGCCGTTTTTTCGTCGAAGGGCAAGCCCACGAAGTTACCATTGTCGGGCGCACAGGCGTTGGGGTCAAATTGTTGTTCCATGGTGCAAAAATAGTATATTCAAAAGAATGCTGAATGGTTAATTGTATAGATATTAATCCTTCAGTCTCAATACTTGTACACTACTTTTAACTATTAACTTTTCACTTTAAACTAAAAAAAACTGCCCCCTCGAGCAAAAGGGACAGTTTAAACTGACAGACTGACAAAAAATGGCTTTTTCTATTTCAAGCGGAATACAAAGGTCAAGTAGCTACACTGGGTGGCAGGTGCCGTGGCACTGGCCTCGTAGCGGAATTTCCAAGCGTATTCCTCTGCTTTTTTAACTAGGGCAGGGTCGGCAGTAGTTGAACCTTTGCTGCGGTAACGCACGGATTCTACAACACCTTGTCGGTTTACACAAACGTCAACCGATACTTTGCCTTCTTTATTAGAGCGCTCGCGCATATCGGGGCGGGCCAATACCCTACGACCACCGATACCGTTAAATGCTCCTGCGGCGTCACCGCCGGTTCCGCTTACATTGCTGTTGTCGCCACCGTTACTGCCTGAGTTACTCGCTGTGCCATTACCGCTTGAGGTTCCTGTAACAGGGCCTTTGCTAGGCTCGCCTGCACTTGGTTTCGGATCAGGTTTGCTGGCAACTGGTGCAGGTGTTGGTGGTACTGGTGCTGGACGTGGGTCGGGCTTGCTAGCCGTTCCGATAGACGGGCGGATAGGGGGTATCGTTATTTTAATAGGTTGCACAGGGTCTGGTGTCGTGATGACCTGCTCCTGCACATCCGGTTCAGCCGCTTGCTCTGGCTGATGGTCGGTTGGTTTTGGGATAACCTCGGCAGGACGAGCTTCAGCAGGTTTTTTAGGTCCAGCTGCAACTTTGGTCCTACGGCCACTAAGGTCGAAGTCGGTTTTCTTCTGCGTGAAATCAAAAGTCACGTAGGTCATATTCTCCGCCAACTTTGTTTCCTCGGTATCGGCAAAGTTGGTAGAAAGGAGCGGGATCATTGCTGCTACGACAACACCGGCATGTATCCAAAATGCGAGCATGAGGCCTTTACGGCGATTTTTCTGCTCTAGCTGTTGCTGTTGATAATTCATGGCTAACGAATTTAAGGCTTTGAACCAGGTGAACAGATGGTGGTTTACATGTCGAGGTTTTGTCTATAAGCAGCAAGGTTTGGTTTGTAGCGTTTGGAAAAATTTCCGTTATGTAGAATATACAATTAAAAACGTGCCAAAATTTAGTTTTATTGTTTGGGCTTGTTCTGCCGTGTAAAATATTTTCATTTTTTGGGCGTTGCGCCGCTATCGCGTCGCCGCTCCCCTTTGGGCGTCGCTGCGCTCGGTGCTACGCACCAGGCCTACGGCCTGCCCGCCGGGCAGCTAACGCAAACGGCGGCTTCGCCGCCGAGAAGGTTTTAGGGCTTAGTCATTTACTTTGCATTTGAGTCAACTCAAAACGTACTTCAAAATTCAGGGCAATAAAATATATCTAAAAGCTTGATTTTAAATGATTAATGTTTTTTGAATACTGTTTTCTATCATACAGAACTGGTATAATTTTGTACAATTTACACACTTTGCATGGTTTAGTTTTGCGTCATGCAATACGCCAATCCACTATACGACCATGCCTTCAAGTACTTGATGCTCAACAACAAGTTGGCCAAGAAGGCACTTTCAACCATCCTCGGTAAGCGGGTGGTTTCATTACAACTGGAACCGCAAGAAACTGTACTTGAATCCCCCTTGCTGGGCTTCAGTGTGTTCTACCTCGATTTCAAGGCCACCATCGAGCATGAAGACGGTCGCCGAGAACAGGTACTCATCGAAGTTCAAAAATCTAAAAAAACGGGCGACTTGGAACGCTTCCGGAAGTACATCAGCACAAGTTATGCGCAGAAGCTTGATGACCCTGCCCATGAAGAAGACGCTCCAGTGAAACCTTTACCGCTCGTGGTGGTTTATATATTAGGTTTCGACCTACCGGAAATCAAGTCGTTGGCAGTGAAAATCGGTAAAAAAGTCGTAGATTTGTCGAGTCAAGCCACCCTCGATATCAAGAGCGACTTTGTTGATGCTGTAACGCACGACTGTTACATCTTGCAGGTAGGCCGCGTACCCAAACAACCCCGCACCTTGATTGAGCAATTCCTGAGCCTGTTCGACCAATCGAATATCAGCACGGAAAAGCGCTACATACTGGATGTAGAGGAGGATAAAATTCCAAACCCGTTTTTAGATATGGCAACCCATCTGAAAAAACCACTGCTGGATAAAGATTACCAACGCAAACTTGAACTGGAGCAAGAGTTGGACACCATGCTTCTGCGCCAAATACGTCAAGTAGAACGTGCCAATAAAAAAGTAGAAGAACTTGAACAAGAGGTGGAAGAGGTAGAGCTTAAGGTTGCTGAAGCCAAGCTCAAAGCCAACGAGGCGGAGCTCAAGGCCAACGAGGCGGAGCTCAAGGCCAACGAGGCGGAGCTCAAGGCCAACGAGGCGG
>CAZDVQ010000099.1:0-7434 GCA_964508975.1 uncultured Saprospiraceae bacterium
GGATGCGCAGGTGGCGTTTTACGCCACGTAGCGCAGACGGGGTGGTAAATCACTACGAAAACAGAACCAATCAATCCTAGGCCGTGGGGGGATACGAAATGTATAGAAAGGCACAAAAATGTAGACTAATGTCCTACATCACTTCACCCTTTGCCATTCCGATTTGTCAATACTGGTGGTATCACAAGTGTAGGCTATATTAAGTAGGTGGTTTACTGGTTTTACGAGTCGGATGGCTTGGTTAGTTTTGGGATCGCTGTCAAAAACACCGCAATCGAGTTCCATCAAGGCTATTTGGCCAGCGTGTTTGGTGGAGGTATAATACACCGTTTGGGTGGTCCATCCACACAATTCCAAAAAGATGGATATATAAATCCAGGAGATTACTAATACTGATAGGATGAGCCTTGCATAGATTGAACCCCATAGGCTCTGCGGTTTGGTCCCGTTGAGGTATTCACCGCTGATGCTTAAGCCTAGGGCTATGGGTAGAATATATCTCCAGCTTAATTTATAGCTTATGGCTGTATCAGCGTTGGCAAATTCTAGGCTGAATAACCAAAACAACACAGGCCTGCCCAACCAAACCAATATGGCAGCCATGGACAGCATAAAGGTAATTTTTAATAGATTTTGCATGTGTTGGTATAGGCTGTGATTGGTTTTGGGTTTATATTACGACGCTTCTACAATAAACTCCATCGTTCGGTTGACGTGTTGTTCCTCGATGATGCCTTGTGCATATTTAATGTTGTGCGCCGAGTTGTACTTGTTTAAATACGCGGCGTTAATGCTTGGGGTGAGTGCAGCATTATCAGGGGGTATGCAAGCGCTAATATTGAAAATATGGCTGCCGCATTTGATTTGTCCGCTTGGGTCAGCGAGGAAGGTATTGTACCAACTTTTGGTGGCAAGGCCCCAAGAGCGGGCAAAAATTCTGTCGTCAACAACAACCATCCAAATTTCTAAAAAATCTAGGCGTTCTTGACCGGCTTTCAATCCAATCAAGGAGTTGTTTTTGATAAAGTCTAATGCAATCGCTTTTTCCATATAGTATATTGATGTAATGGATGTATAGCACAAAGTTAATTGAATCATTTGTATTGCTTATTGCACACTATTTCCCTGCGCCAAGGATGGTAGCGGGCGCCAAAGGCGCTCCCGAAGGGACGAGCAACGCGAAGCCGCGCACAGCCTGGTGCCCTGCAAGGGCAGGCGCCCAAATCAAAAAAAATCGAATAAAAAAAGCCCTCTTTCGTTACCGAAAAAGGGCTTTACAGTTGGCTTACTAGGATTCGAACCTAGACAAACAGAACCAAAATCTGTGGTGCTACCGTTACACCATAAGCCAAAAGCGACGCAAAGGTAAGTCGGGATTTCATTTTGTGCAATAGTTTGACGAAAATTTTTTCAAAAATTTATGTAGAGCCTTGCTGGGCCTCAGTTTGTCTAGGTACTTATTATCAAACACGCTGTATGCTGGAATAAAGTATAACCTAAACGAATAAGTTATAACCAACCCCGAATACCATAAGGCCATAATTTTGTGCCCGAATTATTTACCATGGAAACGAATCTCATTTACGATATCGCCTTGACCTACCTCAATGGGGTAGGGGGCGTTATGGCCCGCGCCCTGCTTGCTCATTTTGGAAGCGCTGAAGCGGTATTCCAGGCTACTGCGCAGCAACTAGCCGAGGTGGATGGCATGACAAAGGCCATCGCCGAGTCGATTCTCGACCCCGACGTGCTAGAACAAGCCCAGCGCGAATGGCAATTCGTGCTCGAGAACGATATCCAAGTGCTCCGGCTCAACAGCGCTGAGTATCCCAGCCGCTTGGTGATGCCCCGCGATATACCTGCCGTGCTGTATTACAAAGGCACGCCCGTGTTGCAGCAACAACGCATGGTATCGGTTATTGGTACCCGCCAAGCCACCGATTATGGCCGGAAGTGGTGCGAACAATTCGTGTCGGAACTACGCGAACTCGATGTCTGTATCGTGAGTGGACTCGCCTACGGTATCGATATTACCGCCCACCGTGCAGCCCTGGCCAACGGCATGAATACCGTGGCGGTGCTTGGACATGGCCTGAATACCCTCTACCCCGGCGAACACCGCAAAACAGCCCAGCAAATTATACAACATGGCGGCTTACTATCGGAATACAAGTGCAACGAGGGTATTCACGTGACCAACTTCGCGCAGCGAAACCGTATTGTAGCTGCCCTGGCGGATGCCGTGGTGGTGGTAGAGACCGACCTCAAAGGCGGTAGCATGATTACGGTACAAATGGCCCTCGATTATAAAAAGCCTGTATTTGCCTTACCCGGTAAACCTGGCGACCGCATGAGTAAAGGTTGTAATGCCCTGATTAAACAGCATAAGGCCACGCTGATTGAATCGGCTGCCGACCTGGTGCAGGCCCTGCGTTGGCGACAAAAAACACCTCGTCCGCAAGCTCAAACTAGCTTGTTCGTGCAGTTGTCAGCCGAGGAGAAAACCTTGCTGGGCTTATTGTCGAGCGATAAAGCCACCCCCATCGACGAGCTGAGTATACGCTCGGGGCTGAACATAGGGGTAATATCTACCTGTTTGCTCGAGCTCGAATGTAAAGCACTGGTGCAGGGTTTGCCAGGTAAAAGGTATTTGAAAATTTAGCCGTGTAGTAGTTTTAAAATTCCTTCGGTATCGTTGTGGGTTAACACCGTTGAGATGGTGTTGAGTACAAACTTATTGCTTAAATCTTGGTCTTTTATTTTAGCTTGTAGTTGCTCTGGGCTAACCTGCGTTTTCAACTCGTCCATGCGTTGCCGTAATATGGCCGTCGCTTCATGGCGATCGCTCACCGAAAGGCTTTCGTTTTGTAAAATGTACGTTTCAAGTATCAGGTAAAGGTCATCTAAAGTTTGTACTTGCGGTTTGGGGACGATATTTTTCTTGAACGAAATCCAGGTTTCAAGCTGTTTTATAGTATCTTCAAGATGCTGAGCATTTTTGATTTGTACGGGGTTTAGTTTCGGGAACTCCTGTGTACGGAACTCGGCTACAATTTTTTCTAACTCAGCCTGTGGTAAATTATGCAGCGCGTGGTCTTCCGGGAAGAAAATAGTGTGGAAATAAGCAGGGCAATCTAAGTCATTACAAAATCGAATCATATCGGGCAACTCCTGCCAGTTTTGACGCATGGCACAGGTTGAAATACCAAAAAAGGTCCCTTTTTGCTTTGTGTATGCCCTGAAATACTGGATGTTTTCCATCACCCGATCATAATTGGCGTTAAGGCGGATGGCCTCGTAATTTTCTTTAACGATAGCATCAAAGGAGATGTTGATATGGAAGTTTGTCTTGTCAAGAATGGTTTTAACCTTATTGTTCAGTATCGTTGCATTGGTTTGCACCGATACTCGGATGCTGGGTTTGAGCTCGATGATCAAGTCCCAAATCTGATAGTAAATGTCAATCAAAAAAGGCTCGCCGCCGTAAAATTTCACCTCGGTCAAGTGTGGGATAAACTCGCGTAGCTGCTCTACAAACGCATCGTCGTAGGGGTTGGGTAGAGGTGGTCTATTTTCTTTGTTTTTGCGGATGAGCGATGAAAAATCGCCGCTGCACATGGTACACTCCAGGTTACAGACATTACTTAACTCGAACTCAAGCACGCTAGGGTACAGGTTGGTGTTGAGTGGCAGTTCATCGTATTGTTTAGCCTTGGTTGCGTCAATGTTGCCTGCCACGATTTGCTCTTGACAACCTGCACAGCCCTGGGTCAAGTCGTCGTGGCTGATATATTCCCTAAGTTGTTCAGCCGCAGATCCAAACCAAATTTCTTTGATGCTCTTTTCTGGATAAATGCCAAATACGTGGTTCCGGTTATAGCAGCAGGCTACCACTTTTCCCCCATGCCCAAAATACATATTTTTGAATGGGGCATAGCACAGTTTTTCCTGAGGCCCTAGTGGCCGGCGTTCGTTATAGCTTGCAACGATGCCGCTCGGTACAGGCTGATATATTTTCAGCGGTTTTGATTCCACCGGGGCTGTTTTACCGTAAATTTTCTGTATCCAGCTTTTGATTTTCACGAGTAGCTCTAATTTTTGAGGGGTTCAAGGATGAATCTATACCCAAAGTTTCCACCATTTTTCCAGTACACAAAGTTTCCATAATCTCCAGTGATCGGCCGCCTCGATGAGTTTTTCAAGGGCTTGAGCCTGAATGATGTTGGCTTGTATCAACACGCCATCCCGTAAACTGTTGGCGTAAAAATCAATGTCCATGTAATAACTGTCAGGCCCTACGAAGCCTTGTTTTTTACGGTCCAAAATATCCTGTGGTAGCCCGTCTTTGATGCGTTCGTACAACAGGTTTTTAGTTTGGCTGGACATGTAAAAGCTATTTCGGTCTAAGGCTATTACTGCTTCAAATAGCTCGTGGTCTAGAAATGGAACCCTTACTTCTAGTGCGTTGGCCATGCTGGCACGATCCACCTTGGTCAACACCAGTTCGCCCATGAACGCTATGGTGTCCATGTGTTGAAATGCTTTCAAAGGGTCAAGCCAGGGTTGGTACAGTTGGCGGTAAAACCAATCCACGTCTTCGGGTATGTGCGCGTGCATGTCGGGGTGCAATACCTCCAACAAGCTGTTGCGGTTAAAACGGCCCATGGCCATGGCATCGGCGTAGCGTTCTACAAAGGGGTTGGTGTAGCCAAACTGTTGTTTTAAAGCAGCCCAGCGGGCATCGTTATGGCTGTATTGGGCAATGTTGTGTTGCCAAGTGTAGCCACCAAACAGCTCGTCGGCACCTTCGCCAGAAAGGACGGCCTTCACCTTTTTGGCCGCGAGTTGGCTCACCATGTAGGTGGGAATAATCGATATATCGGCAATCGGCTCGTCGTAGTGGTAAACCAGGGTATCCAGCAAGGCTAGTTGCTCTTTGCCCACGATGGTGGTATCCATAGGTACGCCCAGGTGCTCGGCTACTTGACCAGCAAAAAGGTGTTCGCTACGGTCCCACTGCTCAAAGCCAATGCTAAAGGTGTTGGTGTTGTAGCCTTGGGCCTTTGCAATCATAACCAGGGCACTCGAATCGTAGCCACCGCTCAAAAACGAGCCGATGGGTACATCGCTGCGCAGGTGTTGTGCCACGCTTTGGTCCAACAGCTCCCGTACCCGTGCAGCAGCTTTGTCTGGCGCCAGTTGTTGTGTCGGTTGCGGTATTTGCCAATAACGCGTGATGTCGATAGACTGCCTAGCACGGTCAAAAACTAGGTAATGTGCGGCCTCCAGCTTGTAAATGCCTTGCCAAATGGTGCTGGGACTAGGAATATAGCGGTAGCACAGGTAATCGCTGATGGCTTGCTTGTTTACTTGCCGTGGCACGCTTGGGTCGAGCACGATAGCCTTGAGCTCAGAACCGAAAATAAACTGCTCGGGCTGCAAACTATAATACAACGGTTTAATGCCAAAACGGTCGCGGGCCAGGAAGAGTTGCTGCTTCGGCTCATCCCAGATGGCCAGTGCAAACATACCTTTGATGCGTTGTAAAACCGCGTGGCCCCATTGCTCATACCCGTGTATAATCACCTCAGTATCAGTGTTGGATTTAAACTGGTGACCAAGCCCTAGTAGGGTTTCGCGTATCTCCAGGTAGTTGTAAATTTCGCCGTTCAGGCTAATCCAAATGCTTCCCGTTTCATTGCACATGGGCTGCTGGCCGCTTTCGCTGAGGTCGAGGAAGGAGAGGCGGCGGTGCCCTAGGGCTACTTTATGATCGGTAGAAATCCAAGTGCCAGCACCGTCGGGACCACGATGTACCAGGCTATCGCGTAGCCGGTTAAAGGCTACTTCGTCGATGTCTTGCTGGAATGATATGGTACCGTTTATGCCGCACATGGGAGAGCAGAGTTATGAGAGCAGAGTGCAGAGAGCAGAGTGCAGAATTTTTCAAACCAAAGGTATATAATCTTTTGCTAAAGTTTGTGGATTCGTTGTTTTTTGGGCGTTCCGGCCTACGGCCGTCGCTACGCTACGCGGCTCGCTGTTCGCTCGGCCCCTGCGGGTCTGGCGCTGCGCGCCACCGCTTCGCATCGCTAACGCGGGAACGGCAGCGAAGCTGCCGTTTTTTTAATGGTTAATTGTAAATGGTTAATTATGAATGATTTATATTGTCATTTCAAACCATTTTCAATGTTTTGGGAAAGTGATTAATAATTGCATGGGTAGAGCCGCCATGCTTGGCAGCTGGGAATTATGTGATACTTGCAATTTACGTGCTCTTGCTCTTTGCACAGTGGTACAACCTGAAAATGGGGCCCGCTCCGCTAGGAGCGACAGGTTAATAGGAACAAGAATTTTCTAAGTTTATGAGCTCCTTTAGGAGCGACACATCCGATCAGGTTTTGGCCCTTGTTGGCCTCCCTGCAACAAGTAGTAAAACAGGGCAGATGATGGATAAGCTTGTGCGGCTTTGAGTTGCAACAGTCTAATTTCTTTAAAAAGCTTGCATCCATATTGTACTTTTCAACCTTCAAATGTCTTGAAGTTTTTTGTCCAATAATGATTAATAAAGCCTGCTTCGTCGCCAAAATCATTGATGTGTTTTTGGTAAGGTAGTTTTTGAATGATAGTCTTAACCCCCGTGGCAGTATCATTGAACTTATAAATTTCAATTATTTGAGGTGACTTCTCTATGTCAATGTCACAACCTTGTATTTGCATAAAGCCATAATGAACTAATGTGAAATTTTCTATTTTACTCAAATGGCTTTCCCAGTTCAGGCTAGAGCAGCCAGCTCGATTGTAGTCGTAGAAAAAATCTGTTCCTTTTATTTTTTGTATGTCGAGGTCGCAGTTTTTAATTAATGTAAAAGTAAGGTTCGCTTTGTCAAAAAGATAATTGTCACATTGATTGGGAGTATTGCTAAAAGCGTAAACACGAAAGTCTTTGAAACCATCTTTATCGATGTCAATGAACGCGGCTCTAGCATAATAAGCTTCCGGCATCACAATGGTATCTCCTTGCATGGAAAGCAAGCAGTTGAATTTATGGCCCTTTCTGATTTGAATGTAATTATGGTGATTAACTTTTAAGGTGTCAATATTAATTCCAAGGCTATCCTGGGGTTGAGACTTGGCTTGGATGGACGAACCACTGGATGTATTATTTTCATTCGTTTTCTCAGCCGATCTTGAATTACAAGAGACTAAAATTATCAAGAATATAAATGGAATTTGCCGCATTGTTTCTTATCTATTTAAATGTACACAACTCATAAGTATACGCACCTCACACATACCCCCATAAAGATAAAAAACTATAACTTAACATGCAATAATATTGTAATCGTAAAACATATTGGCGATGGGTGAAGCATTAATTTTTACCACCCCGTCTGCTGCGCTCCACGCTTCGCGTTCCGCTTGCATCCACCC
>CAZDVQ010000100.1:0-6992 GCA_964508975.1 uncultured Saprospiraceae bacterium
GCAGACGGGGTGGTTATAAATTCGAGAAAAATTAACGCTTAATGGCATTGCGCGCCAGGCATGCGAAGCGTGGCCGCGTAGCGGCCAGCCCGAAGGGCCGACCGTCCAGGGAGCGCGTAGCACGCCGACGGCGCATCGCGCCGGGGCGCCCAAATCAAAAGCTTAAAACGAGAAAAACGCTTCGAACGCCAATCTTACAATATCGCTTTGGCCTCTTCCTTGATGGCTTCTTGAGCTTTGCGCAAGGCCATTTGAGGGTTCTCGTCGAGGTACTTAAATATCGCCTGGCTATATTCTAGGGCATTGGCACCTTCTTTCATGTCTTTGGCCACGAGGCTAGCAATGTTGGCCGCCTCGTTTTTCGACATGGTTACGATTTGCCACATTTGGTCCGACATATATACTTGCTGGGCCACGTTGTGGTCGTATTCTTGTTCCAAGGCCACCAAAATAGCAATGCGGAGGTCATCAACTTTCATGCTATCCGTGCGGAGGCGTAAAATCATTTTAGGCAATTGGATACGCTCTAGGTACAAAGCCATGCGCTCGTAGGCTTGTAATTGAAGTGGTATCGTAAACTCGCGGGTTTTGCGCTTGAGTTCATATTGGCGTACACTCAACTCGTTCGCAAAAAACTGTTTCATCATGAAATACACCACGGCAAACACGATAAGTGCAGGCGTTGCAATTTTGATAATTTCGAGGATTACAGACAACCAAACGGGCATATGATGTAGATTTAGTGTATAGCTTTAATGAAAATCGGGCGCAAAGATACAATTTTTGAGATAGGAGTTAGGAGAGAGGAGATAGGAGATTTTAGTTTTTTGTGTTGTTGTGGGTGCCTCGCCCTACACTTCTGCCAAAATAAAAAAGCCGTCCTCGCCTAGTTTTTGGTATAAAGGCATGAGCATGAGGCCATCACAGGGCGAAAGTACTTTACCGTTGCGGTCGTCGGCCAGGTGCTCTCCGGCCGCAATTTTTTGAAAATTGATGTAACCTGGGCGCATTACAAAGGCATCGGCTGCTTGTATGGCGTGCCTGTACACCAAGCGTGTTACCTTTGGCAAATGGGCCGCTCTGGCCTGTAACAGTTGGTCGTGCTTGGTTTCAACATCCCTGGCATCCACCATGCCGATGGCCCGCATGCAGTTGATAATGGCTGACAAAGCGTTGCGCCATGAATCTTCCTCTAGGTGCTGGCCGGCTTCAAAAGCTAGCGTGGTGGTTTCGGCAAAACGTTCTCGGTTAAAATAGTGCATCATGGTGCCTTGCAAGCCATTGAGCATGCCGTGAACGATGGGCGCGTGGAAGTGCAACGCGATGGCCTCGGCCTCCGGGTCGAAAGATGGGATACTAAAAATACCGCCTGTAGCCGTGGTGGTATGAATATCTAATATAACCGTTTCGGTAGGTTGATAGGCTTGTTGCAAGCTAACTATAGCATCTAGGCATTCCATGATTTCAAGCTCTTCGGCTTCACGTGCCTCGGCTGGCTTGGCTTGTATATCCCGGATAATACCATCCACCCACATGCGGTTCATATCGCGGTTCAAAAAGCGCTGCCCAAGGGCTGCCGCCCGAGTATTACCCCGAAGTCCTACTATTTTACCTTTAAAACTGAAGTTAGGGTACTTGACAAACTCTGCTTCTAGCAACTGGAAGGCGGTTTCAATAGCTTTAGGCCCGGCAATCTCGTTGCCGTGTACTTGTCCAACCACAATCAGCAAAGGGCCATGGAATTGGCCTTCGCGCTCCCCTATCAACCTAGGTAGTCCATTCATGTTTTTACTTATTGTTCGGCCAGGGCCACCATCAGTTTTTCTAGTTTCTGCTTTGCTTCTGAGCTGGTACAATCAAAGTTGTTGGCCATCATGGCAAAGGCTATTTTCTTGCCCGACTTGCTGTTGACATAGCCGCAATAGGCCCTTACACGGCTAATTGAACCGCTTTTGGCAAACACCTTGCCCTCGGCTATAGTGCCCTTGCACATGTTTTTCAAGGTACCCGACACACCGGCTACTGATAAGGTTTCCATAAAACCCGGAAAATGTTCAGGCTTGGCGGCTACTTTCAGCAAAACTTCTGTCATGTATTTAGCGCTCATGCCATTGCGGGGCGATAAACCGCTGCCGTCCTCTATAAAAATACCCTTGGGTTCGAGGCCTCTACCTTGCCAAAAGGTTTTCAGGGCTTCAACACCGTCCTCGGTACTATGCCCCGTGCCAGATGCCGTGCCGATACTGCGTAGCAGTGCCTCAGCGTAAAGGTTAATACTTTCTTTGTTGGTCCGGTCGATAATATCAATCAAACGGGGAGAATAGTGCGTGTAGATCACTTGGCGAGCAGCCTTGGTTTTGGCTTCACGCCAAGGCAAATGGCCTTTCGACACTTTAACGCCAGCGTCTACCAAGGTTTTGTGCAGGTGATGTG
Organism: uncultured Saprospiraceae bacterium; assembly: GCA_964508975.1. Taxonomy (GTDB): domain Bacteria; phylum Bacteroidota; class Bacteroidia; order Chitinophagales; family Saprospiraceae; genus CAZDVQ01. The sequence goes on from CAZDVQ010000100.1 coordinate 2,434, forward strand.
CCGCAAATTGCTCTACATCTGGGATGGAGCCTTTTATGCGGAAATCGCCGCTACCTGCCGGGATGGTGCCTTTCACCACGCCGCTGTTTTCATAAGGAGCCAGGTAGATATAGGCATTATCGCCCGAGCCTTTCGAGGCAGCCGTCAGTTGAGAGCTCAATTTCAAGCCAGGCACCTCCGGCGAATATGACTTGATGCCCACGGCATCGCCGACACTGGCCGATTGTTCTAGCGTAAGCACGTACTGGTTTTCGCGGATATTGAGCCCAAAAACACCGGCGCCGTAGTAATTGCCCATATCGCTCAACTGCCAAGTGGCTGGTGTTGGGAAGGCATTATAGTGGCTTCCATCGGCCACCACGTAACCTTCAATGCTTTTGATTCCTGCCTTTTGCACTTGTTGAGCCAAGGTGGTGAGCACGGCCTTGAAGCCGGGTGTTTTGTCAAATTCCTCCGAGCCGAAGGTTGGGTCGCCATAGCCTTTCAGGTACAAATTGCCTTTGAGCACGCCGGCTTCAATTTTACCGTCGTATTGCAATTCCGTTTTGTATTTATAATCGGCTTTCAACAGGCCAAGGGCGGTTGCAGTCGTAATGGCCTTCATGGTCGAGGCCGGTATCATGGCTTCCCAATCGTGGTAATTCGCCAAGGCTTTGCGCGAGGCTACATCAACGGCATAGAATCCAAACTGCCCATTCTTGATTGATAAATCGGCCGCGATTTGATTCACGGTTTGTTGCAAAGTGCTCGTGGTTTCGCCAGCGGGTGCGTTGGCGCAATTAAGCCACATGACGAGGCATATCAGCAGTGGAATGGTAGATTTCATAGGCGTTGGGCGTTGCGCAAAGTTATACGAAATTTACAAATCAAAGCAATTTGCTAGCGGAATCATAAAGCTAAGTACAAAAAATACAAAAAATGCAATTCGCTAAACAATCGGTCATTTCATCATTTATACCTTTCATCATTTATTCTTTTGGGGCCTCCGCCGCGTTGCGGCGGCGCTACGTTCCGCGGCTCGCTTTCGCTCGGCCCCTGCGGGTCTGGCGGCTAGCGCCGCCACCGCTCCACATCGCTAGGCCGATGTACTAGTTATGAGAGCAGAAGGCAGAGAGCAGAATGAGTGAATCACATCTTCACATCCCCATATCCTCACATCCTCCCATCCGAATCAGCACATTAGCACATCAATAATCAGCACAATATACTTAGCAGCTGCGCTGCTAAGTATATTAGCCACATTTTAGACTAAAATACAACATTATATATGATGCATACAACAATAAATGGAGTAAAATCACGTTTTAGTAACATACAATGCACAAGATTGAATGTCACATTTTTTGATGAAACGATGGGGAATAGCACCTATTTTAAAAAAAATGGCATATCTTTGGCCCTGTACACAAGCGTACAACCACAAATACAAAAACAAATCCTATGAAAGCCTCTCTCTACCTAGGCTTTGTAATGCTTTTGATTTCGGCGCTGAGCCTTAGCTCTTGCCAAGGAGAAAAACCGAAACCCAAAAACAGCGAAGCACTTTTTCAAGATTATCTTGAAAAAGCAACTATTGATTCGGAAAGTGTACTGAGAAGTACAACTGCCCCTGCCGACTTACAAGACGCCCCAATGTCTGCACGTGAGATGCAGATGGAAGGCATGAGTGCTTACTTGCAAAAAGATTACAAAGCATCAGCCATGTTCTTCCAGAATGCACTTAAACTAAACGAAGGTTTAGAACAAGCACGCTTCTACCTTGGCGCTTCTTATATAATGACCGGCGAAAATGAGAAAGCGTTGCATGCGTTTGAAAAAATTGTTGAAAATCCTCAATCTTTTTTTCACGACCAGTCCCAATGGTATGTTTGCTTGATTTATCTTGACCAAAACAAGCTTGAAGAATGCAAAGCTTTACTTGAAAAAATCATCAGCAACAACAATCATTATTGCCATGATTTAGCGCTTGGCCTAATTGATCAGGTTGAATACCTTATCAATTCGCCAGCTTAAGCTAGTTAGCCCCAAAGTTGTATAAATTCCCCCAGGGGGTTCACTTGCGTGAACCCCTTTTTTTATGCCTACGTAAAAGCATTGTGTAATTTGCCATCAAGTCAGTACCTTTGTATTTGATAGGCTTTCCTGCAATAACCCAAGTAGCGCACCATGGTTAAAATTAAGTTTCGAGACCAAATTGTTGACCTCCAGAAAAACGAGAAATACATCGGCATCAAACCCGAGGAAAACCAAGCCGAATCCCTCCAGCAATCCAATGCCTTGGACGGGCTTGAAGCCGTGCCTGAAAAACTAGGCGGATTTGAGCTATTTGCTACTCCCGACGACATGGACGCCGGGGCTAAACTCGATGAACTTCGTCAAAACGACGCCGTTTCACTCGGTACCCGTGTATACCAGGTAGATGGCAACGCCGATGAAACTTATGTACCAACCGGCGACCTGTATATCGTTTTCCGCAAAGGTGCCGCTCATAAAAAATGCGCGAACTTGCTAGAGCAATTTCACCTACACGTGAAAGAAGTTCGTGGCCCGCGAGAATTAATAGCCCGGGTTAGTCCAGCCTCGCCTAACCCCATCAAAGTAGCTGAAGCCTTCCAAGCCGAAACCCAAATAGTTGAAATTTGCGAGCCCGACCTCGCCTTTACCATCAAACAACACGGGCTAAATATGCCCAACGATGTGCTTTTCTTCAAGCAATGGTATCTTCGCAACACGGGCATCGACCCCGTTTCAGGCAGTAACTGGGGCCTCAAAGAAGGTGCAGATGCCAAGGTCGTAGATGCGTGGAACTTCCTTGGGAATATGGGCTCACCCAATGTAACCATCTCGGTGGTAGATGATGGATTTGACCTCAACCACCCTGACTTCCAGGGCAAAATTGTTGCACCTATCGACTTTGAAACAGGCTCGCGAACTACCCTGCTCCGACGTGCGGAAGACACCCACGGCACCAATTGCGCCGGTGTTGCCCTAGCGGCCAACAACGGTAGTGGTATCGTAGGTGTTGCGCCCAACGCACGCTTCATGCCCGTGCGCACCTACGGCCTCGACGACACCCTGATCGAACAACTGTTCGACTACGTCTCGAAAAACGGTGCCGACGTGATGAGCAACAGTTGGGGCATTTCATCGAGGTTTTATACGACCCGAACCTTTAATGCCATCCGCAAGGCAGCCACCCAAGGCCGAAAAGGCAGAGGGATGAGCATACTCTTCGCTGCCGGGAATGATAGCGCTACAGTGGCCAACTTGGCCACCCACCCAGACGTGATTTGTGTGGGCGCATCTTCCTCGCTCGACAAGCACGCTTCGTACTCGAATACAGGTAAGGAAATTTGTGTTGTTGCACCTTCCAATGGCGATGGTGGCCTTGGCGTTATCACCACCGATATCGGCGTGTTTACCGATGAAGACGGACACCTGGTAGATGGTGGCATCATGGGCTCCTTGTACCGCGATGATTTTGGCGGCACCTCTAGCGCTTGTCCACTAGTAGCTGGCGTGGTCGCCCTCCTATACTCGGCTAACCCTAACCTAACTTCAGCCGAGGTAAAACGCATCTTGCAAGTTACAGCCGATAAAATTGGCAATTCTACCGACTACGGCCCCGACGGGCACTCCCTAAAGTACGGCTACGGCCGTGTCAATACATTGAAAGCGGTACAAATGGCCAAGGCCATGTTGAACACTCAACCCGTTATCACCGAGCCCGTAGTTACAGCACCAAATATCCCGAGCATATTACTCAGCGCCCAAGCCAGTGCACAACTAAGCAGCGCTGGCGATTTTAAACTGCATGGCTTAAATGTTGGCAAACAACTAATCATCCAAGCCAAAGCCATGCAAGGCGGTATGGATCTAGATTTATATTACCGCAAGGGTGCTGCCCCCGACCTCGTAAAAGGGCTGTTCGATAAAAAAAGTGCCTCACAACAGGATATGGAGTTTGTGGTTGACAGCGATGCCGCTGCTGGCGACTATTACATTCTGCTCCATGCTAAAAGTGGTCAAGGACAGTTCGGGCTACAATGTACCCTGGGTGGCGTGGTCCCCATCGACCCTAGCGTTAAGGTATTGCCCATGCGGATGCAATCATTCAACAAGGGCGAGTTAAGCAAGCCGGGCTCCATGCAGTTGTTCAAGCTACGTATCGGCCAAAGCCTTAACGTGAGTCTCGATGCCCAAGGCGATACTACCACGGATTTCGACCTGTTCTTGCGCAAGGGTGCCGTACCTGAGCCTGCAACCCAAACCTTTGATGCATCGAGTAGCAAACTTGATAGCGCTAAAGAAGCCATCAAGGTACAATCGGCTGAAATACATGGCAATTACTTTGTCATGGTACGCTCTGGTAAAGGCGCTGGGACTTACAATTTGAAGGTGGTACTGGAGTAGGTGATAGGTATTAGGGGATAGGTATTAGGTATTAGGGGGTAGGGATTAGAGCTTGATTAATACTTAATACTTAATACTTAATACTTAATACTTAATACTTAATACTTAATACTTAATACTTAATACTTAATACTTAATACTTAATA
>CAZDVQ010000101.1:0-6915 GCA_964508975.1 uncultured Saprospiraceae bacterium
GCTAAAGATGTGTCCTAATCGTAGCCTTTTCAAGGAGGGGTGGATGCGCACAGGGTGTTTTACACCATGTAGCGCAGACGGGGTGGTTATAAAACCCTGAAAAATAAACGCCTAATGGCATTATGCGTTAGCTGGCCGGAGCGTGGCCGCAAAGCGGCCAGCCCGCAGGGCCAAGCGTTTAGCGCGCGCGTAGGACAGCGACGGCGCATCGCGCCGGAACGCCCAAATCATCCGCAGGAACATTAGGTTAAACCATAGTTCAGGTTTTTATACTATATTTCGGCCTCAATTGCCCTCGTATGACTCGCCTGACCACCTTCCTTACTCTCCTTTTTGCTGTAGTAGCATGCTTTAGCAGCACCGAACAAAAAGCACTTAGCCAATCGCCCTTCCCTACCCCAAAGGTACCCCGAAGCATTAAAGCTGAGCATGCCGCTGTGACCTCAGCACACCCGTTGGCCTCTCAGGTTGGTATCGATATACTCCAAAAAGGCGGCAATGCCGTCGATGCAGCCATCGCCATGCAATTTGCCTTGGCCGTGGTATACCCCGGGGCGGGCAACCTGGGTGGCGGCGGTTTCATGGTGCTGAAACGCCACGACGGCACAAGCACTTGCATCGATTATCGCGAAAAAGCCCCCGCCTTGGCCACTCGCAACATGTACCTCAACGAAAAAGGCGAGGTTATCGACAAGCTGAGTACACACGGGCATTGGGCCGTTGGCGTGCCCGGCACCGTGGCAGGTCTTTTCAAATCGCACCAACATGCCACCCTACCCATGTGCGAGCTCATTCAACCGGCCATCAAACTAGCTAAACAAGGTTTTCTTATCACCGAGAAAGAAGCTAAACAACTCAATGCACACCTCGCCGAGTTTAAAGCCTACAACACTACTTTACCCGCATTCTACAAAGCCACACCCTGGAAAGCAGGCGATGTACTCATACAACCCGAGCTGGCCCAAACCCTGAAACGCATCTGCAAATCAGGTCAAGATGGTTTCTATAAAGGTAAAACCGCTAAGCTCATCGTGGCCGAAATGGAACGCCATAAAGGCCTGATCCAACATACCGACCTCCAAGCATATCAAGCCGTTGAGCGCACGCCACTCCAGTTCAAGTACAAAGATTTTGAGTTCACCGCCATGCCGCCACCATCCAGCGGTGGTATCGTACTGGCCCTCATGCTTGAAATGCTCGAACCCTACAACATCGGTAAACTTGGTTTCCACAGCACAGAGAGCATTCACCTTATGACCGAAGCCGAACGCCGTGCCTACGCCGATCGTGCCCAACACCTTGGCGATCCAGATTTCTGGGATGTTCCGCAATGGCTCAGCGACAGCCTGTACGCCGATAGCCGTATGCTCGACTTTAATCCCATCCAAGCGAGCTCAAGCAAATCAATCAAAGCTGGCCAATGGCAAGAAAGTAGTGAAACAACCCACCTCTGCGTGGTCGATGCTCAAGGTAATGCCGTGGCCGTTACCACAACCTTGAACGACACTTACGGCTCAAAGGTGGTGGTTGAAGGCGCTGGCTTTTTCCTCAACAACGAAATGGATGATTTTAGCGCAAAACCAGGCGTGCCCAACATATATGGCCTCGTGGGGGCAGAGGCTAATGCCATTGTACCGCACAAACGCATGCTCAGCTCCATGACCCCTACCATTATCCATCGCAATGGCCAATTATATATGGTACTGGGTACACCCGGTGGCTCGACGATCATCACCACCGTATTTCAAATTTTCTTGAACGTTGCCGAGTTCGGCCTTGACCTCGAACAAGCCATCGATGTCAAAAGGTTCCACCACCAATGGCTACCCGATAAAATACAAATTGAAGCCAATGCTTTCCCTGCCGATATCGTGGCTAAACTTGAAAAAATGGGCCATATTGTCGCTGTACGCGAGCCCATAGGCCGCGCCAACGCTATCCACCGCCTACCGAATGGTCAACTACACGCTGTCGGTGATCTCCGCGGCGATGACACCGGGATGGGATACTGATGAGATATGAGAGCAAAGTGCTGAGAGCAGAGTGATTTGCCCCAACTACTCTGATCTCAGCACTCAGCTCTCTGCTCTATACCCCCCGCTACCAGCGGCCGCGCAGCGGTCTGCGCAGTGGAGGGGGTCGACGCGTAGCGGCGGGGGGAGGCGCAAATTAGATATGAGTGCTGAGAGCAGAGTGATTTGCCCCAACTACTCTGATCTCAGCACTCAGCTCTCTGCTCTAATAATTAGCTTAGTTTCCGCATCATCTCTACATCGCCGGTTTCGGTCATTTTGATGAGGCCCAGCAGAAAATTCAAGAACCCTGGCGTATGGATAATCCCTTTGCTTAAACCTTGGGTAACGGTATCCGTTTCGGCGATAACCTTTTGCAAAGCGGCAGGGTCAGTAGCAGCTGCACAATTTTGTGCTACCTGCCAAGCCCTTACCCGAGCTAACTTAATCCCACCGGAGGCTATCTTTTCGTCTAAGTTCATCCCAAATTTATCGAGCAGTTTGTACACGAACGACATCTGCGCCATCGCATCCTGCATCACATCCAACAATTCCATCAACACCTCGTTGATTTTGTTGAAATCGTTTTCTATCTGTTTGATTTGCGCCCCCGGACAAACCTGGGCGGCAGCAATGCCTAAGTCCAGCAAAATGTGGGCATTCATGCCCAACATCAAATGCTGCATCCCGATTAAACGGTTATTGCGCGATGCATCAAACGCTTGTTTCCACGATTGTGTGCAAGGCAGCCCTACCCGATAAGCCTTTAGGGCATCAATGTAGCGGTCGGCAAATATCACGTCCAAGCGTTCCATCCTCGGGTTATCCTCAAAACGGCCCTGCTGTATCGCCTCGCGTACGGCAACGGTTGTCCGTAAATACACGGCGGCAAATATACCCAAGGCATCCTTTTGCTGGATACAATCCTGCACAATGGCTTTCAAATCGTCAATCACTTGGTCAATGCTCCTCATATAGCGATCTTGTTTGGTTCAAGCCGCAATATAGGGGATTTTCACCTTACAGCTCCACCGTTCCGCTTAACCAAGCCAGGTTTATCAGGCTTTGCTGGAATTTACTATCCAGCTCTATCAATTTGATACTGGCTTCCAACAGCTTTTGCTCCCGGGCGTTGAGCATGAATATCGAGCTTTCGCCCAGTTGGAAACGCAATTGCTCGGCCTCATTCAGTGCCCTGTAGTTCGACACGGCCGATTGGTATAGATTAATCTGTGCAAAATCGTTCTCCAACTTGTTGTAAAACTGCAACAGCTTATTTTCAACCTCTAAGCGTTTTTGCACAAACTGCTGTCGGGTATTTTCAATTTTAATATCGGCCAGCTTTAATCCTGCACGCTCCTTGCGCAAAAACAAGGGCATCGAAAAAGTTACGCCAAATTTATAGCTGTTCCACAAGGGCACCTCGCCGTATGGGTCTTGGATGTAATTAGCGCCGCGGGCCAAAAAATTATATTCTACATCCAGTTGGGGCTTCAGTTGCTCCAGCTTCATTTTACGGTCAATTTCCAAGGATTCTAGCTTGTAAGCGTAAAGGGCCAACTCAGGGTTTTCGTTGTCCAAGCCATCAATCAAGGCAACTACGCTATCGCGGGCAGGTGGTGCCTGACGCATTGAAGCTAGGTTTTGCGGAATAAAATCATCCCCCAATTCCAGTGGAACTTCTTCTGCGGCCCACAAGAAAGTCGATAAATACAAGCCTGCATTCTGGAACTCCATCAAGGCATTGTTGTACATAAACTGCCTGTCTTGCACAATCAACAGCGCTTCCAGGGTGTCAGTAGCGGGTCTGTCTCCTTGTTGGAAGGCCTCCAGCACGCCCTCATAGCGCAACCTCGACAAGTTTAGGCTCTGTTCATAAGCCGCCAAGGCCTCGTAGTACATGGCCCAGTCATAATAAGCTTGAATAGCATCCCGGAACAAGTTGTTGAGCACGGCTTTACGTTCAACCACGCTAGCCTCCAGCATGATTTTCGATTGCTGCAAAGCGGCCCGGCGTTGGTCAATGAACAAGCCTTGCAACAGAGGCAATTTAATCCCGGCGGTAGCCAAGCCCTGGTTAGGCGTAAATGCTTCAGGATTAACGTTTACCCCCGAGTTCCAATCGTATTGTGCCTTAAGTTCCGCGCCAAACCAAGTGGGTATTTTAAAGCCCGCTTGTAGCAAACTGTAATAGTTTTTCTGCTCAAAATACTTGCGGTCGTATTGCCCAAATGCCTTGGGGTCAAACATACCACGCGCGGCCATCCGTTGTGCTTCTGCCTCAGACACCAGCAATTGGGCCTGCTTGGCTACCGGGTGGTTGCGCTGTACCAGTACCAAAAGTTCCTCAGGTTGAAAAAGCCTTTTACCCTCCTCCGCTTGTGTAAAAGCAGGCGAGGCATAGGTCAAGAAGCAAAGTACGCTGGCTATTTGATATATAAACTTCATTCGATTTTTGATAATTTAGGCGCCCCGGTGCGTTGCACCGTCGCTACGTTTCGCGGCTCGCTATTCGCTCGGCCCTTCGCCGCCCCCACCTGCCGGAAGACGATTCCAGAAACGGCTCTAGAATGGGGCGGCTCGGTCTGGCGCGTTGCGCCACCGCTTCACATCGCTGGCGCGGGCACTGTTCGGGATTTACTTTAACGATTTAATAGGCGCTTTCAACTTCAGGTTTTCGTCGTTCACCTCTTCTTGGTAAAAGTCGGGCGGGAAACCATTTAACTGGCGCCACAACTCGTACCAAACAGGAACGTCTTTTAGCAAGATTACACCTTGCGCACCCGAGCCTACACGTAAAGCAGTCGGCCAAGGCTTATCGTTAGGGTCAGGTTTAACCAGTACCCGGAAGGTGTTTTGTTTGTTAGCCATCTGGTCGATAGCCAAGACCAAGCCGCCATAGGTACCAAAAGATTGTCCCGGCCAACCGGAAAACACGAATGCAGGCCAACCATCAAAGATGAATCGTACCTTTTCGCCAATGGACAACAAGGGCAAGTCAATTGGGCGGACATACAATTCTACCGCCAAGTCAACCTGCGAGGGCATAATGCTCACGATTGGTTCACCTTCTTTCACGGTTTCTCCGATACCTGGGGTAAGTACCTCCGAAATAAAACCATCTTGAGGGGCAATGATGTAGTAAAAGCCTGCCCGGAGTTGGTAGTTGGCGTATTGGTTTTCCATCTTGGCCACGTTACCTTGGGCATCGTACCATTCACTTTGAGTACTAAAGCGGTCGGATTCTGATTTAGCGATTTTCTCTTCGTACTCGGCTTGTATGTTGTTGAGTTCAATACGAGCGTTGAGTAATTCGTTCTGGCTCACCAAGTATTTATTCTCGGCGGAGATAGCCTTGGCTACTGTTTCCTGAACTTTCATCTGGCGTTTTTCCAGCTCGGTGAGGGCAGTTACACCTTTTGCATACATTTCCTTGGCACGGTCTAGCTGCTTGATGGCAATATCTTTATCAGCCAAGGCCGCTTTTAGCTCGATACTATCCGAAGTGATTTTAAGCTGGGCCTGGCGGAGTTTGTTTTTGGCTTGCTCTATTTTAAGCGTACGGTTTTGACGTAAAGCGTCTACTTGGCGGGTCAGGGCATTCATTTTTGATTCGTATGAACCAATGGTAGCCCGTTTGGCATCTACCTGTTCGCCTTGTCGCTCGATGAGGTTTGGGTCAAAGTACTCAGACTTCACCTCCGATAGAAATGCGATGGTATCGCCTTTTTTTACAACCTGCCCTTCGCGTACATACCAGGTTTCTATCCGGCCGGCAATGGTAGCGTGGATAGTTTGGGGGCGGTGCGCCGGGTTAATCGTGGTGATTTTGCCCTTGGCCTGTATGTTCTGGGTCCAGGGCAAAAACAAAATGACAATACCAATGGCCATGAAAGTCAACATCCAGGCCGCGATGACCTTCTTCGTGCGGAATTTCAACACGGAGCTGAAGGTCTCGTATCGACCTTGTTCAATCTTCGTGCGTATGTTGTTCAACGATAAGTTAAGCATATTGATGCGTTAGCTTTTGTTTAATTTGAATGTGTAGTAATACAGCCAGGCTAGCTGCGTGAGCGATGTGAAGCGGTGGCGCAACGCGCCAGACCGAAGGGCCGAGCGACAGCGAGCCGCGCAACGTAGCGACCCGAGCGCTAGGGGCGTAATTTACGCCCCAAAAGCGAGGGGCACGCCCAAAAATTAAGCATCAGGCGACGATGAAGTAAACAAACGCCCGTGTTCAGGGTGCTTGAGCAACTCATTACAAGTACCTTCTGCAATGATTTTACCATCTTCCACCACAACAATCCTTTGACAATGTGATGCGATAATTGGGTCGTTGGTCACGGCGATGAAAGTCCAAGTCGTGCTAGGCTCGGTCAAACATTTCACAATTTTCTCGCGTTCTTTAGCGGACAGGTGTGTCATGCCCTCGTCGATAGTGACTAAACGCGGGCAAGATGCAAAGCTCCGGGCCAGGATGATTTTTTGTATCACGCTGCGGGGCAAACCTTTACCAGAAGGCGCCAACTCTGTATGGTAACCATTGGGCATTTTGAGGATATGCTCCTCTAGACCAACCTCTTGCGCAGCTTTTACGACACTGTTCAGGTCAACCTCAGAGTGGCCAACAGCGATGTTGTCGAACACCGTTCCTTTAAAAATATCCTCATCCTCCGATACCTCACCGATGAATTCGCGGAGGCTGCTCGGGCGATAATGTTTCATGGGGATGTTGTTGATGTTTAGCTGCCCTTCGTAGCCGTTGTAAATGCCCGACAACATGTGTATCAAGGTAGATTTACCCGAACCCGGCGCGCCAACAATACAAACTTTTTCGCCGGATTTGATGTGTAAATCAAGGCCTCTCAATACGTCCTTATCGCCGTCGGCATAACGGTAATGC
>CAZDVQ010000102.1:0-6654 GCA_964508975.1 uncultured Saprospiraceae bacterium
ACAAGGAACTTGACTTTCAACTTTACGAGAAGTTACTCGGCGATGCAAGCCTGCTAGCCTCTAACCAGGACATGGTCAGCTTCAAAAACCAGTTCGAGCTGACAGAGGCGGGCAACTTTGCCGACATGTTGCATTATTACAAGCAGTTGAGTGCCATGCCGGATCAGGCCGCCTACTTGTTGTACTCCAGCGATAGCCTTGTTGTCCAGTATTACAACCAGATAGCCAGCTACCAGGACGCCTTCGTGGCCGGTAATATAGACTCCAGCACCATGGCGAGCCAGGTGAACGCCCTGGCACAACAAATTGCGAGCCTCGACGGTATTAGGGCCACGGTTTACCAGCAATATGCCCACGATGCAACCCAAACGGCAATGGGCATGCTGGCTGACCTTGGTAGCCTGGGCTATTCTGACCAGCAGGTACACAACGCCAAACTTGTTTACAGCGTTATACTGGAGCAGGAACTTGCAGGCGAAGCGTATAATTTTAACGTACAACAACAAAACGACCTGTTGTTCGTCGCTGCTCAATGCCCTATGGAGGGTGGCGCAATCGTTTACCTCGCGCGGGAACTATATTTCCATGTAGACCCTTCCTTGGCCTTCGACAATACCGCCATTTGCGCGGAGCAGGGTATCTTGTACCGGGAAACGGCTGAACTTGAACCAAGCGGTGAATTCAAGCTATACCCCAACCCCACTTCAAGCCAAACGGTGTTGCAGATTCCATACAGCGAGGCAAAACGTACATTAAGTTTATACAGCGGCACTGGAACCTTGCTTGACAACTGGGACTTGGCCGCTAGGCAACAAGCCTTGAGCATATCGACCGGGAACTTGACCCAGGGCATGTACCTGCTCGTTGTGCGAGAAAACGGAAAGGTTGTTTCAAGCTTGAAACTGGTGAAGGAATAGTTAATGTCAGAAAAAGAAACACTTCATTCGACCCTGCGGGATAATAATCCCGCGGGGTTATAAAATATAATACAGCATGACCATGAAATTATATATGTTGGTTTTGACCTGCTTGTTTTGTGTGGGTACTGTACTTGGACAGCCTTATCTAGACTCGAAACGGGATTATAGTTGGCCTGGCGGTTACGGCTGGAGCCCCCCAAACTATACCGAAAACTTTGTGATAGTTTTCAACCAGGATACGATACAGGCCATAAACTACCGGGTTTCAGAAATCCCGCTTGCAAGTGCTTGCGCAGTACTTGCCGACGTTGATGGCTCCTTGTTATTTGCTTCTAATGGGCAGCGGGTAGCCGATAGCCTGGGTCAATTATTACCTGGTGGGCATGATATCCACCCCTTGAACTTCGACGATGATACAGTACGAAGCGATATAGTGGAGCTGGTTGGCTTGAATGCAAATGATTTACTCCTGATGCTTCCCGATCCTGGGCAGGCAAACTTGTTTCATATCTTCCATGAGGGCATGCAGTATCAAGTTACACAAAATGGTACCGCATTTTTAAATGTGTATCACACCATTATAGATAGAAATCTCAATGCCGGGCTGGGAGATGTAGTGCAAATGTCGATCCCAATATTGACCGACACCATGACGGGGGCCATCAATGCCTTTAGGCATGCCAATGGCCGGGACTGGTGGATCGTAGCGCCACCTAGCGCCTGGGTCAGCGGTTTCCACTTGTTCTTGTTAACCCCTGCCGGGGTGCAATACATCGGGCTGGTTGACGCACCCCGCGATAGAATTCATACTGCTATGCAAAGCCTCAGCATTTCCCCTGACGGGCATTTCCTGGCCAGGCATTTTCTCGATTTTACTGCCCTGCCCAACTGGGTTGGTTATATAGAGGTTTACGGGCTAGATCGTTGTCAGGGTACATTTAGCTTTATGGGGGGCGTTCAAACCCCGGACCTGCTGTTTGAGAATGGGGTGGAGTTTTCCCCGAACTCCAGGATGTTGTACAAGGTTGGGCCTAATCAAATTTGGCAATATGACCTTTACCAACCTAACTGGCAAACTACCGGCACGCTGGTGGCCGAGTTCGACAACCACATTGATACCTTGACCATGTTGCCCAGTTATACCAGCTTCGGTGAAACGCAGCTTGCACCGGACGACAGGGTTTACATATCAACAGTATTCGGAACTCATTACATGCACGTGATCAATCGCCCCGATGAAAAGGGTATTGCCTGTGATTTCAGGATGCGGAAAATACAACTTCCCCTCATGACCGCTGGCTTACCGAACATGCCCACAACCTTCCGCCTGGGAGCTCAAGTCGGTAGTGCCTGCGATAGCCTTGGTATTGGCAACCCTGCGGGGCTAGTTACCTGGCCCGATACACTTGATTTTGGCAATATCAGTCCTGGTCAGGATTCAACCTTGTACCTGTATGCCTATAACCCAGGTTACACCCGTACTTACCTGAGTTACCTGCATGGCCACGAGCCACCGTTCAGCACCCTCAAGGACCATTACCGCATCAACCCGGGTGATACCCTAGCTATCCCGGTTAGTTTTAGTTCAAGTGTGTCGGGCATTTTTGATGATACCATGCAGGTGCGCAACAATGTGCAGGATTTTAACGTTGCACTCCGTGCCAATGTAACTGGAACGGTGGGGCTAGATAAACCAAACATGGCAAACGGCATAGAGCTATACCCGAACCCGGCTACTGATGCATTTATGATTCATGGTATAGAGTTACTGGACGACGCCGTGCTGGAGATACACGACCTACAAGGCCGCAGAGTGTTGCTGCAGGCACTCCCAGCCAATATAAACAGCTGGACCGTTTCTCTCCAAGGTTTTCCCACCGGTATGTACCTACTCCAATGCCATGATTCAAAAGGTATCCAATACCAAGACAAGTTGGTCATCAACCGGCCATAAGATTTAATGCCCAACGTGAACTATTTAACGCCCCCCAACCATAAAAAAAAGCCCTAGATGTTACATCTAGGGCTTTTGATTTATAGATAGACTCGGACTAGAATAAAGAGATTTTCTGGCTAGATAATTTTCCGTCTTGGCGCACATTGATGATGTACAAGCCTTTGGCCTCGTTGCGCAAATCGATGTTTTGCACGACGGTGCCGTTGAACTGGCTGATGTCGGCCTTGTACACTTCGCGGCCACTCATATCGCTGATGCTGATAGCAATCGGCGCTTTGCTGCTCGACTCGAACTGTACTTTGAATTGACCAGCGCTTGGGTTCGGGAAGGCTGATAATTGGCTGTTTGGCATGGCTTCAGGGAAAATGTTGGTTTGGTCTTTTTCCTGGCCGTCTTCACACATTGACTTGAGTAGGCTTGCCGTTTTGGCTTGTCCTTCAGCCAAAGAACCCAGCACGATATTTTTACGCTCAGTTTGGCCATTGCGCAAAAAATCGATTTTCACCCGGTCGCCAGCTTTGTAGTTACTGAGTGCTTTAAGCAGTTCATCGTAGTTGTTGATGCTGGTTTTGCCCAATTTGGTCAACTGGTCATTTACCTGCATGTTGTTGCGGGCAGCGGCGGTGTTGGGAATAACCTCGCTAACCACCAGGCTTTTGCCGTTCAGGTAAACACCAATGAATGCTTGTTGCTGCATTTCTTCGAGTTGTGCACAAGCCTTTTTGCGACTTTCTTCCGGCATTTTAAAAGCATTATCGCGGAAGATTGTCTGGCGTTCGGGCATTGCGATATATGGAGTAGGCGCTTTCAACGTTGCGGTGGTGTTGTTTACCGTGCCGTCGCGTTCGTAACGAATGCCAATAGTTGTACCCGGAGCAAGATTGCTCACCAGTTTACTGACATCGCTTGGCTCCTTGATTTCCGTTTCGTTGATGGCCCAAATGATATCGCCTGCTTTCAGGCCTGCTTCCGCAGCGGCTGAGCCTTCAACTACATCCTCTACGGTAACGGTATTGAAGATGCGTTCTTCACCGTTTATGACTTCTACCTCGCGGTTAAAGCCCATGCTAATGCCTAGTTGAGCTTTTGGGGCTGCTGGCGCATGGCAAGCGTTTTTGTCGCCCATTGGGAAACAGTTTTTGCCATTTTCAAAACCTTCAATGCGGATTTCGTCCACATTGCCATCGCGTTCAATACGGATATGCTTTTGGGCCATACCGCCCATATCGGCAGCAGTACGTGCTTTCAAAGTAGCGTTGGTGCTGGCAACATTGTCGCCGCGTTTGTATTGAATGCTAACTTGGTCACCTACTTTTAGGTTTTGCATAGCCTCGCCCAGCATGTCCGGGTTTTCAATCTTTTGGCCATTCATGGCTACTAAAATATCACCAGCTTGTAGGCCAGCGGCTTCAGCGGCCGAGCCTGGGATTACCTTTTGAATCCGCACTTCTGAGCTTTCTGTAACTTGTCCGTTGATTTCGGTCCGGCTCATTTCCAGCTCCATCACCACACCTAGGAATGGTTTATCGGAATTGATTGCAGGGAAATGGCCCATGCGTTGTTCAATTTCCTGGGGATCCATGATAACGGTTTCGGTTTTATTACCGTTGTCGTCAACGGTGATAATGACCATCTTCTGTGCTGTTTTTACTTCGGTTTCTACCTGGGCCCAGAGGCTTTGTCCTAAGGTTAAGCAACAGGCCAAGGCAAGGCTTAATTTGGTAAAGTTCATGTTTTGCATCGCATTGAGTTTAATGGATAAATAATAAGGCTAGAGCAGTACTGTGGCCCAAAAGTATAAGGTAACTACGTGAAAATCAGTTAACAAGGCGTTAATGGCTCGTTAATTTCGATGAACGGCCGTTTTTTACAGATGGATTTGTAAGGCTATTGTAGGTTTTCGGGTAAAAGAATCCAGCTTTTGGGCATGTTGCGCCAGGTGCCTGGAGGGCGCCGCAACGCGGCGGTGCGCAACGCGCACGGAGCGAATAGCGAACCCCGAAAGGGACCGCCGACGCGTAGCGGCGGGGCGCCCAAAAACAAAAAACGCTATAAAATCCTTGTGTAAGTTACTTACTCGTCCAGGGTATTTCGGCGGCGCCTAAGTCTTGCCCAATTTTTCTAGCCAGCACAAAAAGGTAGTCCGACAAGCGGTTCAGGTACTGAATTAAGATGTCTTCTACGGGTTCGTTGTGGTCAAGGGCCACAACAAGCCGCTCGGCACGCCTACATACACAACGCGCCAAGTGGCAATAAGATACACTGGTATGCCCGCCGGGTAAAATAAAAGTTTTCAGCGGTGGTAAGCTTTCTTCCATACGGTCGATGGATTGCTCTAGATCAAGTATGTCTTGTTCCACCAAAGGCGGTAAACTCAAGGGTTTGCCGGGTTGTGCCGCTAGGTTAGCCCCCAGTACAAACAGTTTATCCTGGATGTTTTTCAACTCGGCACGCTGTTCTTCCGCTTGGATACTATCGCGTACCAAACCGATGAAGCTGTTCAACTCGTCGACGGTGCCATATGATTCAATACGGATATGATCTTTGGGTACACGGGCACCACCAAACAGCGATGTTTCGCCTTTGTCGCCGGTTTTGGTATAAATTCTAAAACTCATGGGTTAATTATTTTTTTGCAATAAGCTTATAACGCATTGTGCTAAGGCAAGTTCATCGGGGCGTTCCGCTTGTATCACCGATGGGATGTTGAGCGCCACTAAGGTCCGCTGGGTCGTTTTACCGATAGCGATGACCTGCTGCCTGGCCTGCGCAGGGTTTGTACTGTACCAAGCTTGGGCATTTAAAGGAGAGGTGAACACCAATATATCAGTTTCTAACTTCGGGATATCGGCGATAAACTGATTTTGGTACACGACAAGGTCATCCATTTGGGCTCGGCCTGCCAATTCGACTTGCATGGCTTTTTCTGATTGGGCAGCTCGCAGGAATAAAACAGTACCATTGCCTAGCTCCTGTAGAAAGGCTGCTGCCGAGTTGGGCGCATCGCCCGTACCGATGAAATCACAGTGCAGCCCAGCATCTTGTAAGGTTTTGGCTGTCCCTGAGCCAATACAGCCTAGTTTAATGCCATGGGGTAGGGAGTGGCCGGAGTCCAGCATCCGTAGTAAAGCCTTTACGCCGTTACTGCTGTAAAAGAAGAGCCAGTTGAAATGGGCTAGCTTAGCCCAATCGAAATCCAGTAGTTCTATTTGTAATAAACTTTTTCCGCTGACTTGAACGGGGTAGGGCTTTAATGCCGACACAAACTCGGTGCTAGCCTCTAAGTCTCGGCTAATAAAAATACGGGTTTTAGCCATCATGCCTGTAGTGTTTTACCAGTTCATCGGCGGCTAAGAAGGGCGAGGTTTTTCCAGCTTTCACGGCTTCCAATAAGCTGGCGAAGTTGGCTTTTATCCAGGGGTGTTCGTTAAAGTCTTCCAATAAACGTTGTTGAATACTCGATTCAAGCCAATACTGCGCTTGCTGGGCGCGTTTTTGCTCGAAGTGGCCATTGTCGGTGGCTTGTTTGAAAAAGGTGGCTATTTTCTGGCTGAGTTTGTCCACGCCTTCGCCGTTTAGGGCCGAGCAACGCAGTACGCTGGGGCTCCAACCATCGGCACGGGCAGGGAAAAGGTGCAAGGCATTCCGGTATTCGCGTTGGGCTTGTGTGGCACGGGCTATATTATCGCCATCGGCTTTGTTGATGACTAGGATGTCGGCCATTTCAACGATGCCGCGTTTGATGCCTTGAAGTTCATCGCCTGCACCGGGTAGAAG
>CAZDVQ010000103.1:0-6551 GCA_964508975.1 uncultured Saprospiraceae bacterium
GGCGAGCCGAGCTCGCCGGGTCACTCTGCTCTCTGCACTCTGCCCTCTGCTCTCTAATCTGCCATCTTTTGAATAGCATCCACGATGAGGTCGATGTCGGCGGGGTAATCTACGTATTTGACATTGCGTTCGTCGGTACCGAAGATGTCGATGGAGATGACCTTGCGTTTGCTACCGTGGGTAATGGCAATGCGGAGTGGTATGGGTTTAGGATCTTGGCGGAAGCGGCGGTCGCAGACCGTGGTTTTACAACCATAATGGCTTTCGAGGCTGAAGTATTGTTTGCTTTCAACGTACTTCATGAACTCTTCGAGTTTAGCCCGGCCAATGTCGCGTTTGGTTTTGACAGAGCCCCGGCGTTCCGTTTTCACTTCTTTTACGAGGCGACCATCAGACTCGATGACGATGAAGCTGTAATAGATAGGGTCGTTGCCGCCAAAATAGCCTCCACCGAGCAATTCGATTTTCATGGGGACAGGCGGTGCGGCAACTACCTTTTTATTTTCCTTGACGTAACGAATCCGTTTGCGGTTTTGCTTTTTGTGGATTTGCGGGGTATAGGCTTTTTTATCGCCTTTGCCCATGGTTTCAACGTTGACCAGGGGGAGTTCATTGGCATTACGGACAAAAGGCGACTCCTTTTCGGGCAGCGGAACAAAGTGATAACGGTATGAAGCTTTGTCGGTTACCGAGAACTCCAAGATGAGCGACTTCTCGCTGAACTCGGCAATACGCCACCATTTGATTTGTCGGTAGTTGTAGTAAAGCTCGTTTTTCGCGGGGTTTAATTCCCAGTAATCCTTGTAAATACGGCCATTGAGCGAGTGCTCGAGGGTGTAGTCGAACTTAAGGTACAGGAAGTACTTGTAGTTTTGGTCGGCCTTGTGGATAACGGTATTCGACTCTGCGTGCGTGGTGTAGGTATACTTCCACTTGGTGTTGAGTAACTTACTTTCATTGATGGCTGGATAAGCGTTTTGGGCAGTGCTTATGGAGCCAATAAGTGTGGCCAAACCACACCAAACCAGTTTTAGCCAATGAAAATGTTTCATGATAAGTAAAATTAGGGCGGAATCCCGCGTGAGCGGCCCGGAAGGCAAAGGCCGAAGGCCTTTGGTACCGCTTGCGGTACCGAGCGAACAGCGAGCCTGGAGGGGCGCGACCCCCTAGGCCGAAGGCCGAAGGGGGGCACGCCCAAATAAATTAAAATCTACTAGGAGTTTCTACGTCAATTTCAAGCTGTTGTTTCCATTCTGGCACATCGGGGATGTTCCAGCCGAGAATTACCTCGTTTGAACCCAAAGAATAGTTTTGGAAACGGGTAGTAGCGATGTCGAACGAGAACGTTATCGGGAACTTCCGGTCGATTAAAGCCCTGAAATAGAAGGACATAAACTGCGGTGAGCGCCAAGCGGCCCCAACCGAAAGCTGATCTTCCAGGAAGTGTAGGCGTAAACCAGCATCGACCTGCACGGGGGTACCCACCACGTATTTGACCATGACGCTAGGCTCTAGGGCAATTTTACCGAGGTCAAAGCGATAGCCTGCATAGGCGAAATAGTGTCGGTATAACTTAGCGATTTCAGAACGAGCATCGGCGTTGACGCCAAAGTCCATTTTTGTTTGAATCAAGTTTGGTGCAGCGATACCCGCATAGAATTTCTTGTTGTAGAAATAGGCCCCAAACTCGGCATCGAAGGTATTTACACCTTGGTTGCCGTTGGCCACAGCAGGGTCGCCATCCTGGATAAAACGGATAATATCGGTTTTGATCCTGTTGTTCTGGTAACGGCCAGCCAAGCCCAAAGACAAGCGATTTTGCCCGATGGGGATATGGAAAGCATAGGCCAGTTTAGCACCAATGCGACTGGTTGGCCCAGTACGATCGGAATACAACATGGCCCCGATGCCGTGCACGCCTTTTATACGTGCGGTGTAAGTCATGCCGTAGGTCAAGGGGGCACCTGGAAAAGTAACCCATTGCCAACGGTGAAACAAGCGGAGTTGGTGGCCTGTCATGGAGCCTGCCACCGCTGGGTTTATGGCAAAACCGAGATTATAATACTGCGTGAACAAAGGTTCTTGTTGAGCCGACAAGCTAAACCCGAAGCTCAAGAACAAGGCGATTATGATTGAATTTTTCATAGGTCTATAGTTGAAACTTGGGGTTAGCGAATGATGGTAACGTTACCTTTGAGCACTTCAGATTGGCCGTTGGGGTAGAATACATCGATGACGTAATAGTAGGTTCCATCGGGCAAAGGCTTGCCGTTGGATGTACCGTCCCAGTCGCCTTGATAATTCACCTGGCTGAATACGAGCTCACCCCAGCGGTTGTACACCTTAGTTTCATTGTCGTAGATATCAAAACATGGGATGACCCAAGTATCGTTGATACCGTCGGCGTTTGGTGTAAAGCCTGCCGTTTGCGGTACACACGGGCCCACGCGCACGAGGACTTGAGCGGTATCGGCGCAATCGAAATCATCTTCTACCTGGAGGACGTAGGTTGTGGTTTGCAGCGGCAAGGATACTGGGTTAGCAATATTGGCGTTATCGAGGCCGGTGCTTGGTGTCCAAGTGTAGCTGAGGTTATTACCGATACTAGCCGAACCAGTCAACTGAACCGTTTGTCCCACGAGGATGGCCTCTGTTGTACTAGCGCTGGCGATGGCTGTAACCGAATTAAACAAAGTACCCGCCGTACCACCAAGGTTATCGGTTGAACAATCAAGGGTGTCGGTGGCATTAACTTGCCAAACATCGCCGTCGATGATGTTCAAGACATAAGTATACACCCCATTGGTATCCGCTTGAACGTAAGTGGTATCGTTGATGCCATTTACGGTGCTGACTACTTCGTAAGCTGTTAGGCCGTTATCGAGGGCTGGTAAACCACCCGTGAGCGTAACGAGTACCTGAGCGAAACCGTTGCCATCACAAATGTATGAGATATTATCTGAACCTCCGTTGATGAGGATGCCCGTGTAGGTAGGATCGGTACAGATATTATCGCAGTTGCTATTGGTAAAGAAGAACTGACCACCGGCAAAATCGGAACAACCTTCTTGGTCTTCCACGAGGATTTGCCACTGGTCAAAATCACCCACCAAGAAACTGTAAGTCACTGTACCACCTGCAATACCTGCTACAGGCACGTTGATGGCGTTGCCACCAACTGACGAGCCATACACACTCACGATGTAGTTAGAACCATCGTAGCTTGGTCGACCACCACTTAAAGTAACTGTAACCAGAGCTGTTTGATTAGGGTAGCAAGTATAAACCGTGCTGTCGATCGGGTCTGGCAAGATAGCCAACGGCAACAATTGGCAGAAATTCGGGCAGTTCACGATATTGAACTGGAACAAGCCTTGGGCTTGGTCGGTACAGTTTTGGGTATCTTCAACATCAACCGACCAGTTATCGCCATCAGCAACGAGGAAGCTCAGGGTAGCTGTACCTCCAATCACCCCAGGGATAGATTGAACAGTGTTCTGCCCAGGTACTGATGATCCTGAAATGGTGGCGCTGTAGTTAGAGCCGTCATAGTTTGGACGACCACCAGAAAGGGTAAGCGTTACCGTGGCCGTACCGTCTCCGTTACAAGTATAAATACTGGTATTCAGCGGATCTGGCGTGATGAATAGCGGTGCTAATTGACAAATATTGCTACAGTTGGTCGCGTTGAACAAGTACTGCGCCGTAACGGTATCCGTACAAAGGCCAAACTCGTCGGTGATTACCACGGTCCAAATATCGCCATCGTTCACACTGAAGGTATAGTTTACAGAACCACCCGCTTGGCCTGCGTAGGCTTGGCCAGTAACGTTGTTTCCGGGCACTGTTGAACCGCTGAGGGTTACGAAATAATTAGAGCCATCGTAGAATGGTTTACCACCCGCAAAACTAATCACCGCGGTGGCCGAACCATCTGGGTTACAAGTGTAAATCGTGCTATCAGCTGGATTTGGAATGATGAGCAAAGGTGTTTGCTGGCAAATAAGCGGGCAGTTGGTCAAATCGAAAGTGAAAGTGCTGCTCAATGTATCTGCACAACCGAAGGTATCGGCCACGATGAAGGTCCAAGTGTCGTTATCGGCTACATCAAAGGTGTAGATGGTGCTCAAGCCATCGGCAGAGAATACCTGTTGACCGGTTACGTTAGCACCAGCGCTAGAGCCTGAAACGCTAATGGTATAGTTGCCTGGGGTATAACTTGGGTGGCCGCCCGTAATATTGAGCGTGATAGTTGCTGTACCATCAAAATTACAGCTGTAAATGCTGCTATCTAGCGGGTCAGGGAAAACCGTTAAAGGTTGAATCGTACAAATATCCGGGCAGTTGAGCGGGTTGAACACAAAAGTGTTGCTGGCTGCATCTGTACAGTTAAAGTTGTCTACGACGCTGAAGGTCCAGGTATCGCCATCGTTCACGGTAAAACTGTAGGCTGTAGCCGCAGATGGGCTAAGCACTTGGTTGCTCACGTTTACCCCTGCCACTGTTGAACCAGTTACGGTTACAAGGTAATCGCTACCGTTGATAGATGGTGCTCCTCCCGCCACGTTCAAGGTAACTACGGCTTGACCGCCAGGTAAACAGCTATATACCGAGTTGTTGAGCGGGTCAGGACTGATTACTACTGGAACTATCTGACAAGCATTCGGACAGTTGGTCAAGTTAAACTCAAAAGTACCTGAAACCGTATCAGGACAGATATTGATATCACCTGCAATGACCGTCCAAGTATCGCCATCGGCAACGGTAAAACTGAAGGAAGTGGCTTGAGGGCCACCAGCAGGGGCTACCGAATAAGTTTGGTTCATACCTGCAACGGAAGAACCTGAAACTTGCACGGAGTAGTTGGTACCGTTTGAAACAGGGTCACCACCATTCAAGAACAAAGTAACGATAGCCGTTCCATTGCCCAAGCAGGTATAGATGGTGCTATCCAATGGGTTAGGCGTTACAAAAACCGTATTGATGACACATGGATTGGTACAACCCGTGCCGTCGATATTGATGGTTTCAGAACAGCCAGCGGCATCGGTCACCACTACGGTAAACACCAGCGGGGCTGGGGCTTGCAGCGTTATGGTTTGGCCATTGCTAGCTGTACCGCTAAACAAAGTATCACCCGTAACGTTGAGTACGACCCAGTTGAACAAGCTGGTATTGTCGTATGCTGGCATACCACCTACCGGGGTAAAGGTCATCAAACATGTACCGTTATCGAAGTTTGAACTCACGCTGATTGGGCTCAAGAACACCACGGGAATGGCATTTTCGGCGCTGGCGCTATTACAGGTTAGTTGCCCCCAGGTCAAGTCTTCATCGGCCAGTGAGCTGATATAAAGCAATTGGTTTCGAGGTATAGTACCATCGTTGATAAAGGTACCACCTGTGCCTGGCAAGGCTGAAGCCAAGAAACTGAAACCAACGTTGGCGATGGGGTTTGGAACTGGGTTTGACGTGTGTACCACGTAGCCAGTATCCATACAAGCAGGAATATTTGCCGTTGAATTACCGAGGAGGTCGAGCTCAACAGATGCGTAGATGGGATCGCCCGCACATACATACGCGGTAGTGTTGGTCGAGTCGTAAACCGTTATGCCGTTGGCTTGGGTCAGGTAGGTATCGCCAGCGTTAACTTCAACTTCGCGGATGCGGTCAATCACGTAGATACCTTCATCGCCAGGTGAGCCACCATCTACTTGAATGGCATACAAGGTACCTGGTACCATGCAACAAAGCGAAATAGTTGAAGGTAGGATGCCAGCTGTACCTGTAGCCACTGGTGCAATACCTTGGGTAGCATTGGTACCATCAATGGTATAGGTTGCGGGTTGTAAACCACCGTAGCAATCGGTGCCGTTCAATAATGGGTAAACGGCTACCCGAACTTGTTGCATGGTGAAAGCGCGAACAATCAGGTCGGCAGCACCTGAAGGAGGTGCTGTGAAATAGTGCCATGTGGTTTGATCGGCACGGTTAGCTGCTGTAGGACTTGCATTAGGCTCGCCCGCCAGCCTTTCGATACAGGCACGGGTATTGAATCCAGGTACCGCATAGCCCGCAGGACCACCTACTAGCTCTACCGGAACTTCGTAGAATGGATCTGCTAAAGCTAAACATAAGATATCGTTACCTGGTGGGTTTTGGCTAGGGTCAGAAACCGATGGATCATAAGCCCAAACCTCTGCATCGCCACTAAAGTTGATGGTTGCTGGGTCAACCATACCGTAGTAGGTATAACCAGGCTCTAAACACTGGGCATTGATAACGGCAGAGGCATTGCCACCGAGTATACCCCCTACTCCACCCTCGCCAGCGGCGATGAAGCTCAAGTTGGCACAAGAATAACCTGCAGGTACATCGGGTGCAAATCGGTTATCGAGGCCAAACAAAGCCGAGTTTTCAGAGTCGAGGTTACCCAAGTCTGTTTCAAAACGGATTCGGCCAGAGTTAGGTGCTGTAAAGCGAACCCATACTGACTCGTGGATACTGCCGTTGTTGAACGAGCCGTGGTTGTAATCGTAAGCTTGATAGTT
>CAZDVQ010000104.1:0-6456 GCA_964508975.1 uncultured Saprospiraceae bacterium
TTTTGTAAAAATTCTTTTCAAGTACCTCTAGCCAAAAATGTGTCCTAATCGTAGCTTTTCGGCGGAGGGGTGGATGCGCACAGGGTGTTTTACACCCTGTAGCGCAGACGGGGTGGTTATAAAACCCTGAAAAATTAACGCTTTTGGCATCGCGCTAGTGATGCGGAGGCGTGGCCCGCAGGGCCAGACCGCGAAGCGGGCCGAGCGAATAGCGAGCGCCGTAGCGTAACGGCGACGCAACGCGGCGCAGCGCCCAAAAAATCTTTAAATTATATTGCTTAATGCACTACCACCCGCTGTACTTGCTGGCTATTGCCCACTTTTACTTGCAGGAGGTAAATGCCCGAGCTCAACGCGTTGGTGTCAATTTGTAGCGTGGTTTTAGGCGCATCCATACGGAAGGTCTCGCCGTAGGCGAGCTGGCCCAAAGCGTTGTACAAACTGATGGTAATAGGCTCCTCGCTGCTGCTTTCAATTTCTAGGTTCAAGGCTTGCTTGGCCGTAACCGGATTGGGGTAAACCTTGATATAGGTATCTGTAAGGGATTGATTAATACCGGTTTGTGTTTGGGCCGTGAAGAAACTATTGGCCGTGTAATCGGCACAGAAGTAGCCTTGGTTAAATGGCTTAACCCGCCACAAGTAACGCCAGTTGGCAGGCAGTGCGGTAAAGTTGTATGAGGACACGAAGAAGGTGTCGGTGGTAACGATTTCTTGCAGCAAGGAGCCCGTGCTGTTACGCGCTACTTGCAATACATAATGCGTTGCTCCCGGCACGCTGTTCCAACGGAATGTAACGCCGCCGCCAGGTATAACCGCGTTGGGCGCTGGATAAATACCTGTAGGACTGGCCGTTATGGGCTGTCGGAACGGATTCTGGTTGGCCAACAAGTTAGCCCTTTCATTTTGCAGGTAGGCCCGCATGAGGTTTATCTGATCGGCAGAGAAATACTGCTGGCACACATCGTCGGAGTACGACATGATAAGGCGGCCATCTGAACGGAATGTGGTGCCGTTGGGGTCGGTTTGCAGAACGGAACTCTGTTGCTGGCCGTTACAGGTCCAGCGCTGCGCGATATAGTCGGCCTGGGTATCGCAAAGCCTATCCGCAGCCGTGAGGCAATTGCTGCGGTCTACAAACTCTACCTCGGCTGTGTCAATAATGGTGGTATCGTTACCCCAGAGGGTATCCCAAAAGTTGGTGTAATCATAGTATACAAACAGCGGCGTGGGCACGGCAGGGTTGTACACCTTGCCTTCCCAGCCCAAAAATGGGTGCTGCACGTTGAAGTAGTGGCCAATCTCGTGCGCCCAAGTATGGCCGTCCATACAGCCCGCAGCCATGATGTTGCCCGCGAATTTCATGTTGTAGCCACAGTTGCCCGCGGCATCGGCCACCACATAAGAGTTCATGGTGTTGGGCACGTTGTACTGGAACATGTAGTTGGCACCATCCACAATATCAGAATGGGCGTAAAAACCCGTGTTGTTGATGTATCGAATATCTCCCTCGATGAAAAAGTACATACCCGCCGAGTCATAATCCAAGTTCACGCGGCAAAGACTTTCCAACATCTCGCCCGTTGGGTAAAATCCGGTGCCATTATCCGTTCCAACCATGTGTACCGTCACGGGGATGTACAACATGGTGTTGCGCTCCTGCGGGAAACTCGATGGATCGGCCGTGTAACGCAAATACCATTCATCCATATGATCATGGGTTCCACAAGGGTGCGGCTGCTGGGCAATGGCCAGGGCAACTTGGCACAACAAAGCGATGGCGAATAGGAGCTTTTTCATAACGATGATTTATGAACAATGAATATTTGTGGGTGCCTCACCCCGCCGCTGCGCGTCGACCCTCTCCCCTGAAACGCTCGTAAACTCGCGTGCGGAGAGGGTGTAAAGCCGTGTCAGTTGTGTAAGCCCCCTCTCCACAACACGCGGTAGCGTGTGCCCGTGGAGAGGGGTGGCACGAGCGCCAGCTCGTGACGGGGTGAGGCACAAAATAGAGCAAAGAGCAGAGTGCGGAGCACCCCGGCCGAGCTTCGCTCGGCCCAACCCCCGCTACCAACGGACGCGCAGCGGCCTGTGCAGTGGAGGGGGTCGCTGCGCAACAGCGGGGGGAGGCGCAAAATAGAGCAAAGAGCAGAAGAATAGGGAGGTAATCCAAACCTAATACCTAATACCTAATACCTAATACCTAATACCTACGGCACTAACTCATTATTCTTCCGGTCCACATCGGCCATGCGGCTGTTGGGGTCGATGATAACCTTTTTAATGTCCTTGGCAGCATGAGCAACTTCCAGCGTGTAGGTTTTGTTGGTCCAGTTCCAATCAGCGGCTACTTGAAGGTTCGGGTGGTGAATTTCAGCCGTTTTAGCGCCGCGCATCAAGTCGAGCGGGATGGTGTACAAAATTTTGCTACCATCGTTTAACTCAACTTCAAGGTCTACAGGCATGGGCACCAAGCCGATGCGTTGCAGGCTAATCTCGGTAGTTTTGCCCTTGCCTTTCACCTTTTCAATGGCGTAGTCGATGGTGTAGGTGGTATTCACCCAGTATTCCTTGTACCAGTCAAGTTCAAGGCCCGACTCTTTCTCCATGATACGGATCATGTCGTTGGGGTTGGGGTGTTTAAATTTCCAAGTTTCAAAATAGCGTTTAAAAGCACGGGCAAACACTTCCTCGCCCATGATGTACTCCAACTGGCACAAGAACACAGCGCCTTTCACGTAAGAGCTCAAGCCAAAAGCCATGTTGGTGTTAAAATGGTCGGCATGGGTGCTGAGGGCTTCTTCCTTGCCAGAGTTGACATAGTAGAAGTACGTTTCAAACTCGCCTTTATTGGGGAATTTATTGCCGTAGTTGAGCACTTCGTTCTGTACCACATTCTCAGCGAAAGAGGTAAAACCTTCATCCATCCAAGGGTACAAGTTTTCGTTGTTGCCAATGATACCGTAATACCAGCTGTGCATCATCTCGTGCACAGTTACACCGAACAAACTTGGGAAAGGCCTACGGCCGGTAATCATGGTACACATGGGGTATTCCATACCGCCATCGCCGCCTTGAATCACGGAGAACTGCTTGTAAGGATATTGCCCAAAACGCTCCGATGCAAAGCTGATGGCCTTGGCAGTGTACTCAGGTAGTTTTTTCCAGTTGGGCTCGGTCATCGAGTCGCTCTGGTATAAGAAGTGTAGGGTCAAGTCTTTGTTTACGGGGTACACGATGTGTTTAAAATCGGGGTCGGCAGCCCAGGCAAAATCGTGTACACGGTCGGCTTTAAACTGCCACGACAGTTTTTTCTTGCCTTTGTTGTTCACCGTAACACCTGCGTCTTGGTAGCCGTGGCCAATGTCGTTAGGGTTTTGGAGGTAGCCAGTACCGCCTAGCACGAAATCGCTATCAATGTGGATGGTCACGTCAAACTCGCCCCAGATGCCGTAGAACTCACGGCCTACGTAGGGGTGCGCATGCCAGCCTTGGTAATCGTACTCGCACATTTTAGGGTACCACTGTGTCATGGTATAGGCAATGCCCTCGGCATTATCGCGGCCAGAGCGGCGGATTTGAATAGGCACTTGGCTCTTGAACTCCATGTAGAAGGTTTGGCTTTGACCGGGCAAGATGGGCTTGGCCAAATCAACCTCCAGGATGGTACCGTTTACTTCAAACTTAGTATCAGCGCCATCTTGGGTAAGTTTGCTGATTTTATGCCAGCCTTGTTCTGATTCTTTAAGTTGCGACATGCGGGTGGTCTTCTTGTCGGCCAACATCATGCGGGCATCTGGGTCGGGCAAATAGCTGTTGCGCACGTCCATCACGCTACCGGGCTGGAACGCGTTGAAGTACAGGTGATAGAACACACGGGTCAAAGTATCTGGCGAGTTGTTGGTATACACCAGGGTTTGTTTACCTTCAAAACAATGTTTTTTTACATCCATGTCGATATCCATGGTGTAATTTACATGTTGCTGCCAGCGGTCGGACTGTGCCAACATGGGCAAGCTCAACAGGCAAAGGCCCAAAATACCCAGATAACGTGTGGTCGTGTTCATGTCGTAATGTGTAATAGTTAGGGGGATGTTTTGCTGTATTAAGCGCCTTTGCGCTTGTTGATTTCGTCGCGAATCAAGGCTGCTTTTTTATAATCTTCGTTAGCCAAGGCTTCTTGCAGCATTTTCTCGAGGTTTTGATCGTTCTGGCTGCTGAGCTCGTCTTTCGGTTTCGCAGGTTTATTGCGGATCCGGGCTTCTTGAACTTCTTGCTCGGTTTCGGCCTCGAGTACTACGCCGGCTTGATCTAGGATAAATTCGTAGGTATAAATCGGGCAATCAAAGCGAACGGCCAAGGCTAATGCATCGGAGGTACGGGAGTCGATTTCAACCAGCTCGCCATCGCGTACGCACACGAGGCGGGCGTAAAAAATACCTTCCACGAGGTTGCTGATGATGATTTCCTTGAGGTCGACCTGGAACGATAAGAAAAAGCTCTTGATCAAATCATGCGTGAGCGGCCTGCTGGGCAACATCTGTTCCATGGCCACGGCGATAGCCTGCGCTTCGAATGCACCTATCACGATGGGTAAGCGGCGTTGTCCGTTCATCTCGCCGAGGACCACCGCATAATTTTGCGATTGTGTTATGCTGTGAGAAAGGGCTACAATCTCCAGTTCTATCTTTTGCATGTAATTTCAGGGGTTGTTACGCGTGGGGTTTGGCTGCAAAAATAGTTAAAAAAGTGCTTAAGTACCCGGGTAGAATTATTGATAGGTAAAAACGCTGCAGATTTTCTGGCAGACAAGGCGTAAAAATACGGCGTAGTGGTGCCTACGGCGCACTTTTTACAACGAAGTATGCCGGGAAATACGCAAGTTTTTACCATTGCATAATTCTGCTCGGGTACTTACGATTCCTTATTGAAGTAAACCTTGTAGTAAAACATGCTTTTCTCCTCGTCGTAGCCCCGTTCAATCACCTCCGATTGCTCGTCGGCGGGGGTATTGAGTTTGATTTCAATCTGCGTATCCAGCTTGATAAGGTTCCTAAACTTCTTCTTCATTTTTTGTACATCTGGCTGACGGATGAAAAATCCATCGCTATCATCCGAGATGCCCGAGTCTTCTTTCCAGGCACGAGTGTACGACTCAAACTTGTCGGCCACGGGGATATCCTGTACTACTTCTTGTACAAACTCCTCATTATCAAAGGTATCGTGCGAGGTAAAGTAATCCACAGCTTTATTCAAAAATTTCACTTGTTCCGATTTATCGGCTTCACGGGCATACACTTCCTTCACAAAGTCCTTGCACATGCCCAGGTAATTTCGGGTATAAAAGCCATCGTCCTGAATTTCAGTCAGGCCCAGGAACTCATCTTTCCAGAACTTCGAGTCGGTGCTTTTCAGGTCAACGCACATGGCCCTAAAACCGTCCTCGGCCTCCACGTTGAGGATGAGGCAAGCTTTATCAATCTTGTTCAGGCTGGTGCCACGTTGCACTTCCAGCATAAAATGTTCTTCCTCGTCCTCGGCGAGGATCAGGAAATCGTCTTTCTTCTCGGTCTTGAAAATACCCAGGGCTTGTACCAGTTCGTCTTCCACCAGCACATCCTCGAAAAAGGCTACGTACAGCTCTCCTGCTTGCACTTGTGGGTGCGTGGAGGTGTTGTACAGGTGTTTGAGGATGTTCACCGATTGTTCGTGGAGGTCGTCCACTTTATCAAAAATATAACCCGCGTAGGCGAACACCTCGTTCATGTTGAGGTTCGTCTCGTGGTTAAAGCGGTAAATCATATCGCGGTTAAACGAGCCTAGGAAAAAGGTCGTCAGCATCGAGGTAAAGTCCTCATCATCAAGGGCAAACAGTTCGCGGCCAGCGCGGTAGCCTTCTTCGCGGCCAGCATTGCCCACAATGTGTAGCGCCATGGCCTGCAATTTGGCCTCGGTAAATTCAATGTTCATGTAGCAAATGATATTTCCGCGAATATAGCGAATTGGTGGGAATATTCCGGGTCTGGGTTTCAGCCAGCGCTCGTGTACCGCCTAAAACATCATTTATTCATTTTATCCTTTGTTCATTTTTCCTTTTGGGCGCTTCCCCTCGCCTTCGGCTCGGGGCCGCTACGTTTCGGCGCTCGCTGTTCGCTCGGCCCGCGTTGCGGTCTGGCCCTGCGGGCCACGCCTCCACATCGCTAGCGCAAAAGGCCATTAAGCGTTAATTATTTTGTTTGTTTTTCAGCATTTTCCGGCCTTTGTAACCACCCCGTCTGCTGCGCTGCACGCTTTGCGTTCCGCTTGCATCCACCCCTCCTTGAAAAGGAGGGGAGCTCATGCCTTGCTATAAATATTTGATTTACAGTTATTTAAAAGAATAAGCCAGTTCCCCTCCTTTTCAAGGCTACGATTAGGACACATCTTTAGCACGGCACAAAATGAGCCCCAAAGGGGT
>CAZDVQ010000105.1:0-5857 GCA_964508975.1 uncultured Saprospiraceae bacterium
TCAACGCAAACCTACTTTTTTTTGTCATATACTGATTAACGCTTAATGGCATTGGGCCAGACCGCGCAGCGGGCCGAGCGAACAGCGAGCTGCGTAGCATGAACGAAGCGGTTTTGCGTAGCAAAAACAAATGTACTCAATGTACATTTGTAGCGAGTGAACCATTTGCTCCTGCAAATGGCTCGACGGCCGTAGGCCGGGGCGCCCCAAAAGGAATAAATGAGTAAAGGAATAAATGAGTAAATGATGGTTGACGAAATGATGAAACGATGATTACATATATTGGCATCAAATTTCTAAACGATAGTTATACAACAACAAAAGGCCACAACCCGGGTGGATCATGGCCTTTTGAAAGCATTTAAACAGGCAGATTAACGCAAGAGCGTCACATCGCCAGTGTATAGTTTATCGGCATTTTGCTCAGGGATGAACAACTTGATACGATAAATATAAGCGTCGCGTGGTTGAAGCTCACCATTAAAGGTACCGTCCCAACCTAACTGCGATGGGTCATCGCGTTCCATATCGTACACCAAAGCACCCCAACGGTTGTACACCTTGAACTCCTTGATGGTGATATTCGAGGTAATTTCAGGACCGAAATACTGGTTCACTTCATCGCCGTTAGGTGTAAAGGCATTGGCAATTTTGATCTCACCAGGAATCACGTATACACTTACACTACCGGTTGAAGTACAACCCGACAAGTCAGCCGTTACCGTGAAGCTGTACAAGCCTACATCGTTTAAAGTAGCTGTTACTGGGCTACCCGTGGCCGAACCAAGGTTGGTGGCAGGTGTCCAAGTATAAGTAACGCCAGGGTCGTTAAAACCGCTAAACAACTGAATAGTATCACCAGCCAAAATAGTATCAAGCACTACACCAGCACTACCCACAAATGGGTTAACGCTTGGGTAAGCATTTTCTGTGATAGTTACAGCAGCGCTTGCGGTACAACCTACTGCATCGGTAACCGTTACAGTGTATACACCGGCAGCCAAGTTATCGTTGATATTTTGGGTATCACCGTTTGACCACGAATAGCTGTATGGCGCTGTACCATCGCTTGCACTTACTGTAGCGCTTGAATTCGACTGGCCTTCACAACCAACCGTGAACTGCGCAGCCTGAATAGTCATGATACAAGACAAAGCAGTACAGCTAAAGCTTGCAACAGGGCCAGTACATCCGAGGCCATCAAGCGCCCGTACCGAAATCGTTACACTTTGGCCAGGTGTTAAACCGTTTACACTGAAGCTCAGCACGTTACCTACGTTCTGCCAAGTAGTTCCACCATTTGTACTCACCTCGTATGCCGTAGCGCCTGCAACAGTGGTCCAAGAGAAACTAACGCCAGTTTGCGTAGCGATACCACAAGAGATCGTAGCCGCGCTTAAGTTACATGGACTAGCCGTACATGACCATGTAGTAGTTGGTCCAGTACAAGAAGCACTTAATGGACGAACTTGAATGGTTACGGTTTGGCCTGGGAACAATGCACTGACTAAGTAGGAGAAGGTATTGCCCACGTTAACCCAAACGTTTCCGCCATCGAGGCTGATTTCATACGATGTTGCGCCGGCCACAGCTGCCCAACCAAAAGTTACAGTAGTTTGAGCAACATTGACACAACTTACCACAGGGGCCAACAAGGTACAAGGCGTAGCCGTACAAGTAGCCGTGCCGGCCAAACCAGTACATGCAACACCTATGGCGCGCACACGGATAGTTGATGTACTATTAGGCGTCATACCGGTAACTTGATACGTCAAGTTAGTGCCCACGTTAATCCAGGTAGTACCACCATCAAGGCTAATTTCGTAAGTAACGGCTCCTTGTATAGAGGTCCAGTTGAACGTTACTGAGGTATTGGTAGCCGTACCACAGCTTACAACGGGTGTACCGATATTGACAACAGCAATTTCAACGGTATCAACCCAAGTACACTGGTTGAATACAGCGGTTACAACGTAGTTGGTACTTGCACTAGGTGTTGCAACAGGCGATGGACCAGATGTTGGTACCAAACCAGTAGTTGGCGACCAAGTGTACACCGTAGAGGCAAATGGATTACCTGAGTTTTGGGTAAACTGGAATGCATCGTTAGTAGCCGACCAGTCCTGTGAGTTGCGGTTTGGCACTGGGAAGCCAAGCGTAGCATCATCGTTCAAAATACCTTGTGTAGCAGTATTGAAACCAGGTGACGTGATGCTAGTAGAGTGTACCTCAACAATATTGGTACCTTCGTACAAGATAATTTGACCGCTAATCGAATTGGTACCACCAAAGAATGGTACGTTGGCGTATTCAACAATCAACTGGCGGTTAGGCGCAGTACCAACCGTAGAGTAACGGATGGTACCACCATTGCCAGGGTTCAAGTCGTCCCAGCACAAAGCAATCAAGTCAGTTGGGCCAAAACCACCACCAAAAGGATCAGGCAATAAACCACCTGAACAACAGCCACTACCGCTAGCTCCATTGAATGTAATGAAACCGTTAGACGAAATGTGGAACTGCGTATAATCGTTACAGAAGAAATTAAAGGTAAAACCAATTGGTAACGCACCAGAAAGCTGATCATCCGTTAAGGTTACAGCAGTACCCGTGATGGCAACAGGGGCGTGTGGGATAGGCGTTACGTCATAATCATCGCAAATTGGTGTTGGTACAGCCAATGGGCTGTAAACATCTGCGTTGAGTTGTACCGATTGGCCTGGGCAGAGTGTAGCTGTTTGTGGTGTAACGTCCATGAATATTGAGTCACACGACAAACAAGCTAAGTCACCTTGTGGCAATACAAGCACCGTAATGGTAGTATCATAAGTACAACCGAAGTTGTCTTCAACCACGTAAGTATAGTTGTACGAACCTGGAGCAGCTGGGCTTACCTGTGCAAAACTTTGATTGTTTACAATCATACCTGGTCCGTTGAGCCACTGACCAGCAACCAAGGTTGGGATAAAAGTATCAAGGTTAGGATATAGGTTAGGGTTAAATTCAACACCCCACGCAAAGATGAAACCATCGTCGATACCCAGGTTATCGGTAATCGTGATGGTCCAGTTACCGTTAAGCGGGCAACCAATTAAACCGGAGATCGTTTGGGCTGGCGCATAATCACCTGCCGGCATGTAAGGTTGGTTCGGCCCAACGTTCAAGCCATCGTTATTCACATAAGAGTACGTGAATAAACCAGCGTTGGCGGCCCATGTACCCGCTGGCGCATTTTCCACGAAGCAGTATTCGTAGCCATCGCCTATGGTGGTTGATGGGTCATCACAAGGCTCACCGAGGTAAGTACCACCACCGCCTGAGCCAAAGTCATGTAGAATGATGTTCTGGCCATTCGGGCAGCTGAGCACCAAGTCAAGGTCGCCCAAGAACGAGTGTTCCATGTTCACACAAATGGCTTGGATATCGTTGATGTTCTGAACGGTTTGGCCTTGGTTAAACGACGATACGTTAATCGTGGTTGTATACGGCGTAAACACGTCGTCGGGCAAGAACAAAGGTTGCGAGAATATAGCAGGTGGCGCAAAATCGCCCCGAACCGGGTTGGCGTAAATCAAGGCCGTACCGCTTAGGGAATCTACCCCAAGGGTAGCGGTATCCCCAATACAAATGGTATCATTGCGGATTACGTCACCATTAAAGTAAGGTGTAGTCGATACCCTAACTTTTATGTTCAAACGGTCCAAGTTCTGGCAACCGTTCTGGTCGGTAATACTCAACTGAATGATAAAACCACCTTGTTGATTAAATACAGAACCTGCAATTTGACCAGTATCTTGCTCGCCGTTGATCGACCAGATAAACAAAGATGAGTTATCGTCATGGTTATAAAAAGTACCGTTTTGTGGATATTGACCAATAGCACCCAACAACAGGGTATCGCTTTGGCAAAGGTCGATATAAGCAGGGTATGGGGTTGGTACCAACACGCCGTTGATGGCAATCGCGGCCAAAAATGGCTCAATCAACTGACAAGGTGTAGCACATTGTACGTTGGCCGCCCAGCCACCACCGGTACCACCAGAGGTGAACGAAACGGTAATACAACCAGTAGTATTACCCGCTGTTGCGCCGATATAGTTAACCGGCGCCGAGTTGTCAGCACAAATCAACAAGGGTGCCGTGGCATCTACACCATCGTAAAAGCAAAGTTGGCTAGGCAGCGGCACGTCAAACTCCGTAAAGTCGAGTTGTACCGAAACTCCACCACTTGGGCAAAAAGTAACTACATAAGCTTCGCCGGTCTGGAAACCACCAGCAGCACCACCTGAATCAAAAAATGTACCTGAACAGGTTGTAACGGTGGAGCCATTCACGGCGTCAATCTCATACACCTGGGCTTGTAATCCCAAGCTTAAGAGTAGCACCAAGGCCGTTAAGCTTTTGAATAAATAAGTTCTCATATCTTGTATTTTGGAGTATAAATGGGTGTGAGCAGGATGAATTTGCCGGTATTATTGGCGACCGAGATGTTTGTTCAGCATCGATGCGAACTCTTTCTCCGAACGCATCACCAACATGCTGTTGCTGCCTGTAATTTTATAGCGAACGGCTCGCTCTTGATCTCGTTTCAACAAACCTTCGTTCAACATCTTCAATACATTACCGGGCTTATTGCCTTGCAAAGTAACCTCAGGCAATACCTGGCCATCTTTTCCAGGGGCCACTTGCTCAATATACCAGCCGTGGTCTAGGAAATAGTTGAATCGCTGTACTAAAAATGGATTGCTTTTCACGATTTGGTCCACGTAAGTCTGGCCAAAAGCATCGTAAAGCCTAGCATCTGGTGTAACGGATTGCTGTGCCCATAGGCTGCCACTCGACAGCAAGGAAACGCAAAACAGCGCTACAGTCAAAACAAAATTTCGCATAAATTTATAGTTGTAAGGATTAATTGCAGTTTTCACGGCTGAAAAGTACTAAAGTTATCTGTAATGTAACTATCCAGCCTGCTTTTTTTTGAAAAAACAGGCCACTCATTCTTTAACGTAGGCTTAATACAAAATGTAGATTGACTTCACGCACTTTTTTTCGGCGGGCCTTGCCTCACATCCCATTATTTATTTACCTTTGGCACCTGATTCGTTGTTTTTATACGGATTTGGGCGCTCCGGCTTCGCCGTCGGTCCCTTCCGGGGTTCGCGTTGCTCCGTGCTTCGCACCCGCGCCTACGGCGCGGCCCTCCAGGCACCTAGCGCGGCTTATTGCCCTGTTTTACTTCTAAATTATACAAGACCTATGAAATACTCAATCGAGAAAAAAGACCAGTACGTGCTCATGACCCTCATGGAAGAAAACTTGAACTCCGTGAAAGCACCCGACCTAAAAGCCGAATTTACCATCATCAAAAATGAAGGTCACCGCAACCTTATCCTCGATTTGTCTAACGTTCAATACGTAGATTCTTCTGGCCTTAGCGCCATACTTACAGCCAACCGCTTGTTCAGCGAGGAAGGTACTTACGTGGTTACTGGCATCAACTCCGATACCGTTAAAACGCTTTTCTCTATCTCGCGCCTCGAGGATGTGCTAAACCTCATCCCTACGGTTTCTGAAAGCATCGACTTCGTGATGATGGAAGAAATCGAACGCGAACTCGGCGGCGGCGAGGCATAAACCAAGCCCACACCCATGCATACGTACAGCCCGTATGCTGGCCTAGGCCAGTATACGGGCTGTCTGCGTTAGCTCAATGCCATTAAGCGTTAATTATTTTGTTTGTCTTTCAGCATTTTCCGGCCTTTGTAACCACCCCGTCTGCTGCGCTGCACGCTTCGCGTTCCACTTGCATCCACCCCTCCTTGAAAAGGAGGGGAGCTCATGCCTTGCTATAAATATT
>CAZDVQ010000106.1:0-5548 GCA_964508975.1 uncultured Saprospiraceae bacterium
AACTAAAACCTGATAACTAATAACTAAAACCTAATAACTAACCCTAATAACTAAAACCTAATCCCTATATTTGAGCTTTCAACGAATGTATATCGCCATGACAACGTCCATGAACATAAAAGTCCTCGACCTCCATTTCCTTGGCCTCGACCATACCATCGCCTCGTTTTTGATTGAAACCAGCGAGGGGCCAATCCTGGTAGAGGTAGGCCCACATTCAACCTTTAGTGCCATGCAAAGCAGTTTAGCAGCACATGGCTACCAGGTGTCGGATGTAAAGCACGTTTTCTTGACACATATACACCTCGACCATGCGGGCTCGGCATGGGCTTTTGCACAACAAGGCGCTACCGTTTATGTACACCCCAGCGGTTATGCCCACCTTAATGACCCCTCCAAGTTGATGAACTCGGCCCGCATGATTTACAAGGACGATATGGACCGACTCTGGGGCGAGATGCACGAAATTCCACAAGATAAACTCCTTGCCGTTGAGCATCAACAGGTATTCCGCATTGGCGACCTCGAGATACAAGCTTTGCACACACCCGGTCATGCCATTCATCATATTGCCTGGAAGGTAGGCAACGAGATATTTACCGGCGATGTAGCCGGGGTTAAAATCAATGGCGGGCCAGTAGTTCCGCCTTGTCCTCCACCCGATATCAACATCGAGCATTGGGAGGCATCTATACAACTCTTGCGTGATCAAAACCCAGCGGCCATTTGGCTAACGCATTACGGCCGCATTGAAAATGTGTCGGGGCACCTTGATGCATTAGGTACAATACTCCGCGACTGGGCCAATTGGATGAAACCCTACTTTGAGTCGGGCGATAGCGTGGAGCACATCACGCCCATTTTCCAAGCTTACACCTTCGGGCAATTAAGGACAGCCGGTGTATCAGAAGCCGATATACAGCTTTATGAAGCCGCCAACCCCAGTTGGATGAGTGTAACCGGACTACTGCGTTACTGGAAGAAAAAAACGGCTCAATAAGTTCATGCCGAAACTCTTCACCCGATTCCCGGCTTTGTTTTCGTTGCTCA
This sequence comes from uncultured Saprospiraceae bacterium, assembly GCA_964508975.1. Taxonomy (GTDB): domain Bacteria; phylum Bacteroidota; class Bacteroidia; order Chitinophagales; family Saprospiraceae; genus CAZDVQ01. The sequence continues at coordinate 1,051 of CAZDVQ010000106.1, forward strand.
TTACAGTATTGTACATGGGGTTCATCCTTCGTTTTTTCGCCTCGGCCTTTGCCTCCTGCGATGACGTGGAAATGCAACAAGTACTAAGTGGCACGGCCATGGGCGAAGGGCACTACGGCGCTTTGCGCTACACGCATATCTGGACCGGCAACTGGATTAAAGCATTATACCAATGGCGCATGGATTGGCCTTGGTACGGTATGTACTGGTATGCCATCCAGGCTATTAGTATATTTTCCATAGGCTTGGTTGTACTGCGGCGTGGGGCGCATATTTATGCCCTATTAGCCTGGATACTTTACTTGGTTGGCGTGCACACTTGGTTTATACAAAACCTACAATTTACTGCCAGTGCCATTCTGGTTGGCATAGCTGGAGGCTTCATCGTTCGAGAAGCCTTGTTGAGCAAGTTTAGCCGTATGCTAGCGTTGTTTGCATTGGGCTGGGGCTTGTTTTTACTCTCCTCCATGGGACGAGCCGAAGCCTTTTTCTTGTCCTTTGCATTGAGCTTACCAGTCATGTTGTTGACCGATCCAGGGGTTAAAAACATACTTCCACGTCCACGGGTATTTATACGCAATAGCTTGATGATAAGCCTAATAGCTATTTCGGGCTGGGGTATATGGATCATACACAAGCATGCGTTAGACCAAAACCCCATATGGGCGCAGTGGCACAACGCTGATGATACCAAAGTCAGGGTTTCAATACACGACTTCCACGATGCCCGATATGATTGGAACGCACAAACCGCAGGTATTTACCAGCAAGTAGGCTGGGATAAAAACGATTACGATTTGTTCAAGTCTTGGTTTATTGCCGATACCAGCGTTTATGGGCAAGCAGCCATGCAACAACTCAAAACATTATCGAAGCAAATGCCAGCCATGACCTTGGCTCAACGCTTTGAACGGGTGAAGGACTTTATTGGCAACATGCCCTTCGTGCTGATGTTGATGGGCGCATTGCATATATTATTACTATTGCACAGCCTCAAACAAGCTAGAACTACCCTCGTCCTAAGCCTAGCCATTGGCAGCGTTTGGGCCATAGCCTTGTATTTAACGGCTTACAAACACTTGCCAGACCGGGTGTACTACCCACTTTTTGCTTTTCCCTTTTTGCTGGGTATAAGCCATGCCTTCCAAAATGCCGCTTGGAAACTTTGGCTTAGAGTTATACTCATCGCCGGCTTGATTTGGAGTATAGTGGTATTTATACCCCGTTACTACAAACGTTCAAGGGCTATTGTAACACAAGAGCAAGTTTGGCGTGATGCCTTGCAGGATATCGCGCCACAGTCGCACGAATTATTCGTGGGCTCAGGCGGATTATTTAGCGAGAAAATTATCCGGCCATTTACGGCAATGAACGACCCCTTGTTGTACAGTTTCCACGCTGTTGATTTTGGGCATTTCTCCAATATACCCGTGTATTATCGCAAGTTGAAACGATTCAATATCAAACAGTTGCATGCTCAAATAGCCAACCGCGACAACGTGATGCTACTCTGTGGTTTGGACGATGTATTTTTATCCCGGTATAAAGCTTTCATCAAGCGGCATTATCAACTATCTGTTCAGTTTGAGTTGGTGCATCACATTGAGGACATCAACATGGCGGTGTACAAAGTAAAACCCGAGGCATAAATGGAAACCCTGCGTTACCAGCAACACGACATCCGATACAGAAGCTTTGGCCATGGACCCAAGTTCATGATTGCCATGCACGGCTTTGCCGATAAATCGGAGGTTTTTAACCTGTTTCAAGCCAAATGGGGCGAGCAGTACACCGTGGTAGCACCAGACATGCCTTTCCACGGCGAAACGCAATGGCAAGGGGAGCATTTCACCCCTACCGATATGGCCAACATCATCCGGGAGTTTATGCGTTTGTTCCATACCGATACTTGTACCTTATCGGGGCATAGCATGGGCGGCCGGATTGCATTCCATATGCTGGCTTTTAGCGATATAAAAATTGATGCCTTGATTCTTTTTGCGCCGGCTGGGTTAAAAGGACATTGGTATTACAGCAATTGGGTACAACCACGCTGGCTGGTAAAGATTTTTTATACAATATATGCTAAGCACACGAAAGCGCCTGTGTGGTTTACCTGGCTAGCCCAAGTGGGTTTGATGCCCAAAAGTACGGTAAACTTCTTTGCGCAGCAGTTCAGTGCACCACATCGCCGCGATAGATTATTCCGCTCCTGGATGGCCATGACCAGTTTCCCTATCACCCCGAAAGTATTCCAGGCGCAGTTGAATGAACGGAAGATACCGCTTACACTACTTTTAGGCGAACGCGACAGCATTGTTTCGCCACAGGACGGGATTGCATTTGCGGCCAAGGTGCCCTCTGCCCAAACGATCATGGTGCCCAGTAACCACTTTATTTTCCAGTATAAGGACCTCGTGGCCTTTGTGCCCTAAGGGTGCTAGAGATATGCAGTTTTTTTGAGGCTTTGCGTTAGTACAGAAAAATTAGACTAACCCACAGCTATTTTTGAACATTTACCAAACGCTATACCATTCACCCATTCAGCCCTCTTAACCCATTTTCAGCCATCTTCAACTTTATTGGGGGGAGTTAAACATTAAGCATTTCGTTGTTCATCAGAATTCCAAATGTTCAATCAATCACTGAAGTGCTGCTATTGATAATATTTTATCTACATTTCATCTTTTTGTATATGTCACTTTGTAAGGTCGTAAGTAAAATGTATCGCATTCATTTCTGAGCTAAACTTTGTCTTTCTATAAAAACTTACAGCATCAATATCGTCACTTTCTGCTTCTACATAGGCATCTTCAAAGTCATTCTGCTTGCAAAAATCACAGGCTTCTGCAATAAGAGCTTTGCCTAAACCTTGTCCTTGGAAGTGAGGCTTAATCGCAACATCATAAATATATGCAATTGGTTTAGTGCCATAGTACCTGTGCAATACGTAAATTGTAAGTCCGCCAACAACTTTATGATTAGACATTACCACAAACACTAAAAAGTCAGGGTCAGAGAGTAATTTTTCCAATTGTTCATCATTGGCAATAGGTTCATCATTTTCAAAAACCACTTTGAAAATTTCTACCAAGGATCTGAACTCTGCCAAACTGTCAGCATTGAGTTTTTTTATTTCCATTTTTTTTGCTTTGGTTTTTTAAGAATCAAAACGTGAACCGTCCCATTCAACACCTTCTGGAAAAAGTGCATCTCTTCTCTTTATCATTTCAGTGGCTATCATATCACTATAGCCCCCAATTGCTTTAAGATTTGCTATAATATTGTCATAACTTTCTTTATCTCTATTTTGGCTTAATTTAAACACATTTTCAAGTTTATCTGCCCTAACTTCAATACCAACGATTGCAGGCATCATTTTACTCAAAAAATGGCTAGGTAGATTATCGTATAATGTCTGAGATTGAGTATTCCCTTGTTCAAATTTCAAGGTTAGTTTTTTCATCAAACCAACCAACTCGTCATCAGTCATAAATTTTACCTGACCCTGTACATGTACACTCATATAGTTCCAGGTAGAACCTATTTGTGGGTTAATATACCAAGATGCGCTTACATAACAACTAGGCCCCGTAAATACAAGTAAGCATTAGGATTTTCACTAAATTGCCTTTTAAATGATAAATCATGTTTGAACAAAAAATGAAAATCAAACAATTTTTCAATTTTCTTTTTTAAGTCTTTAGCATTGTCTCGAAGATATATACAATTTTCATTGTTTATGTTCATTTTTTTTATAATTATATCCTTTTAGAATTTCTTCTTTTTTGTAGTGTAAAACAGGTAATGGAACATTTTTTTTAAAATTAGAATTGAATTTCTTAATGGTATTTCTGGCAAAATCAATTATTGGAAAATCATTTCCAGTAAGTAAAACCTTTGAAATACCCAAAAGAATAAATGAAATAGTCGTTTCATAAGGGAATAAAAAATCTTTCATTGAAATTGCATTATTTCCACTTCTTATTTCCCTACGATTAGTGTGTACGTTTATAATTTGATTATGAGTTGTAATGTTTACAAGTTTTTCAAATAAAGGCAAATAATATGAGTAAAATTCAGATTGCTTAACAACTTTTACTTTAAGATTGTAAATTTGATTTAAGGCGTAAATTTGTGAAGCAATAATTGTAATGTCTTTATTCGAATTAAAATAGTTCCTATCTCTGACCACAAAATAACTGTTATCAAATTTGTTGTTTTTTTTAATAGTGGAAGAATTGAGCCATAAAAGTGCCCTAAATGAAGTCCATTATTATCTATATGTGCACCTCCAAATGAGTTGTTATCCATTTTCGTTTTGATCTTTTATTAACTTGCACCCAACGTTTTGCAGCTACAAGAAGTTGGCGATTTTTACCACAAATGTTCATACGAAGAACGAATTTTTGATTAATCACAAAACTGTCATACGAAGCACTGAACCGCCAATTTCTTGTAGGTGCTGTTACCTGCTGGCCTTCTTAATTGTCAATTC
>CAZDVQ010000107.1:0-4336 GCA_964508975.1 uncultured Saprospiraceae bacterium
CATGGCCACGCCGTTGATGCCAAACTCTTCGGGGCTGGTATAGCGCATCCGGATAGCCTCGGTATTGATACCTGTACCCGAGGGTAATTTAACCGATGCAGTTACAGGCAATTTGCCGCTCATTCCAATACTGCCAAAAATAGCTTGTGCCGCTAGGCGTTGTGCGGCGGCATCTTCGTCGTACGCTTCTAGTACCCAGCGCTCGTTGTCGAAAAACTTGAGGGCATAAGGGTTGCCAAACATCACCACGATAACTTTTTTCTGGCTGCTCAGCGCTTTGATAAAGTCCTGCGCGCTTTGCGATACGCCGAAATTCTCAGCTTCCTTGCGGTTGAGCGCGTGAATACTCACCACCACTACTTCTTCTTGCTGGCATTTGCGCAACAAGTCGGCTTGTTCTGTTTCCGAAATGGTGCTGCCCGTGTAGTAATGGTTCATGGTCGCGTAGGCATCCATCTGCTTTTGGAACTCGGTCTTAAAGCCGCTACCGATGCTGATACTAGCCATCTCGATGGTGTCTAAACGGCGCAGCGGAATGAAGTTCGACTGGTTTTTGACCAAGGTCATGGCTCCTTCGTAAATACGTTCTTTCAGTACTTGCACCTCGGGTGTGTTCAAGCTAGGCGTCACGTTTTTGAGGTCGACGGGCTTGTACTTGTTGAGGTGCAAGCGGTATTTAGCACGTAGGATCTTGCGACAACGTTTGTCGAGTTCAGTACGGCTTAAGCGGCCTTCGGCAATAGCTTTTTCAATCTCGGCATAAGCGGCATCAATGTCGGGGCTCATCAAGAGCACGTCGATGCCAGCGATTAAAGCCAAAGCATCGGCTTCGCCGGTTTTGTAGTATTTGGTTACCCCTTTCATGCTCATGGCATCGGTAAAAACCAGGCCGTCAAACTTTAGCTCGTTTTTGAGCAAGTCGGTAATAATTTTTTTCGAAAGGGTTGAGGGCAACATGGGTGTATCATCCAGTGCTGGAATACTCAAGTGCGCAATCATGGCACTTTGTAAACCATTGGCGGCTAGTACTCGGAAAGGGTAAAGCTCTACGCTGTCCAATCGGCTACGACTATGGTTGATGATCGGCAGGTCCTTGTGCGAGTCGACCTCAGTATCGCCGTGGCCTGGGAAGTGTTTGGCACAGGCCATCACGCCGTTGTCTTGCAGGCCCGACATGTACATGAAGCCTTTGAGGGCCACATTCTCGCGGCTTTCACCAAAGGAACGATCAAAAATAACGGGGTTTTTGGCGTTGTTATTCACGTCAACTACCGGCGCAAAATTGATATGTATACCCAGTCGGCGCAATTGGCGAGCGGTTTCAACGCCAAAATCGTATACCAGTCGGTTATTGTCCAGTGCGCCCATCACCATTTGGCGGGGGAACATTACGGTGCTATCGAGGCGCATGCTGAGGCCCCATTCTCCATCGATGCTAATCATCAAGGGTGTAGCGGCGGCAGCTTGGAAACGGTTGGTCATGCGGGCTACCGAGTAAGGCGTGCCCTGGAACATGATAACCCCGCCGATGTTGTATTCTTTAATTTTTTGAATCAGAACATCTTCCATCTCTTGGCTTTTCTTGGGGTAAGCCGGGAGCATGAACAATTGACCGATACGTTGTTTCGGTGTTAATTGTTGGTAAACGGAATCGACCCAGGCTTGTTCCTGGGCTAGCTCTTCGATCGTATATTCTTTATAGGAGAAATTCCAGTTGCCAGGCACCACGGGCATGTACCAGAGGGCGCAAGCCGCTAGAACGGCAAAAGTTAGCTTAAGCATATGAGCAGTTGGTTATGTGTAATTTTGGGTAAAAATAGGAAAACAATATATATCCCCAAGAAATTAATTGATGTGCTGATGTGCTGATGTGTTGATGTGCTGATGACTACTACCCGCTCTGCACTTTGCTCTCTGCTCTCATATCTAACATCTGGCCTAGCAGCCTGGAGGGCAGCCGCGCAGCGGCTGGTGCGTAGCACGGAGCATCGCGAACCCCGGAAGGGTGCGGCGGCGACCGTAGGGAGACGCAGGCCCCAAAAAAGAATAAATGATTTTGGAGTAAATGATTAAATGATTTTACTCCTAACTCCTAACTCCTAACTCAAAATATATATGTCCTTCAAATGGCTTTTTAGCAGTTCAAAATCTTGGTGGAACAAACCATCCACGGCTGTGTAAGGCAGGTATTGCCTGATTTTGCTGTGTAGCACGGCCGTTCCGGCACCGAGGGTAAGCGGAATATGGGTATTTTGGAACTGTTTTACCCGCATGTCGAGCGCTTGTGCGGCAGCGATGAGGTGGTAAATCAAGATATTTTCAACGTTGTCCAGCACATCGAGGCAATGACGGCCCGCGATAGGGCCCATGCTCACGTGATCTTCCTGGTTGGCTGAAGTTGGGATGGAGTCAACCGATGCGGGATGACTCAAAACCTTGTTTTCAGACACCAAGCTGGCGGCGGCATACTGGTAAATCATATAGCCCGAATGTAGGCCAGGATTCTCGGCCAAGAAGGCAGGGAGCAGGTCGCTGGTAGCTGGGTCAACCAGTTTGTTGAGCTGGCGTTCGAGGAGGTTGCCCATCTCGGCCACGGCTATTTTCAAGTAATCGAGCACGATGGCCAAGGGCTGCCCGTGGAAATTACCACCCGACAAAAATTCTCCTTTGCCACTCTTATTGGTAAACAACAGCGGGTTATCTACCACGGCGTTTAACTCGGCCTCCACGATAGCTTGCGCATGGCTAATGGCTTGTCGGCTAGCACCCAACACCTGTGGGGTACACCTAACGGAGTAGGCATCTTGCGGCGTTAATTTTTTGCGGGCCAAGCGGATAATGGTTTTGCATTGTTGCCATTCTGGTACGTTTGTTTCGTGCGCTACCACCTGTTCCAGGGTATCAAACAGCACATTTGGGGCTAGTTCAATCAAGGCCTGGCTATGCCTTGGGTGCAAGAGGCTGCGGATGCCTTTTTCTTGAAGGCTGGCCACCACCTCGGTCAGGTTAATCACCTTATTAAACATGGCCTCGTTGTGGCAAGCAGCCTGTATTTTATCGATGGCGGTGCTGCTCAACTTGGCTACTTTCAGTTTTTTGAAACTCGGGTTGGTAGATTCCAAGTAAGCTTGGAGTTTTTCGATAAAATCTTCTACTATGCTAGCTTCATTCAGCTTAGCATCTAGTTTAAAGCGTTGTTGTAGCGCGGCCAAAAGCTCGCTAGAGCTAATGCCAAAGAGGGCAGAGCCTTCCAGGGTTTTGCGTACTTGTTTGGCTACTTTTTGCTGGCCTTTATGTCGGCGTAACTCATGAATGCGTGGGTCAAAAGCTTCCTTGCGGGCGCAGAGGGCTTCAAATGCAAGCGAGGATGCCTTGGCCGAGAGGTTAACCAAGCGTTTTGCCCGGTACACTGCAATAGCGCCCAAGGCCGTCATGAGCGTGGTACCGTTGATGAGGGCCAGACCTTCTTTGTAGGTTATCTTAACGGGTTTAAGGCCATGGTTGCGCAAAGCAGCTTTGGCGCTGGTGCGTTGGCGGGTTTTAGCGCCCTTTTTTACAACTGTCACAAAAGCATCACCTTCGCCAATAATTGTCAGGGCGATATGGGCCAGCGGACAAAGGTCGCCACTCGCACCTACCGAGCCTTGCTCGGGTACCAGCGGACAAATATCTTTGTTGATGAGGGCTAGCAGCAGTTCTAGCACTTCTTGGCGTATGCCAGAATGGCCTGCCAGCAAGGTGTTTAGGCGTATCAGCATCATGGCCCGAACGATGATCGGGTGCAAGGGTTTACCACAGCCTACCGCGTGCGAGATAATTAAATTGCGTTGCAGTTCAACGGCATCCTTGGGGTCGGAAACAAACATGGATGCATTGGGGCCGAAGCCAGTGGTAACACCGTACACAATATTCGAATCGGCTACTTGCTTTTCTACAAACTGTTGACTTTGCTGCACGTTAGCCCAGACCGACTTGTCGATCTTTACCACGGCATGGTTAATGGCTACTTCAATTACAGTTTTAATATCAAGGCTTTGTCCGTTGATGGATACGGTGTTCATTGGTGTAGGGGTTTGTTCAAGGGCAAAGGTAAAATATTTAGGCCGAAAGTTACTAAAGCACCCATAAAGCTAAAACGAAAGTCATTCCATCATTTATTCTTTTATCATTTTATCTTTTTGGGCGTTGCGCCGCTACGCGTCGCCGCTCCTTTCCGGGCTCGCTGTTCGCTCGGTGCTACGCACTGCCGCCTGCGGCGGCCCCCTCCAAGCAGCTAACGCGCAATGCCATTAAGCGTTAATTCACGCACAGTACTTGTGGTTTGTACTATACCAGC
>CAZDVQ010000108.1:0-4188 GCA_964508975.1 uncultured Saprospiraceae bacterium
GGATGCGCAGGTGGCGTTTTACGCCACGTAGCGCAGACGGGGTGGTAAATCACAAAAAAAAATAGAACCAATCAATCCTGCGCGGCGTGGCAAGCATTGTAACCCATTTTCGGGTATTACCGCCGCGCCAATGGCTTGGGGGAATGTTTGGATCTATTAACATTTGACCCTGCTGGGGTTGGGCGATATTTATAAATGATAGACATTGACGGACGAGCCGCCCGGAAAATCACCCCTTAAGAGTATGTTTGGACTTTAGCTTCCGGCGAAAAACAGCTCTTTTCCGATGATTTTTGCTTAAAAAAATAGTTACGTAGCCCCACTATGCGCCCATTTTTTAAAGCAACCTCATCAAAAAAATAGCTCGTTTTTTTTCTCGAAACCCAAAATCCAAACATACTCTAACTTTTTTCGTAAAGTCTAGTTTTATTCTTAGTGTAAAAAATACACTATTTTTGTGAGGTTTAATGTAGAAAACAGCATCTTTGCCGTACCTTAGCACGGCTATTGCCGACCAATTATAGAAAGACCATGAGCGAGATTCGAAAAATTGCAGTTTTGACTTCTGGCGGTGATGCCCCAGGGATGAATGCAGCCATACGCGCCGTTGTACGTTGCGCATCATACCACAAGCTTATCGTTATGGGGATTACCCGTGGCTACGAGGGTATGATCAAAGGAGATTTTATCCCGCTTAACTCCAGGGCGGTGGGTAATATTTTACACCGCGGCGGTACCGTTTTGAAAACGGCCCGTAGCGAGCAGTTCCGCACAGCAGAAGGTCGTAAGCAAGCCTACGACATGCTTATGTCGGAAGGTATTGATGGCGTTATTGCCATTGGCGGCAACGGTACTTTTACAGGTGCCGATATTTTCATGAAAGAATACAAGATTCCTTTCATTGGCATTCCGGGTACTATTGATAACGACCTGTGGGGCACAGATTTGACCATTGGTTTTGACACTGCAGTGAACACAGCCATCGAGGCTGTTGACCGGATTCGCGATACCGCCGACTCGCACGACCGCATCTTTTTTGTGGAGGTGATGGGTCGCCATGCAGGCTTTATTGCCCTCAACGCAGGTATTGGTACAGGTGCCGAAAACATTTTGTTGCCCGAAATTGAAACCAGTACAGAGGATTTGGTGAAACAGCTCACCAAGTCGATTAAACGCGGTAAATTATTCAACTTGGTTTTGGTTGCTGAAGGTAACCCACAAGGTGGTGCTTACAAGGTAGCCGAAGAGGTGATGAAACATTTGCCGCAAGCCGATATTAAAGTAACCGTGATTGGTCACTTACAACGCGGTGGTGCCCCAACAGCCCTCGACCGTGTGTTGGCTAGCCGTATGGGTTATACCGCTGTAGAGGCCCTAATTAACGGTATCGAAGGCGTAATGGTAGGTTACGTGAACCGCAACATGGTATTTGTACCTTTTGATGACGCCATCAACAAACATAAAGAAGTAGATCCAGCGCTGGTAGAGATGGCCAAAGTTTTGGCACTCTAAACTAGTAATCATTTATACATTTTACTCAAACCCATTGTCATGCAATTTGACACAGCTCGATTTAAAGCAGCCATCTTCGACCTTGACGGTGTGATTGTAGATACCGCTAAATACCATTTTGTAGCGTGGCGTATGCTGGCCAACGAACTGGGTGGCGATTTTACCGAGCACCAGAACGAACAGCTCAAAGGTGTAAGCCGTATGCAATCGCTGGAGTTGATCTTGCAATGGACGGGCGTTAGCCTTACGCCACAAGAAAAACTCGATTGGGCGGAATGGAAAAACGATCAATACCTCGTGTTGATTGAAAACATGACCCCTGACGAGATTTTACCTGGTGCTGATACTTTTTTACAGCAACTCCGTGCTGCTGGCATCAAGGTTGGCTTGGGCTCTGCGAGTAAAAATGCGCCCATGATTTTGGAAAAAATCGGGATGATTCAACTTTTCGATACCATTGTGGACGGTAACACGGTTTCAGCACCGAAACCTGACCCGGAAGTATTCTTAACGGCCGCTGCTAACCTTGGCTTGGCTGCTACGGATTGCGTGGTGTTTGAAGATGCCCAAAAAGGCGTTGAAGCTGCTAAGAACGGCGGTTTCTACTGTATTGGTATCGGTGATGCCGCTACCTTGACTTTAGCCGATCAAGTGGTGAACGGCTTGTACGAGTTGCTGTAGCGCGCGACACAAGATTGCCCATGCGGCAGCGATGTGAAGGGCGGCCGAAGGCCGTACCGCAGGGGCGCTAGCCCCAAGGTATGAGCGAACAGCGAACCCGCAACGTAGCGCCGACCGCAACGCGGGCGGGCCGCCCCAAAAAAGACAATAGCTAAAACCTACATAATTTATCATACCATGAAAGATTATATCCGTCACGACGAGTGGTGTATCATTGAAGAAGGCTTTAACCCGGAACACAACCGGGTGTCGGAATCCTTGTTCAGCATTGGCAACGGCCGTATGGGCCAAAGGGCTAATTTTGAAGAACATTACAGTGGCGATAGCCTTCAAGGCAGCTACGTGGCCGGTGTGTATTACCCCGATAAAACCCGTGTGGGCTGGTGGAAAAACGGTTACCCGGAGTATTTTGCCAAGGTGTTGAACGCCGCGAACTGGATTGGTATTTATATAGAGGTGGATGGCGAGGTGCTTGACCTGGCTACCGCCGAGGTACGTGACTTTACCCGTATTTTGAACATGCGCGAGGGTTATTTGGAGCGTAGTTTCAAAGCCAAATTGCGTTCAGGGAAAGAAGTGGCCATCCACTCGAAACGTATTTGTAGTATCGTTTCTGACGAGGTTGGCGCTATCCGTTACAGCATTACACCATTGAACTTTGATGGCCGTATCTTGATTCAGCCTTACGTGGATTACGACGTGAGCAACCAGGATAGCAACTACGGCGAGAAGTTTTGGGAAGAAGTGAGCCGCCACTGCGAGTCGCGCAAGGCGTACATCACCGCGCGCACCCGCAAGACGGATTTCCACGTGTGTACGGGTATGAAATTTACCATTGTGCAGAATGGCGTGAAAGCTTATTTCGAGGCAAAACCCTTGGAGCGCGATAAATATGTGGCCAACGCGGTATCGGTATTGGGTACCAAAGGCAAAGAAACCGTGATTTACAAATATGCCGCCGTGGTATCGGACTTGAACCACGAGCGTGCAACTTTGATGGAGCGCTGCGCGGAAACCGTGGCTGCTGCCTACCAAAAAGGTTTTGATCAATTAGTGGCCGAACAAGCAGAAGCCTGGGCGACCAAGTGGAGCGAAAGCGATATTAAAATTGAAGGCGACGTGGCCGCTCAACAAGGTATCCGCTTTAATATTTTCCAGTTGAACCAGACTTATACCGGCGAAGACGAACGCCTGAATATCGGTCCGAAAGGTTTTACCGGCGAGAAATACGGCGGCTCAACCTACTGGGATACAGAAGCGTACTGCTTGCCATTCTACTTGGCTACTGCCGACTCGGACGTGGCCCGCAACCTTTTGCGTTACCGCTACAAACAGTTGGGCAAGGCCATTGAAAATGCCGAGAAACTAGGCTTTAAAAATGGTGCCGCCTTGTACCCGATGGTTACCATGAACGGTGAAGAATGCCACAACGAATGGGAAATTACCTTTGAGGAAATCCACCGCAACGGGGCCATTGCATACGCCATTTACGATTATATCAACTACACTGGCGATAAAGATTACCTGGTGGATTACGGCCTAGAAGTGTTGGTGGCCATTGCAAGGTTCTGGTCGCAACGGGTTAACTTCTCCGAGGCGAAGCAACAATACGTGATGCTTGGCGTGACGGGCCCGAACGAGTACGAGAACAACGTGAACAACAACTGGTACACCAACTTTATCGCGAGCTGGTGTATGCAATATGCGCAAGAAGCCTTGGATTATGTACGGGGCAAAGATGCTGCTAAACTCAGCAGCTTGTTGGAGCGCATTCAATTTGACGAAGCTACCGAAACGGCTCGCTGGAAAGATATTGTGGCCCGTATGCATTACCCTGCCGACGAAAGCAAAGGTATTTTCTTACAGCAGGAAGGTTTCTTGGACAAAGAAATTATCCCTGTGGCCGACTTGCCAAAATCAGAGCGCCCGTTGAACCAAAAATGGTCGTGGGATAGGATTTTGCGCTCCTGCTACATCAAGCAAGCCGATACCTTA
>CAZDVQ010000109.1:0-3413 GCA_964508975.1 uncultured Saprospiraceae bacterium
CCAACGAGGCGGAGCTCAAGGCCAACGAGGCGGAGCTCAAGGCCAACGAGGCGGAACTCAAGGCCAACGAGGCGGAACTGAAAGCTAACGAGGCCAATGCATTACTACGTACAGCAATTCTTGGCATGCAAGCACAGGGTTTTACCCAGGACTCTATATTGGCCATATTGAATATTTCGCCCGAGAAATATGATACAATAATGGAGTAAATCTTTAGTATATTGGTTATTTTGATGGCATTCTAAATCCTACTTTTAGCAAAATGCCAGAGTTGATATCTCCGTTTATGTAAGGCTGAATAAAGGCCTTTATCCCAACAAGGAAATGCTCCGTAACGGCATAAGAGTTTTCTATTACAAGATTTAATCCATATGAATTTCTCCGATTCACATCAAACCCTGAATTTAATTGGGAAGAGGTTCTGGTTAAATCAGACACGCTATATAAGCTTAACCCGGTTCCGATCCGGAAATCATTTTTGTAAACATTGCTAAATGGTGAAACTAGCAGTAATGAATTAATTTGGATAAAGCTAGCCTGTTCATATACGCCAAAATCGCTTTTGGCATACGCCAAACCTTGCCCAATAGTCAAGTAGTCATTTATTCTAAAATTAAGCTCGTTTTCGAACATGATTGTTTGCATATCCCCTGTACCAAGGAATGATGACCCAACACCAAACCTAAGATCTAGCCTAGATGACTGTGATTGTGCATTTACGACAAGTACACTTAAAAGCAACAAAATTGTATATAATCGCATTTTAAACTTAATTTATGGTGTCTTTACTCAGTGATTAGAAAAAACAAGTTTGCTTTGCGCTAGCGATGCGAAGCGGTGGCGCGTAGCGCCAGACCCGCAGGGGCCGAGCGAATAGCGAGCCGCGAAGCGTAGCGGCGACCGCCAACTGGCGGGCGCAGCGCCCAAATAAATAAAACCTAAAACATATAATTCAACGATGCTTCGAACCTTGGACTTGCCTCGGTGAAACGCACCGGATTAGCCTCGTTGAAGTTGTAATTGTAGTTGAGCTGCAACATGAAAGGACTGTAGGCCAGCTCCAGGCTACTCACCAGCGCGTTTTTGCGCCAGGCCGTGTTGGCGATATCCGAGCCGAGATACTGGTCAGCAGTGCCTTTTTCGTACAGCCAGCCCAGCATAGGTTTTACGTAAAACTTGTTGTGGCTAAATTTATAGCCAGCCCTGAATCCGGCGATGAGCCGATTACCCGAGCGGCAACCTTCCTTGTCTTGGTAGTTCATCTGGTACTCGGCCTGCGCCGCGAAAATAACGTTGTTCCAGCCCCCGATGTAACGGCCCGAGAGCAACAAACCGCTGGTGCCCGTACCCGTTTGTACGTGGGGCAACTCGCTTTTATCGTCGTGCTCGGCAGGCGAGTTTAGGCCCGTGGGCAGCTTGATTCCTATGCCCAAACGCAGGTCGTTGAACATTTTTTGGTCTGTTAACTTGCTGCCATCCAGTATGTTGTAGTGGAGGTACAAACGGCTATCGCCAAAGCCCGTCAGGTTGGGAATATCAACATCGGCAGCATGGGTGTAAAAGTATAGGGGCACGGCAAACTCGGCCCCGATGCCTTTCCAGATGAGAAAATTGCCGTTTAACTCCAGGTTTTGGATATTATCATACGGCGATTTACCACCGTTGGGATTCAGCTGTGATTCCGGCAACCGTGCCTTAAACGGCCTGCGATACCAGCGCAGGCTCAAGGTGTTTTTACCCGGCTCGCTAAGCCATACGGGCCAAGCCGCAGCGGTGTAATAGCCACACTCGTCGCAGGCATAGGCAATTTGAACGCTGGATAACAGCAGGAGCAAAAGTATGAGTTTTCGCATGGCAATGGCTTGATGTACAAAGGCTAAGAGTATGTTTGGACTTTAGCTTCCGGCGAAAAACAGCTCTTTTTCGATGATTTTTGCTTTAAAAAATAGTTACGTAGCCCCACTATGCGCCCATTTTTTAAAGCAACCTCATCAAAAAATAGCTCGTTTTTCCCTCGAAACCCGAAATCCAAACATACTCTAAAACGCAAAAACACCTTAATAAGTTTGCTGTATGAAGGTACTAAAAAAGCCACCCAATAGTTTCCTGCTGGGTGGCTTTTTTATATAAATGCGCTAAGGCTTATTCCATTTCCAGTGTCTTGGTCAGGTCGGGGCATTGTTTACGCATAGATTCAGTCATGGCACCAGAAAAGTTTTCCTTTTCTTCTTCCGACATTTCTGCGTCGATACGCGCCATCATGTCTTCGCCGCCCATACATTCCATCATGCCAGCTACTACTTCCATGGCTTCCTCGGCATAGTTCGCTTTCTCCTCGTCAGATGCGGCATCCATTTTATCTTTAACGGCCACAAGTGGTTGAGCGCACTCGCAAAATAAACCAGCCACGGCATCGGCTTCATCCATAGTTGCTTTAACCACAAACTTGCCTTTCTTGTTGATGTAGCCATATTTGCCGTTTTCGGCTTTAACTAGGGCACGACCGTCCTCGCGGAAAGGAAAGGCAATTTTGTAGCTTGGTTTTACCACTACCTTACCTTTCTCGTTTTTAAAACCGTATTTGCCGTCTGCTTCAAAACGAGTAGGCTGTTGGGCTTGCGCTGCTAGCGTTAAACATAAAAAAGCGAGGGCCAAGCTTATTTTTGATATGAATTTCATTGGATTAAATTAAAAATATACATGAAAAAAGCCACCAAACAGTAACCTGCTAGGTGGCTTTGTAGAAAATCTCGAAAGACTTGGGAATTACATGCCCATTTCTTTAGCCAACTCTGGACATTGTTTTTCCATAGCAGCTTTCATGTCTTCTTCGAATTTTTTCTTTTGTTCTTCAGTTTTGCCTTCTTCGAGTTTTTTGAGGGCTTCTTCGCCACCCATACACTCCATCATTTCACCGGCAGCTTTCATAGCTTCGCCAGCAAGGGCCATTTTCTCTTCGTCAGAGGCAGTGTCCATTTTCTTTTTCATCTCAAGCATTGGCGCACCACACTTGCAGAATTTAGCAGCAGTTGCTTCTGCTTCAGATTTTTTACCACAGCTGCTAGTTACGAAAACAACAGCAAGAAGAAGAGCTAAGAATTTTACAGCTTTCATTGTTGAAATTTAGTTAAATGAATGATTAGGTTTTCTTAACTGCAAAGGTATATTTTTATTTTGGCATCGCGGCTATAATTTAATGCAATTAGTCTAATTTTCCTTTTAAGTATTTTTGGGCGTGCCCCTCGCGTGTAGGGCGTATTGCCATACACCCCTACACGCGAGGGTCGGTCCCTTCCGCACTCGCTGTTCGCTCGGCCCTTCGGGCTCGCCGCGTTGCGGCGCTGCTCCAGGCACCTCACGCGGAATGCCATTAAGCGTTAATTTTTCAGGGTTTTATAACCACCCCGTCTGCG
>CAZDVQ010000110.1:0-2936 GCA_964508975.1 uncultured Saprospiraceae bacterium
TGTTTTACACCCTGTAACGCAGACGGGGTGGTTATAAAACCCTGAAAAATTAACGTTTAATGGCTTTACGCGCTAGGCATGCGTAGGGCAGCGCCGAAGGCGCTGGTGCGTAGCACGGAGCGATTAGCGAACCCCGGAGCACGCCGGCGACGCCGAGAGGCGGCGCAGCGCCCAAACCCAAAAAATGCTAAGCAAAGCATATTACATACCACGAAAGTATTCGGCCAGCCAAGTTTAACTTTTTACCCTGTTTTGCTCGCTTTCCGAACCTGTACCGATGTGTTTAGGTTTGGTGTTGGCGCCTTTGCCAAAGCGCATGGAGAAGCTTAGGGCCACAAATCGGCTGTCGAAACGGCTATGCCAACTGGCATCGGTTTGCGCCAAGTTGTTGATGATACCGTTAACCTTACGCGAGTACAACACATCGTTAACCGATAGTTTGATAGTAGCTTTATCTTTGAAAAGCTTCTTTTGGATACCAAAGTTTAAGGTGGCTACTTTTTTCAAAAATAGCTGTGCGTAAACCATTCCGCTTTGGAAGTCAGCCCTGATGTCACCGCTCCAGCCCTTGCCCAACTGGAACATATTGGTTGCCACAATGATGGCGTAATTGCCACTGGCATTGAGTTGTTGCGTGTACAATGGGCTTTGGTAAGCCATATTGCCGGCTTCAGCATAAATATTTAAGGTATACCATTTAGCAATCGGGATGTTGGCATTTACCGATAGGTTAATCACATCGTTGTTTGCCAGGTTTCCAGGTCGGCTAAAATAATATACGCTGTCCCTAATTTCTAGGGTTTCTGCTATTACGTTTTTGGTTTTAGAATAGCTTAAATCGGCGCTGATGATGCTACCGTAGGCATACGACAAGGTAAAACTGTTGGAATAAGTAGGCAATAAATTAGGGTTCCCGGCATAAAAGGTAAACTTGTCTAATGGGCTGATAAACGGGTTTAAGTTTTCAAATATCGGCCGGTCGATGCGTCGCCCGTAAGAAAACGACATGCTGTGCTTCCCAAGGCTGTCCATGCGCCAAGTGGTATACAGCGTCGGGAAAACATTGGTATAGTTACGTTGGAAGCTTGAATCCTGCCGTATTGGATTCCCAAGTTGATTGCCATCCATGCGGGTGTGCTCGGCTCGCAGGCCTAGCTGTACATCAAAACGACCAAAGCTCTGTGCATAGTTGAGGTAAGCGGCATGTATCCACTCAGCGTATTTGAAACGGTTGCTCAAATCGTAGTTGGGTGTCGTTATGCCATTCAGCGTATTACTATAAATAGCTTGGTTGTCGGTTTGTGTAAAGGCCGATTTTAGCCCTGCCTCTAAGCTGCCCCCAAAAGCAAAGGGCTTTGAATAGTCTGCTTTCAGGGCGTAAATACGAATATCTGAAGGGGTTTGCCCATTGATTTGATCTTGGTAAATCAAGCTATCGTTTGGTGTATAAACGTAGTTCTTATAATCTTGTAATTCATCGGCACGGTACAAAACATAGTCGGCGTCAACAACTAGCTTACTTCCCAACGAGTCTAGAATTTGTCGGTAATTCAAGTTAAAGGTACCGTTGTTGAAGCTACCGTTTTGGTTATTATCGGCCACAACCCTTTGTGCAATTTGCGATGCGGCATCTTTGACATAGGCCGTATTGTCGGTACTGACTTGACTGGGGTTAAACAAGCCTTTGACCGATGTGCCAATAGTGGCTTTGTCGCTGAGGTAATAGTCAAAACTCACTTGTGCACTGATCGACTGTGATTTTGGCTGTATGTAAGAGTTCTGCTCAAAAGATGAACTTAATGCATCATTGGCATCTTTGTAATACCTATAAATGTACAAATCTTGAAAGCCATTGCGTATGCCAGCATTAATGTTGCTGTGCACGCTAAACTTCGAGTGGTTAAGGGATAGGTTAAAGCTATTGTTGCTTCTGGTATATTTGCCTTGGTTTGCACTCAAGTTGAATCCGCCCATGAAGCCAGCCACCTTGCTGCGTTTGGTTACGATATTGATGATACCAGCACTGCCGGCTGCATCGTATTTAGCAGGAGGGTTGGTCATGAGCTCAATATGCTTCACATTGCTGGTGGGCATAGCGTTTAAATAATTTTGCAATTCCGTACCGCTCATGTAGGTAGGTTTGTCGTCAATTAGAACGAGCACACCAGAGCGCCCCTTTAGTTTTATATCGCCATTGGGGTCAACACTAACGCCGGGTGTTTTTTCAAGCGCTTCGAGGACGGTGGTACCCGTGTTGGAAGCCAATGCATCTGGATTGACGATGATTCTGTCATTTTTCCGTTCAATGAAGGGGATTTTGGCCGTAACGGTAACCAAATTAATGTTTCCAGTTGCGGCCTGGAGTTTAATTTCAGGTAAAGTAATATTCATGGCATTCCCCGAAACGGTGATGTTGTTGAAAGCACTCTCATAGCCTAAAAAACTTGTGCGCATCAAATAATCGCCTGACTTTACAGGAGTTAAGTTAAAGCTGCCGTCACTTTCCGTGTAGGTGCCTAGTACAAGACTAGAGTCGGGTAGAAGCAAGGCAACGGTAGCAAGATCAAGGCCAGCGCTATTGGCGCTTACCTTGCCGGTAAGGGTGTAATCGGTTTGGGCAAAGGTGGCATTAAGGCACAAAAGCCAGCAGATAAAGGTGTACGCTTTCTTTTTCATATGCAGTATTTTAAGGTTATGGCCTGTAAAATATGCCTTATGTAAAGATATTATAGGGCTATTAGATATAGCTTTATGCCTATTCGACCAATCTCTGTATTGCGACGATGAAGTGATTTAGCGTGCATTTATTCAGCTGTGTAGGGCTTAGTTTTATTTTGAGCCAAGGACTAGCTTATGCACCATCCATTTAGAATAGTTGCTGTAGCCGGTAGTATCGCTGGAATTGGCACTTTCAATCACCACCAAGTATGACTCGC
>CAZDVQ010000111.1:0-2727 GCA_964508975.1 uncultured Saprospiraceae bacterium
CTAAAATAGCGGATTGGAGCGCCAACGCGCCTACTGCCATGGTGGGTGATGGTATCAATGATGCTCCTGCGCTGGCCAAGGCCAACATCGGTATCTCCTTGGGTAATGCATCGCCGGTGGCGATACAGTCGGCGCAGATTGTATTGTTGAATGACAAGCTGAGCAGCTTGCTCGATGCTTTAAAAATTAGTAAAGCGACTTTGTTGACGATTCAGCAAAACCTATTCTGGGCCTTTGCATATAACGTGGTAGCCATTCCCGTGGCCATGTCGGGCATGTTGAACCCTATGTGGGGGGCTTTATTTATGGCCTGCTCCGATTTGATCGTTATTGGAAACTCGGTGCGTTTGCGCTGGAAAAAACTATAATGCTATGTTAACTTGGGCCGAATTTGAAGCCGTAGATATTCGTGTGGGCACTGTGCTGAAAGCAGAAACATTTGCAGAGGCTAGAAAACCCGCCATCAAGCTAGAGATTGATTTTGGGCCTGAATTGGGTATCAAAAAATCGAGTGCGCAGATTACCCAGTTGTATGAAGCGGAGGGCTTGATTGGCAGCCAGATATTGGCCGTGGTTAATTTTCCGCCCAAACAGATCGCCAACATGATAAGCGAGGTACTTGTACTGGGCATTTTGGATAAAGATGGCGTTATACTTTTACGCCCGGACAAACCTGCGGAGAACGGCAGGAAAATCAGCTAAAAAAGCTGATTTTAGATTTGAGATCAGAGTGCAGAGAGCAGAGTGGAGATATGAGGGCGGAGAGCAGAGAGCAGAACAAAATACTCTGCTCTCAGCCCTCTGCTCTCTTAAAATTTAGTATCGCGAGCGCGATACCCAGTTATTTTCATCCGTAAGGCGGATAAGCTGAATGAGGGCTTTATCGCCAGGGATCAAGTCGATGCGCTTGGCATCAATACCATGCTGGAGGAGCAAATCGAACTGTGCTTGAGCGTATACTTGTAATTGAAGGTTAGGGTCGTTATTCAACTGTTTAACGAGGGTCTCGAAAGGAATATATGATTCGGCCTTGGCTTGAACAGGATATGATTCTACGATAGATTGTGCACTAGTATTCGTGAAAAATCCCAGTGATAATATAAATGCTGCGGAAAACAATAATTTCTTCATGGCTAAACTTTTTTAGTAAAAATAGTTTACTTACTTTTGGCGTGGTTAACGAGAATAAATGTCGAATAAGCTGAAAACGTTACCACCAAGCCTTAAAAAAATCAACCCTCATCAATTAACGTCAACAATGGCACGATTTACAGCAGAACACGAGCTCCTCGCCCAATCCGTGCGCGAGTTTATTCAACGTGAAATAGCCCCCTTTGCCGACGAGTGGGAAAAGAACAATCATTGCCCCAAGGAGATCTTCCAGAAATGGGGTGCCATGGGTTTTATCGGTGCAACCTTCCCCGAGGAATACGGCGGTAGCGGCATGGATCTTTGGGCTGCGGCCACCATTGCCCGCGAGTTAGCCTTTGCCAATGTAGGCGGCTTGCAAATGTCGCTCTTTGCCCATACTTACCTGCCTTTGCCCATGCTCAAGGCGGTTGGTACCGAGGAGCAAAAACAACGCTACCTGGTTCCGGCCATCAAAGGCGAATTAATCGGTGCGCTTGGTGTTACCGAGCCTAGCGCTGGTTCAGACGTGGGCGGTATCCGCACCACAGCCAAGGATATGGGCGACCACTATGTAATCAACGGCTCTAAAACCTACATCACCAACGGTAATATCGCCGACTTTATCCTGCTGGCCGCACGCGAAGGCGAAGGTTACGACATGACCCTATTCTTGTTCGATACCAATACAGCGGGCTTTAGTACAAACCCCATCGTCAACAAGTTGGGCATGCACACTTCAGATACTGCCGAGTTGTATTTTGATAATTGTATTGTGCCTAAATCAGCGGTAATTGGCGAGCCGCACATGGGTTTCTACTACATTATGAACAACTTCCAAGAAGAGCGTCTCGTGGGTGCGCTAGGCGGCGTTTACGCAGCCGAGTTCACTTATCGTAAGGCCCTGAAATACGCCATGGAACGCGAGGCGTTTGGCCGTAGCATCGGTAAATTCCAGGTCATCCGCCACAAATTGGCCAAAATGGCCACCAAGTTGGAGGCTTGTAAGGCACTTTCATACCAAGCCATGGACGACTTCCTCGAAAAAGGCCCCGCTGCTGTTGAAATCATCTCCATGGCCAAGGCTTTTGTCGGTGAGGAAATTCAAGAAATCATCTACGATGCTATTCAAATCCACGGTGGTGCTGGGTTTATCGAAGACTATGGCGTGGCCCGCGTATACCGCGACATGCGCCTCTTCTCCATCGGCGGCGGTACAACCGAAATCATGTATGAGATTATTTCTAAAATCATCATGGAAGAAGCCAAGCTCGATAAGCAGCTCATGGGCAAACGTTAAAAATCCTTGTTCTTAGTTCATTGAAGCACCTCTCGGGGTGCTTTTTTTATTGGGGCGCTGCGCAGTGCAGGATTGATTGGTTCTAGGTAAATGCTTTCGCATTTTTTTACCACCCCGTCTGCTGTGCTACACGCTTTGCGTTCCGCTTGCATCCACCCCTCCTTTGCATGGAGGGGAATTTAGCTTATCTTATATTCAATTGATTATCAGCAATATAAAACAAGACCTAGACTCCCCTCCATGCAAAGGCTACGATTAGGACACATCTTTAGCACGGCACAAAATGAGCCCCAAAGGGG
>CAZDVQ010000112.1:0-2422 GCA_964508975.1 uncultured Saprospiraceae bacterium
TGCTGATGTGCTGATGTGCTGATGTGCTGATGTGCTGATGTGCTGATGTGCTGATGTGAGCTATCTTATCAACTGCCCGGTAGAGAACGATAAATTGTCGCGTGTCGTAGAGTTGTGAACATGTCAAGGACAGATAGTTTTACACAACCTAAATATGCCGCGAAGCGGCAACATATCTTAGCGATGGGTGAGGGAGTGCAGAAGGCACGACCGGAACCCATCGAGAGATGCGGTTAGACATTGAGTCCTGAAAGGACGACATAATATGCAAATACACAGTTGCTTGTATCGCCCTTCCAGGGCTCAATCATTTCTGGTGCTTTTCGATGGGTTCCGGTCGTGCCTACAGCACTCCCTCACCCATCGCTGACAGCTTTGACCGCTTCGCGGTATTACGCTAGTCTTTTTAATAGTCCTTTTGAGCCATTATTCAAATAAATACAACAAGATTACTATTGCGATTGGAGTCCAAACGAAAGCCGTAATGCGATATACTGCAAACTTGTCCTTGATTGGTATGCCCAGGATAATCCGGTGAACTTGCCTAGTGGAAAAGAACAACATAGCAAGATAATAAATAGCAAAAAATGACATTACAGGCAATGTCAAAATCATGACGAACTGGTCGAATTCACTGTTTTTTATACCAACAACATAGGGGTAGTATGCCCAAATGCTGAATAGTAATTCTATGCTGCAAATGATAGTATTTACGAAGGGGAGTATTTGCTTTACATTCATACCAAGGGAGTATCAGAAGTTGGAATGCAACCAGTTCTGTATACGGATACATTAAATAATCTAACTCGGCAAAGATAAAACAAAGCTTCGGTTTAATAGGCTTGGCCATTATCTTTGCAGCATGATAAGCCAACAACTAGCACAAATACAGAGCACCTGGGAGGTGTTTTTCTTGGAATTCAAAGGCTGCAACAAGCAGATACACTTTGGGCCAGATGTACAGTCGAACTACATGGCCGAAATCATGCAGTTTTTCAAAGATACCCAAGCGCTTATTGATGCACAACCACTCCAATACGATTTTGCGCATGCCATGAGCTTTTTACAAGCCATTTATATCCAGCAGGATTTGGTGGAGGAACTCTTGTTTATATTTAAATGCAAGAGCAACAAGGCCAAGTTGAAGTCGGACAAAAACTACGCAATAAACCGTAACTTACGCAACGAGTTTGTGGGGCACCCCATACGGCGTGATGTGCATACCCGAAAATTTGTGTCCTCCAGTTTTTACCGGCCAGCCAATAGTGCTCAGCCAGCTATTTCGTATATCCGTTACCGCCGCGAAACGAATTATAAACAAGAATGGGAGCTACACCTTGTTGATAATATCAAAGCTAGACATCAGCGTTTTGTACAACAGTACTTAGCGGAGGTACTGCACGATATTGGTATCATTTTACACAAATTCAACACGAGGGTGTTGCAGGTGTGCGAATCTTTAATCTCAACTGGAAGATTTGCTAATCTTATAGATTATGTTGAAGAACAATTAAAACCAATAGCTTGTGAACCTATGTTTACATCCGAAAATTTAAAATATGCTTTGGAAAGAAAAGTAGAGCATGAACGGTACCACTACCTTGTTGTTGATTACATACATCTAATTTGGGAAGGCGTAAGTAACTTAAAAAAACTTATTAAGTTAAATTATCCTGAAAGAGGAGAGTTGGTTTTGATTCCAGTCGAAACTAAATATGTTTTAGTAAAAAATGAACCCATTGATATTGATTCTGATTTTTCAAAATTAAAGATAGTCGGGCGAAGTCGAATCACGGTTAAAAAGCGACCTTCTGTTGAGCAAGCCTATCCAGATTGTAACTATGAAATCACTAAACTTTATGAGGTTAAATCCAATGAAGATTTTGAATTTTATTGGAATGGACTTCATCAAAAACTAAATGCATTTGACGAATTGAAGGACGAGTTGACTTTTTTGAATCAAAGCTTTGGGAAAACAATGGATTATTATCCCTCATTAGTTTTTTTGAATTACACATTAAACTCTAAAAAACTCCCTGAAATTTCTATTTATTAGTTGAATGGTGCGCTTGGTCAATGCCATTAAGCGTTAATTTTTCAGGGTTTTATAATCACCCCGTCTGCGCTACAGGGTGTAAATCCCCAATTAGCACATCCACCTCTTCTTGAAAAGGTTATGATTAGGACACATCTTTTGATGCTGCCCGTAGGGCAGCCCCTTTTGGTAGCCCCGGGTCAGCGAAGCGCAACCCGGGGTTCGGGGCGACAACAGAAAACCCGTGGCGGCAAGCCGTTAGAGCATTTATGGTACAGGAATCGCCACGGAACGGTAGCCGTACCTTTTTTGCCTGCAAACTCAGAACCCTTGCGCGCAATGCCATTAAGCGTTAAATCACGCACAGTACTTGTGGTTTGTACTATA
>CAZDVQ010000113.1:0-1831 GCA_964508975.1 uncultured Saprospiraceae bacterium
CCATCGTGCCGACGCAAGAACCTAGGTAAATGGCGGCCAAACCCACCATGGCATCGTAGCCAGCCGCTAGGAAAACGGGTATCAGGATGGGGTAAAACGCGATGGTTTCTTCGGCTAAACCGAAGGTTGTACCACCCAAAGCAATCAAGGAGGTAATGAGGATGATGAGCAGTTTTTCGCGGCCTTTTAAACGTACAGCCAACCAAGCTACACCGGCATCAAATGCACCCGTATGGTGTACCACGCCGATAAACCCACCCAAAATAAGTACGAACAATATCACGTCGATGGCCTGCATGATACCCTCTAGTGGTGATTGAATAAAAGCCACGATACCTTGTGGATGGCTATCTTGTTTGAAATACTTGCCCGGGATACCCACGGGTTTGTATATGTCGCCATTGGTGAACTTCTCCAGGGCTATTTTAATCCCGAACTGATCTAGCGTGGCCTGTGTGGCTGGCATGCTGTAGCTCGTATCGGGTTCGTTGACCGTAAACACCTTGCTATCGTCTGAATAGGCTAAGGTGGCGTATTTGCCGGCAGGTACCAACCAGGTCAATAATGCAACAAGCGCCGCCACGATGAGCAATACGGTGTGTGCCGAAGGGAAGTTCATTTTTTTCATGGCTAGAAATCATTCAAGCGGTTGGCAATATTGAGGCGGAGCCCCAGGCTGATAATCATATCGTTGCGGTCTAGCACGTCGAGGGCTGCGTCGCGTTTGCGATACACGAAGTTGGCGTCTACAAACATGTTGTGCTTGAACTGCCAGCTGGCGTTGAGGCCTGCCCAGATGGTGTTGGCCGATACGCCTTGGGCAATGCTGTTGTCAAAATCTTGCTCGCGGTATGATGATGGGATATGGATATTACTCCCCCAATGGCTATCGAGTGTGTCAAGGCCTTGTTTGGCAAAGTTAAGCTGGGCATTGAGGGTCAAGGATGGTATTGGCTGGTAACGTACCTTGGCAATCACCTCGTTGAAATTTGCACCCAGCGGGTGGGCCAGGGCTTGGTTGTAGTGCGTGTAGTTGGCGCTAGAGTCGCGGTGGGTGTAAGTGTACGGGCGCACGCTGTTGAACTCTACTTGCAGGTCGAGATGGTCGAGGCCAAAAGCATCAATATATTTCACGCCGGCTTGGATGCCGTACTTGTTGGCCCACCAGCCTGTACCGGCAAAAGCCTCTTTGAAACTGAATTCGTCGAGTACAAACTGACCGTATACCTGGAAACGCTTCAAGAAGTTATACTTTACGCTAGCACCCAGGATAACGTTATCTGGGCTGCCCAGCTGGTGTTCGACCGTGCGGTAAAAAATCAAGGGGTTGAGGTATTGCAGCTCAAAGCCATTGTCGCGACTAAACATGACGCCTTCAAATAAACCCACGTTCAAGTTTTTCAAGATATCGAAACTGAGGTAGTGGGCTGCCAAGTACTTTTTGGGCAATAATTTATCGCCGCCACGGATGTAGTCTTGCGTTAATTCAGCAAATAAGTTCTGGTAGTGGAATTTCCAGACTTTAGTGTTGAGCTTGAGGTAGAAGTAATCGTTTGAAAAGTCAGACAGGAACAACGAGCGGTGGCCATCGCCGATAAAGTTACGGCCGTGCCCAAACTGTACGCCAACGTGTTTGGTCACGTTAAAGCCAATTAAACCTTGGCCTTGGAAGTAGTCGTAGCCATCGTTGTTGTTGTCGGTGAGGCGGCTGTCATATCGTTTCCAGTAGCCTGCACCCGGTATGGCAGATTGCTTACCGATATAATCTTGCACATACTCGGGGAAACCAGCCTGGGTCTCCAATAGACGCATGTAGAAGTAAACTTTGCCA
>CAZDVQ010000114.1:0-1713 GCA_964508975.1 uncultured Saprospiraceae bacterium
AGTTTAGAACAACTTTACGACGCGCCATAAACAAGGTAGGTTGTGGCCACATGGGGGTTTTAAACCCAAAGGATTTTGACGCCAAGCTCAAACCCAAAATCTTGCCCATCGATGCTTGGGTAGTGGATAGCCAACTCTATGTTTTTAATGTACGTAGCCAGGACAGCTTGCCCATAGGCGCTAGAATCATCTCTATAAACGGCGTACCTGGCCAGCAGATATACCTGCAAATGCTTGACATCGCCGTGAGTGATGGCTACAACAACACGTTTAAGGACTTTTCTATCAACCGGAATTTCATCGTTTTCTATTACTTCCTCTATGGCCAACAAATGAATTTTGCGCTTGAGCTGGAAAGCTTGGAAGGGCGAAAACAGACTTATACTGTTGCCGCTATCGAGAAGAATGATAGTATGCGCTTGTACAAAGTACCTCGGCCAGATTCAAGCAACATCGTTATTCAGAATCCTAAAATTGCCTTGCATAAGCTTGATTTTGCTGACAACGCCGTACGGCTCGATATCAACTCTTTTACAGGGCCAAAGCAAAAGCGTACCTTCAAAAAGGTGTTCAAGTATATCCGCAAAGAAAAAGTAGAACACTTGGTCATTGATCTCCGGGATAACGGGGGGGGGCAATTTTCAAATGGGAGTGCATTATTATCGTACCTGACCAAGGCCCCAATCCGAGGCATGAGGATTTCGCGTAAGCCGAATCTTACCGCGTTTAACCCGAGGTTCAAGGCAGGTTTTTTCTCGAAAATTACCCCACTTATGTTCATGCTCAATCCATTTCAATTCCCAACTAAAGCGGGCTGGAACCACTATTTTCCTTTCTTCCGCAAGGGTAAAAACAGGTTTAAGGGCCAAGTGTATGTTTTGACAAACGGGGGAACATTTTCTATGTCGAGTTATACTTCGGCGCACCTTAAGCACAAGACAAATGCAATTTTAATCGGCGAGGAAACCGGTGGTGGGGAACATGGTTGCCGAGGTATGTCGGGCGGTATGATCCAACTGCCCAACACCAAGTTGAGGGTTCTGTTAAACGTGTACCATTTGCACCACAACTTTAAAAATGAAGACCAGGGCAGAGGCGTGATGCCGCACTACCCTACCCCTTACAGCCTTGACGACAAGCTAAAACGCCGCGACCTAGAAATGGCCAAGGTGAAGGAGCTAATTCTGGGTAAATGAGTTTAACTTTGAAGTCTTAGAAATACAACTAGCATGAAAATCCACACCATAACCATTGAGCAAACATTCCCCGCGCCGGTAGAGCAAATTTGGGAAGCCTTTAACGATCATGCCAGCTTTGGCCGCATGATTGGTCAAAACCTTCAACGCATTAAGGATAGCACTGACCCTGATAATATCAACGGTATTGGTTCCGTGCGTTTGATTAAACTGCCTTTTGCACCGTTTGAGGAAACCATACGAGCGTCTAAAAAACCTGACTTTATTGAGTATCAAATCAGTAAGGGCACACCACTACACCATCATTATGGCAGGATGCGGTTTAGTAGTTTGCCCAACAACCAGTCGGCCATACATTACACCATCGAAATGGGTTCAAAATACCCCATGGTGGCTAGTTTATTGAGCACGATATTAAAATCTGCCATCGGTAAAGGATTAGAAAAATACGCAAAATCACTTGCTTCAAAATAAGTATTATGAAAAAGTACATGCTCTGCTGGCTTTCCAGCATGAT